>NZ_JBSWXP010000002.1:0-686629 GCF_056160665.1 Alteromonas sp. ABH4_453
AATTAAATATATCGAAATATGAATCGTCGTTGTGACACTCTTAACGAGTGCCCACACAGATTGTCTTGTCTAAATTGTTAAAGAACGTTGCGACTTCGTCGCGATTCACTAGAAGCTGTTGCTTCTTAGTGACTCACCCTGTTCGAGTGAGGTGCGCATTATACGCTGGAAGTTTTCGTTGTCAACACTTTTTGAAAATTTATTTTCTGAAGCGCTTCTTCTAAACTCCCGTCTTTACTGGCCTATGTAGGTAGTAGAGACTAACTTCAGAAGGGTTGCTGTTTTGCTTTTCCCCCGAAGCGGATGCGCATTTTAGGGAAATGAGCGCTCACGTCAACACTTATTTTAAAAAAAGTGTCATATTTGTTTTGAACGCTCAAAATACCAACTATTTCCAGTATTTCAGCTTATTCCTTAACCTGAACTTGCGCCACAGGTTAAGCGGCTTAGCTTTTATTCGACCTTCGAAGTTAGATTTGAAATGGTCTACAGCGTCTAAAACGCGAGAACAGTTATTTCCATCCCTATGAGCTTCGTGGTTCAACGTATAGCTATCTATAGCTGCCATTAAAGATTTAGGCTTTGTTAATGCTCGGTCTAATGCAGGCTCGACAGCGTCACAATCATCTACATCAATTAAGTGAGGTCCTGGGTTTGTATTCTTAAACGTGACAACTGGCTTATTAAGTAGCATAAATTCAAGAATTATTGATGAACTGTCACAAAGCATTACATCTGCACGTTGAAATGTTTTTAAACCTTCATTTCTTTCAAAACTAACATTGTCGAACTTTTCTGCCAGCTTTTGGTACTTGTCTAATATCGAGTTATCAGTGATTTTAGGGTGGAAGGTTATTATCCAACCCCAATCTCTAAGTTCAGCAATCTGATGTATTGTGTCATATAAGGCCTCTACCGAAGTGATACCCCGGCTAAATGTAGGCGAATACAATATCGTAGTTTTACCTTCATTCTGCAACGTAGGTTCTGTGAAAAATGGATCAACCTTACACCAACCTGTTTCATAACATTTAAAGAAACCGTGCTTTTCTTCCAGTTGCTTGAATACAGGTGTGCTGCTTGGGCCTTGTGTGCAATACACGTCAAACCAATTCCGAATTGTAAAATGGTCATCCAGCACATCTCCTTTCTCACCACGTTTTCCAACTGCATACCCATGAAATACCGCGACCTTTATCCCAGGGAGAAAATGATAAATGAAGTTACCGCACGCAAAAATTGCAAGGGGGTCATAGCTTTTTACGTCATCAATGTTTGCAAGCAAGACTTCAGAGTCATCAAGTAAATTTTCACATGTAGGCTCTAGGTACCATGCAACTTCATCACCTCTAGCTCTTATCTCAGTTTGTAATGGACGCAAAATTGAATATGCGTAGGGAAGAGATGCGAATAGTACGTAACGTTTAGGCATGTAAATTTCTTCTTAGCTTCTTTGTTTTGATAAGCGGATTTTAAAGTATAACTAACTTACCGTACTATTAGTATTATGAGCGTTACTAGAAACTCGTTGGTTACTTGATTAACTAAGAAGTTCATACTTATAAGGAACAATATAGATGAAGCATACTATAGATAGCTTTAAGGGCATTTTTCCATCAATAGATAGCTCAGTATATATAGACGCTTCATGTCGAATAGTCGGTGATGTGAAAATTGAAAAAGACAGTAGCGTCTGGCCATTGGTTGCTGCGCGCGGTGACGTGAACAAAATTCGTATTGGCGCCCGTTCTAATATTCAAGACGGCAGTGTTTTGCACGTTACCCGTAAATCCGAGAAAAACCCCAACGGCTTCCCACTTATTATTGGTGACGACGTTACCGTTGGGCACAAATGTATGCTGCATGGCTGCAAATTAGGTAATCGTATTCTGGTAGGTATGGGCGCAATTGTAATGGATGGCGTTGTTGTTGAAGACGATGTGTTCATTGGGGCAGGTACATTAGTACCGCCAAACAAAAGATTAGAAAGCGGGTTTCTTTACGTTGGAAACCCCATGCAAAAGAAGCGACCGCTTAACGATGCCGAAATGGCATTTCTAAAACAATCTGCTGTGAACTATATTGTATTAAAAAACGAGTACCTTGAAGAAGCGAACTAGTTTCGCTTCTCGCCTTGCTCAACGATAGCCCTGACACGTTTTACAATATCTGAAGTATCGGGGCGCTTTTGTGTCCATATATAAAAAGCTTCAGCCGCTTGCTCGACCAGCATCCCTAACCCATCTATTTGTGTTTTAACACCAAGTTCGGCCGCATCTCTCATAAAGCGCGTGGGTGAGTTTTTATATACCATGTCGTAAACCACTTCACAGTGTTGTAAAACAACATCATTTAAACTACACGGCAACTCATTACTTAAACTCGCGGCTGTTGAATTGATAATAATATGAGGTGCTATCGTTGCGATATCTTCAAGTGCTACCACCTGTACTTTAGGGTTTGACGCGGCATTTGCCACTTCATCAGCTTTTGCTTTGGTTCTATTTGCAATGGTTAAGGAAGCGGCTCCGGCTTTTAATAACGGCGAAATGACGCCACGGGCTGCGCCACCTGCACCAATAAGCAATACACGTTTGCCCTTAATTTCCACTCCATTATTGAGTAAATCATTTACCAGCCCAACACCATCTGTGTTGTATCCAAGTACATCACCATTGCCACTATTCATTAGTGTATTAACAGCTTGTGCATCTTTAGCCGCTTGATCATCTACCTTTGCCAGGTTGAATGCATCTAGCTTAAAAGGCATGGTGACATTGCAGCCTACAGCACCTTTCTGCGCTAAGAACACTTTGGCAGCTTCAACAAAACCATATTCAGGCGCAAGTATCTTTTCATAAGAAATATTTTCTCCAACCTGATCTGCAAACATTTGATGAATAGTTGGTGATAAACTCTGTGCAATAGGATTTCCGAATACAGCGAATTTTTTCATGGGAATACGAGACTTATTTAATATAAAGAAGAAAAGCGATAGTCGTGCCTCGCAGAGTACACCATATGCGCGTATAGGTGGAGAGGAGAAAGTACGGGAATTAGCAAATACATTTTACGACATAATGGAAACCGACCCACTTGCAAGTGAACTACTTGCTATTCACCCTCAGCCATTAGAAAGAATTCGTCACGTATTCTTTTTATATTTGAGCTTATGGCTTGGTGGTCCTGATGATTATCAGCAGCAATTTGGACACCCGCGTTTGCGTGCTCGCCACCTTCCCTACACAGTAACACCAGAGTTAAAAGCACAGTGGATGTATTGTATGCGAAAAGCCATGTTTAAAACGGTAGAAGATATCGCCTTAGCTCAACAGTTACTTGATGCACTCGATCAACTTGCCAATCACATGGTGAATACAAAGTGAACTACCCAGCGACATCGCTTCGCTCTAATCACGGGTTTTCTTAGCAACATTAGATAAAAAAGCGCGTTGAAAGGGTTAACCTTTTAACGCGCAAGTCCCCTGTTACTGTTTACGCTCTTGTTGGCGTATAAAGTAGTGCAATTATGAAAGCTTCAACTCTTAGGTTTAGGCTTTAGAAGGTGTAACCCACCGATATCGTATACACCCAAGGGTCTATTTCAATATCACTCACCTTTCCAGCAGCATCACCTACTTTAAAGGTGGCTTCTGTATCAATATCAATGTAACGAACCGATGCGTTTACATGCCACTTAGTATCTATCTGATAGTCCATACCAACCTGAGCCGATACACCAAATGAGTTATCAAGTGATAGGTCACTTAAGCCCGCAGTTTCATTTGCGCCCGTAAACTCCTCATCAAAGATAAAGGTATAGTTGATCCCTGCACCAATGTACGGCTGAAATGCAGCGCTTGCGTCGTTGAAGTAATAGTTCGCTGTTAATGTAGGAGGAAGGTGCGTCACTTCACCAAGCTGGTTCCCCGTACCTAGAGGGTCTGCAACAGAAAAGCTCACGTCGTGCTTAAAGGGCGTTGCTGCAAGCAGCTCGATATTAATATTATCGGTAATAAAGTACGCAACGTTCAAACCTAGCTGGGTATCATTATCGATATTAAGGGCAACACCGAGGTCAGTACCACCAGCGACGATGTTAGAAGTAGATTCGTCGGGAGCAACGTTAGTAAGACCGCCACGAACAATCCAGTCGCCCTGCTGGTGAGCGTTAGCTAAAGGTGAAAGTGCAGCAAGTGTAAGACAAAGTGCAGATGCAGATAAAAAGTGTTTGCGCATGATGTGTCTCTTTTGTGTTTAACTAAGATGGCGCTACTTTACGCCTGTGGTTAAGAGAAACATTGATCCAGCGCAAGCTTGATAACTCACTGAAACAAAGATGATATTCGGACTTGATGCAGATCAAAAAAACGCCCTGTGTTCATTTCACACGGCGTTTTCATTATTGATGGCGCTAGTTAAAACAGTAAAAGCGAGCTTACTGAGCTCAATTCACCAGTCAGTAGGCTTTAACCAGTCAGTTAACTTAGCTTCAGCGCTACCCGGTGCAGGTGTATAGCAATATTCCCAGCGGGCTAGCGGCGGCATCGACATTAAAATAGACTCTGTGCGCCCACCGGTTTGTAATCCAAACAGGGTACCGCGGTCGAATACTAGATTGAATTCAACGTAGCGACCTCGGCGATATAGCTGGAAGTCTCGCTCTCTTTCACCAAAGTCGGTTTGCTTACGGCGTTCTACAATAGGAACGTAAGCATCAATAAAGCCGTTGCCTACCGCCTGCATAAATGCAAATGACTGTTCAAAGCCCCATTCATTCAGGTCGTCGAAGAATAAACCGCCCACTCCGCGAGTTTCATTGCGATGCTTTAAGTAAAAGTAGTCGTCGCACCACTTTTTGTACTTAGGGTATACATCGTCGCCAAACGGCTTACATAATTTCTTTGCAGTATCATGCCAGTGCACAACGTCATCTTTGAACGGGTAAAACGGCGTTAAGTCAAAACCACCACCAAACCACCAGATAGGCGCTTCACCTTCTTTTTCAGCAATGAAAAAGCGAACATTAGCGTGTGACGTTGGGATATACGGGTTATGTGGGTGAATAACAAGTGATACGCCCATTGCTTGAAAGTTTCTTCCCGCAAGCTCAGGACGATTTGCCGTTGCTGATGCAGGCATTTGGCTGCCAAACACGTGTGAAAAGTTAACGCCGCCTTGCTCAATCACCGCACCGTTTTTTAAGACTCGAGAGCGACCACCGCCGCCTTCTTCACGCTGCCAGCTGTCTTCGACAAACTGACCTTTCCCGTCGGCGAGCTCGAGGGTTTGGCAAATGGTGTCCTGCAGCCCTAGTAGATAGCTTTTTACTTGTTCTATTACTTCAGCGGCATTTTTACCGTCCAGTAATTCTGCTGACGTCATGCTCTTATTACCTCTGCTGTGTCACCATCGCGAATGGTACTGGGTTTAGTTGCACCGCCTACTGCACCATCAACGTAAAAAACGGAATCAGCGAATACGGCTTTTGCCTCTTCAGTAGTGGTGGCTGGCGGTTGACCGGTTAGGTTAGCACTTGTAGAAACAAGTGGCTTCCCTAACTTATTGCACAGCTCTACTACTACTGGATGATTAGTTACGCGCACAGCTATTTTACTATGCTTACCGGTTAACCAAACAGGCGCCGATGACGACTTAGGTAAAAGCCAAGTGTTAGGGCCTGGCCAGCTTGAGAAAATATCGGTACGACGATGTGGTTGTATGGCATTGTCGTTAACATAGGGCAATAGCTGACTGTAATTGGCAGCTATTAAAATAACGCCCTTTTCTACTGGTCGCTGTTTTATCTCTAACAGCGCATTTACCGCTGCTTCATTGTCTGGGTCACATCCAATGCCCATCACCGCTTCGGTTGGATAAACAATTAAACTTCCCGCTTCAAAAGCGGCAACAACAGGGTCTATTTCAGATGCATTAGCCTCAACGGGGGTAAACGTATTTACGTTCCCATTTTGGATCTCAGACATGATTTTGATCTCTACGTATAGTTCTTGGTGTAGTTTGTATAATTACTTTTTAAAGCCACAGTTGGGCTGAGGGCACTGTAACTGCCCCCTCTTTTCTATCAATACTCCCCAACCGCAGTCTGGGCAGCTTTCATTTACAGGCGTGAAATTTAGCACATATCGACATTGTGGATAATGGTTGCACGCAAAAAACTGTTTGCCGTATTTGTTAGTACGCGAGATTAAGTGCCCTTTCTTACACTTTGGACAATCTACCAAGGTGTCTTCTTTTTCTTTAATAGGCTCTATGTGATGGCATGTAGGAAAATTGGTACAGCCGATAAACATACCAAACCGCCCTTTTTTTATTGCAAGGTCGGAGGCACATTCGGGGCAAGCTATACCTTCTAAGGTTTTAAGAATAGTGGTTTGTTTATCGTGAAGCGGCTTACTGAAGTTACATTCAGGGTAGCCTGTACACCCAATAAACGGGCCTGATTTACTGTTCTTTATATGAAGGGGCTTTCCGCACTCGGGGCAGTCTCCGAAGTTATCATCAAGAGCATGCTCGTGTGCTGAAAAAAGTGAGTGGTCTATTTTAGACATGTATTAGACGTTAAGGCCTTAACGCGCTGCGATTTCACAGCGCATTTTGTAAGTAAAGATTCAAATATCAGTGACTATGACTGCATTAATGCAGCACGCCATCTGGCTCTTCGAACAAAAGATCTTCCATTTGCGCGTAGGCTTTCTCTTTGCCTGGTACGTTGAATAGTACCATTAGCACAACCCACTTCAGGTCTTCTAAACAGAATTCATTGGAATCGATTTCCATAACCCGGTCTATCACCATTTCACGTGTGGATGCATCTAATACATTGACCTGTTCTAAGAACATAAGAAAACCACGACATTCCACATCTAAACGCATTTGTTCTTCGTGAGTGTAAATGCGGCTTAAGCTGGTGCTAATCCCTTTACAAAAATACGGTTTTATATCCGTTTCCTGCAGAGCCGCTAGCTTTTCTAACCATGCGAGGGCTTTATAAATCTCATCGTGATGGAAACCTGCGCGCACAAGCTCTTCCGTTAACTCGTCTTGATCAACACGAATTTCCGTTTCACTGTGAATGAAGTTTTCAAACAGATACATGAGGATATCGAACATATTATTTTCCCCTCAATTTAACGTAACCACCAGGGACAGCGGCTACTAAACCACGCAACTCATATTCTAATAATGATGCCATTACTTGCGATACTGATAAGGCATTGCGCTGGGCTATAACATCAATAGCGGTGATGTCATAATCCACACTAGCTAATAATTTATCGGTTGCCAAGCTATTCGCTGCACTTTTTTCGTTTTGCTCGTTTACATCCAAGCTCAGTTGCTCAGCTTGAAAACCAATTTCATCAAGAATATCGTTAATATTAGTTACTAATTTGGCGCCCTGTTGGATTAACCAATGGCAGCCTTCAGAGTACGCGTGAAAGATACTACCAGGCACAGCGAATACTTCTCGCCCAATATCTGCGGCCAAATTCGCAGTTATCAAGGTGCCACTCTTAATTTTTGCCTCTACCACCAAGGTTCCAAGTGATAATGCTGCGATAATTCTGTTTCTTCTAGGAAAGTGCCAAGGCTTTGGCCCCTGCCCTGGAAAGAACTCTGTGACGGTAACGCCTTTGTCATTATTTATTTCCTCGTAGAGCTTGTAATTTTTCGCGGGGTAGACCTTCTCAGGCCCCGTCCCCATTACTGCGATTGTCCCTGTGTTACCACACAAAGCGCCTTGATGCGCTGCACTATCAATGCCCATAGCAAGGCCGCTTGTTACTGCAACCCCATTACTAGATAACCCTAATGCAAATTCACCGGCGATACGCTTACCCTGAATGCTAGCCCTTCTGCTACCCACAATGGCAATTTGCGGGCTTCGCATCAAAGTACTATCACCCGTTGCAAATAATACTAGAGGTGGACTGTCCAATTGCTTTAACGATTGAGGGTAATATGAAGACGAATAAGAAATAATGTGTCTATTATCAGCCGCTTGTTGCCATGAGAACGCAGCATCAATAAGGGGCTTTGATATTTGGTCTACGAGCAGTTTTACATCGTTAGGAAGCGATGATGCATTTCCGGCTAAATCAGCGGGAGAAAGTTGATAGTGCTCAAGGGTCTGTAGCCAGATTTTAGGGGATATGCGCTGAGCGGATGCTAGTGCTATCCATGCAAATAGCTCGCAGTTTGATTGAGATGTGTGCTGTTTCATTGTCGCTCCTTTGTGAGCGACAATGAACCCTAAGGCGTTTAAGGCTTAGCGACAATAAAGCCGCGCTTAATCCCTTTGTTCGCTCGTGTTATTAACCCATAGCTTGCCGCATCGAATGTTTTAAAAACAATCACCTCACCTACTTTGAGTGCAGGTTGCGCTACTGTATCGATAAACCACTCACCACCGTTTTTAGCACCGGGTTCATCAACGTAACGAGGGCTATCTTCATCAATAATGGCTGGGCCTTGAGCATACAGCCCCAATACGGTGCCTGGTGCTACATCCATCGCACCAAGGTCAACAATGACAACGTCATATTTGCCAAGTAAATCGTGATCATGCAAATCACCTACGACCGCTCCTCGTTGTGAGGTAGCAGGCGTAAGCTCGAAACCTTCTGGATGAGTAAAGCCACCGGCCATCAATTTGTCACCACGTTTTGCTTCTTGATTGGCGTCATCAATAAACAGCAGCATGGTTTCGTCTGCCTGGTCTTTCTCTACCAACAAAGCATTAGATATATGAGTGACCTGAATGCCTAGCGTTTCTCCATCTAGGTTTTTGATAGTAGCGTGCTTTCTTATCACTCTGTACTGATCGTCAGTACTGAATTGTTGCTGGCTTAGCACAAAGTCATCTGAAGCAAACCTTACATTTCCGTCTTGATTACCTAGGAGTCTAGGTAAGGCTGAATAGTCGTCTTCGTCTAGCAACATATGCTGTCTAACAAAAGGAGATATAGTAGTCCAAGACAGGACGTCAACAGGTTTTGGCTTTATTCGCTTATCGGTAGACGGTGACAGGTTGTAGGCTAGCTTGTCGCGCTTCACGCTTAAGACAGGCTTACCATCAATGTAACCAACAACGATGACATCACCGGGATAAATAAGATGAGGGTTATCTATTTGCGTATTCGTTCGCCACAGCTCTGGCCATAGCCAAGGCTCATTTAAAAAAATACTTGCAATTTCCCACAGGGTGTCGCCACGCTTCACCGTGTAGGTCTCGGGCGCAGTGTCTTTTAATTGAAGCGCGAGCGCAGGCAAAGATAAAAGCACTCCAAGAATAAATATTGCTGCACGACGCGCGCGTGTTAATCGCTTTTTCAAATTGACCACCTGCAAATTATTCACTGTCATTTATTGTTGATTTTTCAGACAATAGCACTATATCGGCAGAACTACGTATTCTTATAGGGTTTAGGCAAAAAACTGCACGAAACCACCCGATATACGTTAGAATAGTAACTTAATAAGCACTGTAAAGCGTGCTGGCAATTAGATCGTATATGAATTTATACAGCGAAAAGGTGAAGTAAGCGAGAAATGGCAATTTTAGACGTATTAAGTTTTCCTGATGAACGTCTTCGCACGGTAGCTAAACCCGTAGAAGAGGTTAACGACGAAATTAAGCAATTGGTATCGGACATGTTCGAAACCATGAAAGACGAGAACGGCATTGGCCTTGCTGCAACGCAGGTTAACCGCCACGTTCAAGTTGTTGTAATGGACGTATCGGAAGATCAAAACGAGCCACGCGTATTTATAAATCCTGAAATTATTCGCAAAGATGGTTCGACTATCAGCGAAGAAGGCTGCTTGTCTGTTCCAGGTAACTACGCCAAAGTCGAGCGCGCAGAAGCGATTACAGTGAAGGCACTAGACCAAAATGGCGAAATTTTTGAGCTAGATGCTGAGGGCCTGTTAGCTATTTGTATTCAGCACGAGCTGGATCATTTAAAAGGTAAACTGTTTATTGATTACCTTTCACCTCTTAAGCGCCAACGTATTCGTAAAAAGCTTGAGAAAGAAGCGCGTCTTGCTGCAAAAGCCTAAGGAATAACGTGACAACTCCATTGAAAGTGATTTTTGCCGGTACTCCGGATTTTGCAGCTAAGCATCTATCAGCGTTGATAGAAAGTGAGCACGAGGTTATTGCTGTTTACACTCAGCCTGATAGACCCGCTGGACGAGGTAAAAAGCTTACTGCCAGTCCCGTTAAAGTGCTCGCTGAAGAAAATGCCATTCCGGTGTATCAGCCACAATCGCTTAAAGCAGCTGAGGCGCAGGAAGAATTGGCCATGCTCAATGCCGATTTAATGGTGGTGGTTGCATATGGCTTAATTTTGCCTACGGCAGTGTTAAATAGCCCAAAACTAGGATGCATAAACGTGCACGGTTCTATACTGCCCAAATGGCGAGGCGCCGCACCAATACAGCGTTCAATTTGGGCGGGTGACGCTGAAACCGGCGTAACCATAATGCAAATGGACGAAGGTTTAGATACCGGCGATATGCTGCACATTGCGACATTACCTATTACACCTCTAGATACAAGCGCGACCTTGTACGACAAACTTGCGGAGCTTGGACCAAAAGCGTTAGTTGAAGTCGTCGACGACTTTGAGAACTATATGCCCACCAAACAAGATGACTCTTTGGCTACCTATGCGAAAAAGCTTTCTAAAGAAGAAGCGCTTATCAATTGGGCTGAAGATGCATCGCAAATAGAGCGAAATATACGCGCCTTCAACCCTTGGCCTGTAGCGTGGATGCAGGTCGAAGATCAGAACGTTAAAGTATGGTCTGCCTGCGTTGTGCCGTTAGAAAAAGACGTTGAGCCAGGTACTGTAGTTAGTGCCAATAAAGAAGGCATTACTATCGCTACCGGGCGCGATGCTCTGAGCATTACATCACTTCAAATTCCTGGTAAAAAGGCGCTACCAGCGTCAGACGTTATCAATGCCCGCCAAACATGGTTTGAAGTGGGCCGATGTCTGACCGAAGCGGACTAAACGTGAAATCATTACCCCTTCCCAAACAAAAGAAC
This sequence comes from Alteromonas sp. ABH4_453, assembly GCF_056160665.1. Taxonomy (NCBI): domain Bacteria; kingdom Pseudomonadati; phylum Pseudomonadota; class Gammaproteobacteria; order Alteromonadales; family Alteromonadaceae; genus Alteromonas; species Alteromonas sp. ABH4_453. The sequence continues at coordinate 11,078 of NZ_JBSWXP010000002.1, forward strand.
CTGCGCGCAGATTGCGCGTGGGTCATCTATCAAATTTTAGAGCAAGGCAAGTCATCTCGAGAATGCCTAGAACGCGTTCAGCGCAGACATAACGCTAAAGACAACGCATGGATTCAGGAGATGTCGTTAGGGGTAATGCGTCGACTTCCCCTTGTACAGTATTGGCTGCGCTCTCTGCTTGATAGACCCTTAAAGGGAAATAAAAAGGTTATTGAACACCTCATTCTTCTTGGTTTGTATCAGCTTAACTTTTCCCGCGTTAGCAATCACGCCGCCGTTGGCGAGACCGTCGCTGCAGCGTCTTATCTAAATGCCGCAGCTTTAAAAGGGTTAGTGAATGCTGTACTGCGTAATTTTCAGCGAGAGAACCTTGCAGACAAACCTGTGGACGACGCAATCATAAACAGCGGCTTACCAAAGTGGTTATTTAAGGCAATTGAGAACGCCTATGGGGACGACGCTGAGCAGGTACGTAGTGAAACGAATGCCATGGCCCCTATCTGGCTTCGCGTGAATAAACTGCAAACATCGTTGGCATCATTTACTCAAGCGCTAGATAAAGCAGGGGTTGAATATACCCTTAGCGAAAACCACGCTGATGCGGTAATTCTAACTAAACGAGAAGACATTACTGCCCTGCCTGGTTTTGAAAAAGGTCACTTTGCGGTACAAGATGGGGCAGCGCAATTAGCTGCGCATTACCTAAAGCCTCAAGCGAACGAACGCATTCTAGACTGTTGCGCCGCACCAGGCGGAAAAACAGGGCACATTGTTGAGTCTGCACCTGATACACAGTACGTATTAGCGCTTGATGCTGATGCTACACGCCTAAAACGGGTAGAAGAAAACATGATTCGCCTTAAGCACACTGTCGATATTAAGCAAGGTGATGCAGCTAATCCTGATACCTGGTGGGACGGAAAGCCCTTCGACAGAATATTACTGGATGCCCCCTGCTCTGCTACCGGTGTGATTCGACGTCACCCAGATATTCGCTGGCTTCGAAAAGCCAATGACATCGAAAATTTAGCACAGCTTCAACGGCGCATATTAGAAACATTGTGGGGTCTATTAAAGCCAGGCGGCACGCTGCTTTATGCAACATGTTCTATTTTGCCAAAAGAGAATATGGCGCAAATACAGCAGTTTCTCGCCGACACGCCAGATGCCTCGTTATCGCCCATAGTGAAAACAGAAACCGTTGATAAACCCGGGCGCCAGATAACGCCAGGGGAGCAACAAATGGATGGTTTCTATTATGCGAGGCTGGTAAAGTCAGCAGACTGAGTTCAATAGTTGTGCAACGTCACACAGTTAAGACGTACACGAATATGAAGGCAAAATAATAACGATGAAGATCATCATTTTAGGGGCCGGCCAAGTAGGCGGAACACTTGCTGAAAACTTAGTGGGTGAGAATAACGAAATAACGGTTATTGACTCTGACCCCACTATATTGCGCGCACTTCAAGACCGTCTTGATTTACAAGTAGTAACGGGCGTGGGTTCACACCCTGACGTGTTGCGTAAGGCCGGTGCGGAAGATGCCGATATGCTGATTGCCGTAACCAATAGTGATGAAAGTAATATGTTGGCCTGTCAGGTGGCCTACAGTCTATTCAAAACACCCACTAAAATCGCTCGGGTACGCTCTGAACAATACATTATTTACCAAGAGCAGCTATATAAGCAGCAAGATATTCCCGTTGACCACATTATCGCTCCTGAGCAGTTGGTAACGAAGGCCATCAAACGCCTTATCGACTACCCTGGTGCACTTCAGGTTGTTGAGTTTGCTGAAGGTAAAGCCAGCCTTGTTGCGGTTAAAGCCTATTATGGCGGTTTATTGGTAGGCCACGCGTTGTCTGCCCTTAAAGACCATATGCCGAACGTTGAAACCCGGGTTGCAGCCATTTACCGACGCGGCCGCCCTATTCGTCCGTTAGGCACCACGGTTATTGAGGCCGATGATGAAGTATTCTTTATTGCGGCAACGAAACACATTCGTGCAGTAATGAGTGAGCTTCAAAAACTCGAATCAAGCTATAAACGAATAATGATAGCTGGTGGTGGCTTGATTGGTGCTGGCCTCGCGAAAAAGTTAGAGCACAATCATAATGTGAAGCTTATTGAATATAGCCCAGAAAGGGCCAAGTATTTATCTGCCAACTTAGATAAAACCATTGTATTTAGCGGTGACGCGTCTGACCCTGAATTGCTGAGTGAAGAAAACATTGAGCAAGTCGATGCCTTCATTGCCGTTACCAATGATGATGAAGCGAATATTATGTCGGCCATGCTGGCAAAGCGCATGGGTGCGCAAAAAGCCATGGTGCTTATTCAGCGAAGTGCTTATGTGGACTTGGTACAGGGCGGTGAGATAGACATCGCGTTTTCACCTCAGCAAGCTACTATTTCGGCGCTACTGACTCACGTACGTCGCGGTGACATTGTAAACGTGTACTCATTACGACGAGGGGCTGCCGAGGCTATTGAAGCGATAGCGCACGGTGATGAAAATACGTCTAAGGTGGTTGGCAAACAAATAGGCGATATAAAATTGCCCCCAGGCACAACTATCGGTGCAATTGTTCGTGACGAGCAGGTGATTATTGCTCACAGCGATACCAAGATTGAAGCAAACGACCATGTAATTTTGTTCTTGGTTGATAAGAAGTACATCAACGACGTGGAAAAGCTGTTCCAACCCAGCGCATTTTTCTTTGGCTAGCGCTTTAGCAAAGCTACATGAGTACGTGAAGTAATAAGCAACAGATATAAAAAGGGCGATGTTTATCGCCCTTGTTTTTTAAGCTTAACCTATCGGTTTACTCTTCCTTTTCGCCTTTTCTGTTAGCTACGCCAGAACGTAGGTGAGAACAAAACCAATAACGAGAAGACTTCTAGTCGTCCAAACACCATAGCAATCACCAGTATCCACTTGCCTGCATCCGTAACATCAGCATAGTTGGCCGCTACGCTGCCCAATCCCGGACCTAAGTTATTCAGCATGGCCGCAGTAGCGGTAAAGGCGCTTAGGTTATCTAAACCCGTGGCAATCAAGCCTATCATAATGATAACAAATACTACTGCGTAAGCTGAAAAGAACCCCCATACGGCCTCTACTACTCTATCAGGCATGGCACGGTCGCCAAACTTAACGCTGTATACCGCTTTCGGGTGAATTAGCCTATCGACTTCACGTTTTCCCTGCAAAAACAGTAAGCACACACGCACTACTTTTAAGCCACCACCAGTGGAACTCGCGCACCCTCCAATAAAGCTAGAAAAAATAAGCATAATGGGCAGGAATGTAGGCCATACCGAAAAATCGGTTGTCGCAAACCCTGCGGTTGTACTAATAGATACCGCTTGGATCATGGCTTGATCCAAAGCTTGTTCAGCCGAACTGTAATAGCCTGAAAGTGTAAGTACTAAGAAACAAATCCCAATGAGTGAGGCTTGAATGATAAAGAACGCCTTAAACTCTGGATCGTTAAAATAGCCTTTAACCGAACGCGAGCTCACCGCTGCATAGTGTAATGAGAAGTTTAACGCAGCAATAAGCAAAAACACGGTACACACAACGTTTACCATAGGACTATTAAAATAGCCTAAGCTGGCATCGTGGTTCGAAAAGCCACCAATAGCAACCGTTGAGAAAGAATGGCAAATAGCATCGAAAGCATTCATTCCCGCAAGCCAGTATGCGCCAGCACATGCAATGGTTATGGATAAATAGATGTACCACAAATGCTTAGCCGTATCGGCAATACGCGGAGTCATTTTATTATCTTTAACTGGCCCAGGCGTTTCTGCACGATACAGCTGCATGCCCCCTACTCCAAGGATAGGTAAAATGGCAACTGCGAGTACGATGATACCCATGCCGCCTAACCACTGAAGTTGTTGACGGTAAAACTGTACTGAGTGAGGAAGAAAATCTATCCCCTCAATAACCGTAGCTCCAGTGGTAGTCAGGCCAGAAAATGACTCAAAGAAAGCATCGGTCACCGTCATGCTTGGTTGCTCTAGCAAGATAAGTGGAATTGCCCCCACGCTTGCTAGTACTGACCAAAACAGCGCAACAATCAGAAACCCTTCTCGTGCTCTTAAGTCATTTTTCTGCTGACGGTTGGGGTACCACAATGCCATACCGCCGATGACACAAAATATAAATGCGAGGATAAAAGGAAGGCCACTGCCATCTTGATAAATCAACGACACGATAGCGGGTGGGATCATGGTTACGCTAAAAAGCGCAATTAATAACCCAAGTATTCGTATGATGGCACGGTAGTGCATTGTTTGTTATGCCTTTATTTTTATAGTGCGCATAAGGACTACTGAGCCCTAGTTACAATGTGCTTTTTGATATGGTTTCAAAAAGCGAATCTATCTACGTGAAACAAGGTAGATGAAATCCTATACGTTACGCATAGGGTTTTGATTATAGGACTATAATCAACAAGGGGAAACCTTTGTCTCCCCACTACATTAGGCTAATTACACATAAAGGCACCTGATCTTTTCACTAGGAAAAAACCAACCACTTTTATTTTTGAGTTTTCTATTTCATAGCAAGCACGGTTTTAACCATCTTAGTAATACTCGCATTGGCTTCACTAATGCTTTGCGCCAGCATATACGCAGGTGTAGTAACAAGCTTTGCGTCATTATCAACAACCACCTCATCAACCGGGCACTCTACATGCGTTGCTCCTAAGGCATTTAACCCACCAGCCGTGGCTTCGTCATTGCCAATAGTCAGTTTAGTTTTGTTGCCATACACTTTTGCTGCTAGCGCAGGTGCAATACACGCATACGCTGCGGGCTTTTTAGCTTGTGCAAAGGCTTTGCACACTGTCAGCACCTCATCGTTAAATGTACAATTTTCACCGTCTACAGCAAACGTGCACAGGTTCTTCGCAGCGCCAAAGCCACCAGGTAAAATAAGTGTGTCAAAAGCAGTAACGTCGCACTCAGTCACGGGTTTTATATCACCTCGGGCAATACGGGCCGATTCTACTAACACATTTCGTGCTTCACCTTCTGATACCTCACCGGTTAAGTGATTGACGACATGCAGTTGGTTTACATTTGGAGCAAAACATTGGTAAGACGCGCCTTCTTGTTCAATGGCTAGAAGTGTCAAAACTGCCTCGTGTAACTCAGCCCCATCAAACACACCACTACCACTTAAAATAACCGCTACTTGTTTCATATTGTCCTCCTAGACGCGATGCCATCTACTTATTCAAAATTTGGCTATTAAACACACAACTGTACAAAAAAAGTTCTTATAAATACGTGTATACAATGTTAACGGTTATGCTACATTACTTGACCAACTTGGTTAAACCAAAAATAAACGTACACCAAGTTATCCACATAAAATGGAATGGTAAGTAGCAGGTACGCTGTTTTCAAACCTAAGTCTCATTCCCTTATTTTTCTTGATTTTAAAGGTGATCTTTAACTTGACAAAGATCATCTGGATCACTGTGCCTGAAACTTTAGATCACAAAGTTATCCACAGGCGGAATGCGATCTGCTATCGACCTTAATGTTCCTTCATGATATGGCGATCTGCCCTAGCCTGTGGCATCCTTGCGCTCATATTGTCTATTGGAAAATCGCCATCTATGCCTGATTCTAAAAAGCCTCCATTTATTCTTGTCGACGGATCGTCATATCTTTTTCGTGCCTTTCACGGTTTACCACCACTAACCAACTCAAAAGGCCAAGACACCGGTGCTATTTATGGTGTTGTGAACATGCTCAAAAGTTTGATCAAACAATACAACCCCACACATATGGCAGTGATTTTTGATGCTAAAGGCAAGACCTTTCGCGATGATATCTATAAAGAGTACAAAGCGAACCGTCCTCCGATGCCGGATGAGCTAAGAAGCCAGATCGAACCTTTACACGCCATTATTAAAGCAATGGGTTTGCCTGTTATTGTTGAGTCAGGTGTAGAAGCAGATGACGTGATTGGGACTTTAGCCAAGCACGCAACCGAAAAAGGTATCGATACACTTATTAGCACCGGCGATAAAGACATGGCGCAACTAGTAAATGAACATGTCACCTTAATCAACACCATGACAAACCAACTGATGGATGTCGAAGGCGTAAATACGAAGTTTGGTATTCCACCTGAACTAGTGATCGACTTCCTTGCGCTCAAAGGCGATAAAGTCGATAACATTCCAGGTGTACCTGGTGTGGGTGATAAAAGTGCTCAAGCCTTGTTAAACGGTATTGGCGGTATCGACGACATATATAAGAACCTGGATAAAATTGCAGATCTATCGTTTAGAGGCAGTAAGTCGATGGCGGCTAAAATGCAGGAATACGAAGAGCAAGCTCGGCTTTCTTATACCCTAGCCACTATCAGCATCGATCTTGACCTTGACTACGACGTTGAGACGTTAATGCCGTGTCAGGCCGATAACGAACAACTTCGCGATCTGTTTGCCGAATACGAGTTCAAACGCTGGCATGCGGAAGTAAGCGCGCTTGTAGCCGGCGGAGATACCTCTAGTGCCAACGCAAACGCCAACGAGGAAAAAAGCGATAGCGCAGAAGAGAGCGAACAAAGTGAATCGATAGAGATAGATAAGTCAAAGTATGAAACCGTGCTTGATGAGGCGCGTTTTAACGCTTGGGTAGCGAAGCTAGAAAAAGCCGAACTAGTCGCTTTTGATACCGAGACAACCAGCCTTAACTACATGGATGCGGAGTTAGTTGGTGTTTCATTTTGTATAGAGGAAGGTGAAGCAGCTTATGTGCCTGTTGCTCACGATTACCCAGATGCCCCCGCCCAGCTATCACGAGAATTTGTATTAGACGCATTAAAGCCTATTTTAGAATCGGACACCGTGATTAAAGTAGGCCAACACATAAAATACGACAAAAATGTGTTAGCGAACTATGACATTACCTTAAACGGCATTGGCTTTGACACCATGCTTGAAAGCTATGTACTAAACAGCACTGCACAGCGCCATGATATGGACTCACTTGCCCTAGCATACCTTGGTCATAAAACCATTCACTTTGAAGAAATTGCTGGCAAAGGCGCAAAACAGCTTACCTTCAACCAAATTGACCTAGAAGAAGCAGGCCCTTATGCAGCAGAAGATGCTGATATAACGCTTCGTTTACACAACGCTATTTGGACTAAGTTGAAAGAAATTCCTGAGCTTAAAAAATTGTTGATAGACGTTGAAGTTCCACTTGCGTGCGTCCTTTCTCGCATGGAACAAGAAGGTGTACTGATTGACAGCCAAAAACTGCGTCAGCAAAGCCAGGATCTTGCCACACGGATTGCCGAGCTTGAAAGTGAAGTACATGAGGAAGCTGGCGAGCCATTCAACTTAGGCTCGACTAAGCAGCTTCAACATGTCTTGTTTGAAAAGATGTCGCTACCGATCATTAAAAAAACGCCTAAAGGGGCGCCGTCCACCTCTGAGGATGTACTGCAAGAGCTAGCGCTTGAGTACCCCTTGCCGAAGAAGATCATGGAATACCGTGGCTTGACCAAGCTTAAGAACACTTACACCGATAAGCTTCCAAAGATGATAAATCATCGTACGGGCCGGGTGCATACGTCTTATCATCAAGCGGTAACGGCGACAGGACGGCTTTCGTCAACCGATCCTAACTTACAGAACATCCCTATTCGCAATGAAGAAGGTCGCCGCGTACGTCAGGCATTTGTACCAAGAGAAGGAAATAAATTCGTTGCAGCCGACTACTCGCAAATTGAGCTGCGTATTATGGCTCACCTTTCAGGTGATAAAGGCCTACTCGATGCATTTGCCCATGGCAAAGATATTCATAAGGCAACCGCTGCGGAAGTATTTGGGGTACCACTTGACGAAGTAACTATTGAACAGCGCCGCAGCGCAAAAGCGATTAACTTTGGCTTAATTTACGGTATGAGTGCCTTTGGGTTGTCGAAGCAACTTAATATTCCACGTAATGAAGCACAAAAATATATGGATCTTTACTTCGAGCGCTACCCAGGCGTGCTTGAGTACATGGATTCAACACGTGAGAGCGCGAAAGAAAAAGGTTATGTAGAAACCGTATTTGGTCGCAGACTTTATTTGCCTGATATTAAAGCCAGTAATGGTGCACGTAGAAAAGGCGCAGAGCGCGCAGCGATAAACGCGCCTATGCAAGGCACAGCGGCAGACATTATTAAGATGGCCATGATTAAAGTAGATGACTGGATTAGGAAAAATGCATCTGACGATGTGACAATGATGATGCAGGTGCACGATGAATTGGTTTTTGAGATCAAAGAAGACAAAGTAGATACCTATGTTTCTACTATTACAGCACTTATGGAAAGCGCAGCCACACTTAATGTGCCGCTAGTTGTTGAAGCTGGTGTGGGCGAAAATTGGGATGAAGCACATTAGTTTGGTAATTAGATTACAGTTTTCACATAAAAATCCGGGTTGTTTTCATTAAATTTGGTAATTTAATTACATAACAAGCTTGCCTTTTCTGTGCTTTGTTGTAATATTACGCATGTAGGGTACAGAGGTGAGAAAGCTGTTTTCAAACCTTTGCTTTAACCCCGACAGTTTTGTCGGGGTTTTTTTATATCTGCAGAAAAAAATAACTGTTAAATATCAAATACATAACACTTTAAGTGATTTTTCTTTCTATTTTTCCTGAACTTCTTTGATTACTACCACTCTATATCTACGGTTTTTATGTGTTTTCTCTCAGTTTACGCCTCGCATTAAGCGGGGCGTTCTTTTTTATAAGCCCGCTTCTATCCTTATAGTAAATAAAGCTAGTGGACTTAAGACCCACTATTGAGATTATTGAACTTCACTATCAGAGTCTGCATCGTCTTCTTTTTTGTCTAAGCCGAACCACGCATCCAAGATACGCTCTAGCTCTGGTAAACCATGCTTATTTAATGATGAGAAGGTTTGTACCGTCACATCGCCCATAAAGGCCATAGCAGCTTCACGCGCCATCAACAGTTGTGCTTTGCGCTTACCGCTTTTCAATTTGTCGGCCTTGGTCAATAGTGCCAGTACCGGAATATTAGAAGCTACTGCCCAATGAATAAGATCTTGGTCTAAATCTTTAAAAGGATGACGAATATCCATTAATACCACTAAACCTTTTAGTGATTTACGCTTTTGAAGATATTCGCCCAGTGACGCTTGCCACTTCTTTTTCATAGCTACAGGTACTTTTGCAAACCCGTAGCCTGGCAAATCAACTAAGCGCAAGTCTTCTTCTAACTCAAAGACATTGATTAATTGTGTACGCCCCGGCGTCTTGCTGGTTCTGGCCAAGTTTTTTTGACGCGTTAATGTGTTAAGCGCGCTCGATTTACCTGCATTTGAGCGGCCAGCGAACGCGACTTCAATTCCGGTATCGTTTTTTAAATGACGAATGTCTGGTGCACTCGTGAAGAATTTTGCTTTGGTGTAATACGACATCTAGACTTACCTCCACATGCGTCACAACCTTCGGTTTACAGTTTTTTAATGAATAAACCAACTAAAAACCATAGTTTTATCATGGAATAGGTTTTTCTGACGCGTTAAATGTGTAAAATACGCATGATATCACGTATATCACGCGAGCCGTTGGATCCATTTAAGAGATTTATTATGAAAAAACTGTGTTTGTTGGTATGTATGTCTTTAGGTTTAAGCGCAACTGCTATGGCAGAAGGCGACGCCGAGGCAGGTAAAGCGAAGTCTGCAGTATGTGCAGCCTGTCATGGCCCTGATGGCAACAGCATGATTGACATGAACCCGAAACTTGCTGGCCAGCATGAGAAGTACATTGTTAAGCAATTAACCGAATTTAAACTTGCCTCTCAAACAGGTGGTGAGGAAGGTCGTAACAATGCTGTGATGAACGGCATGGCTGCCCCACTTTCAGAGCAAGACATGAAAGATTTAGCCGCTTATTTTTCGAGCCAAGAGCCAAAAGCGGGCGAAACACCTGAGCAATACGTAGAGGCTGGACGAGCGCTTTACCAAGGTGGTGACGAGTCTCGTGGCGTAACTGCATGTATTGCTTGCCATGGTCCTAAAGGCAACGGTATGGGTTTAGCTGGCTTTCCTGACATCAGCGGACAGCACGCCACTTATACTGCAGCTCAGTTGAAAGCTTTCCGCTCAGGCCAACGTCATAACGATATGAATGGCATGATGCGCGATATTGCGATGAAATTAACTGACGAAGATATCGAGATTTTATCTAACTATATCGCAGGCTTACATTAAGCCTTACCGTTTTTACACATTGTTGTTAAATTTTTGTTACCGAAAAAGTTGTATTTTAAAATTATTCGTGTAATCTAACGGCGTAGTTTGTAGGTGCCTTTGAAAAGCTACAAGCTAAATAACAAGAATAATAATAAAAATGCAGCATGGAAGACGGGATAAAGAGCCACGAGGGCCAAAAACAACAATACAGCTCTGCTAACAATAAAAATAAGGGGAGCACAGCTAGGGAAGCCAGCTACACATAGATGTGTATAACGGGAGAGGTGTCATCTGACACTCATACAATGTAAGGTGATGGTGAAAACCATCACCTTTTTCTTTTTTAAGCCCCTTTATTATTTTTTCATGTTTCTATGTCCTGTCCCTTATGTCGAAGCACTAATAAGTCCGTTCAGTACCATACTGATAAAAAACGAGATTACCTTCAATGTAGTCAGTGCGACCTTGTGTATGTATCTTCAGAATTCCTACCGTCAAAACAGGTGGAAAAGCAAGAATATGACCTGCATGAAAATAGCTTTGAAGACGAAGGTTATCGAAAATTTTTAAGAAAGGTTTTAACACCACTTACACCTTTCATAAAAAATGCAGAGAACACTTCACTTGTGGGTTTAGATTTTGGCTGTGGTCCTGCACCCGTGCTAGCAAGCATGCTGGTAGAGGAAGGCGTTAAGATGAGCACTTATGACCCTTTCTATGCAAACAACTTATCAGTACTTGAGCAAAGCTATGACCTAGTGACATGTACAGAGGCTATCGAGCATTTTCACACCCCTCATCTGGAATGGGCGCTATTTAACAAACTCATTACTGCTGGTGGCGTTCTTGCCATCATGACAAAGCGCGTACTAGATAAAGCCAAGTTTGCAAACTGGCACTACAAAAACGACGTCACCCACGTAAGCTTTTTCAGCGAGGCAACCTTTCGATATCTAGCTGATAGAGACGGTTATGATGTTATTTTCCCTGCTAGTGACGTGGTAATCATGAGAAAGCGCTAATAAGACAAGCGCAATATTTTAATTTTGCCGTATTGATTTTACACAGCACACCCAAAGATCAATACGCAGACACTAATTCGCGCTATAATAGCGCTGTTTTTTCACTCTCTTTGTTATTTGGAAATTATGGCACGTTCAAAGAAATCTCGTAAAGTCGGCCTAATCGGCGTTCGTAAAGATCCTGACTTTAAACCTAGCGAAAACCGTAAATCAGACTCGCCTCGCCCTAAAAAGCATAAAGGTAAGCCCGCTGGTAATCGCCATAATGTTGAACAGAAAAAAGCGACGGGCAAAAAGAGTACTGAAAATAAAGATCCGCGCCACGGCAGTAAAAAGCCTATTCAGCTTGTAAAAGCTGTGACGCCCACACCTACACAAAAGAAAAAGTACGCGACACCAGCCCAAGAGCTGGCAGCGCTTGAAGCAGACCAACGCTTGTCAGATTTACTCGATAAACTTGACGACGATAAACCGCTTACCCGTGAGCAACAAGCTTATGTCGACGAGAAGATGGCACGCCACCGCATTCTTTGTGACCTGCTAGGAATAGTAGAAGAGGATGATGAAGACGACGATATGGATCCGTTTAATGATTTAGACGCTATTAATATCGACGACTTTAAGCACTAATAAAAAACGGGAAAGAGTCATGCTTTGGGCAGTACTTTCAGGCATCGCGCTACTAATTATTCTTGCGCTAGGTTTTTACGCAGGCAAACTGCTGTTTATGTTAAAACAACAAAAAGAGCGACAAGAAGCGGCAAGACATTCGCGCGTAGCCACTATAACCGACAGTATTATAGTAATAGCTAAGGCGATGGAGCAGCAGCAATGTGATTTGTCAGAAGGTGTAATTCGCATCGTGAACCTGCTTAACGCGCTTCCAATAAGTGCTCCGCCTGATTTTAAAGCGCAGTTTCCCAACATTCATTCATTATTCACAGAGGTAAGCGGTTTTGCAATTTTAGAAGCAAGGCAACAGCTACCTAAGATTGAGCGAAGAAAGCAAGATATCGCTCGCGAGCAGATTGAATCGGAATACGAATCTAAGGTATTGGACGAATTACCACCGCTGAAGGCGTATTGTGAGACACTCATAGCCACTAAATAACGAGTAAGCGCTACGCTGATTTAAAAGATAAAAACTGATGCATTCAATATCGAAAATGGCCGAGTACAGTATGTAGTCGGCCATTTTTTTAACCCAGTTGCCTTTGGCTATGTCATTTTATCGCGAGCTCGCAGGTACGTTCGTAGCAATGACACCCTACTTCGTGATCATTAACCATTCCCACAGCTTGCATAAAAGCATAGCAAATCGTTTCACCTACAAAATTAAATCCGTGCTTTTTAAGTGCTTTTGACATTGCTTTAGACGCATCAGTTGATGTGGGTGCTTGCCTGAAGTCTTCCCACGCATTAATGACCGTACGTCCATCTGTAAATTGCCAAATAAAATCACTGAATGGCTGCGACGCTTCGATAGCTAAAAAACCCTTGGCATTTTTGATAACCGACTCTATTTTGAGCTTGTTTCTGATTATGCCGCTGTCTTGCATCAGCCTGTCGACATCAGCGGGGCCCATCTTCGAAATTTTCACAGGGTCGAACTGATAGAATGCCTGTTCAAAATTCTGCTGTTTTTTCAAAATGGTCAGCCAAGATAAACCAGCCTGTTGTCCATCGAGGCATAACTTAGCAAACAACGCGCGACTATCTAGCTCGGGTACACCCCATTCGTTATCATGATACGCTAAATAAATAGGGTCGCTGCTTACCCAACCACAGCGATGCAAAGGCGTATTTTTTTCTATTTTTGTTTGATTGGGCATGGCTTAAGATTAAATCCTTGTTGTGAAGTGGCATATTGGCTTTATTCGTGACGTTTTTTCACCCTTTACACCTACATACTATGCCTCACAAATTGTATACTATCCCACCTTTATTTTAAGTCAGATAACTAATAAGCAGCGGATGTATGCAGAAATACGATATTAAGACCTTTCAAGGGTTGATCCTTGCGCTTCAAGATTATTGGGCGCGTCAGGGCTGCGTTATTATTCAGCCTCTGGATATGGAAGTGGGTGCCGGTACTTTTCACCCTATGACGTTCCTACGTTCTTTAGGTCCAGAGCCAATGAGTAGCGCCTATGTTCAACCGTGCCGTAGACCAACCGATGGTCGTTACGGTGAGAACCCAAACCGCTTACAACATTACTATCAGTTCCAAGTAATGCTTAAGCCTTCACCTGATAATATTCAGGAGTTGTACTTGGGCTCTTTGAAAGAGTTAGGCTTCGATCCGCTGGTTCATGACATTCGCTTCGTAGAAGACAATTGGGAATCACCCACGCTTGGTGCATGGGGTCTAGGTTGGGAAGTTTGGCTAAACGGTATGGAAGTAACACAGTTTACCTACTTCCAGCAGGTTGGCGGCCTTGAATGTAAGCCTGTTACCGGCGAAATTACCTACGGCTTAGAGCGACTCGCCATGTACGTTCAAGGTGTAGATAGTATCTACGACCTGGTTTGGACTGACGGCCCTATGGGCAAAGTGACCTATGGCGATGTGTTCCATCAAAACGAAGTAGAACAATCGACGTATAACTTCGAACACGCCAACGTTGAAGCCTTATTTAGAACCTTCGACGAATGTGAAGCAGAAAGCAAAAAGCTTATCGAAAACAACCTTCCACTTCCTGCCTATGAGCAGGTTATGAAGGCGTCACACGCATTTAACTTGCTTGATGCTCGTCATGCTATTTCAGTGACTGAACGCCAGCGCTATATTCTTCGCGTTCGAACGCTAGCCAAAGCGTGTGCAGAAAGCTATTACCAAGCACGTGAAGCACTTGGCTTCCCACTATGTAACAAGGAGGCATAAGCGTGCGTACAGAAAATTGTTTAGTTGAATTAGGTACTGAAGAACTCCCACCAAAAGCGCTTAAGTCTTTAGGTGAAGCCTTCGCCACGCAGTTTGAAGCTGCGCTTACGCAAGCTGACCTAAGCTTTGATTCAGTCAGCTGGTTTGCAGCCCCTCGTCGCCTAGCCATTTATGTTTCAGGCCTAGCTGAAGGCCAGGCTGACAAAGTAGTAGAGAAACGCGGCCCAGCAGTATCAGCCGCGTTTGACGCCGACGGTAACCCCACTAAAGCAGCACAAGGTTGGGCTCGCGGTAACGGCATTGACGTTGCTGACGCAGAGCGCCTTGTAACTGACAAAGGAGAGTGGTTACTTCATAAAGCCCACGTTCCAGGGCAATCAGTTGCAGAGCTTCTAGAAGGGATGATAAACCAAGCGGTAAGCAAGCTACCTATTCCAAAGCCAATGCGTTGGGGTAATTACAATACTCAGTTTATACGCCCAGTTCACACCCTTTGCGTGCTTTACGGAAGCGAAGTGGTTAACGTTTCTGTATTGGGCTTAACAAGCGGCCGCGTTGTTCAGGGTCACCGATTCCACGGCGAAGGTCGCTTTGAACTTGATCATGCTGACAATTACGCCTCTGCCCTTGAGCAACAATATGTGCTGGCAGATTTTGAGGCGCGTAAAGATAAAGTGCGTCAGCAGCTTGAAGACGCAGCGCAAAGCTTGTCGCTTAAGCCAGACTATAATGAAGACTTACTAGAAGAAATCGCGTCACTTGTAGAGTGGCCGGTTGTACTTCAAGCTGGGTTTGATGAGGCTTTCTTGGCAGTACCGAAAGAAGCGCTTATCTATACCATGAAAGACGACCAAAAATATGTGCCGCTGTTAGATAGCGACGGTGCACTTTCAAACACTTTCTTATTCGTAACGAATATCGAAAGTCGCGATGCGTCTCAAGTTATTTCAGGCAATGAAAAGGTTATCCGCCCTCGTCTTGCAGACGCTGAGTTCTTCTTTAACAGCGATAAAAAGACGACATTAGAAAGCCGTCTTGAAAGCTTAGAAACCGTGTTGTTCCAAAAACAGCTTGGTACGCTAAAAGAAAAGTCTGAACGTATATCTGCCCTATCGGCGTTTATCGCGTCGCAAATAGATGCGAATGAAACACAAGCTGCACGAGCAGGTCTTCTAGCTAAAACCGACTTGATGTCGAATATGGTTATGGAGTTCCCAGACGTTCAGGGTGTTATGGGTAAATACTATGCGCTGAACGACGGTGAAGATGCGCCTGTTGCAGAAGCACTGTATGAACAATACATGCCGCGTTTTGCTGGTGACGCACTTCCTAGTTCAGGCGTTAGCGCGTCGGTCGCGCTTGCTGACAAACTAGATACTCTTGTGGGCATTTTTGGTATTGGCCAGTTACCTAAGGGTGATAAAGACCCATTTGCGCTTCGTCGTGCAGCTATCGGTGTACTACGTATTGTCACTGAGCTGTCACTGCCGCTAGATCTTGAAACGCTAGTAAGCAAAGCTATCGATGTGTATGGCGATAAGTTAACAAATGCTGAAACACAATCTCAGGTTGTTGATTTTGTGTTGGGTCGATTTACTGCGCTCCTTCAAGATCAAGCTATCGCCATTGACGTTATTCAGGCCGTTGCTGCTCGTCGCCCTACTAAGCCAGCTGACTACTTAGCTCGCGTTCATGCGGTAGGTAAGTTCAGAGCATTGGAAGAAGCCGAAGCACTAGCTGCCGCTAACAAGCGTGTTGCAAACATCCTTGCTAAGCAGAACGTTAAAGTAACAGACTCAGTGAATATTGATGAGTCACTGTTAGCCGAAGAAGCTGAAAAAGCGCTTTACGTTGAGCTAAAAGCTGCTCAGAAAGAAGTGGATATTGCTGTTCCTTCACAGGATTACACGCGTATTCTTACTGCGCTTGCAACCTTACGAAATGTAATCGATAACTTCTTTGATAACGTAATGGTTATGGCTGATGACGAAGCGGTTAAGAATAACCGGCTTGCTTTACTGTCGCTTTTAAGGCAACTTTTCCTTACTACCGCAGATATATCTATTCTCGCGAAGTCGTAGGCTAGTAAGAGTTAACGCGGTTTTATGCCGCGAAAAACAAAGAGCCCAGCCTTAACGTTGGGCTTTTTTATAAATGGAGACGCTGTGAAAAAGTTACTAACTATTGCTTCTATGTGCATAGCACTTTCAGCATGCTCAAGCAGTGGAAGTTTTAAAATTCCAGAAATAGCACCAGACGTGCCTCGCATTCAATTCGAAAACATGTTTCTTAGAGGTGTATTTAACTGGTGGGAGGCTGACCCAAGTTACAAGTTCAAACGATCAAATTCAGGCTGGACTGTGGACGTTGAACTCATAGCCGACGGACAACCTTATGATTTTAGATTGTCAGAT
Source organism: Alteromonas sp. ABH4_453 (assembly GCF_056160665.1). Classification (NCBI taxonomy): domain Bacteria; kingdom Pseudomonadati; phylum Pseudomonadota; class Gammaproteobacteria; order Alteromonadales; family Alteromonadaceae; genus Alteromonas; species Alteromonas sp. ABH4_453. The sequence goes on from NZ_JBSWXP010000002.1 coordinate 27,663, forward strand.
GCAAAATGGACGCCCTCACAAAGCTGTGGCGGCAAATATAAAGGGCAGCCTGTAATGTTAGGCTCCACCGTTTATTTAGTCTGTGAACAGGGCTCAGAGAACTTGCAATTTACCCCCTCCTCAACTGGCACCTATCGCTTTACTGCAACAGCAGCAAGTGCGGGGGAAGTCGCCTTGGTCGTGTCTAAATTGTAGTTAGCATAGGTTTGACTATTCACCTTCTGCGAGAAAGATCGCTTTTAGTCTTTTTCGCAGCAGGTATTTAAAAGAATTCTATTTCAAGTTCGGCTAGCATCATTGCCCCATCATCGTTTTCAACGAAATATAGATCGTACTTTGCATCATCTAGAAATACCTGCCAATAATCGTCATTACCCATTACTTCATCACCGTAAAGCGCCTTAACCTCAGTGCTAGGTTGTTCAAAATAGTGTTCTGCAAACTTCCAGTCTTCTAGATTCTGTTTGTTTCTAAACACACTTTCGTAAACAGATAACTTACTTAGTTCTTGGTAACTAAAGTTCAGTACAAGATGGTTGCCATATACTTGAATAACATCACCGTTATCCGCATAGGCATCAAAAACTGGACGAAACCCCTGCTCATCTAATTGCTCTATCGTTATGGTTTCACCCTGTTTGCGCTTACTGTCAACAAAGGCGATAACTTCATTGTATTGATGTGCCTTCTCAGTTTCATTGCTTGAATCTTTTATATAAGCAGTATCCGTATATCCATACTCGAAACCGTTAACTAGCCATTCCTTTTCTCCGTTTATAATTTTCAAATCTATTATTACATCAAGATTTACATCGGCTTCCTTATTCAGAGTAAATCGGTATTTGCCTCTTTCAATTTGATTCCCCTCAGGCAACTGTTTTAACAATTCCGCCTTTTTAGTCTCGTAGCCGACTTTATCTTCTATAAGCCAATCGCTGTTAAACCGGTTATCAAAGGCAATAGAATTAGTAAGGGTTGTTGAGACCCAGTGATTTTCTGTAGTCACTTTTTTTACTATTCCTTTGTGGGTCACCACCCAAAGGTTTCTCCCATAAGAATAAAGCACGATGTCTTTGTTAACGCTATACGTTGACATAGGTGTACCGAGTACGCGCAGCATACTTGTTACACTTTCATTGATTGTTAAGCCAAATACACCACCTTTAAGGGAAATATTATTGTTCTGCAGCGGTGGCTGGGATTTATTGATACTTGGTGTTCGAGATATAGAAAACTTTACCTCGTCTTCAATGACTAGCACTGTTTCTTTTTCTGTTCCGTTTGTCACTGTTACCGATTTATCGGCATTATCTACAATCTTATAGTTAGTTTGTGCTAATGCGCTTGGTACCGTATGGAGCATTAGCAATCCCATGCATGCAATGAGTGTTTTTTCCATAATATTTTCCATCCCTTTAAGTCCATTATTTAACGTTTATTCGCTAATTGAGTATTTTTATATTGCTCACCTACCCCATTTATTTCATTTTTGTATTTCTTCGCGGTTTCAGGTTGCCTTAAGACGTTTGATAATCTTACCTCTACATTCGCAATCATTTTTCTTAACGGATAATGCTCCAGCTCGTCTACTTGACTCAAAAATATGGCGATATCTTTCAAATCAGATATACAACATGATTTAATATCATCGCTGTATTGCTTAGCCAAAAATTTCACCATGCCATCACTTGTCGACGTACTATTACTGGTTAGTGGCTGTAATGGCATATCTTCTATGTCTTTCTTGAAGCTTACCGTCATATCTACTGACTGGTGCAACAGCTTTACTGCTGTTAGGCCTGCACTATTTACATAAGAACCAATTCGATTATCAAGGGCAACTAAGCTTTCGCTCTTGAGGTTAATTTTGGCATCAATAAATACTTGCTTAGCACTAAGTGCTATTTCACTCGCATAAGAAATGTGGTTTAAATCTTCTAGAAAAATACCTTTAACTTTGGTGTCTAGAATGATGTTCGCTTTTTCAATGAGAACAGCCTGGGCTTTCTTGGCCTCTGATAGTCGAATCTGAGACTCTGTAAGTCCAGCCTGTTTTGAACAGCCTATTATTAAAAACGTTATGATGATGGAAATAATACACAAACGTCCTGTCATTTATATGTCCCTGTTATAGTTGATAAGACCACTTATCAGCTTGTCACATAAATTTATACTAGACCAACCTTTACTCTTTTGTAAGGCTCTTCAATATTTCGTTAAAATACATTTTCGTACACAAAAAAAAACGACCCTACTTGGGTCGTTTTTAAAATATGCATCATTAAACAAACAATCTATACGTCTAAGTTTTCCACTTTAAGCGCATTAGCTTCGATAAACTCTCGACGAGGTTCAACTTGGTCACCCATCAATGTAGTGAACAGCTGATCACAACCAATGGCATCCTCAATGGTAACTTGAAGCATACGGCGGCTTTCTGGGTCCATAGTGGTTTCCCAGAGTTGCTCAGGGTTCATCTCACCTAGCCCTTTATAGCGCTGAATGTATTGACCACGTTTCGCTTCATTCATTAGCCACTCTAGGGCTTCTTTGAAAGACTCTACTGGCTGTTTACGTTCACCACGCTTAATGTAAGCGTCTACACCCATCATGTCATTAATAGCTAAGTTAAGCTCTTTCAGGCGCAGGTATTCAGACGACTCGATGAATTCATGGTCGATAATGTACTCATAATCGATACCGTGCATACGCATGATGATCGTGATGTAGTATTCGCTAAGCTCAGCATCAGTACGAATTTCATAACGGTATGTAGCACCATCGTTTTCACGCTCTGTAAGCTGTTCTACGAAGTGTTTTGCTACATGCTCTAGCGCTGATTCATTCTTCAGGTCTTCTAGGTTAAGCGTAGGTGTGTACAGCATTCGGTAAAGAATAGCTGAGGGCATTTTGCGCTTCATACGCACAATCATTTTCTCTACTGACTGATATTGCTTAACTAGGTTTTCTAGCCCTACACCACTTATGCCTGGGTCCTCATCACTGGTGTGTAATGATGCACCATCAATAGCGATACCTGTAAGGTAATTAGTCAACGCGTCGTCGTCTTTTAGATACTGCTCTTGCTTACCTTTCTTCACTTTATAAAGTGGAGGCTGCGCAATATATACATAACCACGCTCAATGATTTCAGGCATCTGACGATAGAAGAATGTTAGTAGAAGCGTACGAATGTGAGAGCCGTCTACATCAGCATCAGTCATGATAATAATGCTGTGATAGCGTAGCTTTTCTGGGTCATATTCGTCACGACCAATACCACAGCCTAGTGCTGTGATAAGCGTCGCCACTTCTTGTGAAGATAGCATCTTATCAAAACGCGCTTTTTCAACGTTAAGAATTTTACCTTTAAGCGGCAAAATAGCTTGGTTCTTACGATTACGACCCTGCTTAGCTGAACCGCCCGCAGAGTCACCCTCCACTATATATAGTTCGCTTAGTGCTGGATCTTTTTCCTGACAGTCAGCTAGCTTACCCGGCAGACCAGCTAAATCTAGCGCGCCCTTACGGCGTGTCATTTCGCGAGCTTTACGGGCTGCTTCACGCGCTCTCGCAGCATCAATGATTTTACCCGCAATAATCTTACTTTCAGCTGGGTTTTCTAATAAGAAATCAGCAAGTTTTTCATTCATAGCAGATTCAACTGCAGGACGAACTTCAGAAGATACAAGCTTGTCTTTTGTCTGTGAGCTAAATTTGGGGTCGGGTACTTTTACTGAAATTACAGCCGTAAGCCCCTCACGAGCATCATCACCACTGGCATTGGTTTTAGCCTTTTTGTTCAGGCCTTCCTTTTCCATATAGTTGTTCAGTGTACGCGTCAACGCTCCACGGAAGCCGGCCAAGTGAGTACCGCCATCTCGCTGTGGAATATTGTTGGTAAAACAGAATACGTTTTCTTGGAAACTATCGTTCCACTGCATGGCAACTTCTACAGCAATGCCATCTTCTTGCTCGCTCGCGAAATGAAATACTTTTTGATGTACTGGTGTTTTCTTTTCATTCAAATACTCGACGAAAGCTTGAATACCACCTTCGTACATGAAGTGGTCTTCTTTACCGTCACGCTCGTCTTTCAAACGAATTGAAACGCCGGAGTTTAGGAATGAAAGTTCGCGAAGGCGCTTAGCAAGAATATCGTAATGGTACAGTGTATCTGTGAACGTATCAGAACTTGGCCAGAAACGAATCATTGTTCCCGTTTTATCTGTATCGCCAGTAACTGCAAGTGGCGCCTGTGGAACACCATGTTGATATTCTTGTTCATGGGCTTTACCAGCACGACGAATACGCAGCTTTAGGCGACTAGAAAGTGCATTTACTACCGATACACCTACGCCGTGAAGACCGCCAGAAACTTTGTATGAGTTGTCATCAAATTTACCGCCTGCGTGAAGCACGGTCATTATAACTTCTGCTGCAGACACGCCCTCTTCAGGGTGCAATTCTGTAGGGATACCTCGCCCATCGTCAGACACAGAAACTGATCCATCACTATGGATTTGCACAGTTATTTCAGAACAGTGTCCCGCCAGTGCTTCATCGATAGAGTTATCGACCACCTCAAATACCATGTGGTGTAATCCGGTGCCATCATCAGTATCACCGATATACATGCCCGGACGTTTTCTTACTGCATCTAATCCTTTAAGTACTTTAATACTGGACGAGTCGTAGTTGTTCTCTTCTGACATACTAGCTTTTACTCCTCTTTCACGCTTCCATGTTCCACGTGAAACATTTTCTTTTCGTTGTATTTTTGTATAAATGCGAGTTGCGAGGACTCAATTGCAGTAACGAAAACCTGCGTGTCCATTTCGAGCAACCCATCAATAAATTGTTCTCTTTTATCTGCGTCTAACTCAGCACCCACATCATCAAGTAGAAATATACTTTTTCGTTGTGTTGCCGAGTTGAATAGCTTTGTCTGTGACATTTGTAGTGCTGCCACAGCCATTCTAAGCTGTCCTCTCGATAAAAGCTCTTGGGCGTTAACACCATTCACTTTAAGCCTTAAATCAGCTTTGTGAGGCCCAGAAGAGGTATGTCCTATTTTACCATCATACTCGCGTTTTTTAACTAAGCTTTCTGATAAAGCGACATCTTTTTCCCATCCTTTATAGTAACTTAATTCCACGTCAAAGTTTGGAAGAAATTCCTCTGCATACTGTTTAAAAATTGGTGTAAGTCTATCGACATATGCTTGGCGCGTTAAAGTTAAAGTCTCCCCCAGTTCGGCAAACTGCGTTTCCCAATACTGGTTTTGTGGTGCGGTCAAGTTTGCTTGCTGCTTTAATAATGCGTTTCTATGCTTTAAAAATTTACCGTACTGATTAGCAATAGACTGAAATTGATGTTCCACGTGAAACAAACCCCAATCACAAAAGCGTCGACGTTCAGATGGCGAGCCAATTATGAGATCTGTACTTTGAGGCGTAAAAAGTTGAATAGGAACTAGGCTTACTAAGTCAGACAACTTTTTTGAGTGCTCGCCATCAATACTGCAAGTAAATGTTTCATTTCTACTTCTCTGTAAGCCGAGCTTCAATTTTTCTTCTGCTTCCATTTTACAAGAAGCAAAAACGCTGAAGCTATCTTGTCCATTCTGAATAACTGAACTGTGTTTGTTCGTTCTAAAAGAACGTCCAAAGCCTAGATAATAAAGTGCTTCGATTAACGAGGATTTCCCACTCCCATTCACGCCTTTAATGATAGTCAACGCTGGTGAAGGAGAAAGTGATACGGAAGTAAGATTACGAAACTGTGTAATCTGGACGCGGTCCAGTTTCATGAGGTCACACTGATGAAAGAAAAGAAGCGAGGAGTATCAACACTCATCGCTTCTTGAATTGATAATTTAAATAACAAAATAACGTGGATTATGCGAAACGCTGCAAATACTTAATGTAGTAGTGACTACAGTCGCATTGGCATAATTACATATAACGCAGCGTCATCAGCATCATCTTCGATTAGCGCACTCGCGTTTGAGTCTGATAGGCTCACTTTAACACCATCAGACCCTAACGCATTCAATACGTCAATTAGATAGGCAACGTTAAAGCCAATTTCTAAATCGTCACCTTGATATTGAACATCAACGATTTCTTCCGCTTCTTCTTGCTCTGGGTTATTAGCCGTTATCTTAAGCTCACCAGAAGATAAGTTTAATCGTACGCCTCTAAACTTTTCGTTAGATAGAATGGCCGCACGTGAAAATGCTTCTTTTAGTACAGCTTTACTCGCAATAATTTCCTTGTCGCCATTTTGTGGTAAGACACGGCGATAATCAGGAAATCTACCGTCTACTAACTTCGAGGTAAAAATGAAATCGTTTGAAAAGATTCGAAGATGGTTGGCGCCTATTTGCACCTTAAGAGATTTATCATCTTCACTAATAAGACGAGAAATTTCTAACACGCCTTTACGTGGAATAATCACCTGACGAGATGGCAACGCAGTCTCATAATTAAGACGACAAAGTGCAAGGCGGTGACCGTCTGTTGCGACAGTACGAATGATATTCTCTTCCGTTTCAAGAGACATACCATTCAAGTAATAACGTACGTCTTGTTGAGCCATTGAGAAGCTCGTTGCATCAATAAGACGTTTTAAATCACTGCACGATAATTCAAACTCAACTTCCCCTTCCCAGTCTTCTAGATTTGGGTAGTCGTTGGCAGATAAAGTAGAAAGCGTATAACGACCTCGACCGGCACGAATGAGTGCTTTGCTGCCGTCTAACGAGAAATGAATATCTGTTCCTTCAGAAATACCGCGAATAATATCAAACAGCTTTTTAGCAGGAACAGTAATCTCACCTTCCGTGAATTCACCTTCTAATTTCACGCTAGAAATTAGTTCTACCTCTAAATCTGTGCCGGTAAGCCAAAGTGCGTCCTCACTTACTTTGATGAGAACATTGGAAAGAATTGGCAGTGTGTGTCTACGCTCTACAGCACCAGATACCAACTGTAGGGGTTGTAAAAATTGTTCGCGGCTTATAGTAAATTTCATCGCAGTGCTATCTCGCCTCTAAGGTCGTGGTGTTAGGAAGACAAAGTCCTAATGAGGTTCTTATAGTCCTCTTTTATATCATGACTTTCTTCTCTTAGCTGCTCTATTTTTCTGCACGCATGCAAAACGGTAGTATGGTCTCGCCCACCAAACGCATTACCTAATTCAGGTAAGCTGTGATTAGTTAGCTCTTTAGCCAGCGCCATCGCTACTTGGCGAGGACGCGCTACGCTACGACTACGGCGTTTAGACAAAATATCAGCTACTTTTATCTTATAATAATCTGCGACAGTTTTCTGAATATTATCAACGGTTACCAATTTTTCTTGAAGTGCGAGAAGGTCTCGAAGCGCTTCGCGAACGAAATCAATTGTGATAGGGCGACCGGTAAAGTTTGCGTTAGCAATAACACGGTTAAGTGCACCCTCGAGCTCACGTACGTTTGAACGCAATCGCTTAGCTATAAAGAACGCCACTTCATTAGGTAAGTGAATCCGGTTCTCTGCCGCTTTGCGCATTAAAATCGCCACTCGGGTCTCAAGTTCTGGCGGCTCAATAGCAATGGTTAAACCCCAACCGAAGCGCGATTTCAATCGATCCTCTACCCCATCAATCTCCTTAGGATATCTATCAGAGGTCAGAATGATTTGTTGGTTACCTTCAAGTAGCGCATTGAACGTGTGAAAGAACTCTTCTTGCGAACGTTCTTTATTAGCAAAGAATTGAATATCATCGATAAGTAGTGCATCAACGCTGCGATAGAAGCGCTTAAAGTCCTCTATAGCGTTATTTTGTAATGCCTTAACCATGTCCTGCACGAAACGCTCAGAATGCATATATACAATCTTGGCGTTGCCGTTATTAGCAACAATTCCATTACCCACTGCATGTAATAAGTGAGTTTTACCTAAGCCCGTGCCACCATATATAAACAAAGGGTTATAAGAACCGCCAGGGTTGTTTGCAACCTGAGTGGCAGCAGCACGTGCTAGCTGGTTAGACTTACCTTCGACAAAGTTGTCGAATTGATAAGTCGGATTGATATTGCTTTTGTGCTTCATCGCTTCGGGGATCGGGATCACTTTAGGCGGTGTTGAAGATCTTGGCGCTTGATCTGCGTATGCATTATATCCATTACGGTCGTGGTTTTGCGCACCGCGATCATTTAGATCCATACCCTGTGTGTATGAAGATGATTTTGAAAACGCGTTGTTTTGTCCTTGATCACCCGCTTGGCTTGCCGTTGATGGCATACCGCTATTCGACATTGGTGAATAAGACGATGTGTGCTGCCCATTAGTGCCGCTGTGAACAGACTGATTACTAGTATTATAGTTCTGATACCCTTGACCGCCCGCAGGTTCACTAGGCTTACTTGGTTGATTACTAGGCGTATTCGGAGCAGACGAAGATCCGCTGGTACTTACAGGCTGACTACGGCTTACGCTGTGACGATTCATCACTTCTAAACGCAATTGTGGAGCGTCACTTCCGGCAAACTCTTTTAGTAGTGCGGTAATATTATTCAGGTACTTGTCTCTTACCCAATCAAGTACAAAACGATTGGGAGCATAGAGTGCAACCACGCCTTGTTGTTCTTCACAAACAAGCGGTCGTATCCACATACTAAACTGCTGCGTTGGTAATTCTTGACGCAATCTTTCAAGGCATTGGTTCCACAAGGACATGGTACGTAGTTAGCTCCCGTAACTCGCTAGAAAAACCAACTCCTGAAAAGCCAAGCATAAAGAAAGCAGGCACTAAAAAGCGCCATTAGAAGAAATAGCGTTGGAAGTGTTGGGTAGCAGCGAGAAATTAAGTTATCGTTTTAATCGCTGTGGATTATCTTACGTTATCAACACAATGTAAATGGCGATCCCGATCGATCTTTTCGATCAAAACAACAAGTAACTGATTAGTAGCCTTTTTTCTTTTAGATCAAATCAAACTATAACGAGAAAAATTCATTCTAAATTTGTGCTAAAAAACCGTTAGATCACCTTGCTTTTTATATCTATCTCTGTGTTTTTCACAACGCACTGTGGATAACCTAACCAAATTTTACGCGTTATTCACAGACGATTTGTACGAAAACTGCGTTATCGATTAAGCTATCGATTCGAAAATGCAAAAATTGTTCACTTATTCATCCGAAAAGCGAGAATATGCATTGACAGCACGCCCCGAGATCTCTAGAATTCAGCGTCCTTTTTCGATGGGCTTTTCTGGTGAAAACACCACATTGTTCTGGCAACAGCATAATGTGTTACCAAAAACGCCTATGTTTAACTAAATATAAGTGAGACTTTGGTCATGAAAAGAACATTTCAACCGAGCAATCTAAAGCGCAAGCGTTCTCACGGTTTTCGTGCTCGTATGGCGACTAAAAATGGTCGTAAAGTACTAGCAGCTCGCCGTGCAAAAGGCCGCGCTCGTCTTTCAGCTTAATTGAAAGACGCCAAAGTGGGCGAGAATAATTTTTCTAGGGAGTTACGTCTGTTAACTCCCACCCACTTTACCTATGTGTTTGATAACGCAACCCCAGCTGTATCTCCCTCTTTTACTGTTCTAGCCAGAAAAAATACACTTTCAACTCCTCGTTTAGGCATTACGCTCGCGAAAAAACGTATCCGTAAAGCTCACGATAGAAATCGTTTGAAGCGATTAGTCAGAGAAAGTTTTAGGCATAAACAGCACAACTTACCCAATGTCGATATTATCGTTATTGGCAAGTCTGGCGCTGACAACCTTAGCAACCAAGAAGTTTTCGCTACATTGGACAAGCTATGGAAAAAATTAAACAAGCGTTGCGGCAACTCTTAATTGTAGTGCCTTTGGCCTTGATAAAGTTTTATCAATGGTTCATTTCCCCTATGTTAGGGCAACGATGTCGTTTCCATCCTTCTTGTTCTTGGTATGCTATAGACGCATTAAAAACGCACGGATTAGTAAAAGGCGGTTGGTTATCTATTAAACGCATATTAAAATGCCACCCTTTGCATGCCGGCGGATATGATCCAGTGCCGGAAAAACAACAAGATAAACACTCAAAATAAAGAGACCTCTATGGAATCGCAACGTAGTTTTCTGATAATTGGCCTTGCGCTAGTTAGCTTTTTGCTTTGGCAATCATGGCAAAAAGATTATGGGCCGCAGCCAGTTGTGCCTGTTGAACAACAACAAACGCAAGAGACATCACAAGGCGTGCCGTCATTTAGTGAGAATGGCAGTGAAGATGTACCAAGTAGTGATAGCGTTCCTGCTGCACAACCTATCACAGCTGCGCAAAGCTCAAACCGCATTATTGAAGTAAGAACCGATACGCTAGATTTACGCATCGATTTGCTAGGTGGCGATGTAGTATCAGCAGACTTACTTAAGTTTCCAGTAGAACAAGGTTCTGACATCCCGTATAGCCTACTTCGCTCTGGCAACGGTCTTTATGTAGCGCAAAGTGGCCTTATCGGCGCTCAAGGTCCAGATGCCAGCAGCAGTGGCCGCCCTGTTTATAACGCGCAAAGTGAATTTTATGAAATGACTGGCGACACCCTTGTTATTCCTCTTACATGGAAAAACAACCAAGGATTGTCGATTACTAAAACTTTCACTTTCACAAAAGGTCACTACGACGTAAACGTAAGCTATAACGTTGAAAATAGTACCGGCAGCGCAGCAACGGTTCAGCCGTATGCGCAGCTTAAGCAAGTAATGGAGTTTGAAGACGACGGCAACATGTTTATGCCAACGTACCGTGGTGCTGCATATTCAACAGAAGATGACCGCTACCAGAAATATTCGTTTGACGAGATTGAAGATGACAACCTACGCGAAACCACGAAAGCGGGTTGGGTTGGCATGCTTGAACATTACTTTGTATCAGCATGGGTGCCTTCACAAGAGCAAACTAATACGCTTTATTCACGTAACTTGAAAAATCAGTACGCAGTAATTGGTGTATTATCACCTTCTGAAAGCGTTGCTCCTGGTGAAACTAAAACTATTGCGTCTACCCTTTATATGGGCCCAAAAGACCAAGATAAGCTTGCCAAGATTGCGCGCGGATTAGACCTAACCGTTGATTACGGTATTCTTTTCTGGATTTCTCAGCCGCTGTTCGCCCTTCTTACATTCCTTCATAGCCTGGTTAATAACTGGGGTGTGGCAATTATCCTTATCACTATTGTAGTGAAAGGCGCGATGTACTGGCTAACTAAGAAGCAATACGAGTCAATGGCACGTATGCGAAACTTAGCACCTAAGATGCAGCAGCTAAAAGACCGTTTTGGCGATGACAGACAAAAAATGTCACAAGCTATGATGGAGCTTTACCGCAAAGAGAAAGTAAACCCAATGGGCGGTTGCTTACCTCTTCTTCTGCAAATGCCAATCTTCCTTGCGCTTTATTGGGTACTAATGGAAAGTGTTGAACTACGCCATGCAGACTTTGTACTTTGGATCACTGACCTTTCTACAAAGGACCCATACTTTGTGCTGCCTATTCTAACAGGCGCAAGTATGTACCTATTGCAAAAGCTTCAGCCGACCACCATTACTGATCCAATGCAGCAAAAAATCATGCAGTGGATGCCGGTAGCAATGAGTGTGTTCTTCCTGTGGTTCCCTGCAGGTCTGGTACTATACTGGCTAGTAAGTAATGTGATTACCTTGGTTCAAGCCAAAATGATTTATGCTTCCATGGAGAAGCGGGGCATCAGCAGTAAATAACACGCTGAGCAATTAATTATACAGCCCGCCTATGCGGGCTGTTTTGTCTTAAAAGATAGAGGATTAACCTGTGCCATCATTTGATATTGTTTCAGAAATCAACATGGAAGAAGTACGCAACGCCACTGAAAACGCAAGCCGTGAGCTATCTACGCGTTTCGATTTTCGCGGCATTGATGCCAGCTTTGAATACAAAGATAAAACCGTGGTTATGAAAGCCGAGGCTGAATTCCAACTTCAGCAAATGGAAAGTATGTTTAGAACGGCGATGTCTAAGCGCAATGTAGATACCTCATCAATGGATGTGAAGCCTTATGACGCTCACGGTAAAACCTATCGCCAAACCATTGCGTTTAAGGAAGGAATTGAACAGCCCACGGCAAAGAAAATTGTAAAGCTGGTTAAAGACGCCAAAATCAAAGTGCAAACGGCTATTCAAGGCGAAGAACTTCGCGTAACAGGTAAAAAGCGTGATGATTTGCAGCAAGTGATTTCGCTGGTTAAAGAGTCGAACTTAGGCCAACCTTTCCAATTTAAGAACTTCCGCGACTAATTATGGAATCACTCACCCTTTCTACCGACACTATTACCGCACAAGCGACAGCGCCCGGTCGTGGCGGCGTAGGTATTGTACGCGTTTCAGGTCCTAAGGCTAAAGCCATCGCAGAGGCGTTAGTACCAAGCGCACTAACACCACGTCTTGCGACCTATACGCCGTTTGTTGATGCTAACAACAGCGTAATAGACCAGGGCATAGCACTGTTTTTTAAAGGGCCTAATTCATTTACCGGTGAAGATGTACTTGAACTGCAGGGCCATGGCGGTCAAGTTGTCATGGACATGCTGATTGATGCCGTACTTGCAACGGGCGATGCCCGGCTTGCCAATCCAGGTGAATTCAGTGAACAAGCCTTTTTAAATGATAAATTAGACCTTGCGCAAGCAGAGGCGATTGCCGACTTGATTGATGCAAGTTCTAAACAGGCAGCAAAAAGTGCGCTGCGCTCGCTACAGGGTGAGTTTTCTACACAAATTCAAACGCTATCAGACCAAATCGTGCACCTGCGTATGTACGTAGAGGCGGCCATCGATTTTCCTGAAGAAGAAATTGATTTCTTATCTGACGGGAAAGTATCAGGTGACTTAAGCGCAATTATGCAAAGCTTAACCAAAGTGCGCGAACAGGCTAAACAAGGCACCTTGTTGCGCGAAGGTATGCAGGTAGTGATTGCGGGGCGACCTAACGCCGGTAAATCGAGCTTATTAAACGCCCTGGCAGGACGAGATAGCGCCATTGTTACTGATATCGCTGGTACCACGCGAGACGTGCTTAAAGAGCATATTCACATTGATGGTATGCCGGTGCATATTATCGATACTGCAGGACTTCGAGAAAGCCCAGATAAAGTTGAACAAATTGGTATTGAGCGCGCGTGGCAAGCTATCAATGAAGCTGACCACGTATTATTCGTTGTAGACTCTACCGCAACTGCTGTTATCGACCCTTATGAAATATGGCCAGAATTTATGGCCCGATTGCCTCAAGGTATCCCTGTTACCGTAGTTCGCAACAAGGCCGACCTTAGTACCTTAGATATTGGACAAAGCACAGTTGCCACCGAGCAAGGTGATATCTCAGTTATTAATCTATCAGCCAAAGAAGGTAGCGGCGTCGACACGCTAAAAGCACATTTGGCCAAAACCATGGGCTTCGATACGACCACCGAAGGTCAGTTTATTGCGCGAAGAAGACACATAGATGCACTTGATCAAGCCTACAGCTATGTAAGCACTGGTGAACAGCAGCTACATGACGCCATGGCCGGTGAATTATTGGCTGAAGAATTGCGCTTGGGGCACCAGGCACTATGTGAGATAACCGGTGAATTCACGTCAGACGATCTACTTGGTAAGATTTTTTCATCGTTCTGTATTGGTAAGTAGCGCAACCGATAAAGTTATAAGTAAGATGGTGAATAACGTAACGGATAAGCCGTACTTACGTTAAGACGACAATTGTAAATAGAGAAGCAACCCAATAATGAGCAAGCATTTTGAAATCATCGTTGGCACCATGTTAGGCGCCGCAGAATACGTGGCAGATGCCATTGCGGAAAAACTTGATGCAAGCGGTCATACTCACACTATTCACGTAGAACCTAATCTGGAAGCGATTAAAACAGACTCAACGTGGATCGTATGTACGTCAACCCATGGTGCAGGCGAACTACCTGACAATATACAACCATTTGCAAAACAGCTAGAAAATGCCGATTTAAGCTCAGTTAACGCCTACGTGATTGGTCTGGGTGACACAAGTTACGACACTTTTTGTTTCGGCGCAAAAGAAATGGAAAAGCATATTAAAAACGCAGGTGGCACGTTAATTACCGACGCGCTATACATCGATGTGCTAGAACACCCTATCCCTGAAGATGCCGCCGTAGAATGGTTTGACGAAAAGCTGGCCAATGCTTAACAAGCGTTTTTACGTGGAACCAATGCGATGAACAGCAACCTTACCCAAGCTGAGCTAGCGGCGTTGCAATCTCCCCTTTCTAACGATTGCCGGGTACTTTATTTACTTGGGCTTCGAACAGGTGCAAATTCGGCAACTACATCGTCAGCACCTATTGATTATAAGCAATTATTGAACTTGCTAAACGGCGACAGCAAAGACGAGCCTTACCAACGCGGTCGTCAAATCAATAGCTTGGTGAAGCAGCTTGAACAAGTAGGTTTAGTTGCCCTGCCCCTTGATCTTGATCTTGAACACACGATTAATGGAAAAACGCTTCTTCTTCCGCTTTTAAGCGAGCCGCAGTCAGACTTTGAACAACTCCATTCACGTCATAGTGCTATGAGCCCAAATTGGACGCCTAATAAAGCGCTGTTTGAAGAAATGGCCTCGCTACTGGGTATTATCGATAAAACATTTGATGACAACGAAGTGGGTGAATTCATTGCTTATTGGTTGGGAAGGCCAAGTTCGGTGTTTAGCGAGTTTCAATGGACACAAAAATTTGCCAATAATATCAAGCGAAAGCGCTTGGCTTCAGGCTATGCTCCAACAAAAGTAGTAGGGACGCAGCAAGTGAAAGTTGCAGCCGGCATAGAAGCAGATGATAATGCTAGAAAGCTGGTGGAAAAGTATGCCGCAACTAAGAAGAGTTAATTCGTTATGGATCGTATAACAGACAAAATTGCTAATTTAGCGAGAGCGCTCAACAAAGACGTCGATCCCAATGGTGAGTACATCGACTATAAAACGCTGCGTAAGCAGTATGAAGCGAAAGCTAACGAGGAAGTGTCACAACTACAGCAGCGCAGTAAGAAAGCGCGTGTAGAAGCTATCCATGGCCGTTCCGACTTAAACCCGAAGTGGACGTTTGCTAACTTAGTGGAAGACAGTGACGATGTCATAGAAGCTGTTTCTATCGCACAGTCGTTTATTGCTGCTCATGATGATCCAGCGTGGCGCCAAAGTGGCTCTCATATGATGATTTTCTATGGCGATTATGGTCGCGGTAAATCTCATATTGCGGGTGCTATTGCTCATCAACTTATCGAGCAATATGAGATCTCTGTGCTATACCGTCAGCTTTCGACTCTGCTCGAAATGCGCAACTTTTCTTTTGATTTCTCTGCTACCGATAATGCTAGTCAGCGTTTCAGAGAAATTAACCAAGAGCTTTTAGACGTAGATTTACTTATTTTAGATGAGGTCTGTGTCAACGAGTCTGCACTTAAGAAAAACGCACAGAGCTGGTTTGGGAACTTACTCAGACAGCGCTTAGTGAATAAGAAAAACTGTATCTTAATCACTAATCACAACTTAGCCGAACTTGAAAATGCCCTTGGTCGCTATTGTTTCGAATCGATTAAAGAGTACGACACTTACAAAGTTAGGTTCCAAGGCCCAAGCCGCCGTGAAGGCTTAACTATCGAACAAGAGGATATGCAAGGCTCTGTTTCACAGCCACGCTATCAACCCAACCAGGTGCGCTAATAGCACCTGGTTTCCTCTCTCTCGAAACCTTGCCCTTACTCTGCTAGGTCTTTTCCTTCATTAAACCTTATTGCATGTTCCTCTTGTGCCAAGTAATAGCGAATCACTTAGCCTATTGATCACGCTTTTTACCAAAACAATACGGTTTCAATTCATAGATACACTCAACGATCTCCTTCAGTCAAACAAATAACCATTCTTACAGACTGACTTCTTCCTTGTAAAAGTGACTGAATTTTGGTCATCTCCTATGTTTTTCTCCTGAAAAATGGGCTGTTTTGAAAAAAATAATCTTGTCGTTCATAAAAAGGTGCACTTTTTTTGAAGGTGTTGATAAATGCGATCGGGCGATCTAATCACAGCTTTTGGAAAAGATCTCCTCCACAATGTGATCACGCTATAACGCACGTATCTACACGATCTTTTGATCGCGATACATAAATAGCAAACATTTTATCCCCAGTTGGATCACATCTTGATCACCCCTGTGGATAGGATCCTACAAACCACTGTGCATAAGCTTTGATCGAAAAAAGAATAACTTTTCAAACGATTCGGGGTGTGGATAAAAAGGCCATTTATACACAAGTTTGAGGTAGGGTTATGGATCGGGGTTTCCCAATGTTATTGATCGCGTAACTTGATGATCTTTATGTGCTTTGATCGGTTACCCACAGATCTTGATGATCCTAATAAAAGTAAAAATAAACAGATCTAAAAGAGATCTTAAGATCTTATAATTCGATCACAGCTTTTCAAAAACAGGTTTTGAGGAAAATTTAATCATTTTCTTTATCCAATAAGTCAGATAAAATACGCGCCCTTTTTTCAGCAGTCTCTGCGTGAGAAAAATTAGTTTTTAATCGGCTTATCGTAAGTTAATAGTGAGGTTTAACCATGTTTTATGCTGAAGCATTTGATGTCATCGTCGTAGGTGGTGGACATGCAGGTACAGAAGCGGCACTTGCAGCTGCTCGCATGGGTGCAAATACGCTGTTGCTCACTCACAATATTGAGACGATAGGCCAGATGTCGTGTAATCCTGCAATTGGTGGGATCGGTAAAGGCCATCTTGTAAAAGAGATCGATGCGTTAGGCGGTGCAATGGCACTGGCTATCGACAAAGGTGGTATTCAATTTAGAACATTGAATTCTTCTAAAGGCCCAGCTGTTCGTGCAACGCGCGCGCAAGCGGACCGTACGCTTTACAAAAACGCCATTCGCGACATTGTCGAAAATCAAGAAAACCTAACCTTGTTCCAACAGAGCGTTGACGATCTGATTGTTGAAAACGATCAGGTATGCGGTGTTGTTACGCAAATGGGCTTGAAGTTTAAAGCCAAGTCAGTGGTACTGACAGTGGGTACTTTCCTTGGCGGAACCATTCACATTGGCCTTGAAAATTATCGCGGCGGTCGTGCCGGCGATCCACCGTCTATCGCACTTGCAGATAGACTACGAGCCCTTCCGTTTCGAGTTGACCGTTTAAAAACTGGGACACCAGCAAGACTTGATGCTCGCTCGTTAGATTTTTCTGTAATGCAGCCTCAACCTGGTGACAATCCTACGCCGGTATTTTCGTTCATGGGTGATAGAACCCTGCATCCTACACAGATCCCGTGCTATATCACCCACACTAACGAAAAAACCCACGATATCATTCGCGGTGGGTTAGATCGCTCACCCATGTTTACGGGTGTTATCGAAGGTATCGGACCGCGCTATTGCCCAAGTATCGAAGATAAGATCACCCGTTTTGCAGACAAGACATCGCATCAAATTTTTGTTGAGCCAGAAGGTTTAAACAGCATTGAAGTTTATCCAAATGGTATTTCAACCAGTTTGCCATTTGACGTACAGATGAACCTTGTCCGCTCGATCAAAGGTTTTGAAAATGCGCACATTGTTCGCCCGGGTTATGCGATTGAATACGATTTCTTTGATCCACGCGATCTGAAACAAACACTGGAAACGAAGTTTATTCGAGGTTTGTTCTTTGCCGGCCAGATTAACGGTACCACTGGCTATGAAGAAGCGGGTGCGCAAGGGTTAGTAGCTGGCGCAAACGCAGCGCTACAAGTTCAAGAAAAAGACCCGATGATTTTACGCCGCGATCAAGCATACATGGGCGTACTTATCGACGACTTAGCCACCATGGGTACGAAAGAGCCGTACCGCATGTTCACTAGCCGTGCGGAATACAGACTACTGCTTCGTGAAGATAATGCCGATAGCCGTCTAACCACAATGGGCCGAGAGATTGGTCTTGTTGATGATGCGCGCTGGGCGAAATTTAACGACAAGATGGAAGCGGTAGAAAGTGAACTGCAGCGTCTACGCGGTCAGTGGATCCACCCTGATCATGCGGCAACGCCAGAACTCAATACCATGCTGAAAAATCCTGTGAGTCGTGAACATTCTCTTGAAGAGCTGATCCGCCGACCTGAAATGACGTATGGTCAGTTAATGGAAATTGAGAGCATAGGTCCGGGCCTTGAAGATCCGATTGCAGCAGAGCAAGTAGAAATTCAAATTAAGTACGCTGGCTACATTGCCCGTCAAATGGATGAAATTGCGAAAACCCAGCGACACGAAAATACGTTGTTGCCGGTTGATATGGATTTCAGCAAGATTTCTGGCCTGTCGAACGAGGTCGTTGCCAAATTAACCGAAGCCAGACCGGAAACTATCGGTAAAGCATCGCGTATTTCGGGCATTACCCCGGCGGCCATTTCTTTACTGCTGGTTTACCTTAAAAAACACGGCATGTTGCGCAAGCAAGAGAAAATCAGTGCGTAAAACACGCGCTTAACTCAACACATTACTCGCAGCGCTTAGTTTTTCTTATTTATTCGCGTATTATGATAATCATAATTGCCTAAACTATGCGAAAACTAGAAAAACTCGGCGCTTTTCACACTGTCCCATTGCACCAATTTACATTCGTTGTGCGGCTTTGATTAATCCATGTGCCTTTTTCAAGCGCACTTGTATCGAGCATGAATAGCTGCATTAAGAAACGGCTGTAAATGAGCGGCAAATAACGATTCGCCACGCGTGTTTATGGTATGGACTGTGTAGAGCAAAAAAATTTTTAACGCGAACAGACAGATTTTTCGATGACGATACAGCAAGAATTGCACACCATTTTGGTGTCTGGACTCGATGCCCTTTCACTAGATTTAAGTGATAAGCAACAGCAGCAGTTAGTTGACTATGTGCTGCTTATGGACAAATGGAATAAGGCGTACAACCTTACTTCTGTGCGCGATCCTAAGCAAATGATGGTGAAACACATTCTAGATTCGCTGGCGATTGTGCCCTTTCTTGATGGTAACAATATCATTGATGTAGGAACGGGCCCTGGCCTTCCAGGTATGCCGTTGGCAATCGTGTTTCCAGATAAATCATTCACATTGCTTGACTCATTAGGCAAGCGTGTACGGTTTATGACCCAATGTGTGCACACGCTTGGATTAACCAATGTAACTCCTGTGCAAAGCCGCGTTGAAGAGCACAATGGCGATACGCCTTACGATATTGTGCTAAGCCGAGCTTTCGCTTCGCTAAAAGATATGTTGCACTGGTGTCAGCATCTGGTAGATTCAGAAGGTCAATTTTTGGCGCTTAAAGGTCAGTTTCCACAAGATGAGATAGACGAAGTGAGTGATCACTTCCATGTGAGCAAAACGGAAAACCTCACTGTGCCAAATTTGGTAGGCGAACGACATCTGGTTTGGCTAAAAAAGAAATAGCCGAAAAATAGAAATACACGAGAACAGGATCTAACGTGGCTAAGGTAATCGCGATCGCGAATCAAAAAGGTGGTGTTGGAAAGACAACCACTGCAGTTAACGTGGCAGCGTCAATGGCAGCAACTAAACGCAAAGTGTTGCTGATTGATCTCGATCCACAAGGTAATGCAACCATGGGAAGCGGCGTTGATAAATACGACGTCGAGTCTACGGCATTTGAATTGTTGATTGAAGAAAAGCCAATTAACGATGTTATCGTTAAAGCGACAAGCGGTAAGTACGATCTCATCGCAGCGAACGGTGATGTAACCGCAGCAGAAATTAAGCTGATGGAAATGTTTGCCCGTGAAGTAAGGCTTCGCAACGCGCTGAAGCCCGTTATGGATTACTACGATTTTGTCTTTATCGACTGCCCTCCTTCGCTAAACCAGTTAACTGTGAACGCCTTGGCGGCTGCCGATTCGGTAATGGTGCCTATGCAGTGCGAATATTACGCATTAGAAGGCCTCACTGCCCTTATGGATACCATTCAAAAACTGGCATCTGTAGTGAATCCAGAATTGAAGATTGAAGGCGTATTGCGTACTATGTACGACCCGCGCAATCGCCTCGCTAACGACGTTTCAGAACAGTTGAAGCGCCATTTTGGTGAACAGGTTTATCGCACGGTTATTCCGCGCAATGTTCGTCTAGCTGAAGCACCGAGCTTCGGTACGCCAGCGATGTACTATGATAAGTCATCGACAGGCGCTAAAGCCTACTTGGCACTGGCGGGTGAAATATTGCGTCGTAGGGACAAAACAACGCCTGCACAGGCAAAAGCAAGTTAAACGACAATAAGCTGAATACTATCAGCACATGCCATAGAGGACACTATGTCAGCACGTAAAAGAGGCCTTGGCCGCGGTTTAGATGCGCTACTCGCAACCAGCCAATCATCTGCTCAAAAAGAACAAGATGCCGCCGAGGTAAACTCAACCAACGGTGAGTTGAGTAAACTCCCTATTGAATACTTAGTGCCGGGCAAGTATCAACCCCGTAAAGACATGTCACCTGAGGCATTAGAAGAATTGGCATCGTCTATTCGCGCTCAAGGAATCATTCAGCCTATCGTAGTGAGAAAGGTCGACGAACACCGCTATGAAATAATTGCTGGTGAACGTCGTTGGCGCGCTTCGCAGCTAGCACAACTAGACGAAGTGCCTTGTTTGGTTAAGAACGTGCCTGATGAAGCGGCAGTGGCCATTGCCCTTATCGAGAATATCCAGCGTGAAGATTTAAATGCAATGGAAGAGGCGCAAGCCCTTGACCGTTTAATGAGTGAATTCGCGCTTACTCATCAGGAAGTAGCCGAAGCGGTGGGCAAGTCACGCACCACGGTGACAAATTTACTTCGCCTGAATAATTTAAACGACGATGTAAAACTGTTAGTTGAACATGGCGATATTGAAATGGGTCATGCTAGAGCGCTGTTAGCGCTAGAAGGTGAAACTCAGTCAGAAACGGCGCAAGTAGTATCGGGCAAAGGCCTTACTGTGCGCGATACAGAAAAGCTTGTTAAAAAGCTTTTGGAGCCAGCTAAACCTAAGCCTGAGAAGAAAGTTGATCCCGATGTGCAAAACCTTATGACACGACTTTCAGAAAATTTAGGCACTCCTGTGAGTATTGACCACAATGCGAAAGGCAAAGGCAAGCTGACAATTAGCTTTAGCGACCTTGAACAATTAGATGGAATTATATCTAAAATTCAATAGTTTAAAATAAAATTAGTAGAGAATCTCCCTTTGCCAACCCGCAATTGATACGCTGTTCGGTGCAAACACCGGACACTCTCCTTTCCGGTTATAGCAATAGAAAATTTTCAGAATAACTTTCAAAAAGCGTTGTACTGTTGAAAATTGTCGGTAAAACAGTATACTTCTGACGCTTTTTGTAAGACGTGAACAAGCTGCGAGTAAAAGTGACGAACAAGTTAGCAAAACGCGGGTTAGACCTCGCCAAGAAAGGGCTACTTTTTCAGGCTGTCACGGCCCTATTCGTTACCGCTTTCGCAGGTGCCGCAGGAGGAAGTCATTCCGCTATGTCGGCAGCGGCAGGGGCTTTAATTAGCATTTTGCCTGCGATAGTGTTTGCTGGCTTTGCATTTCGCTATGCAGGCGCTAGCAAAAACGACCTTGTTGCACGAAGTTTTAGCCAAGGCTCAAAAATGAAGCTGGCACTGACAATCATTTTATTTGTAATTGCGTTTAAAGGCTTGAATGCTACGCCGCTTGAGATTTTCGCAGCGTTCGTGATTACAACCGCTAGCCATGCGCTAGCCATGTTTCATTACGGTACGAAAGAATAAAGACAACGCAAGGCGTTGCGATAACGAAAATAACGTAATCGACCGATTGAGACTAAAGAACCAGTCACCAAATTTTTACACTTTACAACTTGGGTTAAACAATGGCATCTGAATATACTACCTCAGAATACATCAAGCACCACTTGACCAATGCCACCATGTGCTCAACTGACAACGGAATTGCTTTTAACAAAGCGTGTTCTGATGCTGGTTTTTGGGCATGGCATGTCGATACGTTGGCATGGTCTATTGGTCTTGGTTTACTTTTCCTAATCATTTTTAGAAGCGTTGCTTCAAAAGCGACAACCGGCGTACCTGGAAAAATGCAGGCGTTTGTCGAGCTAATCGTTGAGTTTGTTGACGATAACGTGAAAAGCACTTTCCACGGTAAAAGCGCACTTATCGCGCCATTAGCACTGACCATCTTTGTGTGGGTATTGCTAATGAACCTTATGGATCTTGTTCCAGTTGACTTGCTACCTACCATCGCGGGCCTAATTGGTTCTTCAGCGTTTGGTATGGACCCTCACGATGTATACATGAAGGCGGTACCAACCACTGACCTTAACCTTACGTTTGCACTGGCAGCGGGTGTATTCATCCTAATTCTTTACTATTCAATCAAGATGAAAGGCATTGGTGGCTTTACTAAAGAGCTTACTATGCAGCCTTTCGGTCACCCGCTTTTCATTCCGGTGAACTTTATTCTTGAAACCGTTACTTTGCTTGCGCGTCCGCTTTCACTAGCGCTACGTTTGTTCGGTAACCTTTATGCGAGTGAGCTAATCTTCATACTTATCGCGACGATTGGCTACTTCCAGCTTCCACTGCACTTCATGTGGGCTGTGTTCCATATTCTGGTACTTCCGCTTCAGGCGTTTATATTCATGATGCTAACCATCGTGTACTTGAGCCTAGCGGCAGAAGACCACTAAGAATTAACGGGTACCGGGAATAGGTTTGTCGGTACCGTTTTTAACCGAGTTTTATTTTAAACATTAACCTTAACTAAACTTTAAATCGGAGATTTAAACATGCTTGCAATCGCAGTTGCTATCCTAATTGGTATGGGTGCTCTTGGTACCGCTATCGGCTTCGGTCTTCTAGGTGGTAAATTCCTAGAGTCTGCTGCTCGTCAACCAGAACTTGCACCACAACTACAAGTTAAAATGTTCATCGTAGCGGGTCTTATCGATGCTATCGCGATGATCGGTGTTGGTATCGCACTATTCCTATTGTTCGCTCCACCTCAGTACCTACTTTAATTCATACTCTAGCGAACTTTTATGAGGAGAGGCGATAGTGAATATTAACGCCACTTTTATTGGTCAATTAATCGCCTTCGCTGTGTTCGTGGTGTTCTGCATGAAATATGTATGGCCTCCACTGATGGCAGCGATTGAAGAACGTCAGAAGAAAATTGCCGATGGGCTTGAAGCTTCTGAACGTGCAGAGAAAGACCTAGAGCTAGCTCAAGCGAAAGCAACAGAGCAGCTTAAAGATGCGAAAGCGCAAGCAGCTGAAATTATCGAGCAGGCCAAAAAGCGCGCCAACCAATTGGTTGACGAAGAAACGCAAAAAGGCCATGCGGAACGCGAAAAAATTATCGCTTCTGGTTATGCCGAGATTGAAGCTGAACGCAATCGTGCCAAAGAAGATTTGCGCAAGCAGGTTTCTGCACTTGCAGTAGCTGGCGCACAGCAAATCTTACAACGTGAAATCGATGCTAACGCACAAAACGACATTGTTGAAAAACTTGTCGCTGAGCTTTAATTGGGAGATGAGCCATGTCTGAATTGACTACCGTTGCTCGTCCTTATGCTAAAGCTGCTTTCGATTTTGCTGTCGAGAAAAATGCCGTTGCAAAATGGCAGGAAATGCTTGCCTTTGCAGGTGAAGTAGCAGCGAATGAAGACATGCACCAGTTGTTAACTGGTGCTGTTGCCGCTGATACGCTAGCCGACATTTTTAATAATGTTTGTGGTGAGCAACTCGACGAACACGGCCAAAACCTAGTAAAGGTTCTGGCTGAAAATAAACGTTTAGCCGCGTTGCCTGAAATTTCTACTTTGTTCGATGCCTTTAAAGCAGATTACGATAAAGAAGTAGAAGTGGACGTAACCTCAGCATCTACGCTGACCGATGCCCAAACAAATGAATTGGTAGCATCTTTGGAAAAACGTTTGGCACGTAAAGTGAAGCTTAATTGTAACGTGGACCCTGCCCTGATCGCTGGAATGGTAATAAATGCCGGTGATACAGTAATTGATGGTTCCGTAAAGTCGAAATTGAACCGTCTAGCAGACGCGTTGCAAGCATAACGGGGATAAGAGCATGCAACTTAATTCCACTGAAATTGCTGAACTGATCAAGAAAAGAATTGAACAGTTCAATGTAAGCAGTGAAGCACGTAATGAAGGTACTATCGTCGCAGTAACTGACGGTATTATCCGCATTCATGGCCTTGCAGATGTAATGCAGGGTGAAATGATTGAGCTTCCTGGAAGCCGTTACGCAATTGCACTAAACCTTGAGCGAGACTCTGTAGGTGCAGTTGTTATGGGTCCTTATGCGGACCTTAAAGAAGGCGATAAAGTACAATCTACTGGTCGTATTCTTGAAGTACCAGTAGGTAATGCACTATTAGGTCGTGTTGTAAACACACTAGGTGAGCCTATCGATGGTAAAGGCGCAATCGACGCAGCTGGTTTCGAACCAGTTGAAAAAATTGCACCTGGCGTAATCGAGCGTCAATCGGTAGACCAGCCAGTACAAACTGGTTATAAGTCAGTTGATGCCATGATCCCAGTAGGTCGTGGTCAGCGTGAGCTTATCATCGGTGACCGTCAGTGTGGTAAAACAGCAATGGCTGTCGACGCTATCATCAACCAAAAAGGTACAGGCATTAAATGTGTGTATGTTGCGGTTGGTCAGAAAGCATCTACTATCGCTAACGTAGTACGTAAACTAGAAGAGCACGGTGCACTTGACCACACAATCGTGGTTGCAGCGTCTGCATCTGAGTCTGCTGCGCTTCAATACCTAGCGCCTTACTCTGGTTGTACTATGGGTGAATTTTTCCGTGACCGCGGTGAAGACGCGCTAATCGTATATGATGATTTGTCTAAGCAAGCTGTTGCTTACCGTCAAATCTCACTACTACTTAAGCGTCCACCAGGCCGTGAAGCTTACCCAGGTGACGTATTCTACCTCCACTCACGTCTACTAGAACGTGCTGCACGTGTAAACGAACAATACGTTGAGCGTTACACAAACGGCGAAGTGAAAGGTAAGACAGGTTCATTGACTGCGCTTCCAATTATCGAAACGCAAGCTGGTGACGTATCTGCATTCGTACCAACTAACGTAATCTCAATTACCGACGGTCAGATCTTCCTAGAAACTGACTTGTTTAACGCAGGTATCCGTCCAGCGGTTAACGCTGGTATCTCGGTATCTCGTGTTGGTGGTGCTGCACAGACTAAAATCATCAAGAAGTTGGGTGGCGGTATCCGTCTAGCCCTAGCTCAGTATCGTGAACTTGCGGCGTTCTCGCAGTTTGCTTCTGACCTTGATGACGCAACTCGTGAGCAACTTGAGCACGGTGAGCGCGTAACTGAGCTAATGAAGCAGAAGCAGTACGCACCACTTTCAATTGCTGATATGGGTGTATCTCTGTTCGCGGTAGAAAAAGGTTTCCTTAAGGGTATCGAGCTTAACAAAATCCTAGATTTTGAAGCTGCTCTTCACTCTTACATGAACAGCGAACACGCTGACCTTATGAAGACTATCAACGAATCAGGTAACTACAACGACGAGATTGCCTCTAAGTTGAACGACGCTTTAACAAACTTTAAAGCGACACAAACTTGGTAATCAATGGTGCTGGTGTTTAACCACCAGCGCAATTCGTTGAGTAATCGGAGAGATAGTCATGGCCAGCGGTAAAGAAATAAAAGGTAAGATTGGGAGTATCAAAAATACTCAGAAGATTACCAGTGCGATGGAAATGGTTGCTGCGTCTAAAATGAAAAAGGCGCAGGAACGCATGGCTTCTGGCCGTCCATATGCACAAAATATGCTTAAAGTGATTGGTCACATTGCAAACGGTAACCTTGAATATCGCCATCCTTATTTGGAAGAGCGAGAAGTCAAGCGCGTCGGTTACATTGTGATTTCCACTGACCGAGGCTTATGTGGTGGCTTGAACACCAATGAATTTAAGCTCGTCACTCAAGACGTCAAAAAATGGCGTGAACAGGGTGTGGAAGTGGATTTTGCTGCATTAGGTTCTAAGGCGTGCAGTTTCTTCAACCGCTTTGGTGGCAAGTTGCTTGCTGCTGAATCTGGTTTAGGTGACAAGCCGTCTGTGAGCGATGTAGTGGGTGTTGTACGCGTTATGCTTAAAGCGTACGACGAAGGACAAATTGACCGAGTATTCTTGGTATTCAATGACTTCGTTAACACCATGACACAGAAACCTGTGATCAATCAGTTATTGCCTTTGCCAAAGTCAGAAGACGAAGAATATCAACATCGTTGGGACTACATCTACGAGCCAGATCCAAAAGAAATTTTGGAAGCACTAATGGTTCGTTACATTGAGTCTCAGGTGTATCAGGGTGTTGTAGAAAACGCGGCGTCAGAACAAGCTGCGCGAATGGTTGCCATGAAGGCAGCAACCGACAACGCCGGTAACCTCATCGATGAGTTACAACTGGTATATAACAAAGCGCGTCAGGCTGCAATCACACAAGAAATCAGTGAGATTGTTAGCGGTGCCGCAGCGGTGTAGGCAAAGGTTTAAAAGAGATAACGAGGACAAATTATGAGTCAAGGTAAGGTCGTCCAAATCATTGGCGCCGTTGTGGATATTGAATTTCCACAAGATGCGGTACCAAGAGTTTATGACGCACTACGAGTTACCGAAGGTGACTTGTCAGGTCTAACCCTGGAAGTGCAACAGCAATTAGGTGGTGGTGTTGTTCGTGGCATCGCACTAGGTACTACTGACGGACTAAAACGTGGTCTTGCAGTAGAAAATACCGGTAACCCAATCATGGTTCCAGTTGGTACGAAGACACTTGGTCGTATCATGGACGTATTAGGTAACCCAATCGACGAAGCTGGCCCAATTGGTGAAGAAGACCGTATGTCTATTCACCGTGAAGCGCCTAGCTACGAAGATCAGTCTAGCTCGGTAGAACTACTAGAAACTGGTATCAAAGTAATCGACTTGGTTTGTCCATTCGCTAAGGGTGGTAAAGTTGGTCTATTCGGTGGTGCGGGTGTAGGTAAAACCGTAAACATGATGGAACTTATCCGTAACATCGCAATCGAGCACAGCGGTTTCTCAGTATTCGCTGGTGTTGGTGAGCGTACTCGTGAGGGTAACGACTTCTATCACGAAATGAACGAATCAAACGTACTTGATAAAGTATCGCTTGTATACGGTCAGATGAACGAGCCACCGGGTAACCGTCTACGTGTTGCACTTACCGGTCTGACAATGGCTGAGAAGTTCCGTGACGAAGGCCGTGACGTTCTATTCTTCGTAGATAACATCTATCGTTATACCCTAGCAGGTACTGAGGTATCAGCACTTCTAGGTCGTATGCCGTCTGCGGTAGGTTACCAGCCAACTCTTGCAGAAGAGATGGGTGTACTTCAGGAACGTATTACGTCAACGAAGACTGGTTCAATCACTTCAATCCAAGCGGTATACGTACCTGCGGATGACTTGACTGACCCATCTCCAGCGACAACCTTTGCTCACTTGGATGCAACGGTAGTACTTTCTCGTGATATCGCGTCTCTAGGTATCTACCCTGCGGTAGACCCTCTAGATTCAACGTCTCGTCAGCTAGACCCACTAGTAATCGGTCAAGAGCACTATGACGTAGCACGTGGCGTACAGACTGTTCTTCAGCGCTATAAAGAACTGAAAGACATCATCGCGATCCTAGGTATGGACGAACTATCTGAAGAAGACAAGCAAGTGGTATCACGTGCTCGTAAGATTCAGCGTTTCCTATCTCAGCCGTTCTTCGTAGCAGAAGTATTTACTGGTGCACCTGGTAAATATGTATCGCTAAAAGACACAATCAGTGGTTTTAAAGGCATTCTAGACGGTGAGTATGATCACCTTCCAGAGCAAGCCTTCTACATGGTTGGTTCTATCGAAGAAGCGCTAGAGAAAGCCAAGAAAGCATAATAGCGGGGCTAGCATTAGCTAGCCTAGCATCATGCTAACGTACCTAATCAGGAGGTTCACATGGCAATGACAGTACATTTGGACGTAGTAAGCGCGGAGAAAGCGATTTTCTCAGGACGCGTTGAATCGATTCAGGTGACAGGTAGCGAAGGTGAATTGGGTATTAACCCAGGTCACGCGCCACTTATCTCTGCTATTAAACCTGGTATGGTGCGTTTGGTTAAACAGCACGGTGAAGAAGAAGTAATTTATGTTGCAGGTGGCGTACTAGAAGTACAGCCTAACAACATTACCGTACTGGCTGATACCGCGGTTCGAGCTGAAGATCTTGACGAGCAGGCAGCACAAGAAGCCAAACGACGTGCAGAAGAGCACATCGCCAACCCAGGCGCTGACTTTAACTATGCGGAAGCAGCTCACGAGCTTGCAGAAGCAATTGCACAACTTCGCCTTATTCAGAAGTTACGCAAGTAAAAAGCACAGCTTTGAAAAAACCCGCCAACTGGCGGGTTTTTTATTGTCGAACGAAAAGTAGTCGTTCGTATTTCACTAGGCTAATTTTTATTGCTATCCAGTGATACAAAGCTTATCGTTAGTGCGTTTTAACGACATTAAATTAAAACGTAGCATACGGTAAATACAGTAATGCTGCTGCTTTCAACGAATTGTATAAATGAAGCTCAACCCGTATTCCAACATGCAAAAGGGAGCCTCTATTGGTTTTTTCCCTTTATTGGCGACACTGCTCTTACTTTCAGTGCATTATTTTACGGGCGCTTTAGAATGGCCTGGTGTAGGGGAAGTACGAGCGCAGCGAGACTTCAATTCTGCAATTGGCATGTCGTTGTTAACGGGGTATTTTTGGTTCGCACTGCGTTTAATGCACCAGAATGTTGCGAGCACTTTAATTTCACTGCTTGTCAAAACAAACCAACTCAGTCAGTTTTCACCCCACCGAAATGAACTTTCTCTTGAGTTCAAACACCACATTTTCAACGCCATCATTATTTCGATCATGATCACTATAGTGTATTGCATGTTTGAGGGTTTGATAACGGTAAAGCAGGAAATTCATGTCCTCTTTCTCACTGCAACGGCAGTACCCTTTTGGTTCTTAGCAATTTTATTTTTATTTCAGATATCTTCTAATATTAAGTACCTTACGAGCAAAGTTTTGCCTCATGCTGGCGGTAATATTGACCGCCTTAAATCAATAATGACAATCTTAAAGCTAGGTACTACCAACAGTATTTTCGCTATGGGTGCGCTTACTATCTTCCCAATCTTCTGGTTAAAAAAAGACATACCTTCTATAGATGTTTTAGTGGTTACTTTTTTCACTGGGGTTGTCGGCTTCTATTTATTTTGGCCAGTAATCAAGCTAAAAAAAAGGTTGGAAAACGAGCAGAAAGAAGTGGTTTTGTTTCTTGAAGAGCACATAGAAGATGGAATCAAGCGATGTGCAAAACAGCAAGAGTCTGTAACAGCGGTTTCTATCGAACAGCTAGAAAGTGAAAAAGAACGCGTGCTTAAGATGGGAGCTCGTATCTTTGCTCCACGGGATAAAGCACGAGTTGCGGCATGCCTGGCTCTTATCCCCATCTCTTGGGTTTTGTTGTTTGTTTTAGAATGGCTAATTCAATTGCCTCGGTACCATTAAATTGCTGCAATCGGAAGGGCTTCTCTTAAGCCAACCTTATCAGCTTATACAAAATATCGCCTACATGGTTATATATTCTTTCATAATGATTGTCGCTGATTCGAAGCATTGCTATGGTAAAAACTCATAGGTCAACGAGATTACTATTGTGCGAATATACGGCGACAAACGCTCTGGAAATTGCTACAAACTTCAACTACTTCTTTCTCTATTAGGTAAAACCTGCGAATGGGTTGATGTAGATATAATGAAGGGAGAGACAAGAGCTCCGTCTTTTTTAGAAAAGTCTCCTAACGGAAAAATTCCGTTGCTAGAGCTCGATGATGGTAGGGTGTTGTCAGAATCTAATGCTATCATGCACTATCTAGCATCTAATACCCCTTTAATCCCCTCCTCTCCCTATAGTTTTTCGCAGCTTTTACAGTGGCAATTTTTCGAACAATATAGCCACGAGCCATACATTGCAGTTGCTCGCTATATCAACATTTATTTAGGGCTTCCTGACGAGCGGAAAGGGGAATACGAATCTAAACAAGCCGGTGGTTATCGTGCTCTGGCGGTGATGGAGCATCAACTCAACACGACACCTTTTTTACTTGGTGATGCTCTAACTCTTGCGGATATTTCACTGTTTGCGTATACCCACGTTGCCCACGAGGGCGGATTTGACCTTTCCGCCTATCCTGCCATTCGAAATTGGATAAGTTTAGTCAAAGATCAAAAGGGCTTCATTCCCATGAACGCGTAATGTGCGCTAAACGAAGTTCTACGCTACAAATGCCTTCTATGTGACATAGGGCCTTGCCACTTATCTTGTAAGGCTCTCTGTGCTCTGTAAAGCCCAGAAACATCGCTTTGATCTAAGCGCTGCAATGCGTAAGCTGTTGCTTCTAGCGTAGAGAGTGCGTTACTTAATGTAGTATGACGAATAGCATAGTTAGACGCCGGTGCAAAGTTGAAGTGAAACGCTCGCAACTTTGCTAGCCATGGATTCTGTTTAACTAAGCCAAATGCTTGTTTCCAGCTACCATCTATAAGAATCAATTTGCTGAGTTTAGAACGTTCGTCGGCGCTTACATCTTCTATAGGCGTACTATGTTCACTCGGGTAAATTAGCACTGAATGCTGAGGTAAGCATTGTTCGGATAGAGATTGCACAGAAAAAACATCATTAGCAAGAATGATCCGCGTTGATGGAATACACAGCGAAACTAAGCGCGCTGTGTTTTTTGCATGAAGCGTTTCTTTTTCATGTTGAATTATCACAATCTCTAGTGATGTGTTTACGGTGTTGATATGAGAGCAAATACAGGTTTTTTTGGGATATTTACAATGTTCACAATAAAGACGCATAACCTATTCTTTGACTCTCTTTTTTAACCGTTTATAGCTATTAATGCTTAAGCACCTCAATAGATAGGATAATATACAACATGCCAGATGAAGCAGTACAATCTCGCGTAGAAAAAACGCTTTCGTTAGTGCCCGAGGGGCAGGTAATAAGTTATGGCTTGCTTGCAGACCTATGTGGATTACCCGGTAGAGCAAGAATGATGGGAAAGTGTTTAAGAGAGGTAAAAGTAGACTGTCACTGGCATCGCGTACTACGCGCCGATGGTAAAATCGCTTTTCCAGTCGGTTCTGAAAAGGCGGATGAGCAGCGAGAGCGGTTAATCGAGGAAGGTGTGGTCGTTAAAAATTACCGAGTGAATATGACGAAGTTTGGTTGGAAGCCAGATTTACACACTATACTAGTAGAGTTAGAGTACTGAGCTTTCACTTTTTATATGAAAGCAGTTAGCAAATATATGGCGATTAATATAGTGCAGTGCATATAAGATGATAAAAAAGATTACTATTGATCAGTTAGTGCCAGGCATGTTTGTTCATCAAATTTTAGAGCAAAAAGGTGCGTTGACGGTTACGAGCCAAGGCCGCGTTACGTCTGGTGATGTCGTTAATACACTGAAAAAGCGGGGTGTGAAGACACTCGCCATTGATACAGATAAGGCGTTTAACGTTGAGCAACCTAGTTCATTGGCCACTGTTGAAAAGCCCCTAAACTCGTCGTCTGATCAGGCTGTAAAATCAAAAAAGATATCACTTGAAAGTGAACTGGTAAGAGCCGCAAAGATTCACGAGCAAGGCAAGGAAATTCAAAAGTTGTTACTTGCCAATGTACAAAAACAGACGCCTTTTGATGCAAGTATTCCCAAAGCATTTTCAAATAAGTTAGTCGAGTCGGTAGATAGAAACCCCGATGCGTTGCTTTGCCTAACTAAAATTCGAGAAAAAGACGACTATTTACTAGAGCATTCTCTGAACGTCGCTATTTTACTCGCCAATTTTGGCAAGTATTTAGGGATGTCTGACGAAGAGGTGCAAGACCTCTCCTATGCTGGCTTTCTACACGACTTGGGCAAGATCAAAATTCCAGATGAAATTCTTCATAAGCCAGGCCGCCTTACGGACAGCGAAATGGAGATCATGAAAGGTCATGTAAAGCACGGGGTCGACTATTTAAAAAGTACGGAAATTGCGCAGCCACTGATTCAAGCGATTAGTGAGCATCATGAGCGATTGGATGGCTTGGGCTACCCTGCTGGGACCAAAGGTGGGGATATTAGCCAAGCTGGCCGAATGCTTGCCATTGCCGACATGTACGATGCACTCACCGCGGACCGGGTGTATAAGGCCGGTATGTCTAGCCAAAAGGCATTCTCTATTTTGATGAGTGATGCGCCAGCGCGCCTTGATCAGTCGCTTGTTCAACAGTTTATAAAGTGTCTGGGCGTTTATCCCGTAGGGAGCCTAGTTCTATTATCAAATGATAAATTAGCGATGGTGCTAGAACAGAGAGACTCCCCGCTTACGCCACTCGTAAGGGTTTTTTATTCGGTTCGCAGTAACCATTATCTAACGCCGAAAGATGTTGACCTATCATCGGATAAAACAATCAGTATCAACAAAGCCGTCATAGCGTCTGACTACAAGATTGATGTGAACGCATTTTTTGAGCGTTCAGTTTCAATAGGCTAAAACGTTACTTTTTAGCAACACAGTGTAGAATTTACACTGTGTACCAACGCATTTTTTCTTCTTTATTCCAACGTTCATTTAGCTAACGTTCAGGTTTGATGTCCTACAATCCTCTAAACATGAACTGCTGTAGTGCCTTTGAGTGCTGATCTTTAGGAAAAGTTAAGCAGGAAACGAACTCGTGGCGCTCAGATACTCGTTATTGCTTACATACAGAATATTTGCCAGTGGAACGCTAATTGCTATTACTGTAGTTGTTTAATGCAAAACTAACACTGAGCTTATTGAGAGTGGCAATGGATAAGTGCAACTCATCAGTATTAAGCTTTTAATTTAAAAAAGAGGAAGTTATGAAAAAGACTCTTGCTGTAAGTTTGATTGCTGCATCATTAACCGTAGCAGGTTGCGCAACTGATCCGAATAATACGCAAAAAGGTGCCGCTATTGGTGCAGTAGTCGGCGCGTTGCTGGGTAAAGCGACAGGTGATAACGACAAAAGTCGTTATGCGTGGGGGGCTGCGGTAGGTGCAATCGCGGGTGGTGCGATAGGTAACTACATGGACAAACAGGAAGAAGAACTTCGAACAGAGCTTTCTGATACTGGCGTTCAAGTTGTGCGCGAAGGCGACAATCTGCGATTGATCATGCCAGGCGACATTACCTTTGCTACTGATAGTTCTAGCATTAGTCCTAACTTCAATCCGGTTCTTCAAGACGTTGCCAAAGTAGTAAACAATTACGAAAAAACTGTTCTTATGATCAAAGGTCATACGGATGACACTGGCTCTGAGCAATACAATCAGTCTTTATCTGAGCGTCGTGCAGGAGCGGTTAAGAATTTACTTATTAACTACTCTGTTAACCCGACGCGTATAACGACAGTGGGTATGGGTGAATACGCGCCTAAAGTACCTAACAATAGTGCAGCAAACCGCTCGATGAACCGTCGAGTAGAGATGGAAATTCAACCACTCACACAGTCTAATACCTAAAGGTAACCAAGATTTAAAGAGAAGCAAAGGCCCCGTCACTTCGGGGCTTTTTTATTGCATGGTTTTAATTTGATTAGCAACATTATCTGCAAGTGCGTTGGGTATAGGGATCGTTAAATGATATTGAGTTATTCTCCACTTCGCGCCCTCTTTTATTAAGACACCCGTGCCTCGTGTTTCTCCCAGGCTTTCATTATCTAGCAGTTCATCAAACCAAGCTACGTCGAGATTAGGAGAAAAATATACATGCCTGTCTCGCGGGTAGTATGTCCATCCTCTGCCCTTGTCAAAGTGAGGTTTGGCATACGCCTTAAACGCTTCTTTGGTCCATACTTCAGATGCGTCGGTGCCAATGAAAATAGCGCTATCGTGATACAAACTAAAATATTTATCAAAGTCTGCAACAGACGCGTTGTGGTGTAGGGCATTAAGCGTTTGATTTACCGCGCTACGGTCATCGTTTGCAAAGGCTATTGTTGTAACGGCTAGTGCGGCTAAACCTAGTAGTAAATATTTCATAGTGACCCTGCTAATTTATTGTTCACTATTATGCTGTTAAACGCATCATAAGTATATTCAAAGCAAAAGATTGTCACTACCCATTGTTATGTTATAGCATATTTAAGTGATAAGACTGCTAATGATGAAGTGACTAAAAAATTGGCATTTCTTATTGAAGTTGTGTTGTTACAAATATTTTTCCCCTTAAGCAGTGACTAAAATGTCTTCTAATATTCAACGAAACCGTATTCGGAGCATCGACATGATGCGTGGCTTAGTCATGCTGATTATGCTCATCGATCACGTGCGAGAGCGCTTTTTTCTGCATTTGCAGGTATCCGATCCTATGGATATCGATACTACGTCACCCTCTCTGTTTTTTACACGATTAGCCGCCCATTACTGTGCGCCAACGTTCGTGTTTTTAACAGGGCTGTCTGCATGGCTCTACGCCAATCCAATGGACTCAAAAAACAAAGCCAAGCCGACACGCAATGTGAGAGAGTTCTTGGTTAAGCGTGGATTGTTTATTTTGTTCTTGGAGTTCACATTCATTACGTTTAGCTGGGGGGCGAGTTTCCAAACGCTTTATCTTCAGGTGATGTGGGCCATAGGTATCAGTATGATTTCTCTCGCAGTATTGAGTTATCTTCCAAGAACTCTGTTGCTCATTTTAGGTCTTTTAATTGTCTTTGGACATAATGCACTAACATCAATTAGCTATGTTCCACATGAAACAGGCTATACGCTTTGGACAATGCTGCACGATAGAGGCTATATACTTCAATCAGCCGCCTTAAACATTAAAGTGAGTTATCCCGTGCTTCCTTGGATAGGGGTAATATTGCTGGGCTACGCTTGTGGTCCACTTTATGGCAAAAGTTTTGATAAAGCGCTTCGTGGAAAGTGGTTACTAGGTTTCTTTGGTATATCACTAAGCTTATTTTTATTGCTTCGTGGTCTTAATATTTACGGTGAGACATTACCTTGGGAATTACAGAAAAATGTTGTTGAAACATTAATGTCGTTGCTCAACCTGACAAAATACCCTCCTTCGCTCGCATTTTTGCTCTTTACCTTGTCAGGGATGTTTTTACTTCTTTTTATTTTCGAGCGAGTGAAGGATAAGCGGTTTGGGTTTTTAGACACTTTTGGCTCTGTGCCGATGTTTTTCTACATCCTCCATTTATACGCATTGCTGGTGATGTACGGTATTGCGTTCTCTATTTGGGGGGCGAATAAAGGAAAATACGTGGGCGTAGACCATATTTGTCAAATATGGTTAATAGCTGCTGGCCTTAGTTTAGTGCTTTATTTCCCTGTTAAATGGTTTAGTGACTATAAATCAAAGCATCACGCCCCTTGGCTTAAATACTTGTAAGACAGGCCTTCGCGCCTATTGCGGGTTGTAACATTATTATGATGGACGGCAAAGTGCGCCATTGGAGCGAAAGGCGCTTAATTGAAAGTTTTTATTGAGAGTTTAGATGAAAGCCGGCTTACGACCTACCGGTTTGGCTTCATCCTTCATGTTTTACCGCAGACTCCCGAACAACCAAGGAAGGTTCGAAATACAGTTGAACGTTATTAGTCTGACCATATACTTTATTAAGTATGTACTTGGCTGACATTTCAGCCATGTCCGCAATTGGGTTACTGACCGTGGTAAGACGAGGAAAAACATGGTGGGCAAATACCACATCATCGAAACCGACTACAGATAAGTCGTGGGGAAGGCTCATGCCTAAATCTCTCGCGCAGCTTATCGCACCCGATGCCATACAATCGTTGGCGCACACTAAAGCTGTGAAAGGCACATCGCGCGCCATCAGTTCTAATAAGCCAATTTTCCCGTCTTCTTCAGAATAGTCGCCGTCAAATATCAACTGT
The DNA here is from genome assembly GCF_056160665.1 of Alteromonas sp. ABH4_453. NCBI lineage: Bacteria > Pseudomonadati > Pseudomonadota > Gammaproteobacteria > Alteromonadales > Alteromonadaceae > Alteromonas > Alteromonas sp. ABH4_453. The sequence continues at coordinate 63,833 of NZ_JBSWXP010000002.1, forward strand.
GGGTTTATGGGCAACCCTGCTTCCGACAAGGCGCGTTTATGTCCTTGCAAGCGCAAGCTCGCGTCACACTTGTCAGTCGGTCCAGAGATATATGCAATGTCTTTGTGGCCTAGCTCAAGTAAGTGGCGGGTAGCCAGATATCCCCCCTTTTCATTATCGAGGCTAGTGCATGCCTCAGGTAGCCCTTCTACCTGTCTGTTAACCAAAGCAACGGGAAGTTTAGACTGGTTTAACTCCAATAAATACTCATCGGATAATGCTTCTGCATGCATGATGAGTGCGTCGCAGTTACGGCTAATAAGAAACTCTACCGCATCTTTCTCTGTTTCTAGGCAATTTCGTCCTACCGAAATAATGACATGTTTATCTGCAGCGCGCAGCGTTGACTCTACAGCTTGCATCAGATCGCCAAAAAACGGGGCGTTGAGTTCAGGTACAAGCACCCCGACGCTGTCAGTGCGGTTATTTGCCAATGAACGAGCGACAGAGTTTGGACGGTAATTTAGCTCTTTAACCGCTTTTTCTACGCGTTCTCTCAATAATTTGTTTACCGAAGCCTTACCATTTAATACGCGGGATACCGTAGATAAAGAAACACCTGCACGCTCGGCAACTTGATAAATGGTGGGCACGTGATAAGACCTCGTTCTCTAAAACAATCACTCTAACTGACTGTATTATGCCGATATCTGCAGTAGTTCGCTATGAAAAGGACGGGGGAAAGTTCAATGATTTGTGACTCGTCATCTTTATTTTATGTTTCTACCAATGAAAGAGCTTTTTACATAGATGAACCTTAAAACGTCTCCTGAGAAAGCGGTTTCTCTGCAGACTAAAGAATATAAATGAATCTAAGAAAGCGCTTTCTCACTTGTGTTTGTAAGTGAACAGCAATACGTCCTCTTTGTGATGGCGCTTGTTCAATTTGAAGTATCTAGTGAGCTCACCAACGATAAGCGGGCGCGAAACACGAGTATACTTAAATGTGAGTTCAGTCGACTTGGCACTTAAGTCTTCTGTTTGTTTCCAGCAAAATAAAGCCCCGTATTTTCAAGCAAATTACGGAGCTTTTTAGCATTATAGGTGGAATAACCTGTTAATTCGGAATCTATTCAATATTCTGGATCTGCTCGCGCGTTTAATATCTATATATATGATATATAGTAGATCACAGACTTTCACTTCGGTTACACTTAAACAGTAGGCTGTTATATATTTATGAAATTGTACAAGGATGTGCAGATTAGCCTAGCTTTCATACATCCTTCCTATCATTTTATTTATGTGTAACAAATCTTATCTTTATCTCGAAAGATGACAATTTACAAAAAACTACACTAAAAAATCTACTATAAAAAAAATTAGGAATACTATGAGAAAGCTCGCGGTACTTTTAAGTTCGATTCTTACTGTTTCGGTTTCAGGATGTAGCTCCACTTCTAAGCCGAATTACGATTATCTAAAAATGGATGAAATTGCTACTCTCAAGTCGAAAGTACCTGATCAGACAGATATGTTAGGAAGCGCAAAAACATACAGAACTGAATGTCAGCGGATATATAGGAAAGATGGGCTAGTAGCAATCACTTTCGGTGATAGGAGATTAAGTCTCTACGATCCGAAGACAGGATTAATTTGGACAAGTGTCCCAATACAAGGAACGAAAATTAATGCTGAAAATGATGGTTGCGGAAACTTTGATATAATTAAAACAAATAGGCAGCAGACTGCATATGCTCAAAATTTTAATCTTTCACGCAATAATAGAGAGTCATCGAAAACAGCAAGACTCTTAAAATTACGAGATGCCCTAGATTCTGTCGCTGACTATACCGGTTCAGATATATCAAGTGACCTGAAAGAGGAAATAAGCTTAATTTTCAAAAAGTATAATCGGTCAGGTACATATATGACCTGGGGTCAATCCGGTGATATTACTGATCGAGTTAACGCTAACGTTCAACAGCTGTTTACATATGTTCAGAACGACACTAGTGATAAAAAAGACATAGCAGAAGACCTCACAAGGAAAACAAATCAATACTATGCATTAGAAAATGCAAAGAAAAAGCTTGTAGATCGCCTCAATAATGAGCATAGAGATATCTGGAATGATAGATTAGAAGACAATAATTCACTTCAAATCGGTGATCAAGTTTGTACTTACGACAATAAGTACGGAAACGTTGAGCAAATCGGCGCTTCTAATATCAAGGTTAAATGGAGTGGTTACTTTGACGAAAAACCTGGTTTTGCTTTCGGTAATTTTTCCAAATATGATGCTAGTTCGGCAACTAAAATAGATTATAAAACTCGGAACTTAGACACGACTGAATGGCTGCCAACGCGAAAGGTTGCTCGCTGCCCATTTAATCCCTAGATTTTAGCGGGAGAGGCACCTCTCAATGGTTGTGTGGTGCCTCAATTCATATATTATGAATTGTTAGTTGGGCAAAAATTTTAGCCGTCATAGTTTGGAAAAATGAAACTTATGTCTTTCTGAGCTGCCAAATTCTATAGACATCAAACATTCTTCACTAGCGCCATGCCTACTCTTAGGTTTTCTCAGGCTAATCACAGTCTTAGTATCATTACTTTGCTTCTTATCCTTCACAGAGGTCAATACATTATCAATTGCCCTGGCTATCTCTGAATGCCCTCTGTAGTTTCGGGAGTCTTTGTCGGTATGGTGCAACACCAGGACTGCTTTGCCTAATTCTCTCATTTCGTCTAGGCAGTCGTTGTAAAAGTTCCAATCGTTCTGAGAGAGTTCTTCAGCAGTTCTGTAAAGCGAAGAGAGGTTGTCTAGGATGACGACGTCTGCTTTTTTAATTTCTGGTAGCAGTTTTTCAAAGCCTTCTGGATTAGTTAAATCTGGGATTCCTGATGAAAAGGACCTCTTGTGAATAATCTTCAAAAAGTTGGTGTGTGGCGTTTTACCTATGAAATCGTATATAAGCTTGAATCTCTGCTTAACTCTGAATCTACGTAATGAATCGACCAGACTTCTCTAGACACTTAATTGCTTTATAATTATGTGTACTAAGGAGAAAAGATGTCTCAGCGATTTACAGAAGAATTTAAAATACAAGCCGTCAAACAAGTTACTGACCAAGGTTATTCGGTGGCAAGCGTTTCTGAGAGGCTGGGAGTGACTAGCAGTTCGCTTTATAACTGGATAAAAGCCTACGGTCCAGACAGTGAAGAACATAGGCAGTCTCAAGAACAATCCGACCGAATTAAGCAGCTAGAAAAAGAGCTTAAACGCGTAACAATGGAACGCGACATCCTAAAGGAAGCCACCGTATTTTTCGCGGGCGAGTCAAAGAAAAATACGCATTCATAAAAACCAGGCTCAAGAATTACCCAATAAAACTCATGTGTGAAGCACTCTCGATACAACGAAGTGGCTTCTACGCATGGGTGGATAAACCGAAATCAAAGCGACAGTTAGAAGACGAGCGCCTGATGGGGTTAATTAAGCATTCTTGGCTAGAAAGTGGCTGTGTCTATGGGTATAGAAAAGTCACGAGTGACCTTAAAGATTTAGGTGAAGCTTGCAGCAAACATCGTGTAGCTAAATTGATGAAACTAGAAGGTATAAAGGCACAAGTCGGTTATAAAAAGCATAAAGGGCATTACAGCGGCAAGCCTTCTGTTGTTGCCGATAACGTGCTTGATAGACAGTTTACGGTAGCTACACCGAACAGATACTGTGTCACTGACATTACCAACATCCGCACTCATGAAGGCTGGCTCTACCTTGCCGTCGTTCTAGACTTATACTCTCGCGCTGTGGTTGGTCGATGAGTTCTCGTATGGAATCAGAACTCGTTACTCAGGCACTGCTAGCAGCAGTATGGAGAAGAAAGCCCAAGAATGAAGTGCTCATACACTCAGATCAAGGGAGTCAATTTACAGGCTATGAGTGGAGTGACTTCTTAACAGAGCATAATCTCAAGGCCAGCATGAGCCGTCGAGGAAACTGCCACGACAATGCCGTCGCAGAGAGCTTCTTCCAGCTACTCAAGAGAGAACGAATAAAGAGAAAAATTTATACAACACGTGAACATGCAAGAGCTGACATATTCGATTACATCGAAATGTTTTATAACTCTAGACGCAAGCATGGTGAGGCGAATAATATGCCTCCACTGGCTTATGAAAAGCTAGAAGAATTCAAACGAAAATCTGTCTAGTAAGGTCTGGTCGATTCACTAAGAGGTTCTCGCCGATGTTGTAATACTTGCTGTCTTTGGCTTTTGCGATAGAGCTTACTTCTGCATCATTCACTTGATTTCTCGTGTGGTGACTTTTTATTCATGTTAACTAAATGGTGATTTGAAAACACCAATAAGTCACAACAATACTGCCATTTCATGCAGTATTCTGAAACAAACTTTTTCAAAATCTATAAAAAACCCCTAAAATTAGGGGTTTTGAATTATATTGAATATTAGTGAAACGCTATTCAATATTCTGGATCTGCTCGCGCATCTGCTCAATCAGGACTTTAAGTTCAACCGCCGATTGTGTGATGTCGGTGCTGATAGACTTTGAACCTAACGTGTTCGATTCGCGGTTAAACTCCTGCATCATGAAATCAAGACGGCGGCCTACTGCTCCACCCTTTTTAAGAATATTGCGGGTTTCTTTTACGTGGGCGTTTAGGCGATCTAACTCTTCTGCAACATCCACTTTTTGCGCCAGCATGATCATTTCTTGTTCAAAACGGCCTGCATCCAGTTCAACCTTTGCTTCTTCAAAGCGGGTTTGCACTTTTTCTCGCTGCCACACCATGATTTCAGGCATACGTGCGGCCACTTTTTCAGCTTCCACTTCAATGGCATCCAGGCGCTGCGTGATCATACCTTTAAGGGCTTCACCTTCGGTAGCGCGGGCACTAATAAAATCGTTAAGTGCTTGGTCGAACGCGGCCATTACGTCAGCGTGGATGGTATCCATATCAGTTTCTTCTGCGGCAATCACCCCAGGCCAACGCAAAACATCAAGCGGGTTAACGCCGGTAGATTGACCATGCGACTGCACCCAGTCGGCAGCGTGAAGTACTTGTTTGGCCAATTCTTCGTTTAAGCTTAACTTGGTTACAGCAGCGTCGTTAGCGGTAAACCGTAGCGCACATTCCACCTTACCTCGGGCTAGCTTTTTACGGAATCGTTCACGTAAAACCGGCTCCAATGAGCGAAACTGTTCCGGCAGGCGAAAGTAAGTTTCTAAAAAGCGTTGGTTGACCGAGCGTATTTCCCACACGGCTGAGCCCCACTCTTTTTTGGTTTCTACGCGCGCAAACGCTGTCATGCTGTAAATCATAAATATCCTTTAAATTTAACTAAAAGCCTGCAAAAACAACCCGAACGTCGTGTTGTATACGTGAATATCTACAGCAGGTTTTCTTGTATTTTGTATATTAGCGCACATTTACGTAATTCAATAAGCAAACATGTAAAGTTCGTTTTTAACGGCCGCGGGTATTGCGTTATACTTAGGCGCAATTTCGTAGCTACATCGAATTTATAGGTTTTGACCGCGAATTGGGCTTTCTATTCACATATCGCCAATAAAACCTGTAAAACGCTACCCTTTTTAAGCACTTACGTTGTGGAGAACACTATGCGTCCAAGCGGCAGAACCGCCAGTCAAATTCGCCCTGTTACTATTACTCGCCAGTACACTTGCCATGCAGAAGGCTCTGTTCTTGTAGAGTTTGGTAATACTAAGGTGTTGTGTAATGCGACGGTAGAAGAAGGTGTACCACGCTTTATGAAAGGCCAAGGTAAAGGTTGGGTTACCGCCGAATACAGCATGCTTCCACGAGCAACCCATACGCGTAGCGGTCGTGAAGCAGCGCGCGGTAAACAAGGTGGACGTACGTTAGAAATCCAGCGTCTAATTGCGCGCTCACTTCGAGCGGCAATTGATTTGAAGCTTCTAGGTGAAAACACAATTACACTAGATTGTGATGTTATTCAGGCCGATGGTGGTACGCGCACAGCGTCAATCACCGGTGCGTGCGTAGCTCTGGTTGATGCACTTACTTATATGCGTGCAAAAGGCATTATCAAAACTAATCCGCTAAAACATATGATTGCCGCCCTTTCGGTGGGTATTTATGAAGGTACGCCAATTGCTGACCTTGAGTACACTGAAGACTCTGAAGCAGAGACAGATATGAATATCGTAATGACCGAAACAGGCAAACTGATCGAAGTTCAAGGTACGGCAGAGGGCGAACCCTTCTCGTTTGAAGAGCTTGATGAATTGTTGAAAATTGGTAAGCACGGCTTACGCGAATTGTTCGACATTCAAAAAGCGGCGCTCGCGTAAGCGAGGCAATTAAGCGTACTTAACGCCTACATATTAGTTAGTAATTAAGAGGTCATCATGAAAGCGTTTCAGCGTGATTTTATTGAATTTGCCATTGAACGTGGCGTACTGAAATTTGGCGAATTTACTTTAAAGTCAGGCCGTGTAAGTCCTTACTTTTTTAATGCAGGCTTGTTTAATCGCGGTGGCGATTTGGCCAAGCTAGGGCGTTTTTACGCTGACGCGCTAATGGATGCAGGTGTCGAGTTCGATGTGCTGTTCGGTCCTGCCTATAAGGGTATTCCTATTGCGACTACTACCGCAGTCGCACTGGCCGATAGCCACAATCTTGACGTGCCTTATTGCTTCAACCGCAAAGAAGCGAAAACCCACGGTGAAGGCGGCAATCTAGTTGGCAGCCCGCTTGAAGGCAAGGTTATGCTGGTGGATGACGTAATCACTGCGGGTACCGCTATTCGCGAATCGATGACATTAATTGAACAGCAGCAGGCAAGTTTGTCTGGCGTGCTGATTGCGCTAGACAGACAAGAGCGTGGTAATGGCGAACTGTCAGCTATTCAAGAAGTGGAACGTGATTTTGGCACTCAGGTTATCTCTATTGTATCGCTGGCCGATGTGGTGGCCTACCTGACTGAGAAAGGCGGTTCTGAAAGTGAAATCAGCGCCATTAACACCTACCGTGAAAACTATGGCATCTGATTTTGATAGCGCCTTCAGCGCAGCAAGTCAGCATTTAGACGCACTTGGCTTACGTTGCCCAGAGCCGGTGATGATGGTGCGTTTGAATATCCGTAAGCTGGCCGACGGGGAAACCTTATCGGTCACGGCTGACGACCCGTCAACGGCAAGAGATATTCCTAGCTTTTGCCGCTTTATGGACCATACGCTGGTGGCGTCTCAAACCGAGACCTTGCCTTACCAGTACGTTATTAAAAAAGGGCGCGATTAAGCGCCTTCCCTTTAAACTTCCTACTCCACCTTTCTGTATTTCGCCTCTAGCGCACAATAAAGACCAAACATAACAAAGCCTGCGCCCACTGCGGCAATTAAATAGGGGCCAAAAGGCTGCTTCATTAGGGTTTCTAGTGCTTTTTGTAATCCACCCGCTTGTGATGGGTTACTTAAAAGAGCGGCAAGGATGAAAAAGCCACCTACTAACGAGTAAACGACCCCTCTCGCGGTATATCCAAGGCGACCACTTACTTTCACACTCTTTCGAATACGCTGATTTAAAGCGGGTAGTGAAAACTTCTTTAAAAAGTCTGCAGTGTAAGCATGCTTGAACTGCACAATAGCGAATATAATGATACATAGGCCGATTACGGCCACAAGCAATAGCCCCCATTCGTATTGCATTAGAAATGCACTCACCTTCTTTCCACTACCTTGAGATGAAGAACTGCTTTGTATTTCTAATAGGGTTTTTGCCCCCGCGTAAGCAGCAACAAAATAGAATGCGCCTGATATAAAGAAGAACAGCTTATTTATAATGTGAATGAACAAACTGTCGTCACCTGACTTGCTGGTAATAAAAATCTGTAGCCAACGCCAGCAGGCATAGCACGCTAAGCCGAGAACGAGAATTCCTAGAAAAATTTGCCCGAGTGGTTGCTCTTTGAGTGTAATAAAGACATTGGACTGAGAGGCTTTTTCACGGTTTAACGCAGTAAATACAGATGTAAGAATGAAGACACCAAGCATAATGTACATGACTGTTTTGGCGCTATACCCCGCTCTAGCGGTTATCTCTTTCCATTTAGACGAAAGTTCCACGGTGTCCTCTCATAGCTCAATTGCAAAATAAAAACGATATAGTGACTTATTCTGTATCAAGTTATGTTCCGTTTTGCTCCTGTCTGTATTTTGCGCTTACTAGCTATCGTTTCAGATTAACGTTCTGAACTGTCTGCAACGGCTTTTAAAAGCAAGCTTTGAAGCGTACGCTTGCTATGCGCACAATTGCAGTGAACATCTGTCATATGCAGAACTTCACCTTTAAGCATTTCTTGAAGTACTGATGCTCTTACGCTTAAAGAGACAAAGCCGTCTTCATTTGGGATTGGTTTCGACATCATCATTCGCTCCTTCAACTGTTTGATTTAATGCAGGGCAGCAGACGCAAGCTGCCTGCTAATTTGAGGCTCATAGGTTTGCTCAACCGTGTGCTGAATGGCGGATATAAGCCTGCATACAGATGGGTTAGTGGCATGCAAAGGTAATATGGCGATTAACTGCTGTTGGCACTCCTGCAAAATGGCATGAGACTCTTGTTTTTTGTGCTCTTGAGCTAGCAAAGAAGATAAGTACATGCCCATAGTGCCGAACGCGAGTACGTCTTCTTGCACAGCGTTCACTTTTTGAGAGGATACGGGCTGTAGCGCGTTGAGAATAGCTTTAGCTGCTTCAAAGGTTTGATAACCCAACTCACGGGCATAATCCAATTTGCCCTGTTGATGGGCTTTCTGCGTTCGTGCCTGCATTGCGAAGCGATGCTCTCGCGCGCTTGATGGATTAAGCTGTAGCCACTTTCTATAAACTGGGCATAAGCGTTGAACATTCATAGAAGCACCTCCTGTTTTTTTATAACATTAGTGCAAATAAGAATCATTATCAAATGTAAAGTTAAAAAAATTTATTGGGTTGATTTGATATTTATATTGTCGTGAATCAGCGGCATCGTTTGTCTCGCACTAGTAGGTGTTCTAAAGCACTATTACAGGCAAGCTTATTGGCTTATCAAATTTGAAAGCCACCATAAAAAAACCACTGCAACAGTGATAGCAATAATCGCTTTCATTTTATAGCGCTTAATGAGTTGCTCAGCTTTGTCTCCTGCGTAATAAACCACCGCTGCGAGCCCGAAATAGCGTATTGAACGTGCAATAACAGTGGCTAAAAGAAAAAGCGGAAGTGAGTATTGGGTTGCACCTGCTGCAAGCATCGCAACCTGAAAAGGTATAGGGGCAATACCTAAGGTCATCACAAACCAAAAGCCTTGATTTTGCATTTGCTGTTTAACGCTTTCGAATTGTTCTTGGCTAAAAAAGGTGTCGATAACCCACTGGCCAACAAGGTCGAAAAGGTAATAGCCGAGGGCATAGCCGAAGACTGCGCCAATTACGCAGCCTATGGTGGCCATTAATGCAATTTGCCAAAGCGATTCCCGTCTTGCTTGCATGAGTGGCACCATTACGGCTTCTAGTGGTATGGGAACAATGGTCGATTCTAAAAATGAGGCAAGAGTGATGCCCTTTAACATATGCTTAGAATCGACAAGCTTTTTGGTTTTGTGCTTAACCTTTTTACCTAGTTCCATGTAATCTCTACCACTTTTGTTATTTTACTGCTTGTAAACTACCCCGTCTTTCATGACAAAAGATACGCTTTCCATAAGCGATATATCGTCAAGCGGGTCGCCTTGAACAGCAATAATATCAGCCAGTTTTCCTTCTTCTAGCGTGCCAAGAATATCGCTTATGCCCAATAAATTAGCGCTATTCACTGTTGCGCTTAGGAGTGCGTCGGCAGGTTTCATACCCGCCTCAACCATTAAAGAAAACTCTTGCGCATTGTCGCCGTGGGCTGATACACCACTGTCTGTGCCAAAAGCAATTTTTACGCCTGCTTTGTGCGCTTGTTCAAAGGTATTTTGAATTAGCGGACCGATAGCAGCCGCTTTTGGGCGCACTAACTCAGGGAAGAAGCCATCAATTTTCGCTTTATCTGCGACAAATTTTCCTGCCAATATAGTTGGTACATAGTAGGTGCCATGTTTCTTCATTAGTTTGCGGATTTCGTCGTCCATATAGGTACCGTGCTCAATAGAGTCTACTCCAGCTACTATCGCGCGTTTCATGCCTTCTTTACCATGAGCATGCACTGCCACCGTCATACCGTAATCTTTCGCCGTATCGACAATCGCTTTCAATTCGTCGCTCATAAACTGTGGGTTTTGGCCGCTTTTGGCAACGCTTAATACACCGCCAGTTGCAGTAATTTTTATTAAGTCTGCGCCATCTTGATATCGAGCCCGCACGGCTTCTCGCGCCTCCACTTCACCATTAACTACCCCTTGCTTTGGGCCTACATCAGGGCGAAGTAAGTGAGATAAACCATTACTTGGATCGGCGTGTCCGCCTGTAGTGGCAATAGACTTAGCCACAGTGTAGATACGTGGTCCGGTCGCGTAACCTTTGCTAATAGCATTTCTTAATGCCACCGTTTCGTTATAGCCGTCACCTAAATTACGAACCGTAGTGAAACCTGCATCTAGGGTTATTTTGGCGTAATTTGCTGCACGCAGTGCATAGTCGGCTTCGTTGAGTGAAAAGCGCTCCAGATACGTTTGTGGCCCACCATGTTGAGACGATAAATGAACGTGCATGTCCATCAGGCCAGGCATCACGGTTGATGTTTTCAAGTCGATGACAGTATCGCCCTCTTGGGCTTCAGCGAACCCTTTTTTTACTGCTTTGATCTTGTTGTCATCAACCACAATGGTCACATTTTCTTGAAGAGAGTTTGATGTGCCAGTAAACACTTTTCCTGCATGTATCAGGGTATCGGCTACAGTAGAAAAGGGTGATGAGAGTATGGCACTGGCAACAGCCAGCGTAATCAGAGGCTTTTTCATGAAATAGGTCTTCTTGTTGATTGTTTTATAGACTATATCGAATGTAATGCACGGGCACTGATAACGCAAAACAAAGCGTCATCAATGGCGTATTATTGATGACGAATAGCGGGTAAAGCGCACTGGCGTAAAATATTGAAGTAACGAATAAAATGGCGGATAAGCGAACTTAACGTATTTCACCTAACACAAAAGGGGTGCCGTTTGACCGAATAGTAAATCGCGTACGAGAATCAACCGTTTCTTCTTCAGCCTGCTCTACTAATTGATAATAAGTGTTTTGATGTAGTCTCGCCCACAGGTTTCTGCGAACACATAGGTAGGGAATAGGCGTCGCTTCTGGATCTTGTATGGCTTTAGGCGGAACGCGAAGTTCGAGTTGATCAGAACGCTCTAACCTTACGATGTCGCCGGTTTGTGTAGTGAATACATAGGTGCTGTCACTCGCGGGTTCACCCTCTTCCCTATGCCACTGGGTTACAATAAAGGGGGTGTCTTCAACGGTTATACCTACTTTCTCTACGGGCGTAACTAGGAAGTACTTATAGCCTTCTCGCTTTAACACCGAAGCAAAAAGCTGAACCAAGCTTGCGCGCCCAATAGGGCTGCCTTCGTAAAACCATCTTCCATCAAGCGCTATAGTTAAGTTAATGTTACCGCAAAAGTCAGGGTTCCATTTTTCAACAGGAGGTAAAGGGCGCGCCTTAGACGACGTACCCTTCAATTGCTGCTGAAATCTAGTTAGATCCACGCTCTTCAACCAATACTTTTAGTTCGCGTAGCTTTGCCTTTATGCGACGCATGTTATCTGGCCCAGTACGAAGAAGTTGTTTCTGTGGCTCGTTTAAACTCTCTAAACGATCATCAGCATATTTGTAGGCGACCGAGTCGGTATAAACCTCTACAGGAACCGGCACTTCTGGTGTATCTAGAAGTTGATCAATGGCTTCTAGTAATACACTGTTAAAGTTTTGGCCAGGACTTCCAATTTCTGCGTACTTAGCTTGAATGTCGTCTTTATAAATACCGTATATGTTAAGCAGTGCTTCGTTATTGAATGACTCCAACATATCTACATACGGTGTATAACGTTTATAGCTTGCTGCATCAATCCACTGCTTACCTGCTTGAGAGTATACGCGGAAGTTCTGCTCAGGTGGCGTTAGTAACTGGTGATTAGGCGCCATTTCATCATTTGCTAGATTCGTAACCGACACCACAAAGCGTTGAATTAGACCTTCATCAACCAGCATGCGGTTAACGGTTTCTTCGCTCGCAGACGAACTCTCAATAAGTGAAGCTTTCACAGCAGGATCGCTGGTATCCAGAGGTTCCGGTTCTGGTTCAACTGGCTCTGGAAGCGGCTCAACCTCGTCTTTTTCCTCAAGCTCTACTGTTGGGGCTGGCTGAGTAGGCTCAAATACTTCAGGCTCTTCTGGCGTAGTCACTTCAGGTTCAGTCACTTCGGGCTCAGGAGTAACTACTGGCTCAGGCTCATCGTCGCTGGGCCAAAACACAATAGCCAGAATAACAACAAGAAGGATGCCTACAATGATAAAGTGTGGGCCTAACGATTTCTTTTCCGACGATTCGCTCATAATGACTCCGCTACAAAACTATCCTTTTGGTAATACTACCAGAGATAACACCCAAATTTAGAAAATCAATCAAGAGAAATGTTCCCTTAGCTTGTAAATTCCTTATTTTGAACACGTTTTTAACGTAAAAAAGTCACTTTCCGATTTCTTTTTATGCAAATTTAGTGGAAAACCCTCATTTTTTCTTCTCATTCACATTCGATATTATGTAAATGCAAAAATAATTTTAAAACAAATGTTTAACAAATTGGGTTTGTGTACTAATGTGTTGATTGTTCATTGAAAAGCAAATGCTAGCTCGTTGTTATCTATAATAATTAATGAATATTTCGAGCCTCATGACCCCGTTTCACCTTAAATGTGCCCTTAAAGGATAATTAGCGTGAGTAAGTTTAGACAGTATCACCCCAAATTACACCGAGCAGTAAAACGCTACAGTGTTATGCAGCATCTAATCATGCTGGGAGTAATGCTTTATCTCCTTTTAAATATCAATAACCTGTCTAACAAGCATCAGATCATTGCTGTGGCGACTGTCATTGTTATGGCTATACAAAATGGCTTTATACTGTCTAAAGCGAAAGTTGCTTTAGCTGTTGAAGGCCCTAGGTTGCTGGTATTTCCATTACTGTGGATTGCTTCTGGCATGGGAACGGCGGCATTCCTATACAGCGCCTGCTCTCTTGCATCCTTGCTGGTGTTGGCAAATGCAGTACGGTTTAAAAACCACCGACCTCCGCTAGATCTATCTAATGAACCTGAGCACCTTGCCTAACGTATACACTCTGCTTTTTCGCCCTAACTTCGGTCATTAAACAAGAGTATTGGGCGTGCAAGGTGCATACTTGGTTCATGAGGTAGAAAAATGCAGAAGTTCTATTTTCGAGATATTGAAGACTCGCCAACCGCGATAGATTATCTGGAAGTTCAGTCGTATGAGATGAATGTTTACCTGGTTTATCTCACTATCGGCAGTCAAAGTGGCATGCTTTACGACAACAAAGATAAGCCCATGCGTTTTTTTAGTGCCGGCCACATTCGCGAAGCCTTCGCGCATTGTCATGTTCAGCAGGCGGTAATGAAGCACGATACGCCTTACGATGAAATGATTGGCAACCCGCCAAAAAGTAAAGAACAGATGGCGTTACCGTTCAGTATGGATTTGCCTTACTAGATTGTTGTGCGAGTGCTATAGGCTTTTTGAAGTGTGAGTTCTGTAAGGTCGCAGAGCAACGTTTTCACAGTAAAACATGGCACAGCACCGCGAAACCGATTTAAACGATATATAAGCTGCGTAATAAGTAGTTTCTTATTCGCTTAACACACCAACGAAATGTAGATTATAGATTCAGCCATGTGCCTGCAGCCTTCCGCATATCTACTTTAGCTTTCAATCGTCTAGCCAACAGAAATAAACCACCTAGCTTCCTGTGTATAAACAGGGCATCTACTGGCGGCGTATGCCAAAAATTGTGCTCCATAGTCAGCGCCATTCCCTTATCGTGAAGCCTTGCAATGAGATCGCTTTGACCAAAGTCATAAGCACCCTCGCAGCGGATCGCTTCACATGCCTCCATACCAATGTTTATGACAGCGTTAATTTGCTCTTGAGAATGGCTTTCATCAATTAACCCAATGTTAAACGCGGCTTGCTGCATCATCGCTCTATCGTTGGCTGCGGCGCTGTTGAGTAACGCTTGATACTGGGCTGAAATGGCGTCAGGCACATCCCGCGTAGCACCAAAATCTAACAGAACGATTTCGTTTGTATCGGGTTTAAACTGGTAGTTGGCTAAGTTAGGGTCGCTCTGAAGCAGCTTAAAATGAAAAATTTCATTAAAAAATAAAGTCATTAGCGCCGTCATCACGGCATCTCGGACGTCCTGTGGCTCGTTTAATAGCGCATCTAAATCTTGCGCTTCTATGAAATCCATCGCTAACACCGTGCTTGTGGTAAGGGGATCATAGGTTTGCGGAATGACAAACGCCTTACTCCCTTTGCATTGGATGTCGGTGTTTTCAAGGAACGCGCGATAACGGTTGAGCATGTTAGCTTCGCGCACATAATCCGCTTCTTGATGAAGCTGAGCTTTGGCTTCCTGCAATAGCGGGCCTATATCTAATGACTTAGGTACCAAACCCGTAAGTTTTATAAGTGTAGCTACGTTATCTACATCGCTATCTATGCTTTTTTTCACGCCAGGATACTGCACTTTTACTGCCAACATCCGACCGTCCATCGTAATGACTTTATGCACCTGACCAATAGAGGCCGCAGCTATAGGGGCAAAGGAAAAGTAAAGTAAGTCATCTTGCCATTTTTCGCCCCAAGACTGATTCAGCGTGGCAATTAGCTGGTCTTTTGGCATTGGGTCAGCGTCGTCCCGTAATCGCCCTAAAATTACCGCGAGCTCTTCGGGGAGAAAGTCTCCTGCATCCATTGAAATAAGCTGCCCGAGTTTCATGGCTGCGCCGCGCATACTGGCAAGCTGATCTGCAATGTTTGAAATGTTTTTGGGCGTTAAGAGCAGCGAAGACAACGCGGGCTTCTCGCCCTTTAACAGTTGCCCTGCACCTTGTGATACTACGTTACCTGCAATTCTACCTGCCAATGAGCCCAAGCGGCCTATGCGCGATAAACGCGACGACGGTACCGCTCTACTAGAACGGGTTGGTGATTCAGCGGATTTATTGGGCTTCTCTGCCATGTTGGCTCTCTGTTTTATTGAAGACGAATAGGGACACTAATTTTTATCGTTTAAAGCACAACTTAAAATGTACCCTAACCTTTTATACCTTTAAGTAAGGTGGCTGGATCGGGTTTAAAGGTATAAGACCTGACAGCTTCGCTTAGAACCAGACACTAAGGAGAAAATAATGCAGAAATTTGAGAAAAAGGTAGCGCACTGCATAAGTTTGCGGCTTACACAGTGCTATATATTTAGATGATCTGTGAAGCGAATTGGAGCACTAGCCCAACAACGCTTCCATAAGCAAACCCAGCCCAGCCACTTGCCGCTCTGTAGCGCCAAAGGGCAGCACCAAAAAAACCGCACCAAAGCATGGCAGAGTAGGTAGATATAAGCCCACCGCCCATCCCTGTATCTGGCAAAAACAGCATGACGACAAAGGTTAGCGCCATTGCGCCACTTAACAGCACCCACATGATATTTTTCTTATCAGCGAACGCATTGTTTTGTTTGGCGTTCTTTGCATCGGCATCTTGCAATGGCTGGGCATTTTCTGCTTGAACAGCACACTGAGTTGCTTTTGATGCACGTAGTTTTCGTGCACTACGCTCACTTCTTGATTGGGGTTTCTTGACCTGTGAAGGCAACGGTGATGCAGCGCTATGGGTCATGATGCACCTCATTAACTGAATTTAGTAACTGTTTATCCATAATTAAGGTAGAGCATGCATGCCAAGATGACTATACGACTTCGGTCTCACATGACAATTTTAGATATTTGATTTTCTCTATTCGAATGCGGCGCTCGAATTAGAGGGGGCAAAGGCTGAGTTTGGCATCCATTATCTACAAGGACACCGTGAAGCACGTTAACAAAAAAGCCCACCGGCATTCACCGTCGTTTGACAAGGAATGCGGGTGGGCTTTCATAAACTTATACAGCTAGGTATTAGTGATGATCGCTATTTTGGCTCTTAAAGCTTACTTCCAGCAAATTAATACTATCAGCAAAAGTCAGAGTTTTAATATCGCCCTTGCCTTCTACATTTAGCGTATTCACTTGTTTTGGCCACAAGTCGCGCAATGCATCATGGCGAATTTTAATGCCTTCAAGTACCGGCGGCTCAGCAGTTTCTTGATAAACCCAAAAGTGCTTACCTTCAACTTCAAAGCCGACATCGGCAAGCTTTAATGGCTCGCCAGCTGCATTTAAAATCGCAAAGTGGTGGGCGACGTAATCAGCGAATTGTTGCTGCGTTTCTACGTCGTCCATAATATCTGCATGCTTGTCGAACAACGCTTTAACCGCATGTTCAGCGTCGTGCAAATTAAAGCGGTGCATCACTTCAATATTTTCTGTTCTAGGATTGAACAGTACTGTGGTAATTGCGGCTTTTATTTGATGCGCTTGAGCGGCTGTGCTGTATGACATTGCACTCATTAATAGCGCAGCCGCAATTGCGAATGCACTTACGCTTGTAAGCAGAGCATGTGCGCTCTGCTGCAAGCGAGCCAAAGACAACTTATTCGTCATCTTTGTCCTCGTCGTCGGTTTTCAATTCGGTCTTTGAGTCGTGCATAAGGTCGCGGTACTCGTAAGTGTTACGCGGCTTATTCTTATACGCTTCAATACGCGAAGGAATGATGCGACGCGGGTAGTGGTTGTTTTCCACATCTACGTCTGCGGTTTCCCAATGCGGGTCGACCGTCACGCTTACCAGCTCTTTGTCTTTGTCGGTAACAATAAGCTTGCTTACGGCTTTAGGTGTACGACGCCAGATTTCCGCAGGAATACGCATTTCTTCTTTTGTGCCGTCTTCGAACGTTAGTTCAAGAATGATTGGCATCACCAACCCACCCTTGTTGCTGAAATCTAGCACGTAGTAGTTTTTGTCCTCTTTCACCGCACGTTCAAACGCTTTGCGCTCCCAAGGCTCAAGTTTATCGAGGAATTTCTTGTACTTGTTGCGCTCTTTGTTAGTTACGGTGTAACGATCGTTTTCGTCGTAGAAGTCGCTAATATCTTCAAAACGATCTACCCAAAGTTTTTTGCCTTCTTCTTTGTTACGAAGGTCGGTAAGTGAATTTGGTTTTTCCATTTCTGCTTCGCGTTCGCGAGCAAAATCGATATCTGGATCTTCAGTGTCTAAACGTAGCTTGTATACGCTGTCTAGGCTAATATCTACATGGTCTGTGGTGTAAAACCAACCACGCCAGAACCAGTCTAGATCAACGCCTGACGCTTCTTCCATAGTACGGAAAAAATCTGATGGTGTAGGACGTTTAAACATCCAACGCTGCGCGTATTCTTTAAATGCAAAGTCAAACAGCTCACGGCCAAGAATAGTTTCGCGAAGAATGTTAAGCGCTACCGCTGGCTTGGTGTAGGCATTCGGGCCAAGGCGAAGTACTGAGTCAGACTGAGTCATAATTGGCACCTGGGTCTGAGACTTCATGTAGCCTGTGATATCACGTGGTTCAACGCCCCATGGAATCGTCGGGTCCCACTCGCGGCCAGCAACGCCGTCTAGGAAGCTGTTAAGACCTTCATCCATCCATGTCCACTGACGCTCGTCAGAGTTAACCGTCATAGGGAAATAGATATGACCGACTTCGTGAATAACCACGCCAATAAGAAAACGTTTTTCAGCAAGCGAGTACGTGCGCGAACCATCATCACGAAGCTCTGTACGCGGGCCGTTAAAGGTGATCATGGGGTATTCCATGCCGCCAACTGGACCATTTACTGACTGGGCTACTGGGTATGGGTAATCGAAGCTAAAGCGGCTATAAACATCCATGGTGTGGATGATTGATTCTGTTGAATACTTCTGCCATAGCTCGCCACCTTCTTTCGGGTAGAAAGACATGGCCATGACCAATGGTTGAGTGTCACCGCCTTGCTGATAACCACGCGCATCCCACGCAAATTTACGCGAAGAGGCCCATGCAAAGTCACGTACGTTTTCAGCCTTAAAGGTCCAGGTTTTAAGCTTAGTCGTGCCTTCTTTTTCGTTCTCAATCGCTTCTTCTGGTGAAACGATGAATACGATACGGTCAGCTTTTTCTGCCTTTTTCAGACGGTCGCGCTGTGTTTTAGTTAACACGTCTTTCGGGTTTTGAAGCACACCCGTTGACGATACGATGTGGTCAGCCGGAACCGTAATATCTACTTCGTAGTTACCGAACTCTAGCGTGAACTCGCCACGGCCAATAAACTCTTTATTGGTCCATGCTTCGTAGTCGGTGTAAGCCGCTAGGCGTGGGAACCACTGTGCTAGCAAGAAGATGTCGTTACCACCTTCACGTTCGTCATCTGGGAAGTGCTCGTAACCTGCACGTGCTGAAACAGCGTCTTCTTCTACAATGTTAAACGCAAAATCGATATCAAACGTTACTTTGCTGCCTGGCTTCAACGGTTGAGCCAAGTCAACACGCATTAAGGTGCCAACCACTGTGTGACGTAAGTCATTGCCCGCTTTGTCCTCAACGCGAGAAATGGTATAGCCTAGTTCGTTGTCGTCAACAAACTGCTGACGACGCAATGCACCCATGCTTAGCTTAGCTGGCGTATTGCCGCTAGCAGCTTGCGTACCCGGCCCGCGGTTACCAATACCGCCAAACGTGGTAGTAAGGGCAGACATTGAATCGTCGCGGAATTTGTTTTGGTCAAGCTGGATCCACAAGTACTTAAGCGTATCTGGCGCGTTGTTGTGGTAAGTAATGGTTTCGCTTGCTTCAATGCGACGCTTGTCTTCAAGTAGCTTTACGTCAATATCGTAATCTACTTGTTGTTGCCAATATTGGTGGCCTGGCTCACCAGCGGCGTTACGGTATACGTTTGGAGTAGGAAGAACTTCGTCTAGCTGACGGAATTTATCTTCAAAATCGCCTTTTGTTTGTTTTATAGCGGCGGTCGTAGGAAGAGAAATCAGCATAGACAACACTGGCGCTAGCCAGAATAGGTGTCGTTTTGCGGTGCTCATGCAGTTTCCTTGCAACTTGTAAGTTAGAATTGTTATAAGATAACCGTCTACAGTATATAAGTATGCCTGTCACAATCCAATTTTTTGACCGTAAACTAACCATGTTTTAACGCAAAAAAACTGTAACAGATCGTTTTGTTTCGCGCTTCAACTGTCGTATTCTTAAGCTCTTGTTATCTTTTTTCTTTCCCCTATGAACTGTTTCAATTGGCAACGTGCCGTTATAAAAGTTGGCAGTGCGCTCATTGCTCCTGAAGGCAACGAGTGCAGCGGGCGTTATTTGCTGTCTCTCGCTCGATTTATTACTGCTAGTCGCGAAGCTGGCAAAGAAATTATTCTTGTCTCTTCTGGTAGTGTTGCCGCGGGCCGCAGCAAAGTGAAGGTTCGCCACAACGCATCTATTGCAGAAAAGCAGGCCATGGCTGCGATTGGCCAGAATTTAATGATGGCCAACTGGCAGCGCTTTTTTGACTTTCCTTGTGCACAAGTATTGTTAACGGCGGATGATCTGCGCGATAGAACCCGCTACGTAAATATTAAAAATACCTTGCGCGAAATCCTGAATCACAATGCGTTACCTATTGTGAATGAAAACGACACGGTAGCTGTCAACGAACTCAAAGTGGGTGATAACGATAACTTGGGTGCTTACACCGCCCTGGTCGCCCAAGCAGACACCCTCATTATCTGCTCAGATATCGACGGTTTATTTACCGCAGACCCAAGAAAAGACGCCAGCGCCACACTCATTCCACAGGTAGATAAAATAGATAGCACTATTTACGGCCTTGCCGGCGGCGCTGGAACTGCGGTAGGAACTGGCGGCATGCGCACAAAAATTGAAGCGGCAGATAAGTGCACCAGTAGCGGTATTCAAACTCTTATTGTAAACGGGCGAAAAGGCGAAACCTTCGATGCATTACTTGAAGGTAAAGTGCCGGGAACCCTATTCAATGCTAGTAGCACTCCCGCCAGCGCGCGCAGACTGTGGCTTACCCATACTCTAAAAACCGCTGGCAGGATAGAAGTTGATAGCGGTGCGAAAGAGGCATTAGTGCGAAAAGGCGCGTCATTACTGCCATCAGGTATTGTTGACGTTACCGGTTTGTTTGAACAAGGCGATGCGGTTGAAGTGGTGTGCCAAGGCGAAGTTATTGCCAAGGGGCTTTGCTTGTATAACGCAAAAGACTTAACGCTTATAAAAGGGAAAAAGTCGAAAGAAATTGCCGGTGTGTTAGGTTATGAAACAACGGATGTTGCCATTCACCGTGACGATATGGTGCTTTTCTCATAGCGCTACTCAAAAGAATCGCTGCAATAGACTACCGCGCATTAAACATTAATTGGCGTTAGTCATTCATCGATTTTCATTATTTGCGCCAACAACAAAGCGATACTTTTATTCGCTAAGGGACGATCATGACTGATATCACTCCTACACTTGCCGACTACCCTTACAAAGTCACTATCGCCACGCGTTGGCAAGACAATGATGCGTACGGACATATCAACAATGTTGTGTACTATGGTTTCTTTGATACCGCGGTAAACCGCTTTTTAATTGAAGAAGGTGGACTAGATATACACAATGGGCAAACCGTGGCGTATGTGGTGAGCAGTCAGTGTCAGTACATTTCACCGGCGGCTTATCCCGAAGACATTTTTGTGGGTTTGCGCGTTATCAAAATAGGTCGAAGTTCAGTGACTTATGGGTTGTCGGTGTATGCGGGCGAAAATAAGCGACGCGTGGCTCATGGCCAGTTTGTGCATGTATTTGTAGATAGAAAGACCGATAAGGCTATTCCTATCCCAGTAAACGTGAAAGCAGCGTTAGAGTCGATTGTGGAAGTAATGTAGAGCATGGCAAAAATGACGAAACACAATGCATCACAAGCGATGAGCAACGGCAAACAAAAGCAGGTTGTCTTTCTAGACGCCGAAACCATGGATTTGCCCAGTCTTGATACCTCTTCACTCGATGACGTACAAAACAATTTCGACGCCGCGATTACGCTTCATCAACAAACTCAAGCCGAAGATGTGGCCGAGCGCATTAAAAATGCCGATGCTGTGCTGGTTAACAAAGTCGTGTTACAAGCCAAAGATTTACAGCAGGCCAGTCAGCTGCGCTATATTGGTGTAACTGCGACCGGCATGAACAATATCGACCGTGATTACTGCGAACAGGCGGGTATCACCGTTCAAAATGTAGAGGGCTATGGCACTGACAGCGTTGCTCAACATACGTTGACCTTGGCACTAAATTTGGCCACCAATTTTGTGACGTATCAGCGCGATATGCGCAACCAAGCATGGTCTGCTTCTTCTCACTTTTGTTTACTCAATCACCCCG
Organism: Alteromonas sp. ABH4_453; assembly: GCF_056160665.1. Lineage (NCBI taxonomy): Bacteria > Pseudomonadati > Pseudomonadota > Gammaproteobacteria > Alteromonadales > Alteromonadaceae > Alteromonas > Alteromonas sp. ABH4_453. The sequence continues at coordinate 85,438 of NZ_JBSWXP010000002.1, forward strand.
TGGTGGAATTGGCGGGCAAACATGCCGTAATTGTTGGGCATGGCGAGCTTGGCAAGCGTGTAGAGGCATTGTTTAAGGCTGTGGGAATGCAGGTGAGTATCGCTGCTCGCCCAGGTAAACAAGATGACTCTCGCCCTAGTCTGACATCGCTTTTACCAAATGCCGATGTGGTAAGTCTTCATTGCCCACTAACTGAAGACACTGACAAGCTTATAAATGCAGATACGTTGTCTCTGATGAAGCCAACCGCTTTTCTTATTAACACGGCTCGCGGCGGTTTGATTGATGAGGAGGCACTCTATCATGCGCTTAAAAACAACCAAATTGGTGGCGCGGGATTAGATGTACTAAGTGTCGAGCCTCCGCCTGTTGATCATATATTGCTTAAAGAGGCACTACCTAACTTGCTGGTAACGCCGCATAATGCGTGGATTGGTAATGGCGCTAGGCAAAAACTGCTCGATAGTGCTATTGACCATTTATCTGCCCACTTATCTTCTTGTTTATCAGAGCCTCAGGGTTAGAACACCGCTATGAATAACGCGACCTTGTTTACTTTGTGCTGCCTTATTTGGGGCTCAACCTGGATAGCCATCACTTATCAAATAGGGCATACCTCTGAAACGTTTGCCATTGCGCTGCGTTATTTATTGGCGTCGGCCTGTTTAGGGATTTACTGTGTTATTAGGCGCTTGCCGCTTAAGCTACCGGTACATGTTCATGTGAAAATGGCCGCAGTTGGCCTCTTTTTATACAGCTTAAATTACACGCTGCTGTATATGGCGCAAGCGCACATAATTAGCGCGCTGTTAGCCCTTATGAGTTCTTGTATTATCTACATTAATGTTGTGCTTCGGCGATGGTGGCTTAAAGAGCCTATAAGAAAAGAAGTGGTTATAGGTGCGACATTTGGCTTGCTGGGCATTGTGTGTTTGTTTGTGCCTGAGTTTTCCAAAGTCTCCATGGATGCGGCGCTTGCCACCGGCCTCGCCATAGCGTTTGTCAGCTTTTTCTGCGCCTCAACAGGTAACGTTATCTCCGAGCGTATTTTGACCTCGGGTACGCCTGTTATCCAAATGAACTTCTATGCCATGAGTTATGCCATGGTGCTGCTTTTCATCACCTCACTGGCAATGCCGGGTAAGTTGGTCATTCCTACCCATACCGAGTTCTATCTGTCGCTGCTTTATCTGGCTATCTTTGGCTCTGTGTTTGCGTTTGGCGCGTACATGAAATTGTTAAAGCAAATGGGCGCTGACAAGGCTGCGTACGTGGTCTTGGTATACCCCATGGTTGCACTGGTTATTTCCACCTTTTTCGAAGGCTATACCTGGAGCGTTTTATCTGTGGTTGGGGTGGTCATTGTGCTGGTAGGCAACGCCATTGCAATGGGGAAAGTTCCCCGCTTTATGCGTCGCCCACCGGTGTCGAGCTAGAAGCTGGTAAAACCGTTTATTTAAGCGCGTTGATTTTCTTATTCAGTTCGTAAGCAGGCTCGGTAACAATGGCTTCAAGGGTTTCGATTCGCGCCATCAAAGCTTCAATCTGCGCATCTTTTTCCTCTAAACGCTGCTGCTGTTTGTCGGTCACGCTTTTAACGAATGGGTTGCTGCACTCGCCGTTCATCCAGTCGTTTAGTCGCCACTGAAATTTTGCGTCTAAGTAGCTTGCCAAAAGTACAAGCGACGTCAGGCTGCCAATTAACAAAACTATACTTAACGTAGTCATAATCTTTTCCTAATCCAAATTTCAAGGTTGAAGGCTTTTAGGGAAATGCCCTAAGCGCACGTTACTGTACTCACTGTTTTAACTAGTCGTTTGCTGCTTAAAAAAATTACAGCATTGACGAAAAAAGTTTGTAATAAAAATTCGTGGGGGCAGACTGATAGAAGTAACACAATAAAATAACGACAGTTTTTGTGATTAGGGATGTGACGTTGGGGCAGGGTTTTGAAGATGTTTTTGCGCAATACGGGGCAATACCGAGCCGTGTAGCCAACAGCTATGAAGCAAACGAAGCGATGCAGCAAGAATTATTGCAAGAAATTGCTATTGCCGTTTGGCAAGGGCTGTCTCGCTTTAAGGGCGATAGCAGCGTGAAAACCTATATCTTAAAAATAGCCCACAACCGCGCAGTCACTCATGTAGCAAATCAAGTGAAGCGTATTGATACCCATCAGTACGACCACGATGATACGGGCTCTGACGGGTTCGTCAGTAACACCCACTCACCAGAGGAAATGTCTAGTCAACACCAGTCATTAGAACGCCTATTGCGCGCTGTAAGAGCCTTACCTTTGCAACCAAGGCAGGTGCTTACCCTTTCTCTTGAAGGCTTAAGTTACGATGAAATTGCAGACATATGTGGTCTGACTAAAAATCATGTTGGTGTGATATTAAAGCGCGCCAAGCAAAGTATCATGCAGGAGCAACCGCATGCATAATTCAGATGAAGAGAATCAAACGAACCCGCCCGTATCAGTAGACGATGAGCAAAATGATGGCCTTTCTGCGCTATGGCAAACTCAGCCAGTTACGGCTATTAATCTTGAAGAAGTAAAAGCTAATTTAAGCAGTGAGCGAACAAAGCAACTTTGGTATATGTTGGTAGACTCTTTAGCGTTTATCCCAGCGGTCTACGTACTAGTTATGACTTGGGAAAAATTCACTTTTGTCGCTCAGGCAATGTTTATCTTTATGCTGATCACTGCTCTTCCCCTGCTTGTTTATCAGCTGTGGTTAAGAAGAGTGGCTGCATTTTCAAAAGACACTCAAACCGCTGACCACCTAACGCAGCTAATAAAGCAAATTAAGAATAACGTGAAGATTGCTGTAATCACTAAACACTCGACATGGACTGCAGTGTTGTTTGGATGTGCCTTTCTGGTGGAGCGCTATTTTTATGGGGAGCTTACCTCAGAGAAAGTTATGAAGATGGCTATAGTTATGACGTCCATGAGCGTTGTGATGCTAGTGTGGTATGTGTGGGCGAGCAAAAGACAAAAGCGTTTTGAGCATCAACTCGAAACGCTTGAGAAGATGGCACAGCAGCGCTAAGAGCACGGGTAAAAATACGATGTGTTACTTAAATTGGTCACACCTTAATCTGATACTCTCAGTGCTTGAGTGAAACCATGCTTAGTCTATAGTGCACGTATAGCTGACATAACTTTTACGCTCGTCCGTTCCATACAATATTCCGCAACGTATGTTTATCGTTTAGTGACAATGTATGTTGCAGATATTAGCGCATAACAAACCCTCGATACCCGTGCATTCGAATCTGCTTAGAGCGTATAGCGAACCTTTGAAGTTACTAACTCGCTTGTCTGCTGTAGTCTCCAAGCAGACAAGTATAGCAAGGCGAATTTCCGTTATCTCGCTACAATTTCAATCATCAAAGTATTACTAAATATCATTTTCTAACCTTTTTAAAATATATGATTAAACTAACAACGTAGGGTTAAAACTGGCCTTTTTTTCGGGTTTTTTAATCCTGTAGTGTTTTTTGTGCTTTACAGTGACAGTGTGGTGTTATACTTTGATAAAATATGTGTAAAAATAACACTAGGGTGTAATATGAGTGAGCAAACCAGAGCAGGTCGTGTATCGGAGCGTTTAGTTCAAATATCAGATGAATTGCGGCAGTTAAGCAAAGCTTCTGAACCAGAAAGTCAGAAATATCTCTCTATTGAAGAGACATTTACTCGCGTGCATGCGCTTTACACAAATACTATAGATGTAGAACTCATTGCTATGCAGAGCGGCCTACATACCAACACAGTACGCAAACTATTCAAAGATAGAAATGCATTTTTTAATGCTAAATTATCCACCATTGAAAGCTTTCTAGATACATTGGGAATGTCTTTATGGACAAGCTGAGGGCAGATGTCTTTTTATACGACAAGCGCGTAGGTGTGCTAGAAAAGCACGCAAAAGGGTACACGTTCAGCTATCGGAAAGACTATTTTGGACCTCCCTTATCATTGTCACTGCCGTTAAATGAATTTCCGTATAATTCTAAAAGACTCTTTCCATTCTTTAAGTCTTTGTTACCTGAGGGATGGCTATTAAAGCAGTATGCACGCGCCCAAAAAATAGATGAGCGGGATGAATTTGGTCTACTTGTTAACAATGGTGAAGATTTACTCGGAGCGGTTGCTATTAAGCCAATTGTAGAAAATGAATAACTGTAGAATTACGCTTAAAAAATTACCCAATAGAACAAAATACGAAGGGTTTTCTGATATCGGAGTGCGCCGTTTGTTTGGTACCTTGAAAGTATCTCCAATGGTGAGTTTTGATAGGCAGGACTTGGAATCCTTTCCTGCATCACAAAATGGCAAAATGAGCATTTCTGGGTTTCAGCCTAAAATGTCTGCTACGGTCATTGACGACGAACTGGTCTTGGTCAAAGAAAATGGCACATTCATCATTAAGCCATCGCCAGCGCAATTTCCAAACTTGGCAGAAAATGAACACGCTATCATGACGATAGCAAGTACCTGTAAATTTCAAGTGCCCCCCTTTGGCCTTATTCAACTACACAATGGTGAGTTGGCGTTCATTATACAGCGCTATGATCGTGAAGGTGGTACCAAGCTGCATCAAGAGCAACTTGATAGCGCTATGGGTGTGGACGATAAGTTCGGCAACGTAAATGGTTTTCAAACGATAAGCTACTCTAAAGCAGGTGCTTTCATCGCACAAAACCTAAAGGCAGTGCAACATTATGCAGACTTCTATCGACGTGTAATATTCAGTTATGTCGTTGGCAATAATGACCATCACTTAAGAAACTTTTCTCTTTTGTATTCGAATAAAGATGCAATACCGATGTTATCACCCGCTTACGACGTCGTTTCTGTACAACCCTACGATGAGTACTTCCGCGGTTCCTACATGGCACTTCCACTTTTGACGGCAGAAGAGAATGAGAGTGTATTGGATATTGAGACAGGGTTTGACCGTAAATATGGTCAATACGATAGACAAGATTTCATTAAGCTTGGTGAAGAGATTGGCCTTAAGAAGCAAGCAGCAGTCAAGTTACTTGATGACCTATTAAAGTCTATTGAAAAAGCAGTATCAACCATATCAGACTCATTTGTGAATGAGAGTCATAAACAAGGTATAGAACAGTTAATTAAGCACCGTATTATGATTCTAAGAGATGAAAATACCGCAATATAACAAAGTGATAATCTTGATAGGAGGATTAATAAATTCCCATTTTTTGAAGTTTTTTATACCTGTCGTATCCAGATTAAATTTGTACCTCTACCCTTAGTTTTAGGCGCTTAGTCTTTAGGACTAGCGCCGGATGTATCCTGGTTATTATTCAGCTCTTGTACTTCGCCTGAGCTGGACTCGTTTGATTCACTGTCGTCTTCATCACCATCTTTACGAGTTCTTTTATCGCCCAAGAAAAACTCATAATAAAGGTCTAACGCAAACTCTGACTGGTCTTCTAATGTGGTTTGAATTGCCTCTAAGTATAGGCTAGGTAATAACTGATATTTCAGTGCCAAATCAGGTGGAAGCTGTCTGCGACGTAGCGTGCTGTTGGCATCATTGTTACTTAAACCAACATCGACATTGTACTCCACTGATAATCGCTCATTAATTTGCCCTGTAACCGACAACATGTTTTCGTTGGTGCTTAGGCTAAAATCATCTATCCCCAAGGCGCTGCCGACTTGCCCTGTGAGGGTTTTGGTGTTCGACAAGCCAAAGCCTAATAGCAGTGCAGCGTAGTTAGGATCTTGTGTTCCCGAGTTTGGCCCTGAGCCAGTAAGCAAGTACGACAGTACGCCCTGCTGATCCATAGCTGGCTCTGAGAACAGGTTAATACTTGGCGAGTCGGCTGCACCGTCAATACGAATTCCCGCAATAACGTCGTCATCGGTTTTAGCGGGGTCGCGGATGGCTTCAACTAGCAACAAAGGCTGGTCGATGGGGCCGTTGAACTGCACTTCACCGGTTTGAATAATTAACTGTTGCCCATAAGCACTGTAGCGCCCGTTTAGTATTTGAAGGTCGCCGTAACCCACAAGTGCTGGCTGGGTGTTCACACGAATTCCGCCATATAAGCTTGCGGTTAGTCCAAACGCCTCAAGCTTCACTTCTTCGGTTTTGTTTTTATCAATGTTAACTAGCACCGACGCGTGAACGATATCTAGCGGATCTTCTCTATCGGGTTCGCCTCGTAGGTGCACATCTTTTGAAGGCGAAACAGCGCTTTCAGGGAGCGACTCTATTTCAATTTGCGCCCACGGAATATTCACTTCGCCGGTAACATCAACCTTTTCTTTTGTGGCCGCTATATCAATATTCGGAGATACCTTGAGCCGGATATTTGGCTGACGAATTTCGAAGCCATTCCCTTTTAAATTGAATGTCGCGCTTGGGTCTGACGACCAGTCTATATTGCCCTTAAGCGCTCCTTTCCCTCCACCCAGCACAAACGCACCGTCTAGTTCTGCGGTCTGGCCATCAAGTACCACTTTTTGATTCCAATCTGCCAATGTCACGGGGGTATCTTGTATATCAATAGCACCATTTGAAATGGCTATTTCACCATTAAGCGCCGGGTCGTCAACATAACCACTTAGCCTAATATCTCCATTAAGCTTTCCTGTCAGGGTTCTAATCGCCGGGGAAAGCGGTTTAAAAGGCGCAACGTTGAGCCCTTCCATCACTAACTTGCCCTCTAGTGGTATGCGCTCATCAAACGGGCGGGTATTTAAAGAAAGCGTTGCATCGCCAATGTCTTGACTAGAGATTAAGGATGTCGACGTTAGCTGACCTTGCTTGATTTTTCCGTTAGTTTCTATGGAATTAATCGTAAGTGTAAGGGGCCGTGTTTCCCCTAGTTGCCACGGGGCGGCGCTCATTGAAGCGGTAAACGTCGCATCTATCGGATCCTTTGGTGAATAACTGCCCTTGGTTTTTACCGTGAGCGTTGCTTGCGAAGGGCTTGAAACAACGGTGGGCGCTAATTCATTCGCCCATAACCCAATCGGTAGTGAAGTAGCGCTTATGTCCCAACTGGCTTTATCTTCCTGATAATTCACATTTGAAATACACAGCTCCCCTTCCTTTCTAGAGGACCAGCAATGTTGGCCTATTTTGGCCGTTACCGGTGTGGTGCCAATGTCTAGACTAAACGGGCTTGATAATGTCCATTGCATATTAGCGAGTTTTAATGCGGTATCGCTGATTTCACCAACCCAATGGTTATTGGTCCATGCACCTTTGAGTGAAAGCGCGATCTTGTTGTTGGGCACTGCCATGTCTAGTTTTGCTGTGTGATCGCGATAGGTTCCATTGATTGCAATTTCGCCATTTAACGGCCCCTGCTGGGCTGCGGCAGCGTTTAGATTAGGCGAGATGGCAATATCAGAGAGGGCTAGGGTTCCGTTTGCGCTAGGGTTCTGCCAGGGACCGGTGGCATTTATCTTACCATTGATCCCGCCGGTTATTTCTGGGTATAGGCTTGAAACAGCATTAACACTAACTGCAATATCAGCATTTAAATGACGTTTATTAAGCACTTGAGCGACGGCGCGGATAGTATTTCTTTCCTGCTCATTTTCTTGCGTAACATTAATATTAGTTACAAATAAATCACTGGGGCCGGCATAAACAGCATTCCCTTTTACTTGCAGCGGTTTGTTTTGAAGCACGCCTGATACCGTCATATCTCTTAGGCTCATATGTAAGCCGCCGCGCTCAGAATATTGCAAGATGCTGTCGATCTGCCCGTTAATTTGCTCCGGGGCATAAGCACTGAACTGTCTACCTGACACGTTTTTAAGCGTTGTCTTACCTTCCCATGCAATGCTTTCGTTAAGATATAGTGTACCCGTGTTGGTTAAGCTGCCTTCCAACGCGTTAATATTGGCTTGATTAACAAAGATATTGTTCTTTTTCAGCACCACATCTAACGACACCGGCACATTCCCAATATCGGGCAAGGTAGCAGCACCAGCTCCTTTAAGCACGTAGTCGCCCATGGTGCCTGCAAGCGTTAACTGTCCTTCTTTTAGCGTGGTATTTTCCATGGTGGGTACGGCTTGCTCTTGCCAGTTCGCAGTGAATTCTATAGGAAGGTTACTGTCTAGTATGTTCGCCATGAGATTAGCGTTTGCGGTAACCGCCCCTTTGGCAATAACAGACAGCGTTAGGTCGTCCAACGCACCTGCGGCGGTTATGTTCACTTCTTGCGGAGCATCGCCGAGCTTCGTTTTGGCGGTAACCGCGACATCTAACGGGTAGTTTCCATTGAGCGAGGCTGTTGCTTTACCTTTTATTTCCCCCTGTTCATGCACAATTGCCAATTCTTCAATAGCAACATCGGCGCCTTTGAAGTGGGCGTCCAATAAGGATATGAGAGAAATGTGCTGTTTATTGCCTTTTTGGGCTATTTGAAGGTCTTCTACCAATAATGTGCCAAGAGACAAGGGAATAGGCGAAGCTATACTGGGTAGTTCAGGTACGTCGTAGCTTAGCGAGTATGACGTAGGCAAAGCACTTTCAGTACTTGACGCCTGTTCTTCTGCTGCCTGCTCTTGCTTTGGAGTAGCGTTTTGAGCAGATTGCTCACTATTAGTGTCCGGTGCATTGGTTATGGCTACAGGCGAAGAGCTGGCTGCCTCATCTGGGTTTAACAGAGCAATGCGGATTCCTTTCGCGGCTATGCTGTCGAGTATCAAGGCGCTATTGCCTTCAAAATCTGCTAACTCTAATTCATCTATTTCTACTGTTGTCGTAAGTAAAGCAAGTTTTATATTCGTTAGCGCTAAATACCCGACATCAATAGGCAGCGGTAATTCAACTGGGTCTCCTGTGGGAGTGTCATTCGACGATTCAGGCGCGTTTGATAGTTGTGTAAGCGTTGCATTTTCAAGCGTTAGCTCGTTGACGCATACTCTGGGCTCAAACAAACAACGCCACGTTACATCAATATAGGCATATTGTGCCGTTACCTTCCATTGCGGGTTTTCCCATGCAACATTATGCACTTCTAAGGTGTCAGCGAATCCGCCTTCAATAGCATCAATAGAAAGTTTATCAACGAGCGCGTTGGCCATTAACTTAACGGTAGGGCCCCCTAGCGGGCTGATTAATACTGCATATATGCCCACCAGTATAAAAATAGGTGACAGTAAAATAGCCGAAAGCGTACGTTTTCTCATAGCTCTGGCCCTAACATTATATGGAAATCCCAAGTGTTCCCGTCAGGCGCAAAACCTCTAGCGATATAAAACCTCACCGGTCCGATAGGGGAAAGCCAGTGAACACCCGGTCCGATGCCGTAGGTCAGCGTTGTGCTGGTATCGTTAGTGGCTGTTCCCGCATCGATAAACGCTGCAACCCGCCAGTTATCTGCCACTTGGTAAGCGTACTCCACACTTGATGTGAACAAGTACTTCCCACCGATTGAGTCTGTTTCAAGTTCGCCGGTTTCTGGGTCGATAACTTCGGCAGCAGGTGAGATTTCACGGTACTCAAAGCCTCTTATACTTTGATCGCCGCCGGCGTAGAAACGAAGTGATGTCGGTACTTCATCAAAACTATTGGTTTTAATGGCCCCAACTTCGCCACGAATTGTAACTCTATGTACATCATTAAAAGTGCGAATAACCATAGCTTCAACAACGGCTTTAGCGAAATCGATGTCAGAGCCATAGCCCTCTCTTCCTATTTGAGTGAGCATTTGTAGATAAGCACCGTTGGTAATATTAAGCTCACTATCTTTATCTCGATAGGTTAAAGAGTACCCAGGCAGCACAAGCGATGTGGTATTCGTGCTCAACTCTCCCTGATCGTATGTTTCCCGTAAATAGGTAATAGAGCCATCATGCTGCCACGGAGAATCGTCACCTTGCCAATAGCGGTGTGCAGAAAGGGATAGTGTTTCACTTTCGAACGAGGTGTTGCTGTATTCAATAAACTGATAACCGGCCTCGATGCTGGCGTAATCTCGGGTTATATTTCTCATGGGAATGCGATAGTCGGCGGTAACCGATTGTTCGGGTTCAGAAATGAAGATATCAGATGAGATCGAATGTCCTTTATCGTTTACCCAAGGTCGTTCCCAGCCCAAGCGAACCCTTGGACCTGTATCAGTGGCGGCACCCACTGATACGTTAAACGCATCTGTGGGTCTATGAAGTAGTGATACCTCTACTGGCACAAGTAAGCCTTCAGCTTCACTGACAACGGGGCGGGCAATAACCCGAGTAAAGTACCCAGATTGATTCAATCTGCGGTTGAAATCACCAAGTACTGCAGACGAATAGGCATCGCCAGCTTTGAAAGGCTTTAACCGTTCAATAATGTCCTTAGCCTTGTCATCCCCTACAAACTTTAACTCGCCAAATTGATATTGAGGCCCACTTTGCGCAATTAAAAGCACGTTCGCTTGTTTTTCGTCGCGAACCAAATCCAAGCGAGTTGCCTGCCAGAAATAATCAAAATAGCCGTTGGATAGCGCGTAGTTGAACATAGAAGATTTAAACGATTCGTAAATGGTTTGGTTGAGCACGTCGCCTTCTTGAAGTTGTAACGAATTAAATCGCTCTCTAAAGCCTTTGTCTTCACGCCCTGCACCAATAATTTCACGGGTCACTTTATTTATCGTGAGCGGCGCATTTAACGCAACATTTACGGCGACTTTGTCACCTTCTAGTATGCGTACTTTTGTTTCACTATTGTAAAAGCCAAAAGGCTGTACTGCTGTTGCCACCGCTCCTGCAACTTCATCTTGCCAATAGGGATCCGTCAATAGCGCCTTTTCTACATCAAGCCCATTTAGATGTAGACGAATATTATTACGAAGCTTTGAGTCGTCTACGCCTTTGATGTCATAAGTGATTGATTCTTCGGCAAACGATGCCATGCACAGTAACCACAACAGCGTACAGCATACAGCTTTAGTCAATAAAGACGTTGCTTGGGATATTCTGAGCGCAAATTGTCGGAAAAATAGGTCTTGCAAACTGGCGAGCCTGCTCCAAGTTGAAGGCATGAAAAGGTCAAATCCTTAAGGTAACGCTGGGCTTAGAAGCTTACCACTAGAGGGTAAAATCCATGTTCTATCTGTGGTTAATAGTACCACATTTACAGTTTGTATTCGTAAAGTACGACGAGAGATCAAATTCTTGCGCTAATGTAGATACTTCAAATCTTGGAAGGTTTATTTTTGTACATTAGAGAGTGAATTTGTATACTCAAGCTAGCATAGCTTTGAGAATTGCTCATTCGCTAAGTTCCGCCAACAACAAAAAATTACAAGGGAATGTTATGTCTTATAAAAAGACGGTCTCACTGGCTTTATTTATTGCCCTACTGCTATTTACTATGTCTACCTCGTTGAGTGCAGAGCCTTCGGTTGGTAAGCCTACCTACGAAGCATTTAGCTCGCTGCCAACCTATTGGACTCCGTCATTGTCACCTGATGGAAAGAAAATCGCTTTTGTTCAAAATGTTGAGCAAGAAGAGGCTTTTGCCATGCTTGCCACCTTTGACCTGATAAAGGGAGAGAAGTATTACCTGCTGCGCTCTGACAATGAGCGCGTCAAAATAAATTGGTATCACTGGGTGAATAACGAGCGTTTGGTGGTCAGTGCTCGTTATGAGACTCGGCGAGGCACAACCAAAGTGCACGACACGCGGTTACTAAGCGTTAAGTTTGATGGCGAGGGCGGCGCATTCAACATGGTTGAATGGGAACGCATTAAGCGCCGGGCCGGTAACCCTAACCACATTCCCCAGTTTCAAGATGAGGTTATCGATTGGCTACCTGATGACCCAGATCATGTACTTATAGCAATAGATGCAGAGGTGTTAGGCTTACCCTCAGTATATAAAGTCAATGTAAACACTGGTGGAGTAAGCCGAGTCGTGCGTGGTAAAAAACGCATTAGAGACTGGCTTACGGATCAGCAGAGTAACGTACGTGTAGGTATTTCTCTTAATTATGATACTGGCGAACGAGAAGTTTTCTTAAAAGAAGGTGACGACTGGCGAACCTTGTTTGCCTATAACGCCATGACGGAGAAGGGAGAATACCCTGTCGGCTTTGCAAAGGACCCTAATATTTTATACTTTAAGGGCTACAAAGGCGACTACCGCGCACTTTATACCCTAAACCTTAAAACCAATGAGCGAACTGAAGTGTATGCCGATGATGGGTACGACGTAGACGGCAGCCTGATCTATTCACCAGTTACCCGAGATGCTATTGGAGTGCGTCATGATGGTCGTTTTTATTGGGATGAGCGCTATGTTGCACTTCAAAACGGTATTGATATTGGGCTCCCCGATTACGATAATACGCTAGTCAGTTTCAGTGATGATGAACAAACCTATATCGTTTATTCTGAATCGGACGTTTTGCCCGGTGTTTACTTACTAGGTAACCGTAAGGAAGGCACACTCGATGTATTATTTCAGCAATACAGCCAAATTGACTCTGCACAATTATCAGAACATAAACTCATTGAATATGAAGCCCGAGACGGCATCAAGATCGAAGCATATTTAACCCTTCCCAAAGGTGACGGGCCCTTTCCAACAATTATTCATCCTCATGGCGGTCCGGGTGCACGAGACTTCAGTGGTTTCGACTATTGGACGGCATATTTTACATCGAAAGGCTACGCAGTGTTGAGACCGAATTTTAGAGGCTCAAGAGGCTATGGTTATAGTTTTGCGCAAAGCCAAATGAAAGGCTGGGGATTAGCTATGCAAGACGACATCACTGACGCGGCAGGCTGGATGGTTAAACAAGGTTATGCTGAACAGGATAATATGTGCATTGTTGGCGCAAGCTACGGTGGATATGCAGCTTTAATGGCAACGGTTAAAACCCCTGATTTATTTAAATGCGCGGTGAGTTTTGCCGGCGTAAGTTCACTTAAACACGTCGTCATTCACTCTCGCCGTTTCCTGAACAATGAATTCGTTAAAAATCAGATTGGGGACGACTACGATGATCTAGAAGCGCGTTCACCTTATTACAATGCCGAAAGTATCAAGACACCTATTTTACTTGTACATGGCGAAGAAGACCGTATTGTTCCACCTCTTCACAGTCGTTACATGGCTGACGAATTGGAAGACCTCGATAAAGTCTTTAAGTATGTAGAACTTGAAAGTGGCGATCACCACCTTTCTATTCAGCGTAATCGACATTTGTTTTTTAAAGAAATGGATGCATTTTTGGGCGCGTATTTGAAACCAACCAAAAGCGGCGAGAGGATGGCGGCAGACCTTACAACTGAATAGCTCCCGTTAAACGTGTCAGTATTTACGACAAGCGTGTTTGAATTGACGGCTTTTTAACCATATTTCAGGTATACTATGCAAGGCGCGATTATTTCGCGCCTTTTTAATTTCTCCACTTTATTTCGTTTTCGAGACTTTATGCCCCAGACATCTAATGGCGTATCTGATGATACTGCAGTTGTGCAAAAGCCCGCCCTTGGCCTTGTTGAATTTGTTGCTTTGATGGCGACCATGACATCGCTGGTGGCACTTAGTATAGATGCTATGTTGCCCGCACTTATTCAAATTGGTGAAGCTCTAAATGTAGAGGAGGCCCATCAAACCCATCTGATTGTAACCGTGTTCTTTTTAGGCATGGCATTTGGACAAATGTTTTTTGGCCCGTTTTCAGACAGCCGTGGTCGTCGTTTAACTATTCTTGTGGGACTTTGTATTTTTGCTCTTGGTACCTTTGTATGCATGCTGGCCACTAACCTTGAAACCATGCTGGTTGGGCGGGTTATTCAAGCGTTTGGGGTGTCTGGGCCTCGCATAGCCTCTATGGCAATTATACGTGACCTTTACGTAGGTGATGCCATGGCAAAAGTTATGTCGTTTATCATGATGGTGTTTATCTTAGTGCCCATGTTGGCCCCAATTATTGGGCAAACCGTGATGGAACTGACGTCATGGTTTCATATTTTTACTATGTTCCTCATAGTGGCTACTATGGCTGGAATTTGGTTTTTCTCTCGCCAGGGAGAAACCTTGCCTCGGGCGAAGCGCAGAAAATTCTCGCGAGCGCATTTTTTTAAATCATCAAAGTTTATTCTGACCCACCCCGAAGTGATGGGTTACACTTTTGCAATGGGCTGTATTTTCGGGGCTTTTTTAGCGTATTTAAGCGCGTCACAAACTATATTTACCGTGTTTTACAATGTTGGTGAATGGTTCCCGTATATCTTCGCTACCCTTGCCTTCTCTATCGGGCTTGCTTCTTACTTTAACGGTAAAATGGTGATGCGTTTTGGCATGCGCAAGCTGTGTCGTTTTGCGCTAAAAGGCGTAAATGGGTTTGCGGTGGTGTATCTAGCGCTGCTGTTTGCCTTCGATGGTCTACCGCCGTTAATTCCAACCGTGGCTGTTATGTTCGTCGGCTTTTTCTTCGTAGGCATTCTGTTTGGTAACTTAAACGCTATGGCAATGCAGCCTCTTGGCGATATGGCTGGCTTAGGTGCAGCCATTATTGGCTGCTTTTCAAGCTTATTCTCGGTGCCCGTTGCCCTTATCGTTGATAGTTTTTTGAATGGAAACTTGATGCCTATCGGCTGGGGTTTTCTGATCTTTTTTGCATTAGCTTACGCATCAGTTCGCTTCGCTGAGCGTGTTCGGGAAGGTGTTGCTTCATAACTAGATAAGTATTTATTGCTTCTTATCTATGGGGCGTAAGAGAGCGAGACTTGCTGAGTTATAGAAATAAAAAAGCCCGACCAAAATGGTCGGGCAAGAGGGCTTAGTTAAGCACCTAACGACAGAAACTGTCCTAACCTCTGTTCTTACACAACTATAGCTTTCATATCAGTCATGTAGCCACGCAAGGTTTTACCTACTGATTCCACACCGTGTGAGCGGATGGCTTCGTTAATTTCAACAAGGCGTTTGTTCTCTACTTGATTAGAAGCAGCAGTCAAACCCTTGCCGATAACGCTGGTATCAATGGTAGGCATAAATTTCTCACGCAAAATTGGAATTGCTGCGTTAGCAAACAAATAGTTTCCGTATTCTGCTGTGTCTGAAATAACCACGTTCATTTCATACAAACGCTTACGTGCGATTGTGTTAGAAATTAGCGGTGTTTCATGCAGTGATTCGTAGTACGCAGACTCAGGTAGAATTCCAGCTTCAACCATTACGTCAAACGCAACCTCAACACCACACTTGATCATGGCAACCAGTAAGATGCCGTGGTCAAAGAATTCTTGTTCGCTGATTTCACCCTCGTAAGCTGGTGCGTTTTCAAACGAAGTATCACCGGTCTCTTCACGCCATTTAAGTAGGTTCGCATCGCCATTGGCCCAATCTTCCATCATGGTACGAGAGAATTCACCGCTGATGATGTCGTCTTGGTGCTTTTCAAATAGCGGACGAAGTAAATCAGTTAACTGCTCAGAAAGCTCAAACGCTTTCACTTTTGCAGGGTTTGATAGACGATCCATCATGTTAGTTACACCGCCAATCTTAAGTGCTTCAGTAATGGCTTCTAGGCCGTACTGAATAAGCGCACCTGCATAACCTGGGTCAATACCGTCATCAACCATTTTCTCGAAAGCAAGTACTGCTGCAACTTGTTGCATACCACATAAAATGGTTTGCTCGCCCATAAGGTCAGATTTAACTTCAGCCACAAATGATGACTCAAGTACCCCTGCGCGGTCGCCGCCAGTTGCACTTGCTAGTGCTTTGGCTTGGTCCCAACCTTTACCTTCAGGGTCATTTTCTGGGTGTACAGCTATTAGTGTTGGTACACCAAAGCCACGCTTGTATTCTTCGCGTACTTCAGAGCCAGGGCTTTTCGGCGCACACATAATTACTGTGATATCGCTACGAATTTGCTGGCCTTCTTCAACAATGTTGAAGCCGTGTGAGTAACCTAGCGTTGCACCTTTCTTCATAAGAGGCATTACTGCTTCTACTACACTCGCGTGCTGCTTATCAGGCGTTAAGTTGTAAACCACATCCGCTTCTGGAATCAGCTGCTGATATGTACCAACAGTAAACCCATTGCTTGAAGCGCGTTTGTAAGAGTCGCGTTGCTCATCAATGGCTGCTTGACGCAGCGCATAAGAAACATCTAACCCTGAGTCACGCATATTCAAGCCTTGGTTAAGGCCCTGCGCGCCGCAGCCTACAATGACAATTTTCTTGCCTTTTAAGAACTGACAACCGTCAGCGAATTCATCGCGTGCCATAAAACGGCAGCGGCCAAGCTGATCTAACTGCTGGCGAAGTGACAGGGTGTTGAAATAATTAGCCATAAAAATTTCCGAACAACATTCATTTTTGTCAATATCAAACACCAACCTTGGCGTTGACAGACCTCGTCTATGACGACTTGGTATTGAGACTAAAATATTTCTTTTGTTTTGGAAAATGATATATTTGCAAGATAATATTGCAAAAAGTGAAATGTATATGGATTTTCGCAGTCTACAGCTCTTTAATCACCTGGCTACCAGTCTACACTTCGGCATTACCGCCGAGGCCATGTATGTATCGCCATCTACGTTAAGCCGCGTAATTCAGCGTCTTGAAGACGAGTTAGGCTGCACCTTGTTCAAACGGGATAACCGTAAAGTGGCGCTCACCCATAGTGGGCACAAGCTACTTTCATTCTCTAAACAAGCGCTAGCAGATTGGCAGCAATTAAAAATAGATTTAAAAGAAGATAACGACGCTCTACAGGGGGAGCTCAGCGTATTTTGCTCGGTTACTGCCAGTCAAAGTCATTTGCCTGCAATGTTAAGACAATTTAGACAACAGCACCCCGGCGTTGATATACGACTTATAACCGGTGACCCTGCCCTTGCTATAGAAAAAGTTAAGAGCAAGCAGTGTGATTTATCTATTGCTATCTATACACCTGACCTGCCAACCGACTTACATTTCACGGCTCTTGATAACGTCCCCTTAGTGCTTATTGCACCAAAGGAATGGCGGCTCACTCAACTGAGTCAGTTAGACTGGACCAAACACCAAGTGATCATGCCTGAAACCGGCCCAACCCGTCGTACCGCCTATCACTGGTTTGCGGAGCACGGTATTCGCCCTAACGTATATGCCTATGTTGGGGGAAATGAAGCAATTGTAAGTATGGTGGCACTTGAGTGTGGGGTGGGCTTTGTACCTAAAGTGGTGCTTGATCATTCCAGTATGGCCAATGCAGTAACTCAAATACCTGTTGAAGATATCGAGCCTTACGCACTTGGTTTATGCTGTCTCCAAGACAAGCAAAACGAACCGCTTGTTAACGCATTTATGCAGCTCAACATACAAGCGCGTGTCTAAGTTCGAGTTTTTAACTCCCTTAGCTGGCACTAAGCTGTTTTATAAGATTATCCAGAGCACGATAGCCCAGCGCTTCGGCAATGTGCGCCCGCGATACGGCGTCTTCTTCTTCAAGATCGGCAATGGTTCTAGCCACTTTTAGCGTACGGTGAAATACACGCATAGATAAATTAAGCTGTTTGGCAGCGGCCTGTAGAAACTGTAAATCCGCGTCATCAAGTAAGCATATATCGGCTAATTCACCTGCGTGTAGTGCACCATTGGGTTTACCTTGTCGTAGCCCTTGTTTGTGGCGTGCGGCAATAACTCTGTCTCGCGTTGCGTGTAATGAGTCGTCAGGCTGATTGGCAGGTTCTGGCAGATCGTAGTCTGGCAGTCGAGGTACCTCGACTTGTATATCTATTCTATCAAGGAGCGGGCCAGACAAGCGGTTTAAGTAGTTGAGCTGCTGCTGTGGCGTTAACCGGTTATCGTCAATATCTCCTGTCGGGCTTGGGTTCATCGCCGCGACTAACTGAAAGTTAGCAGGGTATGTCGCACTTCCTGACGCGCGAGACAAATGCACGTCGCCGGTTTCAAGTGGTTCGCGCAATACATCCAGTGCTTTTCGCCCAAACTCAGGCAGTTCGTCTAAAAACAAAATACCATTGTGGGCCAGTGATATTTCACCTGGCACAGGGTTGGAGCCACCGCCAGTTAGCGCTACAGCAGAGCTGGTATGGTGGGGCGAGCGTAAGTGGCGTGTTAGAAATCGTTCTGCATGTAGCTTTTCGCCTTTTACTGAGTGAATGGCAGCGACTTCCAAGGCCTCTTCTTCGCTCATATCGGGTAATAGCGATAACATACGACTAGCGAGCAAGCTTTTACCTGTGCCTGGAGGCCCTACCATAAGTAAATTATGCGAACCACTTGCCGCAATAATCAGGGCTCGTTTGGCTTGCTCTTGACCGATAATGTCATCCCACCCTGAAGGAGTTTTATTAGTTACTCGCGAAGAAAAGGGCTGGCCTTTGGCGAGTTTTTTGTTGCCGGTAAGATGTTCATAAACAGATAGAAGGTCAAAGGCGGGAAAGCGTGTAGCGTGGGTAACCAATGCGGCCTCAACGTCGTTATCTCCGGGATAAACTAGGGCAATGTCTTCATTCGCGGCTGCCATGACTACAGGTATTAGCCCGTTAACCGGTTTTATTTCACCGTTTAATGCGAGCTCGCCCACAAAGGCAATATTAAGTAGGCTAATGTCTGATATGTAGCCCGACGCGGCTAAAATACCTACGGCAATGGGAAGGTCGAACCGCCCGCCAAACTTGGGAATATCTGCCGGCGCTAAATTAACGGTTATTCGTTTTGCGGGAAACTCAAAACCACTGTTAATGAGGGCGCTGCGTACCCGCTCTCGCGCTTCTTTAACGCTGGTTTCTGCCATGCCGACCAGTTGAAACGCAGGTAGGCCATTAGCCAAGTGAATTTCCACACTTACCTCTGGTGCCGACACGCCCTGACCTGCAAAGGTTTTAACAACAGCCATTCCCATATTGTGAACACTCTCTCTTCTACACGCTTATTGTTCGCTTAATTGAAACCTGAAAGCATTGGCGCGGCCAAATAGCCAACGCACTAGACTTAAACTCTAGTGAGAGTGAAGTTAAGATGTAACTGTACTAACGATGGGAATTACGAATAGCGCACGAAAAGCTTGGCATGTAACAGCCCTGCCCATATAACATGTGATTGGCGTTAGTGATGGTCGTTATAGAATACAGGTAGTTGCCAATGCCAGCGCATGGCGCCAAGTCTAAACAGTACGGTGGTTGCAAGGGCTGCAATACCGCACCACTGTGTAGCGAGTTCCAATTGCATGCCTATTCCATAAACCAGGCCACCAGCAATACAAGTCATTGCGTAAAGCTCGCCGTTTAGTACCAGAGGTACTTCTCGACAAATAACGTCTCGTAGCAAGCCGCCAAATACGCCAGTAATGGTGCCCATAGCAACTGCCACTGCCATGCCAGTGTCGTTGGCTAGGGCTTTCTCTATGCCAACCACGTTAAATAGCGCCAGCCCAAAAGCATCGGCAATTAATAAATAGTGAAACGGGAAGCGTGGGCTTACTCGTAGCCAGATAATGGGAATAAAAGCGGCAATAAGCGTGGTATATAAGTAATCGGTATCGGCAATCCAAAACACGGGCACATCTAGCATCACATCACGAAGTGTTCCGCCGCCAATGGCGGTAGCACTGGCGAGGACCACCACGCCAAATCCATCCATGCGTTTTTGATAAGCCATAAGGGTGCCTGAAATTGCACATACGGCAACGCCTGCCAGGTTTAACCAGTGAAACCAATCGAACATGCTTATTACCCTTCTACTACTCTTAAAAACTCGCTATTTCTACCGCAAAAACTTGATCAAACTGTGTGTTTCATGCTATTTCTTTGCCCACTACCAATTCGCGGCTTAGCGCGCATTGCGTTTAGGGGTAAAGCCATAGCCCCTAACGAACAACATTTCATTTATATAATGCCAAAGGAATACGGCATTGTAAGTCAAAGATATCATATAAAACAAAGCGCTACTGATCTGTAAGCAGTAAGGCTTTGTCGCCCTTCGCTTGAACGACCTAAGATGATTTAATACATCATCAGTATGACATGCAATTTTGAGTAAAACAGTGTGTATTGGAAAACAAGCCAAAGCATCACTGGTTTACCACTGTTTTTAAGTTTCACATATAAGGTCTAGCATTAAACCCTAGCACCTAAAATTAACGGGAAGGATTTATGCCCAAGTTACGTTCTGCAACTACCACACAAGGTAGAAATATGGCCGGCGCTCGTGCGCTATGGCGTGCAACCGGAATGAAAGATTCTGATTTCGGCAAGCCTATTATTGCTATTGCTAACTCATTTACGCAGTTTGTACCTGGGCATGTTCACCTCAAAGACCTTGGTCAGCTAGTAGCGCGCAGCGTGGAAGAAGCGGGTGGTGTCGCCAAAGAATTCAATACCATAGCGGTAGATGACGGTATAGCAATGGGCCACAGCGGCATGCTGTATAGCTTGCCATCTCGAGAAATCATTGCTGATGCAGTGGAATACATGGTGAACGCACATTGCGCCGATGCCATCGTATGTATTTCTAACTGCGACAAGATCACCCCGGGAATGCTAATGGCGTCTATGCGCTTGAACGTACCGGTAATTTTTGTGTCTGGCGGCCCAATGGAAGCGGGTAAAACCAAGCTTTCAGACCAGCTTATTAAACTAGACTTGGTTGATGCCATGGTCGCGGCGGCTGACGACAAAGTTAGCGATGCTGATACCGATGAAATTGAGCGCTCTGCCTGCCCTACTTGTGGTTCGTGTTCGGGGATGTTCACTGCAAACTCCATGAACTGTCTAACCGAAGCGTTAGGTCTATCACTGCCGGGCAATGGCTCTATGCTAGCCACGCACGCCGACCGTGAAGGCTTGTTTAAGCAAGCAGGCAAGCAAATTGTTGAGCTTTGTAAACGTTATTATGGCGATGATGATGAAAGCGTATTGCCACGTAACATTGCCAACTTTAAAGCGTTTGAAAATGCCATGAGCTTAGACATTGCGATGGGAGGCTCGACTAATACCATTTTGCATCTGCTAGCAGCAGCAATGGAAGGTGAAGTGCCTTTCACTATGGATGATATTGACCGCCTGTCTCGCAAAGTGCCTCACTTATGCAAAGTGGCACCTTCTACACCTAAATACCACATGGAAGACGTACACCGAGCCGGTGGCGTTCTAGGTATCTTAAACGAACTTAATAAAGCGGGCTTGCTTAACACCGATGTTGACCATGTTTTAGGTAAACCGCTTACCGACGTAATCAGCGAGTGGGATATCACTAACCCAGAGAATAAAGACGCAATTACTTTCTATCGTGCGGGCCCTGCGGGTATTCGTACTACTAAAGCCTTTAGCCAAGATTGTCGCTGGGACGAGGCCGATGATGACCGCGAAAACGGCTGCATCCGCTCCATCGAGAATGCGTTTAGCCAAGAAGGCGGCCTAGCGGTGCTTTATGGCAACTTAGCAGAAGATGGCTGCATTGTTAAAACCGCTGGTGTGGATGAGTCTATTCTTAAATTCAATGGCACTGCCCGTATTTACGAAAGCCAAGACGACGCGGTGGCAGGTATCTTGGGCGATGAAGTAAAAGCCGGTGATGTGGTCTTTATTCGCTATGAAGGCCCTCGCGGTGGGCCAGGTATGCAGGAAATGCTGTATCCAACGTCGTATTTGAAATCGAAAGGCCTAGGCAAACACTGCGCCTTGGTAACAGACGGGCGTTTTAGTGGCGGTACAAGTGGCTTGTCTATCGGACACTGTTCACCAGAGGCCGCCAGCGGTGGCGGTATTGGACTAGTAGAAGATGGGGATAAAATTGAAATAGATATCCCTAATAGAAGCATCAACATTGTTATTTCTGATGAAGCACTTGCCGAGCGCCGTGCAAAAATGGAAGCAAGCGATAAGCCTTGGAAACCGAAAGATCGTGTACGCGAAGTTTCTACGTCACTTAAAACCTTTGCGGCGTTAGCAACCAGTGCCGATAAGGGTGCAGTACGCGATGTCAGTAAGCTGGAAAATTTGTAATGACATCAACACACGTTAGCGATCACGAGTACTTAAAGAAGATTTTGCTTGCCCCGGTTTACGATGTGGCGGTGGCGAGTGAGTTGTCTTATATGTCGTTGCTTTCGGCTGAGCTTGGCAATGAAATTTTTCTAAAACGAGAAGATCAGCAGCCGGTTAAAAGCTTTAAACTGCGCGGTGCCTACAATCGCATTTGCTCGCTAAGCGATGAACAGCTACGAGCCGGTGTAATTGGTGCATCGGCAGGTAATCATGCGCAAGGCTTAGCATACAGCGCAAAGATGAAAGGCATTCAAGCGACTATTGTAATGCCTGAGACCACGCCTGATATCAAGGTAGATGCAGTACGTCGCTTCGGTGGTGATAACGTAAATGTAGTATTGCATGGCACCAGCTTTGACCAAGCCAGTAACCACGCCAAAGCTTTGTGCGAAACCCATGGCTATACTTTTGTACCGCCTTTTGACGACCCTGATGTTATTGCAGGACAAGGTACAGTTGCGCGAGAGCTGCTAGAGCAAAACCCCAACCTTGATATTTTGTTTATAGCTGTTGGCGGCGGTGGCTTAGCCGCGGGTATTGCGGTTTACCTAAAGCAATTAAAGCCAAGTATAAAAATTATTGCAGTAGAGTCAGAAGAGTCGGCCTGTTTTATTAAAGCAAAAGCGCAAGGCGCGCCAACAGAGCTTGAAAGCGTCGGCATTTTTGCCGATGGTGTGGCTGTTAAAGTAATGGGGCAAGAGACCTTCCGCCTGTGTAATCGTTTAGTCGACGAAACCATTACGGTTAGCAATGATGAAATCTGCGGGGCTATAAAAGATATCTTCGATGACACCCGTGTTATTGCTGAGCCTGCGGGCGCATTGTCGGTGGCGGCAATTCGTAAATACGCAAAGCAGCACGACCTTAAAGGTAAAAAACTGGGCGGTATTTTATGTGGTGCAAACATTAACTTTCATACCTTGCGCTACGTGTCTGAACGCTGTGAGTTAGGCGAGCAGAAAGAAGCCGTCTTTGCGGTTAAAATTCCCGAAACCAAAGGTGCGTTTAAACAGTTTTGCGAGTGCGTTGGGGCAAAAGCGATCACCGAATTTAACTATCGCTATGCCAGTGAGAGCGAAGCACATATTTTTGTTGGGGTTAAGCTTAAAGGCGGGCAGCAAGAATTCGCTGCACTGCAAAGCGACCTTGAAAGCAAGGGGTATGACTGCGTTAACTTAACGGATAACGAGTTAGCGAAGCTCCATGTTCGTCACATGGTTGGTGGTCGGCCGCCAACTATACTCAACGAGCAAGTATTTAGCTTTGAGTTTCCGGAGCGCCCGGGTGCACTGCTGAACTTCTTAAACACATTGGGCGAGCAGTGGAATATTACTTTATTCCACTATCGTAACCACGGTGCTGCGGAAGGCTTGGTATTGGCTGGTTTTGACATTGCGCCAGAAAGCCGGGATGACTTTAATCAGCATGTAGCTGAATTAGGCTATAAGGTCGAAGAGGTAACAGATAACCCTGCGTATCGCTTTTTTCTGTCGCAACCAGCGTAACGTTTTGTCGGCTATGCAATCAAAAGCGCAACTTAACTCGTTTTAAACCTTTTTTCGCTTTGTATTGCTTCACGTTAAGCGCAGGTTTACCGAGGAGCGATACAAAGCGGCACTATTACAGCCTCGCTAATTTAACCTCAATTTAAGAGGTACTGTCTCGGCGCCTATCGCGCTATAGACAGCGAGAGACACTATTTAGTTAGATAGATGGCTAATAAAAAACCCATGCGAATGCATGGGTTTTTTTACGCTTTTAACAAAGCGATAGTCCTTGTCGCTTACAAAGTTAATTTGCCGTGTTAAGTGCAACATTTTCCAAATGCTGAATCATCTCAGGCCATATTAAGTCCATAACATCAGCGCGCAACGCTTCACACTCTTCCGAGTATTTTAAGCTGCCGTCTTTTTCTGAATCTAACCAATGGTTATCTTTTAGTGCGCCGATAAAGCTAGACAGTACGTTCTTATCGTAAAATTCAGGAGAGCTAAGGCCGTAAAGCGCTGATAAACGCTCGGCGACTTGTTTGCTTTCTCGTTCTAATGCACTGCGGCTAATTATTTTTTCTTTATCTAAAATAGTTAATACCACGGCATAACGCTGTAATGTTTCCTGCATACAACGGCTTAATAGCCATGATGAATGGAACTCTTTGCAGTGCGCGTCTGGCGGTAAAAGCTCGCCATCTTTTTGGCGTAATAGCCCGTTGTCGAGCATCGCTGTGATCAGTGCGTCAGTGTGCGCAAGCGCTTCATCTTGGGTAAGGTGCAAGAACAGCTCTTTTTGCAGCAATGGATAAAGTGCAGCAATAAGCTGAAAAATACTGTTCTTCGTGGTGCCTTTCTTCGCGAAGATAGAGGCCATGATAAGACCTGGGATTGCGAATAAGTGCAAAATGTTGTTGCGGTAATAGGTCAAGTACACCGCAGATTTTGGCTGTGGACTGATCAAGCGCCCGTAATCATCTTCGTTGATATCGAAGCGACCTAACTTGAGCGTATCGCGTAGTAGTTCTTCCGCCGACGAATCTGGAATGGTGGCATCATCACTGAACGGCACGGCTTTAAACAAGTCCATGAAATCGCCCATGGCTTGTTTTAGTTCGGCTTCGCTCATGGTTTGTCTTTTAGAAGATAATAGACATAACGAGGCTAGCGCCATACCGTTTAATGCTGCTGCACGGTTGATGCGGGTCATGACGTTGTTAGCCAACTCATTAACGGCAGGCGTTAACCAAGCTGGCTTTTTCTCAGGTTCGGCGTCGCGGCAATCTCGCCAATTCGGCACATGACTCTCAAGAAACTGATTAAGCGCAATAGGCTCACCAAAGTTTACATAACCGTGTCCGTAATTTTTAAGTTTACGAATGGCAGAGAACACCTGAAGGTTAGATTCTTTTTTCTTCTTAGAGCCTTTAAGTTCGTTCAAATAGCTCTTCACTTCCATTACGTTTTCATAGCCAATGTAGACAGGAACAATGCTTACAGGGCGGTTAACGCCTTTAAGCATGGCTTGAATAGTCATGGCTAACATACCAGTTTTCGGTGGGATCAAGCGACCGGTGCGGCTGCGTCCACCCTCAGGGTAGTATTTAACAGAGTAACCTTTGTTAAACAGCAGCTCTAAATATTCTCTGAACACAGCCGTGTAAAGCTTGTTGCCAGCAAAACTCCGGCGAAGGAAGAAAGCGCCTCCTCGGCGAAACATTTTGCCAACAGGCCAAAAGTTAAGGTTGATACCCGCTGCAATGTGAGGCGTTACCATACCCTCGTGATAAATCACGTAAGTTAATAACAGATAATCCATGTGGCTGCGGTGGCAAGGAACATAAATAATTTCGTGGCCGTTAGCGGCCAGCTCACGTATGCGCTCTGCATGGCCTACGCTAATACCGTTGTAAATCTTGTTCCAAATGCGTGTGAGCAGTCTGTCACCAAACCGGATAAGTCCTTCACGGTAATCTGCAGCAATCTCGGTAATATAGCTCTGTGCAGTTTCCTTTGCTTTTTCATGAGTCACTTTTTTGCTTCGCGACTCTTCAGCAATGGCACGACGCACTGCATCTGAACCTAACACACTGTTATTCAGTTCTTGGCGCTCTAGCAGCGTTGGGCCAGTCATGCTTTGACGCTTTCGCTGAAAGTGAGTACTTGCTACTCGCACGAGTTTGTGAGCAATACTTTGATCGCTGCCGTGTTGGTTAGACATTGCACGTGCTGATACTGCTTTAGAATAGTTAATGAAGTTATCACGGCCTAAAAATAGCACGATGAACAATTTGCGAAGCCAACTTGGTGCTGCTGCCTCCGTAATCAAATCGCTTAAGCCTGGGTTCCCGCGCCCAGGGGCTCGACCCCACGTGACATATACAGGAACAACCTGTAAATCTAAATTTTCATGATCTCTATGCAAATGAAAAAGGTCAGTGAAAACCTCTTCAATCCCGGTATCTTTGGCTGATGAGCGAAAAATAGGCTGGGTTTTACGTAAGAACAACGTCGACGAATATTCTCGCCCTGCCAATGTGAGCGTATCTGTAGGACTAGGTAAACCTAGCGCTTTTGTCGACATTCTCAGTGCAAGCTGATCTGTCACTGAGTTGTTGGGAAGTAGATAAACGATAGGTTTGCTTTTATCTATTCCTAATTCGGTTTCAACGTTAACTGGAATACTGTGAGCTTTGACCAGTAACTTAACAGGATAATGAAACACCGACAGAAGGGCTTTTCGCATCCACGACATGAATTATGTAATCCTATGAAATAAAAACGAGTGAAGTGTAACACAATCGCATCGCAATCTCGCGATGAGCCAATGTTATTGATTTGCTTGTTTTACAGACTCCGTACCTAGCTGTAAGTTCAAGAAGTTCAAAAGCGTCTGTGTTTTTATATTTTTCGTAGCGTCACTTAGGGTAAGGCTCTCTGGCCCTTTTAGCAATGCAACATTAGCAGTATTTAAATTGCTATAAGCTTTGATTGTTACTACTTTTATAAAGGTTAATGAATAAGAGCAAGATGTAGTGGATGATCAAAACCGCCTGAAGACAATTGATGATTTTATGCTCAATGACGACGTGCCATTAGATCTCAACGACCTTATGGTGGTGTTAGCTGCAGCATACAAAGTGCCCATTGCGCTAATTGGCATTGTTGGTGATTCTGAAGAGGTATTTAAAGCGCGGTATGGGACTTCACTTTCCAAGGTGAGTAGGGAACATGCTTTTTGTAGCCATGTCGTGCAAAAGCGTCAACAAGTCGTTGTAAGCAATGCCCAAGAAGACCCAAGATTTAAAGAGAACCCACTAGTGACGGGTGAGCCGCACATCTGCTTTTATGCAGGCACGCCCATTGAAATTAATGATGAGATTATTGGTGCTGTCTGTCTTATTGATACCGTTCCAAGAGAAATTGACAAGAAATATCTAGAAGTTCTAGATCGAATTGGCACGCTTGTTAGTCAGCATATTTCTCTTTCAAAAGAACACGAAGCACTCAAGCGTGAGCATGGGCTAATAGAAAAGTCCCCCATTGTTCTGGCAACGTGGCGAAATACTACGTCGCTCAAACTGGTTCATATATCAAAAAATAGCGAGCGCGTTTTGGGCATATCGTCCCAAGATTTACTGAGCGGTGCAGTCGAGCTTGGCGATGTTTTAACACAAGATGCTGAGGGAGACTTTACGTTTGCCATGCAGGCCCATATGGAGGGCGTGGAGACACATACCTGTCGTCTTCAAATTGCCACGCCCACACGTACCATTTGGGTAAGTATGATCTCTACGGCTAGTTTTCGTGAAGACGGTATGTTGTATTCCGTTCAGGCATTTCTATTTGACACAAGCGACCAAAAATATGTGGAAGACAAGCTCAACAAAACAAACCAGCGTATGCGGCTACTATTGGAAGCCTCTGAGTTAGGTACGTGGGATTGGAATTTGACCGCTGATGTAAATCAAGTGAACAAACGCTGGTGTGATATTGTCGGTCTTGAATATGAATACTATGACACCAGCTCGCGCTTTTTCAGACAGCTTATTCATCCTGCGGATTATGTGAAAGTAGAAAAGCAGTTACACGAACATATTGCTGGAAAGAGCAAGGTTTTCAATACTACGTTTCGCATGAAGCATACTAACGGCTCATGGGTTTGGGTCGAAAGCTATGGAAAAACTGTAGAATCTGACATTATGGGTAAACCCACTCGGGTTGCCGGAATTCATCGTGACATTACCCAACGAATGGAAAGTGAACTTCACGAGCGAAAGAAAACTCAGCTCCTGCAATTTATTAATAAGACCCGGGCTTCATACCTTCAAAACAACGATTTAACCATGGCCTGTCAAACAGTATTGCCCGAACTCATTGACATTTCGGACAGTCAATTTGCTTTCGTAGGGCAAATGAAAAATGAAGGCGATGCATCGAGGCTGTTTATCCATGCCATTTCCGAAATCGTATGGGACACCAGCAGCTTCACACAATATAACGAGTATAAAAAGCGAAATTTATACTTCAGCAGTTTTGATAACCTCTTCGGTACCACTATTTTAACGGGAGAAATTACGATAAGTAATACTTCTGGGAGTCATCCGAAATCTAAAGGTGTTCCCCAAGGGCATCCGCGAATTAGCCGCTTTTTAGGTTTACCTATCAAAGTCAAAGACAGAGTCGTGGGTATGATTGGTTTGGCCAATAAGTTTGAACCCTACTCTACAGAAGATGCCAAATTTCTACAGCCTCTTTTAGATGCATTAGCCGGTCTTTTCTATGCAGTAGAATTAGAAGATGCACGCGCTGTCGCTGAAGAAAAGCTGCGGCAATTAGCTATGACTGACTCACTAACGGGTTTGTATAACCGAAGAGCATTCATTAACGAGTGTGTCGCGTTTTCAAAGTTGCATCACAGCGCGTGTGTTGCCATTGTTGATATCGACCATTTTAAAAGCGTAAATGACACGTACGGTCATGACGCTGGTGACCAGGCGCTTATTAATGTTGCTCGAAAAATATCCAAGCAAAACGGTTCACCGAATGTCGTTGCCCGTCTTGGCGGTGAAGAGTTCGCAATCGTGATGTTGGGGGAAAATAAAAAAGAAATTAACACGCAACTAGAGGCGCTTCGAATAGCCGTTGAAGAAAGTGTGGTTAACTATAAAACCGATAAAATAAACCTTACCATCAGCATAGGAGCCACTTTTGTCGATAGTACCTACGGCGCAGACTTTAGCGCCCTGTTATCAACGGCTGACAAATCCCTTTATAAGGCAAAAGAACAAGGCCGAAATCGCGTAGTCTGGGGGGACGATTGACCGTCGCTGTTTGTCGATAAACGCTAGCGAGTTGTGTATCAAGCAACAGAGATATTGCCAGGCAAACGAAGATAAGTTATAAAAACCGAATATTTTATTGTTGTAAACAAATTAGGCGTGTTTCGTACTTTTGGCTGATGTTAGGCCACCATGCCTTACAAATCAGGGACGATGTATGAACACTTCGCGCTTGGGTTTTTGTGGCCTATTTTCTATTCTAGCTCTCACAGCCTGTGGTGGTGGAGGGAGTTCAGGTTCTCCGACTAACCCAACACCAGCACCGCCTCCAGAGCCGACTGCATTAGAAATTTTATCGAACCCCTTAGACTACTCTATAGCACAGCTAGACACCGCAGCTAAGCGTTATGCTGATAATAGCTATACGGGTGAAACAAACGTTGCAATCGCAGACATTAGCGCTGTGCAAAACGTATATATTGCGCTTTTTGGCGAAGATCTTGCCAGTTCACCTTATCTTGACATATTTGAAGTTTCTGAACTTGTCGATGCTAACGGCAACATTGATGGCGTTACACAATGTTCAGATAGCGGCTCAATTAAGTACTCTGGAAAACTTGATTTAGACACAGGTCTTGGAACCATAATCGTCGATTATGATCAATGTCTACACTATTATCTGAACGCGTATCACGATGGTCAATTTTCAGTTGCTATTACGAAATCAGATGACGACAATTTTGAGGCAACATCCTATTTTACGAGCCTTTCGATAGGGAGAGGTAGTCAACGTGCAACGCTAAAAGGGTTAATGAAAGCTGAAATAAGTTACGACCCACGCACGGGGTACTACAACGAAGAACTCATTCAGTACATGACCGCTACCTTTAACGGTGAAGCCTATAAAATAAATGGAACTGCTTTTGATGGCTTTAATGGGGTGGGGTACTCCTCTGAGTTCGAGGGGACGTTGCATATTGGCTCAAAAGGTAAGCTTGATTTTTCTTACTTCTCAGAGGAAGGAGGGCTACCTTATGCTTACCAAGGTTCTCTTGTAGTTAAAGGCAATAGAACCGCTGGCATTGATATTATGCAAGGTGCGGTTCGCTATGGTGAAGATACGAACGGGGATGACACCTATGATGTTGGCGTGTTTTTCAGCAGTATCGAGACATTTGCAAGTAGTAATACCGCGAATATCGTTCTATCCGATATAGAAACTATTTCAGCGCCTCCCGTTGCTGGTGAACCCTATTATTATGCTTATGACCCTGTTTACACGTCTGACGATATAACCGTTGATGAGGGGTATTATTACGACTCTGATACGCCTGAATCTGACTTGTCAGTATCCTACCGCTGGTACATTAATAACGTTGTTCTAGAGGGGGTTAGCGGTAGCACTCTGCCTGCATATAACGCGGTATTCGGCGATGAACTGAAAGTAACTATGGTAGTGTCTGACGGTGTTAACATCGTTGAATCACAACCCGTGTTTATCACTATCAGTGACTCTCCAATGACACTTGTCGTCTCCAATATGCCTGAATCGGTAACTGCCGGTGGTTACGTCGAGTTCACGGTAAGTATGACCGACCCCGATCAAATTAATAGTGATGTTGCAGGCCAGCTTGTCGCTGCACCTACAGGAGTTACCTTAAACGACGACGGCTTACTAACGTGGCAGGTGCCCGACAGTCAACTGTTTAATGCGCAAACCTATATTTTTAGCTTTGCGAGTCTGGATGGCGAAGAGAGCTTACAAACCGTAGAAATAACTGCTTATGCAGATAAAGCGCCGGCGTTTGCCCGCACAACTTCAATAACACCGATTTATAATAGAGGTTTTGCGATTGCCTCAATCAAGGGTGTGAATGAACTCATATCGGTCAATCACCGAAACGTGGGCGCCTTCTCGTTAAACGGAAATAAACTAGAAAATACCTATGTGTACCCTTACAAATTACCTACAAGAGGAGAAATTAAAGGCGTTTATACCCAAGATGCTGACGGTGATAGCAATGATGAAATTTATATCCTTACTGAACAAGGGTTGTCAGTTATTAAAGATCGGAACGACAACGCGGAGACTGTATTTGTAGCAGAGGATAAAATAACGTCAGGATGGCTTTACGATATTAATAGCGACGGTATAGAAGAAATTGCATACCTTCACGGCGATTATTATTACGGTGCGACGTCTATCTCCATTCATAATGTGACAACTGGTGAAAAGTTGCAGCAGTTCGATGTCGATGGTGTATCAACCATTTCTTTTGGTAATGTAGACGACGACGCGTCTATCGAGTTGGTGACTAACAATGGCTACGTATTCGATATTAATAGCGGCGCCAATCAATGGCTTTATGGCAATGGGTTTAGCGACGCTTACGTCGCTGTCGGAGACATGAACAACGACGGTGTCGATGAAATCATTGGTGCCGACCGTTGGGAGAATATTTCAGTCTACTCTGCGGTGTCGAAAAGTAATTTGGCGACAGCTGAGCATAACGATATCTGCGATTTGAGCTATAGCAAAGATGACCAGACCAATGAAGGAATGCTTGTAATTTCTGAGTGCCAGTGGGGAGAGGTGAAAGCTTTCGCGCTTGAAGGTGGTCAAATTTCGGAACAGTGGAGTGTTATTCACAATACGTATAGCGGTATGTCGCTTTTAATCGGCGACCTGAATAACGATAGCCGAAACGAAATAATCTGGACTGGCGACAGCGAAATTCAGGTTGCACAGCAAGATGCTGAGGGCGACTACGTATTATCAGATATACGAGCGGAAGCACACTCTTCTAATTACTTTGCTGCCGGCTGGGCCCCTTTTGGTGATAATGATGAAAGAGCTGTCTTTGTTAGTGAGACAACTAACTACTACACATCAATTCAGGTGCTGTCAGTTAACACGGAGAATGAGATTACCCTTAGCGACGAACTTGGCGACGATGTTTTTGACTATAGCAGACCCGTTGTTACTGACTATAACAATGATGGCGTGGGTGAATTATTCACAGGAGCTTTGAATAGCAATACATCATTCAACGTAGTTAAGTTGTCAGATAACTCAATTCAGTGGTCGCTGAGCCAAAATCAAAACAGCCAAGTCTCACTCATCGAAGCTGTAGACGTGAATGACGATAATTTTGTTGATGCGGTCATTGTTGAAAACAATCGACTCAAAGCATTCGATATTGAGAACCAAGTGCTCATTGACTCTGTCATCAATGAGTTTTCAATAGATGCTGTCGCTGAGCTCACCAATAATGGCGAACACTTTTTTGCTGTTAGTGGCTATGAATCATTAAAGCTCTATACAATGCAAGATGGCGAGTTTGTCGGACTGAATGAACTAGATGTTTCTTGTAGTCAATTGATAAGAATTAATGCTGATGGCGACGACGCCTCTGAGTTTGCATGCTTAGATAGAAACTACAATAGAATAAATATTTATGACGTAACAAATGACGCCTTAGTACTTAAAGACGCCATAACGCCTACATTCGATCTTCAAAATATAGCCGTCATTCCAACGACATCGTCTAATCAATCAATACTTGGCATTTACCAAGCTGAAGAATATGACTCATCGTATGGATATTATGACAACGTTGCTTACCGAGTCACTGAAATAGATAGCAATGGACATGTCATTTGGCTTAGCCCTTCCATTGGCATTAATCATGTCGATGGTATGCGTACCCGAAAGAACAATGCCGGCAAAGTAGAGCTTCAAATAGGTAATCCGAACATGGCCCTTCTTGTGAAATAAGGGTAATACACTTGTCGCTGTCTATTGCTTATAGCAAAAGACGCGGCAAGTGCTTGTTATTTAGTTTTAGGTGTATATACTTACAGGAACTGTATGAACAGACAGGTCTTTTATGCGCCCACTCACAGCTCGACAAACCGAAGTTTTAGAACTTATCAAAACCACCATGCAAGAAACGGGGATGCCGCCTACGCGTGCGGAAATCGCTCGTCAACTTGGTTTTCGTTCTGCCAACGCAGCAGAAGAACATTTGAAAGCCTTGGCGCGTAAAGGCGTGATAGAAATTCTGCCGGGTACCTCTCGGGGTATTAAACTCAATATTCCTCTCGAAAATGACGTACCTGAAGAAGAAGGCCTACCTCTCATTGGTCGTGTGGCGGCGGGTGAGCCAATTTTGGCGCAAGAGCACGTAGAATCACACTACAAGGTAGACCCTGCACTGTTTCAACCTCAAGCAGACTTTTTACTGCGTGTTAACGGCATGAGTATGAAAGACATCGGTATTCTAGATGGCGATCTTCTTGCTGTGCATCGCACCACCGATGTTCACAATGGCCAGGTCGTTGTGGCACGTGTAGACGAAGATGTTACGGTAAAGCGTTTAGAGAAACGTGGTCGTGAAGTATTACTTCATGCCGAAAACGAAGAATTCGCACCTATTCGAGTAGACCTAGCCAACGAACCTTTTGCTATTGAGGGGATTGCAGTAGGCGTTATAAGAAACGCGGACTGGATGTAAGGTTTTAACACCTTCAACGAAAAGCGGCGCACTAGCCGCTTTTTTTATGCCTTTTATTGCTTTATTTCTACCAGTTTTCTGGAGTTAGGGTGACTAAGCCCGCCTTTAAAAAACGAACCCAACCATGACTATCAGAAAGTGTATTACGCGTATTTTGCCTGTGAATGAACTACTGAATATGCATTCATTATTCTAAAGTTTGTTTGAAAATAAATATTAACAACCTATTAGTTGTTGATTTTATGATCAAATGATTGCTCGTAGAACCTTTGTGTTGTTCAAAATGTACGTTTGATTTTATTCTCGCTTAATACATGCTCATTTCTTTTTCCATCCAATATGTAACGTAAGGCTGCCACGGGAATGGTTAAAAATTGAACGCTTCGTTAAATTTTTAACAGAAAAGACTAGACGGCACGACATTATTGCGCAATTCTTAGACAGAGGTTAACAAAATAATAACAATGGCTCTGAATTTGTTTTACAAGTTGAGGTGATGGGTCAATCGTTCGCAAACCATTTGGTAGGGCATCGCGCAAAATAATCAGCGTTCTTGGTCTTGCTATTACGGAGGTGCTGAGTGAAACAACTAACGACCGTTTTCGCAAAATGGTGTTCAACAATACCGTTTTTGCTTTTTTCTCCTTTGCTTCTTGCCCAAGAAGTCAGTGAAGAGGCTTCTTCACTTAATTTAAGACGCGGTGCCACCGACATCAGTGGCCAGGTTTACGACCTCCACATGCTGATGTTTTTTATATGCGTTGGCATTGCTGTTGTAGTGTTTGGGGTTATGTTTGCCTCGATGTATCTGCACAGAAAGTCGCGTGGCGCGAAGCCAGCAAATTTTCATGAGAACGTGAAAGTTGAAATTGCTTGGACCGTTATCCCCTTTCTTATTCTTATTTTTATGGCTGTGCCTGCAGCGAATACATTGATTGCGATGGAAGACACATCTGAGCCAGACATGACTGTGCTAGTAACAGGCTCACAGTGGAAGTGGCACTACAAGTATATGGACAGCGACGTAGAGTTTTATTCTCTGCTTGCTACTCAACGCGAGCAAATAGAGAACAAGTTTCAAAAAACAGATAACTACCTGTTGGAAGTTGACCGCCCATTGGTTATCCCTACTGGAAAAAAAGTACGCTTTCTTATTACTTCAGATGACGTTATTCACTCTTGGTGGGTTCCTGACTTTGCTGTGAAAAAAGATGCCAACCCCGGCTTTATTAACGAGTCTTGGGCCAAGGTGAATGAGCCAGGTATTTATCGCGGACAGTGCGCAGAGCTTTGTGGAAAAGACCACGGCTATATGCCGGTTGTGGTGATTGCTAAAGAGCCTGCTGAATTTGATAAATGGATGGGCGAACAAGAAGAAATTGTTCGCAAAGCGAAAGAAGAAGAGCAACGCCTACTTTCTATGAATATGTCGATGGATGAGTTAATGAAAGTTGGCGAGCGTGTTTACAACACTACCTGCGCAGCTTGCCATATGCCAAATGGTGAAGGTTTACCTGGCGTGTTCCCGGCATTAAAAGGCAGCAAAATGGCGTTAGAAGATCAGCAAGGTCACATTGATATTGTACTTCATGGTAAGTCGGGTACGGCTATGCAGGCGTTTAGCAAAATGCTAAGCCTTAAAGAAATTGCAGCGGTAGTGACTTACGAGCGCAATGCGTGGGGCAATAATACTGGCGACATAGTTCAGGCCAAAGACGTCAACGCTGTGGCAAACGGTAATTAGGAGCAGACAATGAGCAAAGCAACTGAAGTTATTTCGCCAGATACCTCTGCGCCTCACAGTGATCAAGTAATTGACGGTCACCTACATGATGACCATGAACATCACGATCATATTCCTAAAGGGATAACGCGTTGGTTGTTTACTACTAACCACAAAGACATAGGCACACTTTACCTGTGGTTTGCCTTTATTATGTTTTTAGTTGGTGGTGCGATGGCCATGGTGATCCGCGCTGAATTGTTCCAACCTGGCCTGCAAATAGTTGAGCCTAACTTTTTTAACCAAATGACTACGGTACACGGGCTTATCATGGTATTTGGTGCAGTAATGCCAGCCTTTACTGGGCTCGCAAACTGGCTTATTCCCATGATGATCGGCGCCCCTGACATGGCGTTACCGCGTATGAATAACTGGAGCTTCTGGATCTTACCAGGTGCCTTTCTCATTCTACTGAGCTCGCTCTTTATGGAAGGCGGCGGCCCTGCTTTTGGATGGACTTTCTACGCGCCCCTTTCAACGACTTACAGTGGCGATTCGACAGCGTTGTTTGTGTTCTCTGTTCACATCATGGGTATTTCATCCATTATGGGTGCGATTAACGTGATTGTGACCATCTTTAATATGCGTGCGCCAGGCATGACCTGGATGAAAATGCCGCTGTTTGTATGGACGTGGCTTATCACGGCATTCTTGCTGATTGCGGTAATGCCAGTGCTCGCCGGTGCGGTTACCATGGTGTTAACTGATAAGTTCTTTGGCACGAGCTTTTTTGATGCTGCTGGTGGCGGCGACCCGGTTATGTTCCAGCATATTTTCTGGTTCTTCGGGCACCCTGAAGTGTACATTATGATCTTGCCCGCTTTCGGCATTATCTCGCAAATTGTTCCTACCTTCTCTCGAAAGCAGCTGTTTGGATACGCGTCTATGGTGTACGCCACGGCGTCGATTGCGCTGCTCTCTTTTGTTGTATGGGCTCACCATATGTTCACCACGGGCATGCCGGTGTACATGGAAATGTTTTTCATGTTTGCCACCATGCTTATCTCGGTGCCTACTGGCGTGAAAGTGTTTAACTGGGTAGCGACCATGTGGCGCGGCTCACTGAGCTTTGAAATGCCAATGATGTTCGCTATTGCCTTTATTGTGCTGTTCACCATTGGTGGGCTGTCAGGGTTGATGTTGGCGATCACCCCCGTGGACTTCCAGTATCACGACACTTACTTTGTTGTTGCCCATTTCCACTATGTATTGGTAACTGGCGCGGTCTTTTCCATCATGGCTGCGGTGTATTACTGGTTGCCTAAATGGACGGGAAAAATGTATGACACAACCTTAGCTAAATGGCATTTCTGGTGCTCATTGGTATCGGTCAATGTGTTGTTCTTCCCTATGCACTTTGTGGGTTTGGCTGGTATGCCACGCCGTATTCCTGACTATGCATTGCAGTTCGCTGATTTTAATAAATGGATAAGCTTGGGTGGTTTTGCATTCGGTTTATCTCAGCTTATCTTTCTTGCCCTGCTTATCAAGGCATGCAAAAAGCAAGGTGAGCCGGTATCAGCGCAAGTTTGGGACGGCGCAGAAGGATTGGAATGGGAAATTCCATCACCCGCTCCTTATCACACGTTTGAAACGCCACCTGTCGTTAAGTAACGGTAGGTGGCGTTGTGAATAGGTCATTCCTTTCAACCGGCAAAAGCCGATGGGAATGACATTCACACATTGCAGGTGGTGAGGGAGATAAACGACTAAACAAGCGTTTACCAACCTTCATCTATGGACTTACCCGGAGGTCACGTGATGTCACAGCAAAGCGCAAACAACAAGATGGTTATTAAACTTGTTGCTATTGTCATTGGCATGTTTGGCTTCGGCTTTGCCCTTGTTCCCTTGTACGACGTATTTTGCGACGTTACGGGAATTAACGGAAAAACCGAAGGCACGGCCGCGGTTTATCAATCGGTTGAGATTGATGAGTCGCGAGAAGTGACCGTCGAGTTTATCACTCGCACCAATACCGGAATGCCCTGGGAGTTTCGTGCTGAAACCAAGCGCGTGAAAGTGCACCCTGGCGAACTTAATACGGTGTCGTTTTATGTCAGAAACCCTGCATCAAGCAATATCGTAGCTCAGGCCATTCCCTCTGTATCCCCCGGAACGGCAGCACTCTACCTGAACAAGACTGAATGCTTCTGCTTCAATCAGCAGCCATTAGATGCGGGTAGTGAAGCCTATATGCCCATGCAGTTTTATGTAGACCCTCAGCTACCTGAAGAAATTACGTTTTTTACCTTGCAGTACACACTCTATGACGTCACAGCGCGAGCCAGTGACCTAACGACAACACCGAATCCCTTTATGGCTTCAACACCATCAAATGGCGAATAGGCCGAAGGGGTAAGGAGAAGAAAATGCAACCCGAAGTACAGAATCACGAATACCAAAAATATTATGTACCCGCACAAAGCCCATGGCCCATCGTAGGGGCCGTTGCTCTATTTCTTATCGCCGTAGGTGCGGGCAATTATGTGGTGCAAGCAACCAAAGGTGAAACAGGCTATGGCGGTCATATCCTTTTAGCGGGGATAGCAGTATTGCTGGTTATGCTTGTAGGTTGGTTTAAAAATCAAATAGACGAATCTATGGCAGGGCTTTACAGCGATCAGCTGGGGCGTTCATATCGACAAGGTATGAGCTGGTTTATCTTTTCAGAGGTGATGTTTTTCGCTGCGTTTTTCGGCGCCCTTTACTACGCGAGATTTATTTCCGTTCCGTGGCTGGGTGGCGCTTCGAATAACGCTATGACCAATGAAGTCTTATGGCCGACCTTTGAGGCCATGTGGCCGCTGGTGTCAACGCCAGGCGGCACTACCACACAGGAAATGAGTGCAGCGGGTTTGCCCACAATTAACACGGTTATCTTGCTTATCTCATCTATTACACTGCACTTCGCTCATGTGGGACTAGAGCAAAACAAACGCAAACAGCTAACCCTAATGCTGGGTATCACTATCTTACTTGGATGTGGGTTCTTGTTCCTACAGGTAGAAGAGTACATACATGCGTATCGCGACTTGGGGCTTACGCTTCAGTCAGGCATTTACGGCAACACCTTCTTTATGCTCACAGGGTTTCACGGCATGCATGTGACCCTTGGCACCATCATTCTAATTGTACTGTTTTTTAGGGTCTTGAAAGGCCATTTCACGCCTGAAAACCACTTCGCGTTTCAGGCGGGGAGCTGGTACTGGCACTTTGTAGATGTAGTGTGGGTCATGCTCTACATCTTTGTTTACGTACTTTAAAAGGAATCCCCAAACTCAGTAAGGCCTTGGGTTTGGGGTAATTAAACCGGTACCAATAGCGATAAGAATAATAATAACAATGACGGCAGAAGTGAGCACGCGTCGACCAATGTACTTACTCATCGGGCCCTTAGACGTGTCATTTTTCATCATGATTCGCATCGCCATGAACAAATTCACAATCATGTACAGCACCAACGCAACAAGGACTATTTTTATCAACATATTCACCTCTGTTTTTATTCTAATTTTGCATGGTGCGAAATAATCATGTTTTCTCGCACTCGCCACGTTATTCCTTGGTTACTCACGGGTGTCAGTGTGGCGATTATGTGCGGTTTAGGGTACTGGCAACTTGATCGCATGGTCCAAAAGCAACAACGCTTAGCTAGCATAGCGCAAAAGCAAAGTAATGGAACCTTGAGTTTAGAAGAGGCGTTGTCTCATGATGATCCTCGGGATATTACCGTATCCTTCAGCGGCGCAATAGACGCTAACCATGTGTTGCTATTAGATAATCAGATTCACAATCAGCGGGTGGGTTTCGATGTCATCGTACCGGTAAATACCAATGTCGGGTGGCTCTTGGTTAACTTTGGCTGGGTGCCTGCGCCAGACTTAACGCGCACGCTACCGGATATAAGTTTTACAAGCCAAACGCGCGAATTAATCGGCGTGCTTAGCGTGCCGGGTAACAACCCCTTAGTGAAAGAAACCAACATGGCTTTGTCGCAAAGCCCTGCGCTGGTACAACATATAGAATTCCCTGCACTAAGCAATGCCTTAGAGCGCAAACTTTTACCCTTTATTCTTCACCTTACCACGCCTGACCCCGCGTTTATTCGCGAACATCAGGCCGTCGTAATGTCTCCTGAAAAGCACCTTGGCTATGCAGTTCAATGGTTTGGTTTAGCCATTGCCGCTGCAGCCATTGGCGGCTTTGCAATTAGTAAGAAAGGACGTAGTTATGAGTAATGCTGCTTCGAAAAAAACATTAATTATTATGGTAGTCGTGTTTGTTTTACCTGTTGTTCTGGCAAAGCTCGCACTTGATAACGATTGGTTTACTAAAGGCGCGACAAATAAAGGTCAGCTGCTCGCGCCGACCATCGACATGAGTGCGCTTTTAGAAAACGCGGAACCTAAATGGCGTTTATTGTATGTGATGCCAAGTGAATGTGACGCAGTGTGCGAAAACGCCCTTTTCAGTATTAACCAAGTGTGGCTTGCGCTAGGTAAAGAATCGGACCGTGCCCAAGCAGTAGTCGTCACGACAGCGTCAAGCGACCAAACTGCGATAGCCGCGCTAAAAGACTACCCTTTTGTCGAAACCTTACCCGTTACTACACCAACCGCGCTTGCCTCTAGCAGTGTTTATATTGTTGATACGCAAAATAACGCCATGCTCTTTTACGACATTAAAGACGATAGAAAAGACGCCGTGATGGAAAGCCGCAACATGCTGGCAGATATGAGAAAGCTTCTTAAATTATCGCGTATAGGATAATGGCCATGAAAAAATTAACCCTTTTCAGTATTTTTTTGGCGGCAGTCGTTATTATTCTCGGTGCATATACGCGTTTGACCGACGCGGGGCTAGGATGCCCCGACTGGCCTGGATGCTACGGTAACTTAACCGTGCCTTTGAGTGAGGA
This sequence comes from Alteromonas sp. ABH4_453, assembly GCF_056160665.1. Lineage (NCBI taxonomy): Bacteria > Pseudomonadati > Pseudomonadota > Gammaproteobacteria > Alteromonadales > Alteromonadaceae > Alteromonas > Alteromonas sp. ABH4_453. The sequence continues at coordinate 125,450 of NZ_JBSWXP010000002.1, forward strand.
AAAAGTGGCACAAGCCAACGCCGCTTTTCCCGAACGTCCAGTTGAGGCATTTAAAGCGTGGAATGAAATGATTCACCGCTATTTTGCTGGAACGCTGGGGCTGTGTGTACTGGCTATTGCCATTATTGCTATTCGGCAGCGCGACAAAGGTACGCCCGTTAAACTACCTCTGTTACTGCTGGGACTCATTATCTTCCAGGCAGCACTTGGTATGTGGACCGTGACGCTCAATCTGCTTCCCGTCGTAGTTATGGGGCATTTACTGGGGGGCTTCTCTGTACTCTCTTGCCTGTTTATTCTCTACCTCCGCTTGCGCAACACCGCAGGTGATGCATCGAAAACTAAACAAGCGCCCATAGCGTCAGATATGCATGAACAGGATATTACCGACTTACCTCAAGCCAAAGTCTTTCAGCGAAACCTTAAACTTTTCGCCTTCATTGGGCTTGGCGTGCTTGTTACCCAGATAGCTCTTGGTGGATGGACTTCTGCCAATTATGCCGCGTTAGCCTGTACGGAAATGCCGGTCTGTGAAAGCGGTTGGCAGGGAAGAATTGATTTGGCAGGTGCATTCAGTGTGCCTGATGCAGACAACTATGAGTTTGGTGCTCACGATTACGGCGAACGAGTTACCATGCACATAGTGCATAGGTTCGGCGCGGTCATCACGTTTTTATACTTGCTAGCACTAGGTATAAGTGTGTTGGTAAGCCGCTACACCACAAGTAAACAAAAATATGTGGGTGCGTTTATGTTGGTCGCATTGTGCACGCAAGTGGCATTAGGACTTAGCAACATTATCTTTATGCTGCCACTGGCTGTCGCTGTAATGCATAACGCGGTCGCAGCTGTGTTACTTCTCTCCCTACTCCACCTCATTTTTACCGTATTTTTGGCACTAGAAAACGATAACGTCTTCGGTACAGAAAAACGAAATACAGGCTCATTCTCAGGTTCGAAACCACTGCAGGGGGCAGGTGCATTTAGCATCCACGAAGCGCCTTTGCACGACCCTTTAAACGCGTCAACGTCTTCTCATATTCTCCCTAAAGCTCCAGGAGGTTTCCATGGCTAAATCGGTCTCTTTACATGCGCGTACTTCACGTCAGCACAATGTAGTCACGTGGCGAGATTACTATGAAATGACTAAGCCTAATGTCGTCATGTTGTTGCTGTTAACTGCGTTAGTAGGCATGTGTTTAGCTACGCCTTCGTGGGTAAACGCAACCGTACTTATCTGTGGCTTATTGGGTATTGGTATGTTGTCTGCGTCTGCTGCGGTTATTAATCACGTTGTCGACCATAAGATAGATAGTGTGATGGCGCGTACATTTAATCGCCCCGTCGCAAAAGGCAAGGTTAGCGTAAACAACGCGCTGTGGTTTGCAGGCATTTTAGGTGTGGTTGGATTTGTAGTGTTGGCTCTTTTTGTGAATATGCTAACCGCGTGGTTAACCTTAGCAAGTTTAGTAGGCTACGCGTTTATCTACACGATGTATTTAAAGCGAGCGACACCGCAAAACATCGTGATTGGCGGTTTAGCAGGGGCTGCTCCACCGCTTCTAGGTTGGACCGCGGTTACAGGGGAAATACATGCCCATGCCCTGCTTTTAGTGCTGATTATCTTTACTTGGACGCCGCCGCATTTTTGGGCGCTCGCTATTCATAGAGAAAAAGATTACGCCAAAGCGAAGGTACCTATGCTGCCGGTAACCCACGGTGTATCATTTACGAAAACGTCAGTGTTGCTGTATACAGTATTGTTGGGGCTTGTATGTTTGCTGCCCTACCTTACAGGCATGAGCGATCTCATTTATTTGATTGGCTCAAGTGTGCTTAACATTGGGTTTTTATACTATGCATTAAAGTTAAAATTCGATGCAGAGCCACAAACTGCAATGAAAACTTTTAGGTTTTCAATTATTCATCTCATGGTATTGTTTGTCGTATTACTCTTAGATCACTACATACCACTGAGTTTATGAATCAACGAACTACCGTCGGCCTTGTTGCATTTTTAGCGCTATGTGCAGGCATCGTAGGGGCGCTGTATATCGCGCCCCCAAATGTTGAAAATCAGCCTGAATACTTTCAGACTTACCCAGAGCCGAGAGCATTATCACCGTTTTCACTTACATCTCATGAAGGTGAAGTGTTTGATAATTCGTCGCTTGAAGGGCAGTGGAGCTTAGTATTTGTGGGCTATACCTTCTGCCCCGATATTTGCCCAACTACCATGGCTGAACTGAACGGCATATATCCTGAACTAAAAGCATTAAATAGTGTCGAACCTACTCGAGTTGTTTTTGTATCCGTTGATCCAAATCGCGATTCAATTGAAAGACTTTCAGAGTATGTGAGCTATTTTAATGAGGAGTTCATTGCCGTTACTGGAGAGCACAAGGCGCTATTCCCTTTTGTACGTAATTTAGGAATGATGTATGCCATTGCTGAAAGTACCGATAACCCCAACTATTTAGTTGATCACAGTGCATCTGTCGTACTTGTCGACCCTGAAGCTAGGGTGATAGGAAGATTCAAACCAAAAAGAGAGCCAGGAAAGCTATCGATAAGTGATTCCCAGCAAATATTGGCTGATATGCCAATAATAATCTCGAAGCAGTAATATGGAAATCAAAATAAGGCAAGGTGTAGCATCTGATGCTGCGCAAACTACGCCGCTCATATTGAACGCGGCGCAGTCATTATTAACGTCTATTTTTGGACATAATAAAAATAAAACGGCCGACGGCTACCTGTCTCATGCATGGGAACTCGGTGGCGGGCAATATGGCTTTAAGAATCATTGGGTGGCGTGTAGCGGTGACGAAGTACTCGGCGTTGTGACCTCTTGGCACAGCAAACTAGGTGCAACATTTGATAGGGCGACCCTTGATAGCATCACATCGTACTTTACCCTCGATGAGGCTATGACAGTGCTCATGCGCAATCAGACCGTGGCCATCAATCTTACGCCGCCTACTAATACCGAACTCATGATAGGCCATCTCTCTGTTGAAGAAAGCGCCCGTCGAACGGGCGTGGGAACGATACTGGTAGATGCTATGCAAGCGCGAGCAGAAAAACTGAACAAACGTAAGGTGGTACTAGATGTTGAAGTGTCGAACGTGCCAGCCATTCGTTTCTATCAGCGTCATAGTTTTGTGGAAGAGTCGATAAATAAAGGTTTTATTCGGTTTTCTAAACCTGTATAGGTAAACGTTTCCTTATATAAGCGCGAGCCCAATCGATATGCGCTCGCGCTCAAGCCTAGATGCGCCTTATCGACATGCCCTAGTCTGGGTAATTGCCGTTCTCATCTGCCACAAAGAAGGGCGTAGAGTACCAATAATAACGCCCTGATTGCGTATGAGACGGTGCTGTACAATTCACACGTGAACGTCCTACTGGAAGCGTTTCATCAAGGGTAAACGTAAGCACATTTTCTTCTAGGCTAGTCTCTATAGGGTCGCCGCCGAAAAAACAATTTACTTGTGTAAGGCGAACATCGTCACTGTCTATCGTTAAACTAATGGGCGATGACAGGTTTCGCGCTGTCATACGAGGGTCTTTATGTGAACTTTGCGTCACTGGCATGGCAAGACTATTAAGCTTGGTCTTTAGCGTTGCCAAATTGGCGTAAGGACCGGCCGCGGGGAAGCGCGGTAGTGCCTGCATGTCGCTAGATGGGCCCACAGCCCCGGAATGCTGCCCGAATCCTATGTAACCTTCAGCTTTGAGCTTATTAGCGAGCGCCGTGTTGTATTCACCAAACGGGTACGCTAAATATTTAAGGCTAACATCCAGTTTATCTTCAATCTTCTTTTCAGCACTTTCTACGTTCTGCCAAACTTTCTCCAGCCATGCGCGCTCGCCCATTGCTTGCTCACCGTTTAGCATATGAAGGTGGTCTAGCGTGTGGTTGGCAAAAACAACGCCATCGTTATGCATAGCAATAACTTGCTCCCATGTTAGCTGCTTAGGACCTACGCCAATTTCATCAGGGTTGATAAACACGGTATAGGGAAAACCTAGGTCAGCCAGTATTGGGTGAGCATTGTCTAAAATATTTGCGTAGCCATCGTCAAACGTAATCGCAACCGCATTGTCTGGCAGTGTAGTGTTGTGTTGTATCGCAGAAACAACGTCCTGAAGCGAAACAACAGTGTGGTGTGCGTCCAAGTATTCCATGTGCGATTTAAAGGCTTCAGGCGAAATACTGGTGCTGGCTGGTGTTGAAGACGACACATGGTGATAAAGCAAAATGGCGGCGTTAGGCGTGGTGCTCACACTAGAGCCGATGTTACTACCACTTTGTTCCTTTGTAGTGGAAGTCGCATCAGCAACAGGGTTTGAATCTGAGCCTGAAGCAATGCTAGGTGAGACCAACAAAACATTGAAAATTCCCGCAAGCATTGAAGATAAGATCTTCAAACGCGTACGACTCGTCGTTCTATTTTGAATTACATTGTTGGTTTTCATATCATCATCCACTGAGTGCCTAATCAAATTCAATAGCATGGTAAACTCCAAATAATGCGACTTGGCCAATCTTATACATGGTCAAGTTGGTACGCATTTCACTTATGCCGCTGCATAGGTTGATAGTATATAGCGAAATTAACCCCTACTGAGATCATTTATGTCCCCTGCCCAACTAATTCAGCGCTCCTTTTTTGACGACCATTCCCGTCTGTTGGCGTTAGCGCTTCCCATGATCTTAGCGAATATTACTACGCCTCTATTAGGTTTGGTGGATACCGCGGTTTTGGGACACATGTCTTTACCAGCCATGCTTGCAGGGGCTTCGGTGGGCGCACTTATCTTAACGCAAATATACTGGGTGTGCGGGTTTCTTCGCATGTCATCAACAGGCTTGAGTGCACAAGCTAAAGGCTCACCGAACAATACATTAGAGTCAGCAAAAGTGCTGTGGCAAACGGTGGCGGTTGCTCTAGTGTTGGGGGCTGTGGTACTTGCTCTTCAATCTCCTATTTTGTCTATAGGCTTAGCTTTAACTCAGCCAAACAGTGAAGTTGCCCTGCATCTTCAAGACTATTTTTCGACGCGGGTATGGGGCGCACCAGCTGCCATGCTTAATCTGGCATTAGTTGGATGGTTAGTAGGGCAGCAAAAAACGCGCAGCGTCATGGCTATTCAAATTGTGGGAAATTTATTGAATGCGGGACTCGATGTAGTGTTTGTGTTCGGGCTTGGTTTGTCTGTAGCTGGCGTGGCGCTGGCCAGTATTATCGCTGAGTATACCATGGCTATAATGGCGCTAGCGGTAGCGTTTAAGCGCGTTGGCGGTGTCGCGGTGAGTGCATCGTGGTTTAACCGTGCAGCTCGGAAGGTACTGATGAAGCTTAATGGTGACATGCTATTACGTAACTTAGCATTACAGGGTTGCTTAGCGTTTCTCACCATTCAAGGTGCCCGTTACGGCGAAACGTCGGCGGCCGTCAATGCCATACTCATGCAGTTCTTTGTTCTTATTGCATTGGGACTTGATGGCATAGCCTATGGTGTGGAAGCGCTGGTGGGTGAAGCCAAGGGGGCGTCTGACAGCAGCGAAGTGAAACGACGCACCTACCAAGGGTTAGTCTGGTCGAGTATTTTTGCCCTCATTTATAGCTTGATATTTTTCGCTGGCGGTGAGGCCATTATCGCGCTGCTTACCGAACATAGTGACATTGTAAAAGCTGCGCTACCTTATCTTGGTCTAATGGTATTACTTCCTCTATTAGCGCATTGGTGTTTTTTGTACGATGGCGTATTTGTTGGTCTTACCCGAGCCAGCGCAATGAGAAATACCATGATAATAAGTGCGTTAGGGGTGTATTTCCCCGTTTGGTATCTCACGCAAGATCAGGGTAACGTCAGCCTTTGGTATGCTCTCCTTGCCTTTTTACTCGCTCGCGGTGTGACATTGGCCTGGAGCTTTTATCGTTTAGATAAACGCGGTGAGCTAGCGACACCGCAAAGCTAGTGTTTTATAACGCTTCGCTGACCTTACTTAGGGACGGCGTGCTGAGCACGCTGACTCTTTCAGTTTTTCTAGGGCATCACTCAGTATTATTTTTTTGCTACTGTGTTTTTTGCGCGGTTCTTTTTTGCACAATGATAATAGTGTGTAGTTCAGGGTGCTGATCGAATTCAACGTGACGGATAAACCCGCCTGCTTCTATCAATATTTCTATGTATCTATGTAGCCCCAGCGAGGCGTAGTAGACTTCTGGGCCCATCACTTCGTTTGTGTGTTGGCCGCTTTCATCTGTACCTCCACAGCTAAAAAGCAACACTCCGTCATCGTCTAAGTGACCCACTAGCTTCTTAAGCAAAGGCTCTTGCTGCGTTAGGGGAATATGCCAAAAGCTATCCCAAGCGCTAATAAACGAATAGTGCTTGGAGATAGTGAATGTGCACACGTCGGCGCAATAGAAGGTATGAGCGGGTAACTGGGACGTCGCAATGGCCAGCATATCTTTGGAAACATCTATGCCTTCGTAAGCTAGCCCTGCGCTTTCGATAACCGGGACAAAACGATTGGTGCATCCGCAACCTATGTCTAGTGCGTAACCTCGTTTCTTTGGTTTGTCTTTATTGCTCGCTTCTCCCTTATCAAGCGCTTCGCTAGGCACCTTATCAGGCTCTTGTGATGGGGTGTCCGCTAAAAATGACAATGCTTTTTGGTAGGCGGTTAACCCATTTTTCTGATTAAATTCAGGGCGAGTCCAAAGGTGTGTAATGGTGTCGTAGGCCTTGCCAGTTTCTTCAGGTGTCATATTCCCTCTGTTAGCTGCGCTTTTACTGGTTCAAGGTTAATTCATCTAGCAACAATGTATAGTGCAAAGTGCAAAGTGCAAAGTGCAAAGTGCAAAGTGCAAAGAAGAGAAAAGGCGAAACCCGTTTAGGATATTGAGTGGTCAGACAGTAACGCCTATGCTGTTTCGCTTGGTTAGGGCTTATATGTAGACTTAACTAGGCATTACCCAAAGCGCTATTATTCAAAGAGCTTTGGGCCAAATAGACAGCTAAAAGCGAATAGCCTGCAAAAAGAGCGTGATCATTTAAGCAGACAGCACTTTCAGCTATTTCCTTACGATGTGCGTGGCACAGAGCTTGTTGCCCGCTGGGTCTCGCAGATAAGCAAGATACAGTTGGCGTTCCCCATTGCCTCGAATACCCGGTGGGTCCTCGCATGGCACGCCCCCATTCTCGCTTCCTACTTTATGCCATTCATCAACGATGTCTGGTGTTCGAGCGGCAAGGCCGAGTGTGGTGCCATTACCGTGTGTGGCAGCCTCTCCGTTAATCGGCTTTGTTAGCGCTAAAATACCTTTCGGCGTATAGTAAAAAACCCGTCCGTATTCATCAAAAACGCCTGGTTCGTATCCTAATACTCCTAAAATAGCATCGTAGAATTTTTTTGATGCTTCAAGGTCGTTCGCACCAATCATTACGTGGCTAAACATAGCTGTGTCCTCTGAAAATAGTAGGGCCAATTCCCTTTTATCAAAGTTAGGTTATGTGTGTTTCGCTACTTACCCTTTGCTAACGCTTTAGGGAGCTAATGCAAAATCTACCGCAGCTGAAGCATGGATAGCGGTAGTATCGTATAACTTAACTTTGGTGTGATGTTGTTGAACTAATAAGGCAATTTCTGTGCAGCCTAAAATGATGCCTTCAGCACCCTCGGCCGCCAGTTCATTTATAATGTCAATATACGCGTTACGGGATTCAACACAAATCACGCCCTTGCATAATTGTTCATAAATAATGTTATGAACCGTGTCTCGTTGTTGGGCATTTGGAGTAACAACCTCAATGCCAAAAATCTCTTTAAGGCGGGATGTATAAAAGGTTTGTTCCATGGTGAAGCGGGTGCCCAGTAGCCCAACTTTCTTAACCCTATCTTGTTGCAACACGCGCCCCGTAGCGTCGGCAATGTGAATAAGTGGGATGGTGATCTTCTGCTCTATGTCAGCTGCTACTTTGTGCATGGTATTGGTACAAATTAATATGGCTTTTGCACCCGCTGTTTCTAGGTTCTTCGCCTCGCGGATCAGTATATCGGCGGTTTTATCCCATTCTCCTTTATGCTGAAGCTGCTCTATGTGGGCAAAGTCAACGCTGCTTATTATCAGCGGTGCGCTGTGAAGGCCGCCAAGTCGAGCGTTTACACCACGGTTTATGGCTTGATAGTAACTGACCGTTGATTCCCAACTCATTCCGCCAAGCAGGCCCAGCTTCTTTGTTGTATTCACCACAGCTCCCTTTTATTTTGTTCGGCACTTAACAACCTTTAATCTACCTGTAACTCGAGACGAGCGCTAGGTGAACATAAATGAACGGGAGGCAGCAGCGTAATGTAGAGTATGGGTAAAACTGAGTGCAAGCGACAGGCTTACATAAAGAATAGGGCAAGAAAGTATGGCGTAGAGCCGGACGTAATCAGAATTTGGGCGGTGGCTTTTTGTTTTTCATAAAAGAAAAGCGCTGAATAAAAATTCCCCAGTAACCCAACATGGCGATAGCGAAACCGACAAATAATATAAGAAGGCTCAGGTAATGTAGCGTGATATGAAGTTCACCTAAGGTAAACAACAGCAAGACGCCGACAACGAAAATAGATAGACCTATTTTGAATCGTTGCCAGCTTTTGTGAATGTCTTGCTTTAGCATGAGATAGTTATCGAGATATGCACTTAAGCAAGTGCAATATTACGCTTAGTAGTAAGAGTGCTCACCCGCTTGGTGCTCAGTCGCATCGCGCACGCCCTTAAGCTCGCCAGCGAATTGCTCAACCATTTGCTTCTCAATACCTTCTTTAAGCGTTACGTCTACCATTGAGCAACCATTGCAGCCGCCGCCGAACTGAAGTATGGCGTAGCCGTCGTCAGTCAGTTCTGTCAATACAACATTGCCACCATGGCTCGCTAACTGAGGATTGATTTCCGACTCAATCATATAGTTAATTCGCTCAATTAATGGTGCGTCGTCAGACACTTTACGCGCTTTAGCATTAGGTGCTTTTAAGGTTAACTGTGAGCCCATTTGATCGGTAACGTAGTCAATTTCCGCTTCCTCTAAATAAGGCGCGCTTTCTTCATCTACGACCGCATCGAAACCATTAAATGGCAAACGGGTATCCGTTTCTTCAACCGCGTCTGGTGGGCAATAGGACACGCCACACTCAGCCGACGAAGTGCCTGGATTTACGACGAATACACGAATATTCGTGCCAGACTCTTGTTTACTCAACAGTTTTACGAAGTGAGCCTGGGCTTCTTCTGATATAGTTATCATCAGCAAGTCCTACATATTTTGAAATTTGGATTATTGTATCAAATTTACCTGAGTAAAACAGTCAGGTATTAATTAAATAAATTATTCCAGTGAATCGAATTTGTTGAGAGGCGTGCACGTCGACACTATTCTCAACCATAACAACAAGACGGGAAGCGCTATGTTCGCGAAATTGCATTACACCGCCAAAAAGAATCCATTCTCACTCGTTTCATTATTAGCCCTTGGTACCATCGCCTTTGGGGCAACAGCCAGTCAGAAATCATTAGCACAACCCGCCTCTGCTTCAACTGTTACTATTGCACCTGATGTAGGCGGGCAGCCGGTGACAGCATACTTACCTGACACGGTATCCTACAACCCAGCTATTCCCACGCCTGAATCGATACTAGGCGCCAACATTGGCGAGTGGCATGTGCGTCACGACCAAGTCGTCAATTATATGAAGCTACTTGCCGAGAAGTCTGACCGTATCACCATTGAAGAAACCGGCCGTACTCACGAAAACCGCTCACTTCTGTTACTGACAATCACAGCGCCCTCAAATAGAAACAATATTGAGGCGATGAGGCAGCAACACATTGATGCAATGGAAAGCGGCAAGAAAGTAGGTAGCGATGCTCCCCTTATTTTCTACATGGGCTACAGTATTCACGGTAACGAGCCCTCCGGAACCAATGCTTCACTTGCGTTGGCTTATTATTTGGCCGCGGCTGAAGGTAAAGAAATTGATGCCTTGTTGAATAACAATATTGTGCTGTTTGATCCGTCTTTCAACCCCGATGGGCTTTCTCGATTTGCTCAGTGGGCAAATATGCATAAGGGCAAGCAGTTGGTTTCTGACAGTCGACATCGTGAACACGATGAGGGTTGGCCGTCAGGTAGAACAAATCATTACTGGTTTGATTTGAACCGCGACTGGCTATTGCTGGCGCACCCAGAGTCGCAGGCACGAATTAAACAGTTTCATAAATGGCGCCCACATATCCTCACCGACTTTCATGAAATGGGGACAGACAGCACCTATTTTTTCCAGCCTGGTGTGCGCTCGCGTAAAAATCCACTGACGCCTGATGAGAATGTAACGCTAACTGAAGCGCTTGCCCAGTATCACGCTGCCGCGTTTGATGAGCAAGGGGAGCTCTATTTTACCCAAGAAGCGTTTGACGATTTCTACGCAGGCAAAGGCTCGACCTATCCAGATTTACACGGCAGTGTGGGTATTCTTTTTGAGCAAGCAAGCTCACGGGGCCACATTCAGGATTCTATTAATGGCAAGCTTGCCTTCAAAGACACCATAGCAAATCAAATTACTACGTCTTTAAGCACTTTTAGAGGCGCATTGGCAAATAAGGCTGCGATTCTCGATTATCAATCGGGTTTTGTTAAGAGCACACAGTCACTGGCTGAAAAGGATGAGCAGGTAGGTTTTGTTGTTAGTGCATCGAATGACACAGCTCGCTTTAACGCATTTGTTGCATTGCTTGAACAGCATCATATTAATTACGAGGTGTTAACGAAAGATGTTGAGGTAAGCAAAGTTCGCTATGGTGCAGGTAGCGCGATTTATATTCCTTCAAACCAGCCTCAATACCGTTTAGTAAAGTCAATTTTCTCTACCCAAACCTCGTTTGAAAACAACACGTTTTACGATGTATCAACGTGGAATTTAGCTTTGGCTTTCAATTTGGATTACGCGCCTCTAGATAGGGGCGATGCGCGAAGCCTAAAACTTAGCGACAACACCGCACTTGCGCAACCGGCACTTAACGATATTCACCCAGACGCATACGCGTATGCGTTTTCATGGCAGCAGTACTATGCGCCAGCCATGCTGCAAACGCTATTGGAAGCTGGCGTTAAGGTGCGTAGTAGTGAAGAAGCGTTTTCCGCTATTAAATACGATGGCAACAGCATTGAGCTACAGCCTGGCAGCATAGTTGTACCGAAAGGGCTGGGTCAGCCAGAAAATTTGGCGGCCATTTTGCGCGATGCGCAACAGCAACTTCAGGTGCCTGTGTTTAGTTTGCGCAGTGGGTTAACACCCACGGGGCACGATTTGGGTAGCCGGAGCATGGCACCTGTTACCTTGCCACAAGTGTTAATAGTGGGCGGCGAAGGCACCAGTGAATACGAAGCAGGTGAAATATGGCACTATTTCGACACAAAAGTGGGGCTAGCTGCCAGTATTGTTGAGCAACAACATCTGACAAGCGCGCTTAATGATCCGAGCGTTACTTATACGCACCTTTTATTCCCTAGCGGTGGATATCGCTTTAGTGAAAGTGAAAGAACTCAAATTGAACAGTGGGTGAAAGCCGGTGGCGTGATCGTGGGGCAGAAATCCGCGTTGCGTTATTTCGCTCAACATAAATGGTTAGACGTAGAAATTGTTAGTCGAGAGAGTATTGATAACGCGTTCGATGAAAGCGAACTCAGCTATAAAGATGGCGCATCGTTATACGCCAGAAAGTTAGTGGCTGGCGCTGTGTTTGAAGCGAATATCGACAATACTCATCCATTGTTCTACGGCTATGATGACGACACGCTACCCATGTTTAAAACCAATAATATGATAGTGGAGGCCAGTAGCTCACCCTTTATAACACCTGCACGCTACACTGATGAGCCTCTCATGGCTGGGTTTAGTGACAAACGAATGGTTGCGCTAATGGCTGAATCAACTGCTGTGACGACTCAAAAAATGGGTCGCGGCGTTGTCATTGGCTTTACCGACAATACGCAGTTTAGAGGGTACTGGTATGGCACGAATAAGATGCTGGCCAATGCAATCTACCAGTCTCACTTTATTCGCTAAATCAGCTTGAAAGGCGCGGCGAATGCCGCGCTTTTCAGTATCACCGCTTCTGATCACTAGGCTTTCTGATACAGACTGCTTTTAGTTGGTGGCGTAAATGCCGCTACCCACACCTGAATGTGTAAATTTGGGTAGCGTTTTTTGAGCCTTTTACTCAATGTATTCACGGTCACGCCGGTGGTGAGTACGTCATCGACAATTGCAACGCTGAAGTTGCTGCCATCTTTATTACCTTGCGCTATTGCTATCTCATCATCGATACATTGCGTCGATAGGCTAAATACACGGCTTGCGTTTTCGGCTCTCGCCATTTTGGATAAGTGATGCTGCACGCTAAAGCCCCGTCGTTTGGCCCACGACTGGTTAACTGGAATATTCAGCTCACTGCTTATGCTTTCACACAGAAGCGTAGCCTGATTGTAGTGCCGTGTAGCAAGTCGCCATGCACTAATTGGCACCGGAAGCAGCACATTGGGCACTGATAAAGTGCACTGTCGCATTTTATGGACAAACCAGTTACTTAATACTTTTCCTGCCGTAAGGGAATGCGTAAACTTTAACTGGTGAACCAGCGATGACATTGGCCACGTATGAAGTCCCAAAACGCGTAACGCGTCATAGTGGCTATGCTTGACGTGGCCTGCCACAGGGCCATATTGAAGTAGGTTACTTCCGTGCAACGTGGCATCGAAAAAAAATATGTCATCTTCACACCAGTGACATACTGGCGTAGGACTTGCCTGATAACATAGCAAGCATGAAAGGTTCATAGTGTTGATTCCATCAACTTCCTTGAATTGTCGAACGTCGACCTGTTTTCATTATTTCGTGTTGCCTCAAAAACACGTGACTGCCTAAGGAGGTGTAAATGGAAAGTTTGCATACAAACGGCGAGCTTGTCACCCGTACTCAGGGGACAGGCGTAGATGTGGTATTTCTTCATGGTTGGGGTATGAACAGCGGAGCGTTCACATCCTTTATTCCTTATTTAAGCGATAATTTTCGCGTCACCACCATAGATCTTCCTGGGTTTGGGGAAAATGCAGAGTTCGTCCCGTCACCGTATAACGTGGAAACATTGGCTCAATCCATTGTGAACCAGCTTCCAAACCAGTGTGTGTTGGTTGGGTGGTCATTAGGTGGCCTAGTTGCGCAAAAGTTAGCGCTGTTAGCACCAGAAAAACTTACCGGACTGGTAACGATTGCTTCAACACCTCGATTTATAGCAGGGCCTTGTTGGCCGGGTATTGCTGCCGATTTACTTTCAATGTTCGAGACTCAGCTTGAAAAGAACTATCAGAAAACACTGGAACGTTTTTTGGCAATTCAAGCGATGGGTAGCGAAACGGCAAAGCAGGATATTAAGGCGATCAGAGAACAGGTAACCCAATTCCCAGATCCCGCTGAGGAAGCGCTTAAGAAAGGTTTACGCATATTGTCTACTGAAGACATGCGTCAAGACGTGGGGCGAATAACTACACCCACATTACGATTGTATGGCAGGTTGGATAGTCTAGTACCGACCAGCGGAATAGATCGTATATGTGAGCTACATCCGCAGGCTGATACCGTTGTTCTGCCTCATGCGTCGCATGCGCCGTTTATTTCACATCCTCAGCAAACTGCTGACATTTTATTTCGCTTTGCCGCTGGCGTTTACCAGCAAAAGGCGTCTTAATAGAGCGATGACATGAAGCTTCAAACCGCGGCTTGCCGATAGTTTGAAGCTTTTTTTACCTTTGAGCGGCTAATAAAAATCTCATGCTTACAATAAGTTAATGACAGGGTTTGATACACGTCTTTCCATTTGTGTGAAATTGGTTAATAATTGCACATGAGAGGTTAGGGGTAATGTATGACAAGTATTGATGGTTTAGGTGCAGGCTCTGCATTTGCAGCGGCTCAATATGGTTTACAAAATGCCAGCGACGGAATTTCGCAGGCAGCATCAAATATTGCTCAGCGAACAGCTGAGGATGCGGTAGCACCCGCTCAACCTATTGCGACCAATACCGACACAACAAACACGTCATCGAATTCAACGTCTACCTCTACGCGTCTCACTGACGACTTAATCGCGCTTAATGTAAACGAGCGTAATGCTCAGGCTTCTGCAAAAGTATTGGGCGTGGCCGACGAGATGCTCGGTTCCATTATCGACGTGCTGGCTTAAGTGGAGCCGTTGCGATGAATATCGTTACACCTATACTTAATGCGATTGCCTATCCCACGGCGAACATTAATACAGAATCTGCACGCAGAGATAACGTGCAGCGGGAAACTATTCCCCAAACATCAGACTCCCAGCAAGGCGCTTCTCAAAAAGGCTTAGGTTCAGAAACAGACAAATCCAAAAGCCCGGGCCAGCCGCCAGCGCCTGTCACCTATGAACGTCCTCAAATACCATCCGAGCTTCAAGCGGCTTTTCAAAACGTATTTGGGCAAGAGAAAGACAATGCGCAGGACGAGAGTGCTGGTAAGCAAGACGCGAAAGACAGGCAGCAAGAGCAACAAGAAAAACAAGACGCGGCTGAAATTGAACAGCTAAAAGCCCGCGATCAGGAAGTAAGAGTTCACGAACAAGCCCATGCATCTACAGGTGGTCAATACGCCGGTGCACCGCAATATGAATACACCACAGGCCCTGACAATAAACGCTATGTGACAGATGGCGAGGTGTCGATTGATGTTTCAGAAGAAAAAACGCCTGAGGAAACGCTGAAAAAAATGGAGCAGGTGCGCGCAGCCGCCCTCGCACCAGCTGAACCTTCATCACAAGATTTAAAGGTAGCTGCTGAGGCCTCTCAAAAAGCCACAGAAGCGCGAAGCGAGATCGCCAAAGGCGCAGCGGAGGGAACGTCGACTTATAGTGCTACGAATGTTTCAGATAGCGGCGTATTTGCAGATGCTGACGCTGGCAACCAGCAGGAAATCAACACTAATTCCACAAAAGGCGCTGACGCAAGTGCGATTTTAGATGCTCAGTCTACGCTGGCAAGCGCCTCTTCTAAGCAAGCTGTTGAGGCCAGTGAGGCTGATTTTATGCAGGCTCGAATAGGCCGAATTCAAAATGCGTATTTGCAAGCTTACACTCCGCCTAGAGAAGGCCTATCACTTCAAGCATGATAACCTGTAATTAGCCTTGTCTGCTTTATGTTACTCCAACGATTTAGCCCATCACAACCGTAGCTAGAGCGTAAGGGAAGCACTTTCATTTAATCAGCACCCTCTCCAGCTAGCAGCTTTTAATAATCCAGTATTGCCTTTGTAAACGGATATTTAGGTGAGCCGCCAGTAATGTCTGAAAGCACCGAATTCATGGTGGCTACGTCGCTATCGAAGCCGCCGTGGGACGTGGCGGCGGTGGCATCACCTTCTTTCCCCTCACTGTATTTAAAGGTCACGTTAGACAGCGGCTGATTAAACACAGCCATACCTAACAGAGGCATCTCTGGTTTAGGTTCAAATGCGTTTGATACTAAATAGAGCAGCGATTTTTGATAAATGCGCGCCACGTGGTCATCTTTTTCCAACGCTTCAGATAAATTATATACCGTAGTCGATTCAACATGTTTTTCTTCTATAAGCTCAATGAGAGTTTCGTTGAAAAGCGGGTAGTTAATGGCTGGTGCCAATAAGTGTAGACTTTTAATCTTTATGCTTTTATCTACTTTAAACAGTCTAGACAGGCTATGCGCATGAAAGATAGAGCCTGCAGAATGACCCACGACATGCAGCTTAATATCTGAATTGTCTTTCAAGTAGGCGGCCAATTGCGTTAGGAAATACGTACCATCTGATGTGGTACGGGTAAAGGGCGTGCAAGCGTCTGATTTCATTTCTCGCCACAGTGCTCCGCCTACTTTACGTGTTGCCCACTCTAGTATGCGGTCAGTGTAGTCAGTGAAGCCTCCAACTTTGTTGCTAATCTCTTTATTTTTAAAGCCAAGAATATCCTTGAGTTCTTCTAGCATACCCGTGTCGTACATGAAGTGAATGGGGTAAATATCGTTTTTAAGAAAGGTGTCTTTCATGGCAGCAATGCGTTTAGCCGAAGCTTTTATGCTATTTAAGCCGCCGTGCGCGTATAGCATTACATGTTGATGATTACTGTCAGAAAGCTTTTCAATAATGGCATTGACGTGGTTTTTATTGCTCCAATATTTACTTCTGGTATCAAAGTGTCCGTCGTCGAAATGAACGAAGTGATCTTGAATGCTCACCCGTGGTGTGGAGCGAAAAAACAAACCCTGTGCAATAGAGCGCGTAGCCTGATGGTAAGTTCCTGTCCCTGAAATAGGAAGTGCGAGTTGAACAACCCATGCATCCATAACGTTTAACGCCCAGTCACCGTAACGCCAAAGTGCCAGCCCTGACTTCTTCCAATCCGTCCCCCAGGAGTTTTGGATCCAGAACCCTTCATCATTATAGCCAACAATGGCAAACGCATGGCCACCCATGGGTTCAGGCCTTAGGCTTATTACATCACCTTCGCTATCTTTCCAGCCTTCATGAATTCTGGCAGAAACAAAGATCACGCCCACTTCGTTAAGCGCCGCATGAAAATCGCTAATTTCTCGTTCAATACGGTAGTACGCACCTAGCCTGTGATTGCTAGCATTGTTAGCAATAGCTAGGGTCATCTCAAATTCGTTGCTGTGTTTTATATCTTCGGTTAATGAATAATTACATACGCCACTGTTGTACCACCCCTTAATTGCACCGCGGCAGCTTGAGCCTTCATACGCTTCACCTAACCACTCATCATGACGTTTAGCCATGGCATAAAGCATCCACGGGCTAACAGTATGTTTTCGGCCTTGCTGACGGTAAATGAAATTAATGGTAGCGGCCAATGCAAAGCCGGTACACGCTCCATCTTTTCCTTGGTCTAAAATAACCAAATTGCCTGGCGGGTCGATAAAAGGCTGAAGTGGAGTAAGATTTGGCTGGTAATAACGATCCCGAAGGTCGGGGTAATCGGCGCTGACATTCAGCATGTTTTTTGAGACAGGCGAGTTCATAAAATCATCCTTTGATGAGGGCAGATAATCTTTGCTGTACAGTTGGATGATTACATTCGTACACCAAAGGTTAGTGGCCCTTAGCTCATTATGGTTGTCCGAAAGTGCTGCCTAGAAAAAGACTGTGGTCAAATGAGCAACGTCACTTTCGCTAAACGCTAAGGCACTTCAAGCATGTCAACGGCCTTGCTATACGCTACCAATATACGAACTTTGGTTTCGGTGTGACCTACACCTTTTCATGATTTCGGTATTTTCTGTTTTTGGTGCTCTTTGCTAAAGAGTTTTTGGGAACATAAAGTTTCCATGCGCCCGAACTAATGTACCAAAAACTAATGTAGCAAAAACGACAGGCTAAATGGAAGCGTGATACAAAAAGGGCCTGTCGGTGACAGGCCCTTTATAAGCAACAGTAAATTATGTTGAATCGCTACTGTTTACTTTTTTGCTTTAGCAAATGCATCGGCAAAGGCGTTACCCATAGCGCTATTTTGAGGCTGGCTGTTGCGATTGCCGCCACCCTGATTTGAACGAGGGCTAGCTTTAGGGTTAGCACGCCCTTTATGTTGTGGTTTTCCTGCTGCTGGTTTGCCGCCTGCATTATTGCTTTGACTCGGTGTGTCGTCTAAGCGCATGGTGAAAGAAATACGCTTGCGCGGTACGTCTACTTCAAGCACTTTTACTTTAACAATATCGCCTGCTTTAACTACCTCGCGAGGGTCTGAGATAAACTTGTTAGTTAGTGCTGAAATATGCACCAGTCCATCCTGATGTACGCCAACATCAACGAATGCGCCAAAATTCGCCACGTTGCTCACCACACCCTCTAAAATCATGCCTGACTTAAGGTCGTTAATGGTTTCAACGCCTTCTTTAAACGCGGCAGTTTTAAACTCTGGACGCGGATCGCGGCCTGGTTTATCCAGCTCTTTTAGAATGTCTTTAACCGTTGGCAAACCGAATACATCGCTGGTAAAGGTATCTGGTGACAGGCTTTTTAGAAGCTCGGTATTACCGATGATGTCGTTAACCGCAACAGCAGTCGTATCTACAATTTTATCTACCACTGGGTACGCTTCGGGGTGAACCGCAGAGGCATCAAGCGGGTTGGTGCCGTTTACAATGCGAAGGAAGCCTGCCGCTTGCTCAAAGGCTTTAGGCCCTAAACGTTCTACTTTCAATAGCGCTTTACGGTCTGGGAAAGCGCCATTAGTGTCTCTGAAATTTACAATGTTATGCGCTAGGGTTTTGTTTAAGCCCGATACGTAGCTCAAAAGCGCGGGCGATGCAGTGTTTAAGTCAACGCCAACGGCGTTTACACAGTCTTCAATAACACGGTCTAGCGACTTGCCCAACTGGCTTTGGCTTACATCATGCTGATATTGGCCAACACCAATGGCTTTTGGCTCAATTTTAACCAGCTCTGCTAGCGGGTCTTGCAAGCGTCGAGCGATAGACACGGCACCGCGGATTGACACGTCAAGATCAGGTAATTCTTTTGAAGCAAGCTCCGACGCTGAATACACCGATGCACCTGCTTCACTGACCATAATTTTTTGTGCAGTAAGCTCGCTGTTGTTCTTGAGCATTTCGCCAACGAGTTTGTCTGTCTCGCGCGAGCCTGTACCGTTGCCAATGCTGATTAAATCTACCTTGTATTGCTTGCATAACGTGGTGAGCGTACGAATAGATTTATCCCATTGATTTTGTGGTGCATGTGGGAAAATGGTGTTGGTTGCGACCACTTTTCCTGTGCTGTCTACTACCGCTACTTTAACGCCAGTTCTCAAACCAGGATCTAGGCCCATAGTGGTTTTTGCACCTGCAGGTGCAGCCATCAACAGGTCGTTTAGGTTTTTAGCAAATACCTCAATGGCTTCTTCTTCTGCGCGTTCTCTAAGGGCGCTGAATAGCTCAGTTTCCATGTGTAAACCAATTTTGATCTTCCACGTCCACTGTACAACTTGAGCTAAGAAGTCATCTGCACCACGGCCGCGGTGCATAATATCGTAATGGCTGGCAATAATATGTTCGCAATGCGACGGGCCGTTGTCTTCTGACTGCGGGTCGGCATCTAGCTGAATGTGTAGCATGCCTTCGTTGCGGCCTCTAAACATCGCCAACGCGCGGTGAGATGGTACGTTCTTGTACTTTTCACTGTGTTCGAAATAGTCTTTATATTTGGCGGCTTCTTGCTCTTTACCTGATACAACCGTGCTTTTTACATAAGCATTTTCAGTTAAGTACTTGCGCACTTTTGCCAGCAGTGTAGCGTCTTCGGCGAAGCGCTCCATTAAGATATAGCGGGCGCCTTCTAATGCTGCTTTAGTATCAGCAATGCCACTATCTGCGTTAACGTATTCGCTTGCTGCACTTTCAGCATCGGTATCTGGGGTAGAGAATAAGGTATCAGCGAGAGGTTCAAGGCCTGCTTCAATAGCAATCTGGCCTTTAGTGCGCCTGCGAGGCTTGTACGGTAAGTACAAATCTTCCAAGGTAGTTTTGCTGTCAGCACTGGTGATACTGCTTTTAAGCTCGTCGGTTAGTTTGCCCTGTTCCTCGATAGATTTAAGGATTACATCGCGGCGCTCTTCAAGCTCTCGCAGGTAGGTTAAGCGCTGCTCCAAGGTACGCAGCTGTGTGTCATCAAGGCCTTGTGTCACTTCTTTTCGGTAGCGCGCGATAAAAGGTACGGTCGACCCTTCATCAAGAAGTTTAACAGCGGCAGTTACTTGCGAAGGTTGAACGCTAAGTTCATCTGCAATTTTATTGATAATCATAAGTCGCTCTAAGATACTAATAATTCGCGTCAGGCAATGGCGAATAAACGGTGTGTGAAAGGCTTATATACACAGCGTCGGTAGTGAAAATAGGAGCGGTGAGTATATCACCGCGGTGTAGGGGAAGTCGTCTGATCATTGTGTTAAAAATGGGTGATTAAATAGGGCATATTAATGCTCACAGTTTGTCTGTTGCGTCGTACCAAATACGGTTTATCCACCACTCTTTCGTGCCCGTCTCGGTTTTTACAACAAACTCATCGTCTTCTTCTTTGCCAAGCAGTGCTCGCGCCATCGGAGAGTCGATAGAAATGTAATCCTTGCGGCCGAAAATTTCGTCGTAGCCCACGAGCCTAAGTTCCATCACCTTGCCCGCTTCGTTTTCAATTTCAACCCAGGCACCAAAGAATACCTTACCCTCTTGCTGTGAATCGTAGTCCACAACCTTTAGGTTTTCTAGGCACTTGCGAAGGTAGCGTACGCGGCGATCAATTTCCCGCAGCTTCTTTTTATTGTACTGATAGTCAGCATTCTCGCTTCTATCACCCAGGCTCGCTGCCCAAGTTACCTTGCGAGTAATTTCAGGTCGTTCTTCACGCCACAAGAAATCCAGTTCTTGTTTAAGCTTTAAGTAGCCCTTTCGAGTGATAAGCGGTGTTTTCACAATGTCCTATAAATAATCCAGCTAATTACCCCTACTTTATGTGGGTAATAAGGCAAAACGCAATCTTTCTGTACGTCAAAAAGTGACAAAAGAGACAGATTGAATAATTATTGAACATAAACCTTTTGTTTAGTGTCGTTGTATAAATAACAATCAAACCATTAGGGAAAATGAATGCGTAACAGAATGCCTGTGTTGAACCGCCGAAGGTCGGGGAGCGATCCGCTTCAAACCAGCGGCACTATCATAGGTTTTATGCTGTTTTTAAGCGGCGCGCTGTTATTGTTGTATGCCTTACTTGATATAGTTGTTCGCTTAAATAGTGTACGAACTGTGATATACCTTATCCTAGCGTGTGCCATGTATAAAGCGGGGCACTCACTTCTCAATCACTTTGCGACGTTTAAAGTCCATGCGGAAAGACGACGCGCACCTAACCGTTAAAACCTTTAGTTTTAAGCCCCAATTTTTAAGGTTTAAATGTTCCTAAAAACCTTTGTTAGGGCCGTGAAATATTTAAATTTTAGGCTAAGCTTAACAGTGTAATTCGAGGCACCAAGCATATTGAATAACCCATTTTACTATCTGGGTACGCGCGTGGTGAAAAGCCACTAGCTCGTAGGGAAAAGGTAAGCAAGGATCACGCTGACTCACTAAAACAAAAAAGCCGACGCTATACGTCGGCTTTCTCTTTTCTAAAGCTCTAGCTTATTCAGCTGGCGCTTCGGCTTCAGGTTTTACCACTTCTAGAAGCTCAACATCAAAAATTAGCGTTGAGTTTGGCGTGATAGCACCCGTTGAGCGCGCGCCGTAAGCAAGCTCTGATGGAATGTGGAAGCGGTATTTCGCGCCTTCTTTCATCAGCTGTACGCCTTCAGTCCAACCCGCGATTACGCGATTAAGTGGAAATTCAGCTGGCTCGCCACGCTTGTATGATGAGTCAAACTCAGTGCCATCTAACAAGGTGCCTCGGTAGTGAACTTTAACCATGTCTGTCGCTTCTGGGCTAGCACCCTCGCCTTCTTCAAGTACTTCGTACTGAAGACCAGACTCTGTTGTCGTCACACCTTCTTTCTTACCATTTTCTTCTAGGTAAGCAAGACCTGCTTCAATGTTTTTCTCGGCAGCTTGCTCTGCCATTTCTTGCTGCTTAGCACGAAGTACTTCTTCGCCTTGTTGAGCGATTTGCTGAATTTGTTCTGGCGTAAACTTAAGGGTGTCATTTAGACCGTCTTTAAAGCCTTGTTGTAGCGCATCTTGGTCTAGTGTTAAACCAAGCTGCTCTTGTTGTTCGGCACGGTTGCTAACAAACAAACCCATGCTTGCGCCCATGGCATAAGCTTGCTTTTGTGTATCTGTCATTTCTTCTGCTGAAACAGAAGTTGTTTTTGCACTATCAGCGCTTGTAGAAGCGGCCTCATCAGATGTGTTTGGCTGGCAAGCGAAAAGGCCTAGCGCAGCGATAGTAGATAAGGCAACGAGCGACTTCTGCATAAAAACGTCTCCATTAATTATTATCATCATGCGTCTATGTCTATACTGCTGCATCTAAGGCAGTGTGCACGATAGTTAAAGATGCGTGATCCATGCTATGTTAAACCTAGCGTTAACAAAGCGAAACCCATTTGATTATGTTTAGGCCTCAAATGTTCCAAAGAATAGTGTTACTCATCGTACTTATTGGCAATTCCGTGGGATGCTCTGTCCCTGATACTACGCCAATACAGCAGTGGCGTCATGTAGAAGAAGGTGCATACGCGGCAGATATTTCTACTGACGGCACACTAGCGGTGGTGTCTGGTGTGAATAACGGGGTAAACGTATGGCGAATGGGACAAAGTGAGCCCCTTTATCACTGGAGCCACCAAGGGGAAGGTAACAACTTAGTGATGTCAGTGCACATCAGTGCAGATAAGCGCTATGTGGTAACTGCCGATCGTGAAGCGTTTGCTCTGTGGAGTTTAGAAACTGGCGAACCAGAAGGGTTTTGGCGAATAGATGAGTCTTCTATTCGCGACGTGGTAGTCACCAATAATGGTAATGGCATACTCGTCGCTCGCTCAAATGGTAAGGTGATGTATTTTGAGCCGCGAACCTCTCGTCGTCTCGAGTTTTTTGGGCATCAAGAAAAGGTTAACTCCATTGATATCTCACCTAACGGTAAGTTTGCATTGACTGGCGGCAACGACTACATCGCATATTTATGGAGCACTGACACTGGTCAAATAATTCATACTTTTACCCACCCTACACGGGTAACGAAAGTGGCGCTTGATGATGGAGGGCGCTTTGCTTTTACCGCTGATAGCCAGAGCAAGTCGCAAGTATGGGATGCACAAACCGGGCAACCTGTAACGTCACTCAAATTTGCATCGCGGCAAAAAATCTTCACAGACGTTGAGTTTTCCAAAGACGGCCAGTTTTTACTAACGGGTTCTCCGGCTCGAAAAGTTTACCTATGGGATTTGAAAACGGGCGAACAAGTGCAATCCATACAGGTTGCTTCAAGAGAGTCTATTTCACCGCCAACCGCAGTTGTTTATGGCGTCGGCTTCCTTCCCAATGATAATATATTGTCTATAAGTAGCAGTGGCCTTGCCGAAGAATGGCAACGAGAGAGATAGAGAATTTACATGACAGATAAAAGCGCTGAACAGTTAAAACAGCAAATAGATAGCGCCAATAGTTATATTGAAGAGTTACAGATGAAAGTAGCCTTTCAAGAGCACACTATCGAGGCACTTAATGAAGCGCTGGCTTCACAACAAAAGCAACTCGATGATTTAGCGTTTAAAGTAAGCCACGTAATAGACCGTGTTAAAAGCATAGAGCCGTCTAATATTGCTAAGCAATCAGAAGAAACCCCGCCTCCGCATTATTAATTTTAGCCATTCTTGAGTGGAATAGGCGCTTTTTGGGGTTTGAAAGGGGCGCCTCAAAGGCAGTCGACAAACTTGTAAGATCAACCGCTTATGAGGCTTCGGGTTGAACACTAGTTTATCTTGTTATGAGTTAGGCTAAGACTGCATTTTTCCTGATAATCTAATTGAATTACACTTGCCCGCAATTGCACAGGCCCAAGTAATACCGAGCCTTATCTTCAACAATTAAGAGAGTAGTTATGAGTGATTTTGATATGGATGCGTTTGACAGCATCGATTTTGACTCAGTTGAGCAGTCAGTAGCCGAAAAACAGGCTGAAAAAGACAAGCAAGAAAGCCAAGAAATTGAAGGCATGCGCGACGGTGCTAACGATTGTGGTGATAGCTGCACCATATAATACTGTCTTTACCGCTAAGGGCTTATTCACCCGCTAAGGGCTTTTGCAAAGCCTTTAGCGGCTTTAGCGGGTGAATAAGCCTTTAGCGAGTAAAAAAGCTCTCAGCGGTTAAACTTGACTGTAGCAGCGTAAAAAACTTAACGTCTTCAATTAGACCCATCAGGGTTTTCCAACCTGTCTAACTCTAGTCTATCAAGCTCTATACTCTCCTCCACATCGCCTTTAAATGCTTTAATAAATGCGTTTTTTAATATTGCCGTAAATGCCTCCCAAGTCTGTGTCTCTGGGCTAGATAAGTCGCCCTCAATGGGAATTCGTGTGGCAATTTGGTCTTGGCTCTGATTTTCAAACAGTTCAGTGACAAACGCGGAAATCGCTTCAATACTGCCTTCAATAAAGCCGTCTCCGTCACGTTCTATGTCGCCTTTCCAAGAAAATACTTCAACGTGATGTAAAATTGGTTTGATGTAGCCTTTTACCTGACCTTCGTTAGACGCGACCTCGGCAGCAAGCGTAAGCGTTCCCGCTTCTAAATCAAAAGGCGCATAGGTATCAAGCAGGTTTTTAAAATTCACTAAACCGACGTTATCAGCTTGAATGTCTAGGTCAAAGGTAGGAGCTTTGGTTGCAGGATTAAGCTTGGCGTTTAATGAAATAGTCCCTTGCTCTGCCGTCTGCCCTTTCGCCGTAGCTGTGGCTACGCGGGTGTCTGATAAATCGTCGCTGTTAACCAGATTATTTACTTCAAGCTGAATATCATGAAGCGCAATGTCGATAGCCGGAGAGGTATCAGGATTGTGAAAGGCAATTTTCCCTTCGTTAATGGTAAGTTTGTCTATACGCAGAGGAAATAATTGGTCGGCAATAGACAGCCAGTTTTCGTTCTTACCCGACTGGCTCTTTTCTTCTGTATTTCCGTCTACAAAGTTAATTTCGGGAGAATTTACTACCACCCTGCCAACGGCTGCACCTTTAAAAAGCTGTGACCACGAAAGTGTAAACTCCACATAGTCAGCCTTAAACAATGGCTTATCTATTTGTCCATTCGCTTTATACAGCAACACATATTCTAAGCTGTAAGCACCACGCCATAGCATTAAATCGACATCGCCTACTCGACCATTGTATTGGTCCGATTGGCTTAGCGTGTTGTTTATGTATGTTGCTGCGGCATAAGGAAGATACAACCTAAACGCGATGAGCATGAGCAATAGCCCTGCTATTACATAACAAAATCGTTTTTTAGCGTGCTTCATATTTTACTCCTTCACGTAAGGAATACAAAAAACATGCCTTGAAAAGCGTTTTTCCTCGGAAAGGGCGATAGCTAATATTGGCGCGGTGTATAGAGAAGGTTTTAAAAAGCCTGAGTACAGTATGAGAAGGTGTTACACAGGCTTAAGGGTAAGATTTACTGAGACGTGGGTAGGAATGCTAGTGGGGTTTAAAGATACCAATAACATTTTCGTTAGAGCGCGTAGCAGCACTCACCTTTTCGTCGGTTTGCGCTTCGTTGTACCCACATGCGACGCACTCCAACTTTTCCACGTTATTTTCAAAATATAACGAAATAGAATCTAGCTCTTGGCATTTTGGGCACGTAGCGCCTGCTACAAAGCGGCGTTTTACACGTTTTGACATACATACACCTTTGGATAATTTCGCCGTTATTATACCTTGAAATAGCATGTGTTGATCAGCTTTTACCTTAAGTTTTTGATACTATACGCGCCCTAGATTGTTCTATCACAGGTTAGTCATGATTAAGCTCTCAAATGTATCGCTACTTCGCGGTCGCAAAATGCTGCTGGAAGAAGCGTCGGCACAGGTTTTTCCAGGCCACAAAGTGGCGCTAATAGGCAGCAACGGCTGCGGAAAATCCACACTGTTCGCGTTACTGCGAAGTGAGTTGAGTGTTGATGCTGGCGACTGCAGCGTCCCCAGCGATTGGCGAATTGTAAGCGTGGCTCAGGAAACGCCAGCAACTGATCGAACTGCGATAGATTACGTGATAGACGGTGACAAACATTTACGTGATTTACAGGCTAAGCTAGACGCAGCTGAACAAAGCGGCGACGGTGTAAAAATAGGCCAAATTCACGGGCAGCTTGAGCAGGCTGGAGCTTACGATGTGGAATCACGTGCAGCGACTATACTTTCCGGCCTCGGGTTTACTAATGCACAGTTAAGCGCGTCAGTCAGTGACTTCTCTGGTGGTTGGCGTATGCGCTTGAATCTTGCACAAGCATTACTTTGCCCTTCAGACCTATTGCTGCTTGATGAGCCCACTAACCACTTAGACTTAGACGCCGTGATTTGGTTAGAGAAATGGCTTCAACGCTATACAGGTACCTTATTACTTATTTCTCACGATAAGGCATTTATAGACAATACGGTGGCGCAAATTATTAGTGTTGAGCAACAAAAGCTTGTTACCTACACAGGTAATTATTCATCTTACGAAACTCAGCGTGCTGAGCGCATGCGCCTGCAAAACATTGAGTATGAAAAGCAGCAGCAAAAGGTAGCCCATCTAAACTCGTTTATTACACGGTTTAAAGCCAAGGCTAGTAAAGCAAAGCAAGCGCAAAGCCGTATTAAGCAGCTAGAGAAAATGGAAACGCTAATGCCAGCGCACATGGCAAGCCCATTTAGTTTTTCTTTCTCACCGCCAACAGCGCTTCCAAACCCACTGGTTCAAATGGAAAAAATACAGCTGGGGTATGATGATCATATAGTTCTTCAACAGGTAAAACTGAATTTAGTACCTGGCAGCAGAATAGGTCTTCTAGGTAGAAACGGGCAAGGTAAGTCAACGTTAATCAAGCTGTTAGCGGGCGTTCATGCGCCCAAACAGGGGATTTTCAATACCGCAAAAGGTCTGAAGATTGGCTATTTTGCCCAGCACCAGTTAGAAACACTAGACGCTAATGCCACACCCCTTTTACATTTGCAGCGTATTGATGAAAAAGCTACTGAACAGCAGCTTCGCGATTACCTGGGCGGTTTTGGATTTAACGGCGATGAAGCATTGGCACCCGTGGCACCTATGTCAGGTGGCGAAAAGGCGCGCTTGGTGTTGGCACTAATTGTTTACCAAAAACCTAACTTATTGCTGCTGGATGAGCCTACCAACCACTTAGATCTAGAAATGCGCCATGCGCTAAATATTGCGCTGCAAGGTTTTGAAGGGGCAATGGTATTGGTATCGCACGACCGCTTCTTACTTTCTTCGGTATGTGAAGATTTCTATTTGGTAGACAGCGGTGAAGTTGAGCCATTTAAAGGCGACTTGGATGATTATCGCGACTGGATTTTAAAACAGCAGGCTGCAGAAAAAGCCAAGGCCAACAGCGACGTTAAAAAAGCCAACAGCGACGCTAAAAACGGCGCGCAGCAAGAAGCAGGAGTGCAGAGTAAGCCGGAACGCAAGTTAGATCGTAAAGAAGAAAAACGCCGTGAAGCCGAGTTCAGGCAAAGCGTAGCGCCACTTAAAAAAGCCATCGAAAAACACGAAAAAGCTATGGAGAAATGCAGTACCGCCTTGGCAGAGGTAGAAGCATCACTCGCCGATACCTCGCTTTACAGCGACGACAAAAAAGCAGAACTCATGGGCTTGCTCGACAAGCAAACTCAGCTTAAGCAACAGCTTGAAGAGGAAGAGATGGCATGGCTAGATGCCCAAGAGCAGATAGAGCAAAAACGAGAAGAGTATGACAATGTCAGTGCCTAATATAAAAAGCAGTGTGTTTTGGGAATACAGCGTGTCTCGCTACTCGAAAGGTGATATGGCACCACTCGCGCTTCTGCTTCAAGATAACCACAAGGTGAATGTAAACGTTCTCTTGCTGATTTGCTGGTGTTTAGAGAATAATGTCATTATAAATTTGCCTCAGCTTAAATCGGTTATAGCGGCATCAGCGAGCACTGACGAAAAGTTAAAACAGCATCGCGAGAAGCGCAAAGCAGCAAGCCCTGAGAAAGGTGGTGAGCAAGCATCCTACGATGCACTTAAAGCGCAAGAATTAGAGCTTGAAAGGCAACAGCAGCAAGACATTGTTGCGTCTTTTAATGAGCAGGCGGTTACGCACTTGGGTCAGCAAGCCTCGCCAACGAATATATTTAACGCTTCTATCGCTGCGTTCATTAACGCCTATGAGCTGCGCGACAACAACGAGGCGCGCCAGTTAGTGAGCCTTGTGGTTAATCAATTATCGTAAAAACACAATAAGAAAATACAATGAGCAAATCAGCGCTATCGCATGGAAAGATAATAAAAAGTAGCTTTAAGGTGCCAGGGTGGGCAAAGAACCGACATGTGCAAACCATATGGCCGCGTTTTATTCAAAAGCGCTTACCCCTTTCTTATAACATGGAGCGTTTAACTTTACCGGATGACGATTTTATTGACGTAGCATGGGGTCCCAAACCACAAGAGACATCAGGAATAGTGGTGATGTTTCACGGATTGGAAGGCAGCATTAAATCGCACTATGCGAATGATATGATGGCCCAACTATCTGTGAATGGTTGGCAGGTGGTAATGATGCATTATCGCGGCTGTAGCGGTGTGCCCAATCTAAAAGCGCGGGCCTATCACAGTGGCGAAACAGAAGACCCCAGTTTTTTCTTAGAGTGGCTGCACGATAAATTTCCCCGTACTCCCAAAGTAGCTATTGGCTTTTCCCTTGGCGGTAATATGCTGTTGAAGCTGTTAGGTGAAAACCCAGCACAAAAGTGGCTAAAGGCAGCAGTTGCCATATCTTCTCCACTTAAACTATCCGAGTGTGCGAAGTCAATTAATCAGGGGTTTTCGCGGGTATATCAAAAGTATTTACTTACTAGCATGAAAGACACTTTGCGTAAGAAGATGGAATACATTGATTATCGCAAGCTTATTCAGCTAACAAAAAGTGACGTGGAAGGCATTACGAGCTTTACCCAATTTGACGAAAAGATCACGGCTCCGCTGCACGGTTTTGCAGATGCGCAAGACTATTATGAAAAGTGCAGCGCTTATCACTTTTTAAGCGCTATCCACTGTCCAACGTTAGTATTGCATAGCATTGATGATCCCTTCATGAACCATTTAATTGTGCCAAAAGAGGAGGAGCTTGCGCGTAACGTCACCGTGGAGTTGAGCGAACGCGGAGGTCATGTCGGCTTCATGCAAGGCTCTGTGTTAAACCCGAAGGTTTGGCTGCACGAGCGCGTCAAAGGCTTTGTTAGCGAAGCCTTACCGGTAAATTTAACCTGTAGTTATGTTAGTCGCTAATACTGAGGTGATCTTTGTGCGGTTTAAGTTTTATAAAACGTTTTTCCCAGGAGTGTGAATGATAATTCCCATCGACGCGTTAGAAGCCGATACGCTTTATAGCTTGGCTGAATCTTTTGTATTACGCGAAGGCACCGACTATGGCGCTGAGGAAGTTGAGCTAGAAGTAAAAGTGCAGCAGGTGCTAGACAGGTTAAAATCTGGCGAGGCAGTACTCGTATACTCAGAGCTTCACGAAAGTGTGGATATAAAAAGAAAACAAGATATTGAGCCCAGCGACACAGCTGAATAGAAAACAAAGCGAAAGAACAGCCATCTTCTTTAAATGCAGGCACAAAAAAGCCGGGTCGAGCAACCCGGCAACCTACCTGAGGAGAGGAAGGCTTAAAACGCGTAGCGTGCAGTTACCTGCATAATGTCTAAATCATCAATGATTTTGTAGTTTGCGCCAACAGCCCACTGTGGCGTGATGTAGTAGTTAGCGCCTACTTTAAATGTGGCCTCACCGTCGTCTACATCGTAATAGCCTACTTCACCAGCAAGCTCTACCTGCTCTGTAATCATTGAGCGAAGACCGGCATTAATGCTGTAACCAGTCTCGTCATCTACGTCACCATCAATACGTTCTAGGTTTGCACCGAAGTACGCGTCTGTGGTCGCATTTACAGGTAAGCGGTAACCTGCGCCCAAGGTAAGCATATCAAAATCGAAGTTACCTTCTTCAAAGAAGCTGTACTCGCCGTTTAGGTACCAGTTGCTGTTCAACAGATATTTACCGTTAACGGTTAAACCGTCTGGCTCGAAAGACTCGTTGTCGTCAAAGTCCATTTTGGTGTAACCACCTTCTACGTAACGCCAGTCTGGCTTGTCGGCCATTGCTGTAAGAGGAAGTGTTGCCGCCGTTAGTGCCGCTGCAATAAGTGTGATTGATTTACGCATGTGATAACTCCTTAGTATGTTCAGTAACCCACCTTTTGCAACGCAAACATTCAATGTGTTTGCGAAGCGTGTTACAAGTCAGCACTTCTGCGATGCGCTGCCCATATATCGCAATGCTCTTCAACATCCCGCTTCAGTGGGTCACTTGATTGATGAACACAAAGCCAAAAACGCTTTTATGTCATCATAATTATTTCTTTTCAGAAATCGTGTCCGATGTATTTATCAACATGGTGGAGTGCAAAGCGTCTGCCAACTGCGAGAAAAGTTCAGAAGAAAATCAAAGAGAAAGTCGCTATCTATTTAATAGATATAGAAAAATTAAAAGTAGGGAGATGCGCTTTGCGAATGCCGAAGCTGCTGAAGCTTGGGTAAAATTTAAAAAGTAAACATAGTGGTATGGGAAACTGTCTCTAAAAAACAACAGTTATCCCTTTGGCTAACTCATCAGATAAATTTACATCAAAGTCATTAGACTCCATCTTCAGTATCGAAATTTTTAAGTTGTTGTAAATTAATGTAAATATAATAAATAAACGCGCTTTTTTAGTGTTGGAACAGCTTTTGCTGAAGTACTTGTGTGTTATCCAGCATTCACTTTTGCCAACAGGCACGGAATTCGGTTTTTTTCGCGATACCAGTGAATAAGGAAAGGAATAGAGCGCCTTTCTTGAATGGTTTCAATGAATACTTTTTCTCATCATCGCTTTTAAAGCAGCAGATACTCTGTTGCTCGCTATGTATAGCTAAGCGATAACGCTAAGAGATTGATGGCCATCTGGATAACCATTGTTTTCATAAGGAGAGGACAAATGGCTAAGCCAGTTTCAATTTTCGGAAAAGATTTACAAACTAATGCGTTCCAGCACCGAAAGCTGTCGCGCATTCTTTTAGCAATGACAAGCGTTATTGCCCTATTTGCATTTCAACAAGCAGGCGCTGTCGAGGTTAATGATACCAATCAGCCTCTAAAAGCATCACCCGTTCTTCAATCTATTATTGATGCTGCTCGCAAATCAGCAACAGAAAGCTATGAACAAGACGATCACGGACTAAACAGCAAATTAAAAGAGATTGATTACACCACTTATCGTTCTATTCGTTTTAAGCCTGAGCAAAGTCTTTGGCACGGTGAGAACGACTACGAACTTCAGTTTTTTCATCCAGGTTTTCTATACGAA
This sequence comes from Alteromonas sp. ABH4_453, assembly GCF_056160665.1. NCBI lineage: Bacteria > Pseudomonadati > Pseudomonadota > Gammaproteobacteria > Alteromonadales > Alteromonadaceae > Alteromonas > Alteromonas sp. ABH4_453. The sequence continues at coordinate 156,720 of NZ_JBSWXP010000002.1, forward strand.
TACCCCGTTACCATTCACACTATTGGCGAAAGCAACAAGCCTGAACGTTTAGCGTTTAACAGCGACATGTTCAACTATGACGGGACTGCGTCGGGATTAGCTGGGTTAACGGATGAAAAGTCAGGGTTTGCTGGATTTCGCGTTCACTATCCTATCAAGAACGAAGAGTACAAAGATGAATTTGCTGTATTCCTGGGTGCATCATATTTTCGTTTGGTAGGTAAAAATCAAGTTTATGGTATTTCAGCACGCGGTTTGGCAATTGATACCGCGTTAGCAAAAGGTGAAGAGTTCCCTCACTTCACAGAGTTCTGGGTTATCGAGCCTGGTGAAGGCAAACCAATTACTATTTATGCTCGCCTAGAAAGCCCTTCGGTGGCTGGCGCTTATAAGTTCGTTATCCAGCCTGATATTGATACCAGCGTAAAAGTGGAAAGCTGGTTATTTGCTCGCGACGACGTGAATAAGCTAGGTATTGCGCCATTTACCAGTATGTTTTTGTATGGCGAGAACACAGAAAAGCGTCATGACGATTATCGCCCAGAAGTGCACGACAGTGATGGTGTGCTAATGGTAACTCATGCGGGTGAAGAGATTTGGCGTCCGCTGACTAACCCAGCACGCCTTCAAGTAACGTCACTTAGCGATACAAATCCCAAAGGCTTTGGCATGCTTCAACGCGACGGCGAGTGGGGTAACTACCTTGATGCTGAGGCCAACTATCATATTCGTCCTGGGCTATGGGTTACCCCAGAAGCCGGCTTTGAGAAAGGTCGATTGGAGGTCGTGGAAATTCCAACTAAGTCTGAAATCCATGACAATATCGTGGCTTTCTGGACACCTGAAAAGCCATTCAAATCCGGTGAGTCCCTGTACTTCTCTTACGACCTTAAGACGGTAGAGCAAAACCCTTTTGTAAGCGAATTAGCGTCTGTTGTGCGTACCCGTCAGGGAAAGGCCGTGTTACCAGGCGATGAATTTAAAGATGATAGCTTGAACACTACCCGCCAGTTCAATGTGGACTTCAGTGCTCCTTCTGCCATTTCTTTTGACAATGAAACTATGAAGCTTGTTGTGCAGGGCACCAACGGAACGATTTCCCAACAGCGCCTTTATCCTGTAGCCGACGGACAAGAGTGGCGTGCTTCCTTTTTTGTTAAGCCGAAAGAAAAGCAAACGGTAGATATGCGCGCTTACATTGAAAAAGACGGTAAACGTGTAAGTGAGGTTTGGAATTATGTCTACCAGCCAAAATAATCGTCCTCAAACATCAGTATCGAACGAGGCTAAAGCCGTGCCTCAGGTTAAACGTGACAGCACTGCACGTGCTTCACACTTCATCTTAAAAGGAGAGCATATGCGTTTGTTTATCATGGCAATGCTAGTGATTCCAAGCACGGCATTGGCCGGTTGGAGCTTATACGAGATATTTTTACCGAACGGCCTTACGAATTTAGAAATTGCGCAGTTAGGCTTGGGTTTGACCCTATTCGCTTGGCTGTGCATGGCGTTTTGGACGGGTATCATTGGTTTCTTTTTACAGCTTTTCAATATAGATCCACTGAGTTTACGCAGAAACCTAGTAAAGCCCGATGCTTCGTCGCCGTTAAAGCAAAAACACGCTGTAGTCATGCCGGTTTATAACGAAGATACCCGCCGTATTATGGTGGGGTTCGAAGCCTGTATTCGCGAGTTGATGGAAAGCGAAAACAGTTCGAATTTCGATTTCTATATGCTCAGCGACACCCGTGATATGGAAAAAGCGGATGCTGAACTACGCGCTTTTACTCGATTGAAAAAGCGTTTGGGTGCATTCTCTAGCCAAGTATTTTACCGCCGTCGCGAGCAAAACCTCCACAGAAAAGTGGGTAACCTCAAGGAGTTTTGTGAACGCTGGGGGGCAAATTACGAGTCGATGATTGTATTAGATGCCGACAGCGTAATGACCAAAGAGCGTATGCAGGACCTGGCCCGCCGTATTGAGCAAAACCCTGATACGGCCTTAGTGCAGACTATTCCTATGCCAGTGCGTCAAAACACCTTCTTTGGTCGCTTCGTGCAGTTTGCCGCTCATCTTTACAGCCCAATGTTGGCAACAGGTTTATCGTTTTGGCAGACAGACAGTGCGAATTATTGGGGGCACAATGCCATTATTCGGATTGCCCCTTTCATGCAGCATTGCGGACTTCCCACTCTTGAAGGTCGTGCACCTTTTGGTGGCGAAATACTGAGCCACGACTTTGTCGAAGCAGCGCTACTGCGCCGTGCAGGTTGGCAGGCTTATTTGCTTACCGACACTACGGGTAGCTATGAAGAAGTGCCAAGTAACATTGTTGACTACGCCATTCGCGACCGCCGTTGGGTGCAGGGCAACATACAGCATTTAGGGCTTTTGAAGGTAAAAGGTCTCAAAATGGCAAACCGCCTTCATTTCCTATTTGGTGCGTTTGCGTACATTTCTTCACTAATACTGTTTGGTATGTTGGCGCTAGGTACCGCAGATGCATTAATTCGCGCAACGTCGGTGCCAGAGTTCTTCGTATCTGAGTATCAGCTTTTCCCCAGTTGGCAGGTAGCCCGTCAGGACATGATGATGGTAACCATGTGGGGTACCGCCGCCTTACTATTCTTACCTAAGCTTTTAGGTATTTCCTTGGCTTTAATGAAACGTCGTGAAGAGTTTGGTGGGGCGTGGTCTTTACTAAAAGGCGCGGCAATTGAATTAGCCATGGCTGTACTAATTGCGCCGCTGATGATGTTCTACCACAGCTATTTTGTGATCAGTGTTTTTATCGGTCACTCAGTTAAATGGGAAGCACAAGAGCGTGAAGGTCGCAAAGTACCCTGGACCGTTGCAATCAAACACACGCAGATTATGAGCTGCTTAGCGGTAGCGTGGGGCGTCACTACCTTTTATTTCACCCCGTCGTTATTTATGTGGTTATTACCTGTATTGGTAGGCATGGTATTAGCGGCACCGGTTATTCGCCTTACAAGCAGTGATAAGTTCGGCTTGGCGATGCGCAAGTGGGGAGTGTTTGTTATCGATCAGGAAGTGAATGAGTGTAAAGCTCTTAAGCGTTTACGTGTCGCTATGGGATATTTCACTGTCTCTCAATATAAGGCAGAAGTACCTGCGCTCCCCGATAACGCGTGGCAGAGCATGCCAGAGCAAGTGCTTAGTGAAAAACCGCTGCCTATGCGTTATAGACTTCCTAACAGGCTACATCAGTCTTAGAGAGAAGCTCTTTAAACCAAAAAAACCGCACATTTTCGTGCGGTTTTTTAATGCTTCTTATTTTCTTACCATCGCCTAGCTCTTATCAATAGACGCTAGCAATAGCAGTATTCTATTGCGTAAAGGTAACAGAAAACGTCACCGGGACTGTCGTCGTTATACTCTTTAGCCCTGCAATTTTTTGTAGCGCAGCTACGCCTTCAGCAAGCCCAAAAGACTCTGCTTTAATAAGCGTAGGAGCAGTAGTCGATACAGTTAGCGTATCCTCGTCTACTCTACTCGCCTTAACAGAAAATGACGTAGGAACGGCTTTCCCGTGCAACATCAACATACCGTCTACTTTACCGTTAACGACTTGACCCGCTTTCAGGTTTGTCATCGACTCAGGTAACTTGGCTTCAAACGTTGCTTGTGCAAATTCGCTCACGTTGAACAGCATCTCTTGCATTCGCTTGTTGCGAATATCAATGGCTGTATTTACTGACGATAAGTCCACCGCCACGTTAAGTTTGCCACTGTCAGACAGCGTACCATCAAAGCTATCAAACTTATGTACTTCAGTGACTTGTGCATTCTTAGTTGATAAGAAGTGTAGTGCACTTGTCTCGCCGTCTATTGACCAGTCGGCTGCGGCAGGAAGTGCTAGCCCACATGCGAGCAGTGCTGCAGATAACGTGCGAATACGTGTAGTCATCATAGGTTACTCCTTTTACTTTTTGGTTCCATCTGGCTTGATTTAACCAATACCAGAGTAATGTGGCCCAGCATCATTACTACGCTATTATACGTAGGTTTATTGCACTGCGCTAAAGAAATAATACGCGCTAGTGCTGATGTGGGTTTACGAAGTCATCATACTGGACTACGTCTTGCCATGGCACCCTTTGATCGCCCATTACCACAAAATCTGGGTTCTCTAGCGAATGACGCTGATTGTAGGTAAGTGGCTCGAAGTTGGCCGCTGCTATACTCCCGCCAGCTTCAGAAACAATGCATTGAGATGCGCCCGTGTCCCATTCACCAGTAATACCTATGCGCATGAAAACGTCAGCTTTTCCTTCGGCAATAAAGCAGGCTTTTAGTGAACAGCTTCCCAAGGGAAGAGTGTGATAAACGCGCTTAGCGCACATCCTGCTAAGCACTTTTTCTCTTGACTGGCGACGGCTTATTGCAATCATCACCACACTGTTTTTAGGATCGTCTAGCTTGCGTACGCTAATGGGATGATCGCCATCAGGTGAAGACTTGAATGCCCCTTTCCCCTTTTGCGCATAATACAACGATTGCCCAGGAGGCCAGAAGATAACGCCTATGGTAGGTTCATTGTTCTCAATTAGGGCAATGTTAACCGCAAAGTCACCACTTCTAGCGATGAACTCTTGAGTGCCGTCGATGGGATCGATTAGCCAGTATCTGGGCCAATGCTTTCGCTCTTCTAAACTTGCGTGTTTGTTTTCTTCTGAGAGGATAGGGATATCAGGCGTCGCGGCTTGCAAGCGTTTGTTGATGATATCATTTGCCAAATAATCTGCGCTGGTAACGGGAGACTCATCGTCTTTTTGATAAGCGTCAAATTCCCCTTTATCATACACGTCTAATACGGCTTCACCGGCTTCGATGGCAATTTCTTTCGCAAGTTCTAGTAGGTCGGCATGGGCGTCATCGGGCATTGTTTATTGTTCCTTAAACCACTTTTGAGCTAAAAACAGCGCGGCTATGCAGCGTGCTTCAACAAAGTCTTCTCGTGCAAGTAAAGCATCTGCTTCATCTAAAGGCCAGTGAATCACCTCAAGAGGCTCGGGTTCGTCGCCTTCAAGTTGCTTAGGATACAAGTCGCGAGCCAAAACAATGGTCATATTGGCGTTAAAGAAAGTGGGCGCCATGCTGACCTTATGAAGCTCAACAAGATCATTGGCCGCGAAGCCAGCCTCTTCTTGTAGTTCGCGATTAGCCGCTTCAATGGCAGTTTCACCAGGGTCTATTAAACCTTTAGGGAAGCCTAGTTGATACGAATGAGTGCCGGCAGCATATTCGCGAATTAACACCATGGTGTTTTCATCAAGCATGGGCACTATCATTACCGCGCCCCTATTTCCACCAGCCATCCGCTCGAACTCACGGGTGGCGCCGTTTGAAAACTCAAGGTCTAAGCGCTCTACCCTAAAGAGTTTGCTTTGCGCAACGATTTCACGAGAATGAATTTGTGGTAACGGTTTGTTCGGATCAATTTTTGGCATGTCTATCGCTACAACTTTGTTATCATACTTGTATACAATTTCTTAGCTTACTTCATTATAAGGAAAATCGCTTGCCCTTTCTGCCCTGGAATGAAATAGAAACTGTACTGCTAGATATGGACGGTACCCTGTTAGACCTTCATTACGACAACCAGTTCTGGCTACATCATTTGCCTAAACGATTGGCGGAAATAAGGGGAATATCAGAGGCGCAGAGTCAACGTGAAATGACTGCGCGATATGAGTCAGTATTCGGGCAAATTCAATGGTACTGCTTAGACTACTGGGCTGAAACTCTTGCAATGGACTTAGAAAATGAGCTTATGCCGCTGAAGCGAGAGTTGGCGCACTTGTTAGCCCTTCGCGACGATACTATTCCTTTCCTTGATGCGCTTCATGACTCAGGCAGGCAGGTGGTATTGGTGACCAACGCCCACCCAAACAGTTTGGCGCTTAAGGTAGAACATACTCAGCTCGACGCACATATCGACAACCTCATCTCTACCCATGAGTTCGGCGTAACCAAAGAGTCTCAGTTGCTATGGGAAAGATTACAGGCACGGGTAAAGTTCGATGCCCATCGCACTTTATTTGTCGATGACTCACTGCCAATTCTAAATGCGGCAAAGACATACGGTATTAAACATTTACTTGCTGTCGATAACCCCGACAGCACCTTGCCAAATCGCAATATTAGTGAGTTTCCAGCGGTGCGCGATTACCGTTTAATGCTAGAAGACATAAAGCAGAATTCAGTTGATACTGCTTTGAAAAAACGTTTTTAAAGGATGAAAGCAAATGGTTTCTGACACAATTTATGTAGGGTCGCTTAATCCGGTAAAAATAAATGCTGCGCTGAACACACTCTCTGACACGCTAGAGCACGACTTTGACGCCCAAGGTATGGCTGTGCCAAGCGGCGTACCCGACCAGCCAATGAATGAGGACGAAACGCGCTTAGGCGCCATTAATCGCGTGAAGGCCATGCTCGCTCATCATCAAGGTGGACTCACAGACTCTTGGTATGTGGCAATTGAAGGGGGGGTGGATGTTTTTGAAGATGGCCCTGCTACATTTGCCTATGTGGCGATTTACCACGAAGGTCACTGGTCGGTAACACGAAGTGCGAGTTTGCCTTTGCCTGTAAGCGTGTATCAAGCATTACAGCGTGGCGAAGAGCTAGGGCCGGTTATGGACAAGCTTTTCGATACCGTTAATATAAAACAAAAAGGCGGTGCTATAGGGTTACTGACTTTAAATCACGCTTCGCGTCAAAGTGTTTACGAAGTGGCGCTGACCCTTGCTATGGCGAAGTTTCATTTTCCTGACTTATATACTGACTAAGTTGAGACAGTCTTTGGTGCGCAGCGAAGCACTTCATTCCGTTATTTCAACAGAGTGCCACAAGAGCGTTTTCGCTTAGGAAATTGAATAAGACGATCGCAACGCTCGCCCTGAAATCTTTACTGCGATAGGTAATCTTTTCTAATTCTAGTTGTACTCTCAGACTCCATTCTTGCTATGGAGTTGCTATATGTGACTGAATATATTGCTAAAAAAAGTTTTTTGCAATTTGGCTTTCTAGTTGCACCTTCTCTTAAACAAACGGATTAAGGAGAGTGACAATGAGTGAGACAGTTAATACCTACAACCCTGCTACTGGTGAAAAGATTGATCATTATCATTTGATGTCAGCTGAGGACGCCGAGCAAGCGGTAACCCGCTCACAAGAAGCGTATTTGAACTGGCGTCGTACATCATTTGAAACCCGCGCAGATTTATTCAATAACCTTGCGGATTTAATGGAAGAGCGCATTGACGATCTTGCTAGCCTCATGACTCGTGAAATGGGAAAAGTGACCGCACAAGGTAAGCAAGAGGTGCAGCTTTGCGCTGAAATATGCCGCTACACGGCCGAGCATGGCGCTTCAATTCTTGAAGACGAGCATCGCATTTTCGAGGGTGGCCGTGCCATCATTACTTATCAACCTATCGGCGTTATTCTGGGCATTCAGCCTTGGAATTTTCCTCTTTACCAGGTTATCCGCTACAGCGTATCGAATATTATGGCGGGTAATACTACAGTGCTGAAGCACGCAAAAAACGTGTTTGGTATGGCACAAGCTATCCAGCAAATGTATGAAGACGCTGGTTTTCCAAAAAATGTGTATCAGTCTCTACTTATTGATGGCGGTACGGCCAGTGATTTAATTAAACACAAATATGTGCGTGGCGTCACCTTTACAGGAAGCGACGAAGTAGGTAAGCAAGTTGCGAAAGAGGCTGCGAGTTTATCGAAGAAAACCGTGATGGAGCTTGGCAGTAATGACGCCTTTTTGGTGTTAGAAGATGCCGATATCGATCACGCCGTAGAGATGTGTATTCAAGGGCGCGTTATTAATAACGGCGAAACCTGCGTAGCCGCTAAACGCTTTGTTATTGTCGACAGCGTTTATGAAGAATTTAGAGATAAGTTCGTGGCGCAGTGTAAGAAGCTTAAAGTGGGAGACCCAACGAATGAAAATACCGACCTTGGCCCCATGGCAAGAGAAGACTTACGGGATGAACTGCACGACCAAGTGAAAAAATCGATCGAAAACGGCGCTACGCTATCTCTCGGTGGAGAAGTTCCAGATTCTGATGGTTACTTCTATCCAGTAACTGTCCTTGAGAATGTATCGCCTGGCATGCCTGCCTACGACGATGAGTTATTTGGTCCTGTCGCATCATTAATCCGGGCCCGTGACGACAAGCAGGCAATGGAAGTCGCAAACGACTCACGCTATGGTTTAGGCGGCGGCATTTTTAGTACAGATACTGATAAAGCTATTGCACTGGCGAAAGATGAATTCGACACTGGTATGGTGAACATTAACGGTTATTCACTAGCACAGCCAAACCTGCCTTTTGGTGGTGTAAAAGATAGTGGTTACGGCCGTGAACACGGTGGTTATGGTATGCGCGAATTTGTGAATATCAAAACCATTATGGTAGCTGAAAGTGCTGCTGAGTAATTACTAGATATTTATCATCATTGTATTGAAACGGGCACGTGCGACGTGCCCGTTTTTTTATATCTTCGTTTTACTATCAACACGCTCTTTGACGCGTTTCAGTTTCCCTGAATATTTTTACGCCACCGTTCGGTCTTTTATCTTGATATGAAGGTATAAAAATATAAGTAATGGTTTAGGATGACGGCGATGAAAGTCTTACACAGGCAGTTAAGTATTATAAGCAAGGGCACAGTGCAAAAGGTGCACACAAAGGAACAAGGTAAACTGCGCTCTGCGTGGGTGAGTTTGCTTTCAACGACGTCTATTTTCTTGTTCTTGGCAATAGCGCCAGCCTCATCGGCGCCTTTTATGCAAACATCGTCTCCATCATTTCCTCAACCGTCGATTTCAGAAGAAAGTGCTGGTGAGAGTAAGGCATTTATGGGCTGCCAGAACGTGTCTGTTCAGGTGCTAGGTTCAGGGGGGCCGGAATTGGATGACGGAAGAACGTCGAGCGCCTATTTGGTCTGGGTTGATAACAAAGCACGTGTTTTGGTAGATGCTGGCAGCGGCAGCAGTGTTCAGTTTGGCGCAGCCGGTGCGTCATTTGAATCCCTTGATGTGATTTTGCTTTCTCACTTACATACTGACCACAGTGCCGATTTGCCGAGTTTCGTAAAAGGTGGTTATTTCACTAACCGCGAGAAAAATTTATGGGTAATAGGGCCTAATGGTAATGACGCCATGCCCTCGACCAACGCTTATCTCTCATCGCTAATTGGCGAGGAGGGCGCATTTAAATATCTGTCTTCTTACACTATCGATGGCCAAGACGACTACACCATATCGGCAAAAAGCGTTGGAGACGCCACATTAGAGAAACCTTTTGAATATGATGTGAATAGTGTCATTAGTGTTGAAGCGATGTCGGTGAATCACGGGCCGATCCTCACACTCGCGTGGAAAGTTAAGGCTAACGGATGTGTAGCGGTATTTTCTGGTGATACTAATGATGAACAGGGAAACCTTGCTCGCTTCGCTAAAAACGCTGACCTTTTAGTACTGCACAACGCAATTGACGATAACGCGGGGCGCGTCGCGAAGAATCTGCATATGACACCGACACAAATAATCGATATCGCCGCGCAATCTAAAGCAAAACGCATTTTGCTATCTCATATTATGAAACGCAGCGAGCCGGGGCTAGATGCGCTTACGGAGGCTATTACGGTTGTGGCTGAGGGGCGTGTTTATGCTGCGCAAGAATTGATGAATATCATGCTTTTTGATGAGAGCTAGGTACGGTTTTAAGTGGAAACGTAAGACTGGTCAGTCTATGTCAAGAGGGGAGTTAGCAGGGTTGAACGTGGTAAAGGTGAAGTAATGAAAAAATGCAGAGCATTAGGCTCTGCATTTTTAATTCTGACTGGGTATTGTCAGCATTTGCCGCTAATAGCGCCTAATGTTAACTGTACTTTGCTGGCGCTTTTTTAGTTACTTCTAAACATCTTATTGGGGCGCAAAAGGCAATGGAATAGGCGTACCATTTACACTGGCTTTGCCGTCTTTAAGCTCTAATTTTGCCTCATAACCTTGCTCGGTTTCTTTTATCAAGCCCTGCTGAGCAAAAGTGTTTAATATCATCGGTGTTTGCTGCTCTACTGCGGCTTCAAGTTCTTCTGCCGTCATGTTTTGCGCCTGCGGTGTTGCCATTAATTGCCCCATCATGTAACCAGACGCAACGCTTTGCGCAAAGGCTTTGTCGGCCGTTATCTGTGCATCGGCCAGCAAATGGGTTACCCAGTAAGCCACATCTTCCATTGTGCCCGGCAGCGCATCAATGCCAACTAGCTTAGTGTTCGCGTGTGCATTAAATGAACCCTCGGGCAATGTTGCTTTAAGCTTCGTTATGTTAAGTTCAGGCTCTGCTTTTAGCTGGGTAAGCAGGTTCGCCTCAATAAATTCCATCATCTTGGCCGGCACTTCTTCTGAAGGGATCATCAGAGATGTATTGCTAAAGTCTTGATAAGCCTTAATGAAGTCTACGTCTAAGTTGTTTATGGCGACGCCTAAAACCATATCAGAAGCCTCTAACTCGGGCCCTGCCACCTTCTCAATGGCGTACTCCACGTAAACATTCGCGGTATTGCTGTCTTCATCAATTTCAGTGTCTGTCATTAGCGCAATATTGTCTAGCTGTACTGTTTCTCGCGCTTCAAGACCGGTAATTTCCATAGTTTCGATAAGTGCTTTAACTTTCGATTCAAACAGTTCGCCTTTAAACGCCTCTACCATGCTGCCATCGTAAGTTACATCCATAGAGAGGTTAGACATCTTTATCGACACGGCATCAGCGTTTATGCTAAGTGATTCACCCGATGAGGTATAAAGGGTCTGGTCGCCCTCGGGAATAGCTTTACCGGCATAACCTGAGAAAAGCATCGTAAAACCTTCTTCCTCGTTGGTTGCGCTAAGGGCCGGAATTACGTCTTCGTAGCTTAAATTGCCAAGTAGGCCAACAACGCCTTCATTGCTATAGATTGGCTGTTGACCGTCCCATTGAACGTATTCTCTTAGTTCATCCCCATCAATAAATACTGTGTAGTGAACGCGACCTACTCCTACACCGTCACCGAAGTAAACAGGGCCATGATGAGCAACCAGCTTAGCAGTTATGTTAGGGTTTTCTTCTAGTGGCGTTTCAGATTGGTCGACATTTTGCGCATTCAAAAGCGCTTTGAAATCGATAGCGAGTTTGACTTCTGCTTTCGTTGAGAACCAGTCTTTGTCGTACGAAAGGATTTCGGCTGAATACACAGCCTGTTCGTTAATTTCGTTTACTGCAGCGTTAACATTTTCTTGAACGCTAGTACCAATAAAATAAGGGGCAACGCCAAGTGCAATCAAAGTAACACCAGCGCCAGCTAAAAGAGGTTTGTTCATTGTACAATCCTTTGTTTAGAAATAATCCAATTATATTAGGTCTAGGCCGCGATAGGCTCTCGGCCTAGACGAGTTAGGTTCGAGGAATCTGAAACCCAATGTAGCCGCTATTATCAGGCGTACCAAACAAGCGTGCAGCCTGGTGGACTTCTTGCGGTAAGCTGCTATCCGGTTTGAATTTACCACTTACACGAATATTTTTCATCGTAGTAGGAATAACCGCATCCATAGATAAGCTTAGTAAGTTTGGCTCGCTTACTAGTATACCTATGTTATCGCCCTCACAACGCAGCTTCGCCGAGTAAGTGCCAAAATCGATAGGGCCTTGGGTACCAGCAACCGTTGCGTTTAGCCAATCGCCCGTGCCGTCTAATGATTGGCACATTGGGCCGAACGTTAACTCATTCAGCGACACTTTAAAGCGGCCGCCTGCGTTCACCGGTAGCGGTAGGCGCACCTGTGCAAGCACTCTATCTACAGGCAGGTACAGCGTAAAGTTCTCGGTATTAATTGTATCTTGGCTGAAAATCCCGGTAGTGATAGGGCCTTCAAAGGCAATGTCATTTTTATCGCGAATATTTCCTGCTTTTAGGTCTAATTTAATGTTCCCAATCAACATGTGTAACGGGCTTAACTCCCACTTTACGTTATTGATAGGCAAGCCATTAACCACCACCATTTGAGCCTTTCCTGAAAACAGAGTGCCGCTAACACCGCTAACGGCTACATTGTTAGGTAATGTAATGCGGCCAACAACGTGAATTGCAGGCATGTAGGCAATGGCAAACAATAAAAAGGCAATAACGCCGCCTATGATCCAACTAACTTTCGACTTCATGCTTTACCTAATTGTAATCGGCGAATTTTGATATAGCCCGGTGCATCGGCTTCGGCTATGTCTGCTTGAAGAATGACTACCCCCATGTTTTCCATGGCTTTTAGCCAGTCTAACACATTGTTAAATGGCGCTTGATCAACCCATACTTGAAGCTCGTCGCCCTGTGGCTGCATCCGAGATATAGCAATATCGTGCTGGGCAGTAGTGCGGTTTACCGCTTGCGGCAAAGAACCAGAAAATGCACGCTTTCCACCGCTGCTGCGGCGTAATTGCTGCGCTCTTGCTGCACTGTCTTTCACCCAAACCAACAGTGATTGCTGATTGTCGAGAAGTTGCTTTTGCTTGTCCAACGCAGAATTAAGCGGCGACCAAACGGCGAAATAAAACAAGGCAATTACCAAAAGTACAGCTGATATGAGAACCAGCTTTTGCTCCCGCTCAGTAAGCGCTTTGTACTTTTCTAAAAATGCGTTCATAGGGTACTCCTTACTGACACTGTCCCCACAACACCGTTGTCTCTGTTATTAATAGCGCCTTGTTCTACAACAAAGCCTGCGCTTTCTGCCGTGCGTTTAAACTGCTCTAGCGCTTCGAAGTTCTTACCCTGCGCCTGAATGCGAATTTCAGTTCGGGTGGCGTCAAAGCGCAATGTTTGAGGCTTAACGTCGGTGGCTGAAAAAGCCGGAGCGAGCTGATCTAGCATAATAAGCATGGAAGCACTGCCTCCGCCTTGTTCTAGCTTAGCCAGTTCACTTTGTAGCTTTAACCGCACGTTACGATAAGTACCAATATTGGGGAAGCCAGTTTTCACCGCGCTACTTATTTCACTGCTAAGCGCTTGATTTTGCGCCTTTAGTTGATAAAGAGTAACGCCTTTATCTACTAAACTGGTACACAGTGCGAGTACAGCGAGTGCAGCGGCTACACGCCACTGACTTAGCACACCGCTGCGTTTACGTTTTATCTTGTACTCACCCTGGCACAAGTTAAAGCTGCTTTGTATGGCTTCCTTGGCCAAAACTTGCATAGGCAGTTCAAGTGGTGCTTGTGCTTCTTCAATATTCGGCAGACTGCTTAAATCGATACCTGCGTAGTTTGTGATTGTCACAGGTGCTGCTTGCTGCGCGGTGAAGTGCACTAGAGTAGGAAGCAACCAAGTTTGTTCGCCTTGAACTCCTTTGAATTCATCTTGGCGCACCAGTAGCTGTTCACCTAAGGTTAATACCGACCAGCCGTTTTCCGTTACCGGCACTGCAAGTACATCAGGAATAATGGTGTCGCAAAATAACCCTGCTTCGCTCAGCCAAGACTGCCACAGTTGCATTTTTTCATGGCTAACTACAGCAACGGCCTGCTCATCGCCTCGCTTAGGACCGATCGCAAAAAACTGCTGGCTAATGTCAGTGGCAAGCTCGTCTTCTAGCATAAACGGGATGGCAGAAATGATCTTGCGGCCAGCTTTAGGCGGCAGCTCAACCCATTTGAGTAAAATTTCGCTGCTAGGTGCTAAGGCAATAACACTTCGTTGTCCCGCGCGTTCAGTAAGCGACGATAAGGCGTCGGCATTAGGCAGCTCGCCTGACGCAATAATTTCATCTTCTGTTCGCGAATAAACGAGCCAGCTAATTGGATCTGTATGGTTGGCGCCTAAACGCACCAAAAGTTGTTCCATCAATAGGTTCCCCCAAACTCGCGATTCACAATACTAACACCGGTATCGGCATTAACGTGAAACACGGTGGAAAGCTTAAAAGTTGCTTTGTTGTACTGTGTTTTTGTGTGCAACATAAAATATTCAGTTTTTACCGCAAACCAATCTTGTCGAGTGCTTGTTAAATTAAGCGCTTGAATAGAGGGCTCGCTTAAAAAATCATTGATTTCGTCCCAGCCGTTTTGCGGGCGACTGCCAATCAAACTTGTGGCCTGCTGAATGTCTAAGCCCGTCAGGCCTGCAAGTAAGGGTGCATCTTCTTCTTCTAATGTGTTGACGTTAATTTTCAACTCATTGTAATCCGGGATCACGCAAACTAATGGCAGTAATGCGTCTAACCATTGTGGTGATACACCGTTAATAATACGCAATTCACTTTTTGATGCCAGTGGTCCGTTAGCCGCAAGGTAAGGAAACTCTCTGGACTCGTATTCGCTGTCTTCTGCACCGTAAGGACGCATCCTGTCATCTTCGTCGACCCAGTCAGCTAGACTGTCGCGTAAGGTATCTGCGGTGTAGTTGTCTAGTCCGTCAACGCTAAGTGATAGTAACATAGTGTGAAAAGCGTCCATGGCTTCCGTGGTGTTACTCGTCCCACTGCTGGCAGTACCGCTGTTACTGCCTGTGCCTGCTGTACTGCCAGACGTAATCGCGTTTAAATTAAAACACGCCTGCAAATCGTCTAAGTTAGCGGTTAAACCACCGTTTTCTAAAGGATAGCTGAATTCTTGTGCCCAAGGCTGATCTATAGAAATCACATTCGGGCTTTCGTCTATCAAAGACTGGATAGACTTACGCGCAAAGGCCTCGGCTCCCATGGCGTACCAGTAGGCTTGATTGTTGTCTTTTAAGTTCATCGTACGCTGCACCTGAAGCTGCAAGCGTGTACCCATTTCTGTGGCTAATACCGCAACCAAGGCTACTATCATCAGCACAATCATCAGTGCCACACCTTTTTGTTTGGCCGGTGGGCTAGACAGTTGAGGCGCACCTTTCACAATCTCAGGGTGCTCATGGTTTTTTAAACGACGCGTTCTAATTTTTGACATTACGACGATCCACCCGTGGTTAAGGTGAATTCCCTACGAATGTTGCCGAAGTCTTTACTGACAAACTCAATGGCTACCGCGCGCGGCAGTGCTGTACCTTTGTAGCTCTCGCTCCACGACAGGTCTTCGTCTTCATCTAACGAACCGCTGTTAGCGGTGGCAAGAAATTCAATTTTCAAGCTTTCTACATCCTCTAACAGCACACGGACTTTGGGCTCGTAGCCGATGACGTTATCCACATAGTTGCTGTAAAGGCGCTCCAGTTTGTTTTCTCTAAGTCTATAGGCGACAAACTGTAAGGTACTTCGTGGCAACATTAACTGAGGGTTGTGCCACCCTCCACGTACAAAACCAATGCCGTCATCGTCACTGTCGTCGGTTTCACCGCCTGACATCACAACATCTTGCTTTTCGCCGTTAACCCTTGCTGCACGAGGCACGGCTTGCTGAAGGTCTCGCTCAATCGTGATCATGGCACGCTGCAATAATTGAAGTTTTGCAAAACGCTCTTCTGAAATATCATTGCTGTCGATAACTGTGGTAAGTAGACCTGTTGATGCAAGCCCAATTAGGGTGAATATGGCCATAGCAATCAGTATTTCGATAAGCGTGAATCCGCGCTGCATGCTAATTTCCCGCCGTCGGTTTAGCAACGAAAGTGGTAACCGATGTCACTGAGCTTTCGTAGCTTTCGTCTTCACCCACCGAAACGGTTACCGATCGCAAGTCGTTATCGTTGGTTTTTGTCACCGTTTGCTGCCAGTACCACGTGCGATCGGCCATCTCCATCGTGCCTTTTAAATTATTTTTTGGCGGCCAAGTGGTATCAAGCTGAAGCTGGTTAAGGCGATTGCTCGCTACCCAGTTGGCAAAAGTGACAGACTCGATTTGGCCAACGCTTGATAGGTGCTCACCCGCGGCTTTGAGTACTGCTGTGCCGGTGAGTGCGAAAATAAGCAAGGCCACCATCACCTCCAAAAGGGTCAAGCCTTTTTGTTGGCTTAGCACGGTAGGAGCGACCTTTATTGTCGATGTGGTAATAGTAGACCCGCTCATAGTGGCCTCTCCAGAGGCCCTTCAAGCACTAAAGGCGGAAGATCTTGGTTTTGCAGGCTGTAATAGACGGGGTTGTCACCGTCATCACCTTCGTAATTAAACGACAGGGTAAAAGGCGTAATTTCGCCACTCGACATTATAAGCACTTGAGGCGGAGGCAGCTTTTTCTCTTCTTCGTTACCTATTTCAACCCCTTCATCAGAAATACTTAAATTCTCGTCGAATAGCTCCCTGTCAAAGAGCCTGTCTTCAACGTCCCATGGTAAGTCGTCTAGATTTAAGGTGAAGGTAAAAGGCTCGGGTAACGTGTAGGGCTCGTAGGTTTTTTCCCCTTCAATACGCTGCCACTCATCATCGTCGTCTAAGTAAACGAAGTAGTATTCGTTTTTGTCGGCTTCAAAACGTACACCCAGCTGTTGTTGATTTAATACCGCGAAGTCGCTGGCCATATCAATAATGACCTGTAAGCGTTGGGCTTGGGTTTTTAATAGGTCTGACTTACTTGCGCCGAAGGCGTTAAACATAACGTAACCCGCCGCCAAGCCCATAAGCAGCAGTACTAGCATGACTTCTAATAAGGTAAAGCCTGCTTTACAAGCCGATGTACTGCCGCGGTAGCGCATATAGGTTAGTTCAAGTATTCGTTGATGTTCCAGTTACCGATGTCATCATCAGTACCCGGCTCACCGTCTGGGCCATTAGAGAAGATATCCACCACGCCAAGCTCTCCCGGGCTAATTAGCGCATATGGGTTGCCCCATGGGTCTTCAGGTAGACGCTTAATAAAGCCGCCTTCTGGATAGTTGCGTGGGATTGGGTCGATAGTCGGCGCTGTCACTAGCGCGTCCAGACCTTGTTCAGTAGTTGGGAAGCGGTTGTTACGCAACTTGTACATCTCAAGCGCACTTTCCATTTGCTGGATGTCTACCGCGGCCTTTTTAAGCTGCGCTTCCTCTTGATTACCCAAAATTTGTGGTGCAACCATCGAGGCCATAATACCTATGATTAGAAGTACGACCATGACTTCAATCAAACTGAAACCAGAACTGCGATTAAGTGTTTTCATTAAATATTCACCATGTTGTTCAATGCTAAAATTGGTTGCAATATTGCCATAACGATAAACAGGACAATGCCTGCCATCGATACAATAAGTAAGGGTTCAAATACCTTAAGTGAGACACCAATAAGCGCTTCAAATTCCCTATCTTGATTATCTGCGGCGCGAGCTAGCATTTGCTGTAGCTCTCCCGACTTTTCACCTGACGCAATCATATGCATCATCATTGGTGGAAACATTTTTGTGTTATCTAGTGCTGCCCGCAGGCTGCTGCCTTCTTTAACGTTAATGGCAGCATCTGCCACTTGATTTTTAATATGCTGGTTTTCCAGTACATCGCCTGAAATACGCATAGCTTCAAGTAGCGGCACTGCGCTGGCACTTAATATACTTAAGGTACGTGCAAAACGGGCGGTGTTAAGCCCGCGAGACACCCTGCCTATCAATGGAAGGGTTAACAGCGCTTTGTGATAGCGTAGCTTCATGTGCTTTTGCTGCAGCACGCGCTGAATAATAACGATAAGCACGCCAATACCAACAAGCATAAACACGCCGTAATTTTGCAGCCATGTGCTTACAGATATTAGGAATTGGGTGATGCCCGGCAGGTCTTGCCCCATGTGGTCAAACTGGCCAACAATTTTTGGCACTACCACGGTTAACAGCAGCAATACGATACCCATTGCAAAAAACAGCATTAACGACGGATAAATCATCGCTTGTGTAATTTGGCTGCGGGTCTGTTGTCTGCGCTCTGTGTAGTCGGCAAGGCGATTCAGCACGGTATCAAGATGGCCTGATTTTTCCCCAGCTGCGACCATAGCACGATACAGCTCATCAAAAACGCTGGGAAACTGCGCAAGCGCATCAGCTAGTCCATGACCTTCTACCACTTTGCTGCGTACTGCCATCATCATATTCTTCTGACGAGGCTTTTCGCACTGTTCTGCGACGGCAAGTAGCGCTTCTTCTACAGGCAGAGCTGATTCAACAAGAGTAGCAAGCTGGCGTGTAAGCAGCGCTAAATCTGACGCTGAAATACGAGGTTTAAATAAAGAAAATGATAGGCCTTTGCCTTCATTTTGTGCGCGCTCTGCTACCTGCTCTACTTCTAAGGGAATTAAACCTTTTTCGCGCAGCTGTTGGCGAACCTGACGTGCATTATCGCCTTCAAGTACACCATTTGTATTCTTTCCGCGGGCATTAACCGCTTTATAAGCGAATGCCGCCATTTAGTCTTCCCTCGTTACTCGAAGCACTTCTTCAAGAGAGGTTTCACCCGCTAAAACCTTGCTGCAGCCATCTTCACGGATGCTTGGAGTAGAGGTTCTGATATAACGCTCAATCGCTTGTTCACCTACACCTTCGTGCATCATTTCACGTACTTTTTCATCAACTAGCAACAGCTCGTGAATACCGGTACGACCGCGATAGCCCGTTTGGTTGCACGCCGCGCAGCCATGGGGTTTGTAGATGGTGGTGTCGCTCGTCGCGCCCTGACCTAGCACTTCAAGTTCAGAAGCGTCTGGCGTATGGGGCTTTTTGCAATCTGAACACAGGGTACGCACAAGTCGCTGTGACAGTACGGCCAATAAACTCGAAGACAGCAGGAATGGCTCAATACCCATATCTTCTAAACGAGTAATAGCACCTGCTGCAGTATTGGTGTGCAGAGTAGACAATACCAAGTGACCGGTTAAACTAGCTTGAACGGCAATTTGCGCGGTTTCGATATCTCGAATCTCACCCACCATTACTACATCGGGGTCTTGACGCAAAATAGCGCGAAGGCCTCTAGCAAAAGTCATGTCTACACGGGGGTTAACCTGTGTTTGTCCAATGCCAGGAAGATCAAATTCGATAGGATCTTCAACGGTTAAGATGTTTCTGTCTCGCGAGTTTATTTCGGTTAGCCCTGCATATAGGGTGGTACTTTTACCAGAGCCCGTTGGGCCGGTAACCAAAATAATGCCGTGAGGCTTTCTGATAAGAGACGAAAAATGGTTTCGGTTTTGAAGCGTCATACCTAAATCTTCTAGATTTAAGCGCGCATTGTTCTTATCAAGTAGACGTAGCACCACACGCTCGCCATGACTCGATGGCATGGTCGAAACACGTACGTCTACCGCTCGCCCCGCAATGCGCAATGTGATGCGCCCATCCTGTGGTACGCGTTTCTCAGCAATGTCTAATTTCGCCATAACTTTAATACGCGATACCAACATTGAAGACAGTTTGCGGTTGGGGCGCAAGATTTCACGAAGTACACCGTCTACGCGAAAGCGAACAACAAGCTGGTTTTCGAAGGTTTCGATGTGAATATCCGACGCACCTTCTTTAATCGCTTCGCCCAACATAGCGTTGATAAGCTTAATAATAGGCGCATCGTCTTCGCTGTCTAACAGGTCTTCAGTGTCCGGCAAGTCTTCAGCAAGGGCGAACAAATCACTTTCGTTGCCAAGATCTTCCATTAACTGTTTAGCCGCCGAGCTATCTCGCTGGAACGCGCTGGTCAGCAGGCTTTCAAATTCGTCAGCGGGTATGGTTCTGGGTACAAAGGGCTCACCGTAGAAGCGACGTACTTCGGCAAACACATCAAACGGCGTATTTTCTGTAAAATACAAAACAGCCGGCGTTTCATTGGTTTCAAGCAACACCTGATTACGCTTTGCAAAGCTAAAAGAAAGCTGTCTTGGACCGGCTTCTTCTTCAGGCAAACCGGCGTCTTCACCCATAGCTTCCAAGGCTTCTTCTTGCGCCTCTAGAGCTTGGGTAATTTGTTCGTCCTGCCCTGCCATACTAGTCTTTACCTTCTTTTTTCTTCTCTTTTTCTGAGAGATACTCTTCAAACGAAGGTGGCAAAGCGAGTTCGTCGTCCCATTGTGGCAAGCTTGGCGTTTCAGCCGATGGCATTAGGGATACGCCCTCTTGCTGACGTTTAAGCTGAAGTGCGCGAATGTAGTTGTACTTGCGGTGGCTGATAGAATTCATGGTTGCACCGTCGCGGACTATCGTTGGCTTTAAAAATACCATTAGATTACGCTTGCGTTTGCTGGTCGACGTTGTTTTGAAAAGGTGACCAAGAATAGGGATATCACCTAGCAATGGCACTTTAGACACACTCTCTTGTACGTCTTCATCAATCAAGCCACCTAATACGATAGTACCGCCATCATCAACGATTACTGTGGTTTTAATTTCACGTTTGTTAATTGAAATATCAACCGAAGTTGCGCCGCTTACGCTCGATACTTCTTGTTCAATAAGTAGTTGCACCGCATCGCCCTCGTTAATTTGAGGCGTTACTTTAAGTTTGATACCTACTTCTTGACGGTCGACCGTTTGGAACGGGTTAGAGTTGTTCGCGCCTGTTGTGGTACCCGTAATGATCGGTACTTCTTGACCAACAATGAAAAACGCTTCTTCGTTATCCATGGTAGTTAGGTGAGGTGTGGCAAGAATATTTGAATTGGTATCAGTGCTTACCGCCTGTACCACTGCGCCCCAGCCATTTTCGATCACGCCAGCAATCAGGCCGTTTGCACCGCCAAGTAAGCTTGCAAGAGCAGTGAAGTCGCCTTCAATCGTATCCGTTGTTTCTACCACTTCACCGTTGGCAGTGATGTTGGTTTGCGTGGTCTCTCTATCTTCGGCCTGTCGTAGTGCCACAGCTAATGAGCCGACGCCTATAACACCATTATTGAACTGTGTACCACCGCCCTCTTCTGAGACCCATTGCACACCTAATGTGTTGCCGTCGCCTTCAAAAACTTCAACGATAATGGCTTCAACCTGTACCTGTGCACGGCGAATATCCAGTTGACGCACCACTTCTTCTAGCGAGCGCATCATGTCTGGCTCTGCAGTTATAACGATGGCGTTAGAATCTTCATGCGCATCAATGCTGATTTCGCGGTTTGAACTCGCTCGGCGTGTCGTGGTGCCGCTGCCTTGCTCTTCTGCTTGGATGCTAGCTGATACGCCTTGAAGAACTTTAACTAAGTCTTCTGCTTTTGCGTAGTTCAGGAACAATACGCGAGTGTTGCCGTTAGACTCAAGTTCCTGGTCCATGCGCTGAATAAGGTTTATAAGGCGCTGGCGGGCTTTAACGTCGCCACTTACGATAACCGAGTTAGTTCTATCGTCAGCTACTACGCGAGGCTCAGACTTTGCACCCGTATTCGCTTTGCCTTGAGACTTATTAATGCTTTCGATAATTCGCACCATTTCAGATGCTGAGGCATAACGAAGCTTTACGATTTCGACTTCTTCATCGCCGGCGCGGTCTACGCGTTCAATGATTTCCACAAGACGGTTCACTACCGCCGCACGGCCTGTCAACATCATAACGTTTGATGGGTCGTGACTTACCACGTTACCGCCACCTGCTTGGTCATTAAGCTGTCGCAAAATAGGCGCAAGCTCACGCACTGGCACGTTATATACTGGTACTACGCGGGTAATAAACTCATCACCGTCTTGTTGTGCGCCTTCCACTACTGGAATATTTGAGGTTTTCGCGTCTTTAGAGCGTACAACTTTCAAAATACCGCTAGGCATTTCAACCACAGCAAAGTCGTAAACTTGGAGTACATTTAGGAAAAATTGATAATACTGATCTTCATTAAGCATGTCGTAACTGCGCACGCTAATTTTGCCGCGTACGTTAGGGTCGACAATAATGGTTCGCTCAAGGTTTTTGCCGACAATATTAATGAATTCATTGATGTCAGTATCTTTGAAATTAGGCATGTATTCAGCGGCAGTCACCGAGAAACACAGAAGCGCCGTACACATAGCTGTGCCTAAGCGAGATAATAGTTTATGGCTAGTGCGCCTTTTCATTCTAACTTCCTTCATTTCCTAACATGTCGATGGCTGAATTGCTTGTCAGTTACGTGCTGACCTCTACACAAACGCTTACTAGTAAAAAGCGAGCCGTTACCGTTTTAGTTGTTGTTACGCCTCGGGTAAATCTAAGTAGAGCGTGGTTAAACTGCCATCTCGAATAATCGTTAATTCTATAGTTTGTGAATTGCGTAGCTCAGACAGTGCCTCTTGCGATTGTTGCAAATCGGTAAGGTCTAACCCGTTAATCTGTGTAATGACATCGCCAGCCTGAAGCCCTGCCGATTTGAATAATTCAGGCTCTTTACCAGGACTAACCTGGTAACCAATAAGCTGGCCTTCCTCGGTTTTTGGCGATATCGAAATAAAGTCTGTAAAGCTAGCTGGCCGCTCACGAAGTGCCGCAGTTGCCTCTAATGCTTCTTCGCTAAGTTCAACGGTGTCTTCTACTAGCTCTTCTGGCTCAGGGCGATTTCTTGCCTGCATTTCACGGCGACGATTAGCTTCATCGTAGTCAATGCCGTCTAGCATCAGGGTTTCGTTTCTTACCCCGTTTTTAATAATGACGCGGTCGTTATACACCTTTTGCAGCGTGGCATTGGTGCCTTCAATCTTTTCACCCAAGCCATAAACCGCTTGGCTCCCACGATTTTCAATAATCGCCGTACCAGCTTCTTGTTCCGAACTTGCTACTACGCCCGTTAAAGTTAGATTCAAACGCGTTTCAGGGGCATCGGTAACCTCGGCGACCGGTTCAGCAGGTTTAGCTGCCGCATTACCAAATAAATTCAGCTGTTGTATTTTGGCGATGTTGACCCCACTTTTGCCTGATGACGATGAAATAACCGGAGCTCGGCTTACTGTGGGTGTCGCAGATAGTTGAGGTTCAGGTATAATTCGCCACACAAGTTTGGCAGCAAATGCAATTAAATACAGGCTAAGCAGAACCACTACTATGGTATGTAGCTGTTTTTGATGCTGGCTTAGATAAACAACCAGAGATTGTGGATTGGGTTTATTGAATGTCATGCTGCCACTAATGGTACTGCTTTATTATAATATAGTGAATTTTTGGTTAACCGCGCTTTAGCAAACCCATAATAGCCTAGTAAAGGTGAGGGTCAAACACTAAAGCCGCACCATTACGAAATTATTACATGAGCCAATCGGAAAGTAACAATACACCACAAAATGTTAGGCTGGACAAGTGGCTATGGGCTGCAAGGTTTTTTAAGACGCGCGCCATTGCGAGAGACATGGTGCAATCGGGAAAAGTCCAGTACAACGGGCAACGGGCCAAACCTGGTAAACATGTAGAGCTTGGAGCCATGATTAAAGTTCCCGCGGGATGGGATATTCGCGAAATAAAGGTGCTAGGCTTAAGCGACAAGCGCTTGAGTGCGCCATTGGCACAAGCTCTTTTCGAGGAAACGGCTGAAAGTGTAACAAAACGTGAAGAAAACCAGGCTGCACGAAAATTGAGCGCTTTTCATAGCCCTAAGCCAGATCATAGACCTGATAAAAAGCAGCGACGACAGATTATTAAATTTAAGCAGCAATAGTTTGCTGCTCAACAGGATCATTTATGAGCGATTTCGATAAATTACACCGCTTCCTATTTACCCAAGCTAATGTTCGAGGCGAGTTAGTGCGTCTTGATGAAAGCCTAAAAAATATAGTTCACAGTTATGAATACCCAGTGCAAATTCAAACCTTGCTTAGCGAAATGGCAGCGGCGACGTCTTTGTTAACGGCAACGCTAAAGTTTAAAGGTGAAATTTCACTTCAAATTCAAAGCAAGGGCCCGGTCAGTTACGCGGTATTAAACGCCACGCATGAGCAAACATTACGCGGAGTAGCGCGCTGGGATGAAACGTTGGATACGCTGCCAGATGCTTTTTCGGAGCTTTTGTCTCAAGCGGTGCTAGTGATCACTATTACACCAGATGAAGGTGAGCGTTATCAGGGCGTAGTAGCCTTGGATAAACCTTCTCTTGCTGAATGTATTGAGGGCTACTTTGCTCAGTCAGAGCAGCTTGCAACCAGCGTTCATCTGATGACAGACATGAGCGACCCTAAAAATGCGAAAGCGTCGGGTGTATTGCTTCAGGTTCTACCGACCGATGCAAGCGCAACTGACGTGTCGCAGGCCAATGAATTTGCTCACATCTCAAAAATTACCGAAACACTGACAAAAGACGAGATGTTCTCTTTGCCTATTGAGGACATTTTGTATCGTCTTTATCACCAAGAAGATGTGGAAGTGTATCCAGCTAAAGACGTAACCTTTGCCTGCTCATGCTCGAAGGAACGCAGCGCAGAAGCGCTTCGTCATGTAGAGAAGTCTGAACTTCACGCGATTATTGCTGAAGAAGGCGCGATCAAAATGAACTGTCAGTACTGCCATGCAGAATACCGCTTTGACAGTATAGACGTTGAAGCTATTCACAGTGGCAACTTCGACGCTCCTTCTTCTAATCAGTAACTACTTGTTTACTTCTGTGTTAAAGCACCTTCTTTCGAAGGTGCTTTTTTATTTCAGAACACCTCGCAGTATATCTCAATTCATTCGCTCAACACTTCACTTATGGTCAAAAAACAACCAGTAGTAAGTGTTTAACTTTTCTCCACAGTCCCACTTTCCTTTTTCTCCCGGTTTCAGTGAAAGTTTTCACTCGCTGTTTCAAAAAAAATTTAATTTTTTATTTTGAAATTCATCGATCATTAAAGCCTCGCTACGCATATTTTATGCATTTATATCCAAGGAAAAGGCTTTTACTGTAATTAATTTACAATATTTATGAAATCTCAGCGTTTTGAATAATGATTATATGTCTTATAAATGCGCCTAAGCCCTTATTTACTTTACACTCGAAGAGGTGATACTTTTTTGAAAGTGCTTTTGAAAAATTACATATAGGGTAACAGCCATGACCGCAGCAGCCTCAATTCAAACGGAACTGAAAGTAACGCCACTTACAGATCTGCCAAATGCAGAACTTATCGAACGCGCCGTATTACGCGGTGAAGGTGTATTAGACAAAAACGGCGCGCTTGTCGTTGAAACCGGCAAGCGTACGGGTCGCTCTCCAAACGACCGGTTTATCGTGAAAGAGCCAACAACAGAGAACGACATCGATTGGGGCAAAGTTAATAAGCCTTTTGACGCTGACAAATTTGATGCGCTGTGGAATCGCGTTGAAGCTTATCTGTCTACCCAAGAACACTTTCTGTCACACCTTCAAGTAGGCTCTGATCCTGAACATGCCTTATCTCTTGAGGTAAGAACGCAAACCGCGTGGCAGCACGTTTTTGCCCGTAACCTATTTATTATTCCACAGCAATGGAATGTTAAAGGCGACCAGCCTTGGCAAATTCTAAACGTACCTGGTTTCACTTGTGAACCAGAGCGTGACGGCACTAACAGCGACGGCACAGTTATCATCAACTTCGCTAAAAAGCGTGTGTTGATTGCAGGCATGCGTTACGCAGGTGAAATGAAAAAAGCCATGTTTTCAGTACAAAACTTCCTGCTTCCAGCAAAAGATGTACTACCTATGCACTGTTCAGCGAATGTGGGTGAAGAAGGCGATGTTACTTTGTTCTTTGGCCTTTCAGGTACTGGTAAAACTACGCTTTCAGCCGACCCTAAACGTTTCCTAATTGGCGACGACGAGCACGGCTGGGCGCCAGGTAGCGTATTTAATATTGAAGGTGGTTGCTACGCGAAATGTATCGACCTATCTCAGAAGAATGAGCCTGTCATTTGGAATGCGATTAAGTTTGGCACTATTTTGGAAAACGTAGTGCTTGATGATACACGCACACCAGATTACACCGATACATCACTAACCCAAAACTCGCGAGCTGCTTACCCACTTTTACACATTGAAAAGCGCGTTGCTGAAAACCGTGGTGGAGAACCTCGCTCGGTCGTATTTTTGACCTGTGACGTAAGTGGCGTATTGCCTCCGGTTTCTGTACTAACTGAAGAAGCTGCGGCGTATCACTTCCTAAGCGGTTACACAGCGAAAGTAGGCTCTACTGAAATTGGCTCTACTAGCGATATTGAATCAACCTTCTCAACTTGTTTTGGTGCGCCTTTCTTCCCGCGTCCGGCAGGTGTGTACGCAGAGCTTCTGATTAAGCGTGTTAAAACGTTTGGCGCTAAGGTTTACTTGGTCAATACCGGTTGGACAGGCGGCCCTTACGGCACAGGTAGCCGTTTTGATATTCCTACTACGCGCGCCATCATCGATGCGATTGTATCGGGCAATTTGGCTGATGTTGAAACCCAGCACATTGACGCGTTAAACCTAGATGTGCCAGTGGCAATAGACGGTGTAGACAGCAATTTGCTTGTGCCACAAAACACGTGGGCAGACAAAGAGAAGTACAACGAATATGCCGCTAACTTAGTTAACGACTTTAAACAGAACTTTGAAAAATATGACGTTAGCGACGCTATCGTTAAAGCCGGGCCGGGTAACTAATACCCCGTTCGCCCCTTCCCAACGTTCATCACACTCAACGTGATTGATGTTTTGCCCGCACCGTGTTGCGGGCTTTTTTATGCGGCTACTGCTTAGTTCACATGGCTTTCGAGAACTAGCTAAGTTAATCGCACATGTAATATTAAAGTATTGATTTAAACCAGTTCGTTGATACTGGAGTAAAGTTGATGTCGGCCTTGTACTGAAAAAGCTCGCTGTCCATATGACTATCTCTTATCCAGTATTTCTGTTTATCAACAGAGATAAGTCTTAGGGTGTATGGAACGCCAAATGGCTCTAGAGGAGCAGTTTCGATAAGTAGCGAAGTATCAAAAATTCGAATCTCTCTCTGTTTGTTGTTTGGTGGTGGAGTTAGTTTGTTTTGAGCATCATAAATAACTGGGACATGTAAGTACGCAACGCCCTGTGGGAGATTATGTTTACTGACAACTTCAAGTAACTCTTCGCGATCAAATCCCAATTGTTGGATGTCCCAACTGGAGTCAATAAATACTGTCGCTAAAGCGACGTTATTATCTCCAACATGAATAAATGCGCTAGGTTGAAATAATCTGACAAAGCAATAAAACCCAAATAAAGATGTAATGACACCAAATAACATCCATCGCATTATTTATTTCGCTTTAGATTAACTTTATTAGGTGAGGTTGGCATCGGCGCATAATCAGTTGATGGCATAACGTAGTATTCTCCATGATTAATAGACTCCCTATTCATATATCTTTTTATATTAGTAAGTGAGCTAAAGAGATAATCATTAATAAAGCAATTGTTGTTAACAAATTTAACATTATGAATACGTATGTTTATTTAAGTTGAGCAATGCACTAGCTATCATTCACCGTACACAAATAGGCTTTAATTATGCGCGCTTTGTTAGTTAAGTGCGCTTCGCTAATTCAGTACGCTTCGCTAGGAAGCACAAAGAAGGTTCTAAGCATGATAGACAGGAAACAGCGTATAGCGCTTGCATGTGTTGGTTTGGCATTTTTCTCGGTAAATACGCTAGCCGAAGTTCAAACAGCAACACTCGAAAAAGCTACGCTAATTATTGATACGGATACCAATGACTTCACGATAAGCGCGTTGCACGATAGTGGCTTTCAAGTAACGTATCTTTCTGATGATAATGGCACGCCTTACGCAAATCTACCGTCTATGGCGCTTCCCGAGGCCGCGTTGACTGATGTTACAAACAAAACGGCTAATGATGCAGAGCTAGTTGAAACTGCGACAACCCTAATCTTAAAACGCAATAATATTGCAGCGCATGTTGATAAGGCGACGCACACTATCAGCTATTCTGTTAACGGCAAAATTGTCGCGAAAGAGCAAGGCGGACTAAGTATTTCCAGTAACGACGTCAGCCTGTCGTTTGCCCTAGATGAAAACGAAAAACTTTATGGTGGCGGCCAGCGCGTTTTAGGAATGGACCGTCGTGGTCATAGCATGCCGCTTTATAACAAAGCACACTATGGTTACACCACCTCTTCAAACCAGATGTACTTTGGCTTGTCGGCCGTGATGTCTTCAAAAAATTACAGCGTATTATTTGATAACACCGCTTCTGGTGAGCTAGATATTGGCAAAACGAACAGCGACGAGTTGCTATTCAAGGCACAAGGCGGCCGCGCCAGCTACATCATGGTATTAGGGGAAAACCTGGAAGACACGGTAAGGTCTACTGTAGCAGTAACGGGAAAGCAGCCGCTTCCACCGCGTTGGTTGTTAGGTAACTTTGCGTCTCGTTTTGGTTATAAATCCCAAAACGAAGTGTTGGAAGTGGTAGATGCTTTTAACAAACAAGATATTCCTGTCGATGCCGTGGTGCTAGACCTTTACTGGTTTGGCAAGGATGTTAAAGGGCACATGGGTAATTTAAGTTGGGACAGCGCCACCTTCCCAGAACCTGAGAAAATGATTAGCGAGCTACGCGATCAAGACGTGAAAACCGTGCTTATAACCGAGCCTTTTATTCTAACCACATCAAAACAGTGGAAAAGCGCCGTTGCCAATAATGCTCTTGCTCAAAATGACAAGGGCACGCCTTACACCTTCGACTTCTACTTTGGCAATACGGGCCTAGTTGATGTGTTCAGTGAGTCCGGCCAAGATTGGTTTTGGCAATATTATGAAAAACTTGCTGCGCAAGGTGTAGCCGGCTGGTGGGGCGACTTGGGCGAGCCCGAAGTACACCCTAATGATATACAGCACAATTGGAGCGATGCAGGTCTAGAAAATAACACGGTAAGCGGTGCAGAAGTTCACAATGGTTATGGCCACCAGTGGGCGAAAACCGTGTATAACAATTTGACTGCACTACAGCCTGACACACGTCCGTTCATACTCATGCGTTCAGGTTTTTTGGGCAGCCAACGCTACGGTATGGTGCCTTGGACCGGAGACGTAAGCCGAAGCTGGGGCGGACTTAAGCCACAGGTAGAACTAGCACTTCAAATGAGTGTTTTTGGTATGGCGTATACCCATTCTGATTTAGGAGGCTTTGCCGGAGGCGAAACCTTTGATCCCGAGCTCTATACCCGCTGGCTTCAGTTCGGTACCTTTTCACCGGTATTTAGGCCTCATGCACAGGATGATATTGCCCCAGAGCCTGTTTTCCATGCCGACCCCGTGAAGTCTATTGCGCGCAAGTTTATTCAGCTTCGTTACGACATGCTCCCGTACAATTATTCATTGGCGTTTGAAAATGCACTGAACGGCACACCGCTAATGCGCCCATTGGCCATGGAGTATAGTGAAAGCTCATGGTTTGAAAACGCTGACAGCTATTTATGGGGCGACGCGCTGTTGGTGTCACCGGTGACCCGCCCTGATCAAAGCCAATGGACGACAGCTCTTCCTGAAGGTATTTGGTTCGACTTTTTCTCCAACACCAAATACCAAGGCGGGCAAACGGTAGGTTACCCATTAACCCAAGACAACTTCCCTGTATGGGTTAAAGCAGGTAGCTTTATGCCCATGTCAAAAGGGCTTGATCGTACAGATCAGTTTAATGCTCGCCAGCTAGAGATACATTATTGGCACGACAGCTCTGTAGCTTCGTCTTCTTACACCTACTACGAGGATGACGGCCAAAATCCAGCGTCTGTCAAAAAAGGCTTGTACACCAAACTACTGCTCAGTGCGTCAGTAGACGATAAGGCCACGTTAACTCTGACTCTTGATAGCGAAGGCAGCTATATAGGTATGCCTAAGCAGCGAGACATCACTTACATCGTGCATGGTTTAAGCGAAAAACCACAGAGCGTTTCACTTGATGGCAGGAGCGTGCCTGTAATGTGGGATGAAAAAGGGAAAACGCTTTCACTTGCAATTTCTTGCGATTATCAGCAATCTGTAAAGGTAGTGATTATGTGATAATTAAGGGCTGCTGTTCTTTCTTGCACAGTAAAGGTCAGCGCCCTCAAAAGGTTCACTTTGTGGTCAAGGGGCATAACTACGCTGTGCCCTCACGCCTAAAATGGATGTCTTTCTAGCGATATCTGCCATGGAGCCTAAATGAGCCGACTTCCTGCCACCATCGTTATTTTTGCTGGTTTTTTCCTAATTGGTAAATTGTTTCTCTTATGGGGAATACTACTGCCAGATATTGCTGCCGACCTGCAAATGTCTGAAGTAGTCAGTGGCGCACTGTTTTCGCTTTTCTCTGTAGGCATGATGTTAGGTGCTGTGATTGGTGGCAAGTATGCCAGTCGCTTCGAATATATGCCGCTACTAGCTACGTTATTCAGTATGAATACGGCGCTGTTGCTGCTTGTGTCAGTGCTTACCGCTTGGCAATGGTTTTTGGTGTTAGCGGTATTAATCGGTGTGGTGAGCTCAACAATATTTACTATTGGCCACACGCTTATTGCACGAATGTACGCAGAAAAGCGCTTTACTATGATGGGCTTAATGGACTTTATGTTCAGCTTAGGTACGTTTGCTGCGTCGTTCTTTGTAACACTGTTATACCTTGTTGAGCACAACTGGCGCTTACCTATTCAGGTGTTGGCAGGCGTTATGATTGTACTTTCTTGCTACGCATTTATTGCGGCGCGCTCTCAGGCGAAAGTGCTCAAAGGTCAGCCTAAAGCGCCTAAAAAGACGCTGGCATTTGGTGCCATCATCAAGCAGCCTGTTTTTATATTTCTAACGCTACTCACTTTTGGCTATGGCGCTGTAGAGTTTGGTAACGCGAACTGGTTTGTGAGCTATGCGCAAAACGGCTTAGGATTTAGTGGCGAGCAGTCTAGAAACTTACTAGCATGCTTTACCGCTGGCATGGTTATTAGTCGACTTACCTTCCCATTTTTACTGCGATTTGTATCGGTACACCGCATGATTGTAATCATGGCGACAGCCTCATTAGCGGGTGTATTTGCACTGAAGCTAATGCCTTCTTTTTATGGGATTGGCGCTGGTAATTTACTGCTTGGTTTAGGGTTAGGTGGCCTGTTCCCATTAGCTTTGTCAGCAGCAATGAATATAGACAGCGACAACGGCCCTGTACTCTCTGGCATTTCAATTATTGGTAATTCTACAGGCGTACAGGTCGCTTCCTTTTCCACTGGGCTTTGGGCTAATTTTGTACCCCTTACCACAGCATTTTGGGTGATCCCATTAGGTGGGTGCGTCCTGTGGCTGGCTTCTTATGGTTACAGCCGAAAAATTAAATACCATAAAAGCTAAAGCTCAAGGAGCTCAGAAACCTTTAAATGGCGTAATGGGGATCTTAGCTAGAGGGACAATATAGCGCTGCGAATAACTTGAACCCCGCTGTGCTATTTCTTTTCAGGCAGTTCAGATAGGTATGGTAGGTAAAACTCGGCCACTAGCCCTTGCTGCGGATGGTTTCTTAGTGTCACCTCACCGTCATGGGCCTCTACAATTCTTCGAATAATGGCAAGTCCTAAGCCAGAGCCTGACGAGTTACGGGCTTTATCGCCTTGTGCAAACGGCATGAAAACACTGTTGAGTTCATCTTCAGGTATGCCCGGCCCAAAATCACGCACTTTGCAATACACGCGCTTCTCATGACGATTGTAAAAGCTACTAATGGCAATTTCTTCAGAGCCATATTTAAAAGCGTTTTCGATGAGGTTGTCGACGACTCGTTTCATTGCAATTCGTCGCAATGACAAGGGAGGAATAGTGTTGAGTTTGAGTTCGATGTGGTGTTTATCGTCAAGGTGACGTGCTTGTACAAGCTCGGCGATAATCGCGTTCAAATCGGTTTCTTGGGTGACTTCTTCGGTGTCGTAGCGGGCGTAGTCAATGAACTGATCGATGATGGCGTTCATGTCTTCTATATCATTGACTATGCCGTCTTTTATCCAATCTTGATCTTCTGGCAGCATTTCTGAGGCAAGGCGAATGCGAGTAAGCGGCGTGCGTAAATCGTGAGAAATACCCGCTGTCATGATATTTCGGTCATTCTCAAGCTGCTTGATACCCTGATTCATGCGGTTAAATGCACGAGTAACCTGAATCATTTCGGTGCTACCTTGTTCGCGAAGCGGCGCCGGGTGTTCACCTTTACCTACCGCTATTGCTGCTTTTTGCAGGGCTGACAATGGGCGGGTCATGCGCCTAACAAACAGCCAGCCGCCGGCCACACTCAATATGCCAATTACCATTAAGTACATAGTCAAAGGGGATATATTCGCTTCGTTAAGTCCTGAAATAGGAATAGAGATCCACGTATCAGGGTAGCGGTTCAGGGATATCCACACAATGTAAGGCGCATTTTCGTCACTGGCCTGCGTGGTGGTGCTAATGCGCACGTCAGCAAGCTGCCTGAGTTGCTCGCTAACCTGGGAAGAAATATAGCTATAGTATACGGCGCTCTCTAATCCATTTTGTTTGGCAACGCTTTCGTCAAAAACCTGCACCTGTGTTTTTTGAAAGTAGCGATCGCGTGTTTCTTGGTTAGTAACCAACAAATCGTTGGCAAGCACTGACTTAACCTGCGTAGCCAATAAACTGTTAATTTGTTGATAGCTGGGCTGAATAAAATAATAGGTGACAGATATGTAGGACACAATCTGATTAATAAGCAGCAGCACGCCAATAAGCATGACAGTTTGGCCAAATGCACTTTTAGGGATTAAACGCATAACATGCCGTCGCTTTGGGGAATAAGCCAGTGTCTGTAATGACAGTATGTGAACGCGTAGTTAGCCGTCATGAATAGATACTTCACTAGCACACTGGCTAAGGCGGTAGCACCCGCCGTATCCATCATAGGTGCTAAACTTGTTCGCCATCAGGCACGAATACGTAGCCCAATCCCCACACAGTCTGTATATACCGAGGGTTGGCAGGGTCTTCTTCAAGCATTCTTCGTAAGCGTGAAACCTGAACATCAATACTGCGTTCTAAGGCGCTGTAGTCGCGACCACGCGCTAGGTTCATCAGTTTGTCTCGCGACAATGGCTCGCGGGGATGAGTGACCAGAGATTTCAATACCGCAAACTCTCCGCTAGTCAGGGTAAGCGGCGTATCACCAGCTGTCATTTCTCGGGTGGCTAGGTTCAATTTGTAATTGCCAAACTCTACAATTTGTACATCTTTAGAGGGCGCACCTGGCGCTTCGCTACTTCGTCTGCGCAGCACCGCTTTAGCGCGTGCAAGTAGCTCGCGTGGGTTAAATGGCTTAGGCAAATAATCGTCTGCGCCCATTTCAAGGCCGATAATACGGTCAACTTCATCGCCTTTTGCAGTAAGCATAATAATGGGCATGTCGTTTTCCTGTTGACGCAGACGGCGACAAATAGATAAACCATCTTCGCCTGGTAGCATAAGGTCCAAAACCATTAAGTGAAAATTCTCGCGCTCAAGCAGTCTGTCCATTTGCTCTGCGTTGGCTGCACTGCGTACTTGATAACCCTGTTCAAGCAAATAGCGCTCTAACAAACTGCGCAGACGCATATCATCATCAACAACGAGAATTTTAGAGGTTTCCTGACCCATACTCATACCTTTCGTTTTACTTTTGATTCACTATAACCAGAAGATGTGAAATACAAAAGCGAGAAAAGCGTAAAAGGTAAGGGATGATTGTTACAAATAGTGTCTAGGGCCTGTTGCTCTTTTATGAACAGGAAAATCCAGTAAAGGCCCAGCAAGCTCTACAGAAGAGGAGGCCGTCAAGCATTTATCCTCCCTAAACTTATTGATAACTGCCGTTGATTTCAAGCTGTAAAAAACGTAGGCGCTGTAACAACACACCAGCAGTTCAAGCTGTAATCCTCAAGCGGCGCTAGTCAAAAGTGACGACATTAAGAGCTTTAGTTTGCGCGGTTCCATTAAGGGTTTCCAAATATAACCGTGTTATAGCATCAGTTCCGCAGTGTGCCTGCTCGAAAAACTGATCGCTTACTTTTTCTGCAAAGTGTTTCCATGCATTGGCGTATTTCGCTAAAAAGACCTCATGCCCCCATTCCCCTTGGCGAAGTTTTACGCGAGCTGGTGCAAAAAAAATCTCTGCATTGAGCAGTTTGGGGTTTGGCTTTTCTTCGGCTTGCCAATCTGTTGCACCAATTAACGTTACTTCGCTTAAGTTTTCGCCAAGCAGCGCGCTAAGGTTATTAATTAGCGTGCCGTTAGCCGCGAAATCAAGAAGCCAGTAACGCGAATTGCTACTGTCACTTGTAAGCGCATTGAGGTCATCATAGCTATACACTTCATCGTAGCAGCCAGATGCATTGACCATATCCAAATTAGACTGAGAGGTTAACCCAACCACCTTGTAACTTGCGTTTCGTGACGCTTTTTGGTCTTTAAGCAGTTGCGCCGTACCCAAAGCGGTTTTACTCGAAGCGCTCGACAACAGTAAGGTTTCATTGTTTGCTTTCTCTGCCACGTAGTCATCAAGCACAAACGAGGTCATATAAAGAGGTCTGAAATTTAGCTGCCATGCCTCACGGTCTTTGTTGTAGCCAGGATCCGCTGAACAGCGTAGGTATTGGTCGTAAACTGGGCTAATGCTTTTGCGTTGTTCGTGAATGTCAGAAAAGCCATGAGACGCCACTTTACCAGCCTTTATCACCCAGTGACTCGCCATAGGCAGGTAGCCGAACACCTTTTCACCTACTTTGATCTCGCTATGACAAGACGCCTTAACGGTAGCAAAGCCCCAAACGGGCACAATACCGAAGCCAGTTTCTTGTGTAGGGAAAAAGCCCCAGTAGCCCATTCTGAAACCAAGTGCGGCATAGGTAATGTTATTGGCAGAAAAGCCAAAGCTATCGGTTTCTAGAATCACTTCGTCAGACTGAAGCGCATTGATATCAATGGGTACGGTAACTACTTTGGTATCGTCAAGCGACTGTTGGTTTACGCAAATTTGTTGACTGGTGATAGTGGTCATAGTGTCTCTCATGCTGGTTAGTCTTTCTTAGAGTGAACCAGCATCAAGACAATTGCGACTTACACTTGTAAATATATTGTTATACAGCGGATGTATAGAGGAGCGGATAAAGACTATTCGTCAGAACTCAACCAGTCCATTTGATGACCAGCGCGTCGTTTTTTATTCAGAATATCTTCAAGCAGCGGTGTAAGTATAAGCTCCATTGCGAGCGCTATTTTACCACCAGGTACAACCAACGTATTGATACGAGACATAAATGAGCCGTCGATCATTTGAAGCAAGTAAGGATAATCAACATTCTTCATTTCTCTTCTGAAGCGCACTACAACAAAGCTTTCATCTTGGGTGGGAATTTCCCTAGCGCTGAACGGATTTGAGGTATCAACGGTCGGTACGCGCTGAAAGTTAACGTGAGTGCGAGAAAACTGCGGCGTGATATAGTGGAAATAATCGTCTAGGCCGCGCACAATACTGCTCATTACCGCTTCACGAGAATGACCGCGGTCAGTGGTATCGCGCACAATTTTTTGGATCCACTCTAAGTTTACAATCGGCACCATGCCAACCAGTAAATCTACGTGCTTCGCGACGTCATTTTCTTCAGTTTTAACACCGCCATGTAAACCTTCATAAAACAGTAAATCGGTGTTTTGAGGTAAATCTTGCCATGGAGTAAAGGTGCCTGGCATCTGGTTAAACGGAACGGCTTCATCAAAGGTGTGAAGGTATTGCCTAAACTGCCCCGTCCCCGAACTGCCATATTCTCTAAAAAGCGTTTCAAGCAGTTCAAAGTCGTTGGCTTTAGGGCCAAAATAGCTGATATGTCTGCCTTGCTCTTGGGCTTTGCGAATTTCTACTTCCATTTCTGGGCGGGTAAAACGGTGAAAGCTGTCACCGCCAACTACTGCAGCATTAACATTTAAGTTCCTGAAAATATGGCGAATAGCATTGGTCGTGGTAGTAGTACCCGCGCCGGAAGAACCTGTTATAGCAATAATAGGGTGTTTGACAGACATAGGAATTCTTTTTGGAAATGACGGGTACTAGTTATAAGCTGATGTGCGACAAGAATCAAGGGGCGACCCTACGCGCGCAGCCTAATTTAGGTCATGTGTTTTGGCGGAAGCCAGCGCGGAATCACCGGTCGAGCCCCTTATTTATGCGGACTGGTATTATGATGATGCTGCAACAAACGCACAATTAATTTTGCTTCTTCTTCATCTAAATCAAGTAACGCACGCACGTGTTCTAAATGATGGATGTCATGCTCACTCAACTTTCCATCGTCTAATGCACTTTGTACCGTATCTTTAAACCGGTCCCGTTTTAACTGCATTTGGGTAGTATAGCTTGACGATAAAATGCCCGCAGGTAAGGCATAAAAGCATATGCCCATGATAGTGATAAGCCCACCAAATACTTTGCCTAATGCTGTAACGGGAACGGTATCGCCATAACCAACGGTAGTAAGCGTGACCAGAGCCCACCACAAAGACGCGGGAATACTACTGAAGACGTCGGGTTGCGCGGTATGTTCGATATAGTAAATGCACGTGGCGGCGATAACGGTGAAAAGTAAAAGTACGCTGATAGCAGCAATGAGGCTATGCGACTCGTTACGCAAAACGGTAACAAGGGTTTGCATTGAACGGGAATAGCGCCCAATTTTCAAGATTCGCAGTACCCTGAATACCCGTAATATGCGTAAATCAAATGCCACGAACATGCTTAAGTAAAACGGTAAAATGGCCATCAGATCCACCAGCGCCATCGGGCTTTTTATATAAGCCCAACGCTTTTGCCATGCCGTCGTTTTTTCATGGGGAGTGCGGTCAGCTTGAGAAGGGCGGTTGGTCGCCGATGCACTGCTGTAAACGCGAAGTATGTATTCAATAGTGAAAATAAGTACCGAGATGACCTCAATGATATGCAGCTCTCGCTGCCAAAGGGCGGGAATACCAGGTACGGTTTCTAGCATCATGGCTGCTACATTTATGATAATCAGCGCGATAAGCAATATATCAAACAACCTGCTACGTTTTTTGTATTCGTGGGCTTCGCTAGCGGGAGCAAGAATGTGATAGCACGCGTTTTGAAATGACATAGCTAAATTTGTGATTTAAGGATTAACCTTGTTATATCAATAACGGCGATGAATTGGTAATGCTTCTCACAAAGTAAGGCGCTGCTGTGGAGTTTTTTGAAACGCAGTAGGGCTCAAAACATGTTAGTTTAAACGTCAGGAAGGCAAACTAAGAGCGTATTCAATTGAAAAGTACTAAACCCCTAGTATCAGCATTCACCTCTACATTACTTGTCGCTGTGCTTGCCCCTGCAGCACAGGCGAAACCGGACAGTGTCATGTTTACCACGAATGCACCTGTTATAGATGGTGTAGCAAATGATGCTGCTTGGAAAGAAGGTGATTGGCACGACATGACCTCGCTGATGTGGGGCACCAGGCCCGAGCCCGGTGACTTTTCTGGTAGATATAAACTACGCTGGGATAAAAAGGCGCTGTACCTTTTAGCAGAAATAGAAGACGACCACCTTTCAGATACCTATGCCAACCCGCTTGAACGATATTGGGACGACGATTGCCTAGAAATCTTTATTGATGCGGATGCTTCAGGTGGCGATCACCTTAATAACTATAACGCCTTTGCTTATCACTTGGCGCTAGATAACCAGGTTGTTGATATCGGCCCCAATAAGGCGGGAGAGGCGGTACCGCAGCTATACAACAACCATGTTGAGAATAAGTGGCAGCGTGATACACAAGCGCCTTACAAGATTTATTGGGAAGCAGCGGTACATGTATTTGATGATAGCTATCAACACGGAAAAGATAATTCGCCTGTTGCATTAAAAGAAGATATGGCACTGGGTTTTATGCTGGCCTACTGTGATGCCGATGGCGGTGATAGAGAACACTTTTTAGGCTCGCAGGAGATAACTCCAGTGAATGGTGATAAAAACTTAGGGTATAAAAATGCGTCGGTATTTGGGGAAATTGTGCTACAGCACAAAGGCGCTACAAACAAAAAGTAGCGCGCTTTATTGGAATGCGGGCTCTGCCACTGTTGCTTATTTTAGCATCCATTCATGATCAGGGTCGTTGTGGAATACCCACTCACGCTTAGGACCTGCCATTACGTTTAGATAATAAAGATCGTAACCGTGGGGAGCGCCAACGGGATGATAGCCCTTGGGAACCATTACAACACTGTTATGCTCAACGCTGATTGTCTCATCAATGCTTCTATCGTCGGTATACACTCGCTGAAAGGCAAAGCCTTGCTGAGGGTTTAGCTTATGATAATACGTTTCTTCCAGCGCGCTCTCGCAAGGCAGTGAGTCGGTATCGTGCTTGTGTGGGGGGTAGCTGGACCAGTGACCATTTGGGGTTATCACTTCGGTAATCAAAAGTTTTTCCGCCATAACATTGTTCATCATGATGTTGCGAATATGGCGGGTATTGGTGCCTGACCCTCTCACTGAAACTTCACAATCTTCTGGTTTTATTAGCCTTGAAGATAATTCACCCTTAGCTGGAGCACTGCAGAGTGCGACCTCAGCATCA
The DNA here is from genome assembly GCF_056160665.1 of Alteromonas sp. ABH4_453. Lineage (NCBI taxonomy): Bacteria > Pseudomonadati > Pseudomonadota > Gammaproteobacteria > Alteromonadales > Alteromonadaceae > Alteromonas > Alteromonas sp. ABH4_453. The sequence continues at coordinate 195,170 of NZ_JBSWXP010000002.1, forward strand.
TTCAATGCGGTTACCGTAATGGTATCTTTAGGGGGAACGTAAACGGCAAAAGGGGCTTTATCTTCGAAAACGGATTCCCTATCCCCTATATTCAAAAATGTCTCATCACGGGTTTTGATGTCAACACGGCCGCTGACTACCACTGCGCATACTTCATTGCCGGCGGTATCAAAGTTTTGTGTATCGCCTGCTTTTAGCAAAACGACGTCAAAGCCCACGTAGCGCCAATTCGCCGAGGCTGGCGTGATATGTTGAATACGTCCTTGAACATCTGGAGCGGAAGGTCGACTGTGTAAATGTGACATAAGTAAGTGGCCGTTAGTTAGATTGGTGAATAAGACCAAGCATAAGCGCTTGAATAATATTGGTGCTTACATTGAGCGAGCGAAATGAGTGTATTTCTGCTTCTTTCACTTTAATGTAAATGTCGGCGTGTTCAGCTAAAGGGCTAACGCTACTATCGGTCATAGCGATAATTGCGATTCCTTTACTTTTAGCATAATTCACCGCATCTAAGGTTTCTTGCGCGTAGGGTGCAAAACTAATAGCGAATAGCACGTCATCAGGACCCAGAAGGTTGAGCTGGGCAATATCCATATGACCGGCGCCATCGAGCAGGTGGGCCCGACGCCCTATGTTGTTAAGAAGATAGCTGAAATAGCTGGCTGTCGGAAATGACCTTCTCGCCCCTTGGATATGAATGATATTCGCCTTGTGAAGCGCAGAGATAGCGTCATTTAGCACCTGCTCATCTACTGAATTACATAAATTTTCGAGGGCGTGTGTGTTGGCAATAACAATTTGCTTCAACCAACTAAGTCCGCACTTCTTATCGTGAGTCGCAGGTTCCTCTTGTACCGACTTTATACGGCTCTCATAGTCTGGTGAGCTGACCATGAGCTTGTCTTTGAAGAGCTGTTGCATATCGCTAAACCCTTCAAACCCAAAGGCGTGAGCAAAACGAACCAAAGTGGAGGCATGCACGCCCGCGGCTTTTGCAATACTGGCTACGGTACCAAATGCAATCGCATTCGGGTTGTCCAAAACGTAGCGGGCAACTTCCTGCAATCGCTTACTGAGCAATGAATACTGGCTTTCAATATGTTGTTCGAGTTCGGTTTGTGTTTCTGTCATTGCTTCACGTTCGCTTTTAGGTACGCCTGTTCTATGCCAAATAATAGAACAAATAAAATAAATATTCCAACAATTGATTAAATGGAAAATATGTTCTATTTTAATTTGGCGTTTATTTTGAACAGATGAGAAGAGAGCCACCGTGTCACAAACAATATCTAAAACGTTGGATGTCATATGTCTTGGTAGAGCATCCGTCGACTTATACGGACAACAAATTGGCAATAGGCTGCAGGATATATCCTCTTTTGCCAAATCATTAGGAGGTTCGTCTTGTAACATTTGCTTTGGAGCGGCGCGTTTGGGGTTACGTGCCTCAATGCTTACCAGGGTCGGCGATGAGCAATTTGGAGAGTTTATTCGAGAAGAACTCGAAAGCGCCGGCGTAGACACGAGTCACGTAGTCACAGATCCAGAAAGACTGACGGCACTTGCTATTCTCTCAATCAAAACGAAAGAAGCGTTTCCACTGCTCTTTTACAGAACAGATTGTGCTGATATGGCTATAGATGAAAGCGATTTCGACGAAGCTTATATTGCCTCATCCAAAGCGTTACTGATTACAGGTACGCATTTTTCGACACCGCATGTGGATAGTGTGGCCCGAAAGGCGATTGAGTATGCTCGTCGTAATAACACCAAGGTTATTTTAGATATTGATTATCGTCCGGTGCTTTGGGGGCTTACGCGTCCCGGTGAAGGCGATAACCGATTTGTGTCTAATACTGATGTGACTAAGCACCTTCAGTCAATTATTCCATTATGTGACCTAATTGTTGGCACGGAAGAAGAGGTACATATTGCGGGCGGCTCAACCGACACCATAGACGCGTTAAAGACGGTACGCGCGAAAAGTGATGCTGAAATTGTCCTTAAACGAGGAGCGCAAGGATGCTCGATTTTCGATAGGGAGATCCCTAATCATATTGACGATGCGTTTTTTGCTGGAGGTGTTAGAGTTGATGTGCTCAATGTTTTGGGTGCCGGTGATGCATTTATGGCTGGCTTTCTTCGTGGCTGGATTAGAGAAGAGGGGTATGAAAAGGCCTGTTCATACGCCAATGCATCTGGCGCGTTAGTTGTATCCCGTCATGGTTGTGCACCTGCCATTCCTACGCCAGAAGAGCTTGACTACTATATTGCTAATCAGCATGACATTGAACGGCCAGATTTAGATCCTGAGCTTAACTACCTGCATCGCGTTACCACGCGTAAGCCTGCGACGTGGGATGAACTATGTATATTAGCGTTCGACCACCGCCAGCAATTTGTAGATATGGCAAATGATGTGGGGGCTGACGTCACCCTTATTCCCACACTAAAACAACATATTCTTGCCTCGCTAAACGACGTGGCAAATAGCGGCACTGTACTCAACCAGGTGGGTGTGCTCATTGACGACACGTTTGGTCAAGACGCACTTAACGATGTTACAGGCCAGCGCTGGTGGATAGGTAGACCGGTGGAAGTGCCTACGTCTCGTCCCATTGAGTTAGAGGGAGGGCGTTCTATAGGCTCAAAGTTGGTGTCGTGGCCTAAAGAACATATTGTAAAATGCTTAATTTTTATGCATCCCGATGATGAGCAAACAATGTGGGACGCGCAAAGTCGACAAATTAAAGAGCTTTATGATGCGGTCTGTGTAAGCGGCCATGAGTTGCTTTTAGAGATTATTCCTCCGAAAAACATGCCTTGCGACGACGACACAGTCGTGCGGTGTATGGAAAATGTGTACGACTTAGGTGTGCGTCCTGAGTGGTGGAAGCTGCCGACGCCAACCCGTGGCGCATGGCAAGCTATCTCTTCACTGATCGAGACCCGGGCTCCGCACTGTAGAGGTGTGATTTTACTGGGCTTGGACGCACCAATTGAACAACTTGCCAAAGGTTTTGAAGACAGTGCTCATTTCCCCCTATGTCGAGGCTTTGCCGTGGGACGTTCTATCTTTGCTAAAGCAAGTCGAGCGTGGTTAGCAGGGGAGATTGATGACGACAGTCTAAAAGCTGAAATAGCGAGCAATTACTTAACTTTGGTTAAAGCCTGGAATAAGCGTAAGGATACTTAACATGCAGTATGTTCGATTAACCGCCGCGCAGGCGCTGGTAAAGTTTTTTAGCCAGCAATACATCGTTCACAACAACGAAGAGGTGCCGATTTTTGGCGGCGCGTTTGCGATTTTTGGTCATGGTAACGTAGCCGGCTTAGGCGAGGCTCTTTACCACGCGCAAGACAGCATACCTACGCTTCGTGCTCACAACGAGCAGGGCATGGCCCATACTGCAATTGCGTATGCTAAAGCAAATTTCCGCAAGCGCATGATGATGTGTACGTCTTCAATTGGGCCTGGAGCCACGAATATGGTAACCGCAGCTGCGCTTGCCCATGCCAATCGCCTTCCTGTGTTATTGATTCCCGGCGACACGTTTGCAAACCGAAAGCCAGACCCTGTACTTCAACAAATAGAACACTTTACTGATCCTGGAGTGACGGCGAATGATTGCTTCAAACCAGTAAGCCGATATTTCGACCGCATTCATCGCCCTGAACAACTGATCCATTCAATGCCCGTAGCAATGCAGACACTCTTGGACCCGGTGAACTCTGGCCCTGTTACTCTCGCTTTTCCGCAAGATGTACAGACCGAAGCATTCGACTATCCAGAAAGTCTGTTTGTAAAGAAAGTGCATAGTTTACGGCGAGTAAGCGCGCATCAGGATGAATTAGCACATGCACTTAGCGCACTTCAATGCGCTGAAAAGCCTCTCATCATCGCCGGTGGCGGAGTGCTTTACTCTGAGGCCACAGAAGTGCTGTCTGACTTTGCGCATGCCCATCAAATCCCGGTCGCAGAAACCCAGGCTGGAAAAGGGGCGTTGCCGTGGGAGCATCCTTGTGCAGTAGGCGGTATCGGTGTAACGGGGTCAGCTGCTGCAAATCAGCTAGCCCAAGAGGCTGATGTGGTGCTGGCAATAGGGACCCGTTTACAGGATTTCACGACGGAGTCGCGAACATTGTTGGAGAGTCACCAAAAAATGTTAATTCAGCTGAACGTAGGTGTGTTCGACGCTGAAAAGCACAACGCTCAACCGTTAGTTGGCGACGCGCGAACCGTGATAATGCAACTATCTGAGGGTCTTACGCCCGTTCCACTGTTTAAAGACTGGCTCAATCGTGCAAAAGTGTTAAACGCCCAATGGCAAAGCATGTATGACAACGTTACAGCAGATACGGGCACAGAACTGCCCTCTGATGCACAAGTGCTAGGTGCTATCAAACGGCAAAGTAACACAAGCGATGTCATTGTTTGTGCTGCCGGCGGTCTACCTGGAGAGCTTCACAAGCTATGGCGAGCTGAGGGACCGGGCTCGTACCATGTGGAATATGGCTTCTCTTGCATGGGCTATGAGATAGCGGGTGGCTTGGGCGTAAAAATGGCCACGCCAAAGCGCGAGGTGTTTGTGGTGGTAGGTGATGGTTCTTACATGATGATGAACTCTGAACTGGCGACGTCAATCATGCTTGAACAAAAAATCACCGTCATTCTGCTCGACAACCGAGGTTTCGGCTGCATTAACCGCCTTCAACAAGGTACCGGGAACGCACCTTTCAACAACCTTTTAGAAAACTGTGCGGGTAATCCCGACGCAATGCACATCGACTTTGCTGCACACGCCAGTGCAATGGGGGCGCACGGCATTAGTGTGTCCAGTGTTGGCGAGCTAGAGTCTGCGCTAGAAAAAGCGCGCAGTAATACAAAAAGTACCCTGATTTCACTTAATACCGACCCGCATATAAGTACTGATAATGGCAGCTGGTGGGACGTTGCTATACCTGAGATCTCACAGTGTGAGTCGGTAAATCAAGCACATAAAGAATACAAAGGTGCTCAGTCTAAGCAACCTTATTAATTTTGAAGACTTACGTCTTAGAGGGACATCATGCAAACACTTGGTAATTTTATAAACGGTAATAACGTAGAAAGCCAGAGCGGACGAGTGGGGGCAGTTTACGACCCCGCCACGGGAGAGCAGACTAAGCAAGTATGCCTTTCCAGTGCACAAGAGACAACACAAGCGATTACTGCCGCACATGATGCGCTGGCAGAATGGAGTGCGGTAACGCCGTTGAACCGTTCTCGCGTGATGTTTAAGTTCAAAGCGCTGCTGGAAGAAAATAAAGATGAACTGGCGCTGCTTATCACGTCAGAGCATGGAAAAGTTTTTTCGGATGCGCAGGGAGAGCTAACCCGAGGCATAGAGGTGGTGGAATTCGCGTGTGGTATTCCACATTTGCTCAAGGGCGAGCAGTCAATGAACGTTGGCCGTGGTGTGGACAGTTTCTCATTAATGCAGCCGGTGGGTGTCTGCGCGGGAATTGCGCCCTTCAATTTCCCCGCGATGGTACCACTTTGGATGTTCCCAGTAGCGCTAGCGTGCGGTAATACGTTTGTGATGAAGCCTTCCGAAAAAGATCCTAGCGTACCGTTAAAGCTGGCCGAGCTTTTAAAAGAGGCGGGCTTGCCAGACGGTGTATTCAATGTTGTAAATGGCGATAAAGAATCAGTTGACGTGTTGCTCAGCGATCCTAGAGTGCAAGCGGTTAGCTTTGTAGGTTCTACGCCTATCGCTGAATATGTATACAAGACGGGGAGTGAGAACGGGAAACGCGTGCAGGCACTCGGTGGTGCTAAAAATCATATGGTAGTGATGCCAGATGCTGACCTTGATTTAGTCAGTGGTTCTTTAATGGGCGCTGCTTATGGCTCTGCGGGTGAACGCTGCATGGCGATTTCTGTGGCCGTATGTGTGGGCGACGAAGCAGCGGATGCACTGATAGAAAAGCTAGAAACGGAAATAGCGAATATGCGCGTTGGTGCAGGGCATGGCGAAGGTGAGGAACCACATATGGGGCCTCTAATCAGCCGTCAGCATGCTGATAAGGTGCTGTCTTATATTGAGACAGGAATCAAGGAGGGGGCGCGTTTGGTCAGCGATGGGCGCGACTTTACCGTAACTGGAAACGAGCAAGGCTATTTTGTGGGTCCCACCCTATTTGATAATGTGACGCCAGGCATGCGTGTGTATCAGGAGGAAATATTTGGTCCTGTACTTAGTATAGTGCGCGTAAATACCTTCGAAGAAGCGCTTAAACTTGTTAATGAACACGAATACGGAAACGGTACCTCGATATTTACGGGAAATGGTGAGGCTGCCCATATGTATACGCATCAGGTGCAAGTGGGTATGGTTGGCGTGAATGTACCCATTCCTGTGCCTATGGCGTTTCACAGTTTTGGCGGATGGAAACGCTCAATATTTGGTCCTCTAAATATGCACGGCCCAGATGGCGTTCGGTTCTACACTAAGATGAAAACAGTGACTGCTCGCTGGCCTAAGGGCCAACAAAACATCAATCATTACACTATGCCAACAATGAAATAGCGCTAGCGTTAAAGACTCTTAATACGAAATTTTAAAAACGAAGGCATTCACTATGGTGAATGCCTTTTTTTATATTCTTTTTATTGACCGGGTGGGAATGTTGTAACGGGGGGGAAGATTGCAGAAAACATAATCAGGCATATTGTCATCAATTGGAAAAAAGTAAGTTATCGCTTACTTAAGCGAGGCAATAAGACCCGGTAGCGCTCTCATATCGCTGAACGAAGACACATTGGGTAAAGAAACGGGTTCGTTGAATGTGTTGTAGAAGAAGGTTTTCATTTTTGCTGCACTACCCGCCTTTATACCCGCCATGCTGTCTTCTATCACTACACATTCAGACGGCATTACCCCTAGCCTTTTCGCTACGCTTAAATAAATATCTGGGCTTGGCTTGTACGCGCCGATGTCGTATGCGCTGTAAATATGTGGGCCAAAATAGTGGTGCAAGTGACAAAGCCCTAATGCATGGTCTATTTTTTCTTTAGGGCCATTCGATACCACCGCTTTTTCGTAGTCTAGCTGTTCAAGAGCATCAACAACCCCATCGATAGGTTTAAGGTTCGCTTCGAATAAATTGGCGACGCGAGCCCGGTAGTCTTCTAAAAAGTGTGCAGGAAGGGTGATGTCATGCGATGTGGCAATATCGTTGAGTACCTCCGACATCTTGCCGCCTCGATATCGCTTCATCAACTGATGCGCATCAAGCTTGAGCCCCATAGTGGCAAACTGCTGAGCTAAGCCAAGGTTGCACAGGTATTCGCTATCTACCAGTGTGCCGTCACTATCAAAAAGCAAACACTTTATGGTCATGCTTATCGCCAAGACGGGTTAGGCGTAGACGACATTTGCAGGACGAGTTCTCCACCATTTGTGATTTCACTGTGTAGCAGATAGGCGCGGTTTAAAGGTTCGCCATTGAGCGTAGCAGACTCCACAAAAACATTATCTGGTCCATTATCTAGGGTTTTGATCGTAAACTGTTTACCCGTGAAGTAGTCATTGTCTAAAGAAAGTGTGATTTCATCGAAAATAGGTGAGCCAATATAATAAACAGGGTCCTGTTCTACGCCCCCGGTTAGCTGAAACAAGCCTATTTTCATGAGTACCGCCAGCGCGCCCATTAAACCCTGATCTTCATCACCGTTGTAACCACGTTCAGGAGATAAATGGGAGTAAACAGCGTCGACCACCCGTCTTGACCATTTTTGTGTTTTCCAGGGTGCGCCTGCTGCGCTAAATATAAATGCGGTTTGCATGCTTGGTTGATTACCATAATTGATCGGAGCCCGACGTAACGACTCAATGGTTTCATCTGCATGAGCAGTGCCTGACGTGAAGCCTTGCTTTTCGGCAACAAGAAAGTCGCGGTCTAGACGCTCAATTAATACCGCTTCCCCGCCCATCAATTCGGCTAACCCTTTAATATCGTGAGGAACAAACCAGGTGCCTTGAGCGGGGTTCGATTCGACAAAGCCATTTTCGTATTGATAGGGGTCGAATGGTGTTTGCCACGTACCGTCTACATTTCTAGGGCGCATAAAACCCGATTCAGGATCAAAAACATTGCGGTAGTTTTGACTGCGTTTTAAAAAATAGCGATAGTCCTTCTCTTTTCCCAGCGCGTTGGCAAACTGAGCAAGGGTAAAATCTTGATACGCATTTTCTAAGGTTTGGCCCGGCCCCCTTCTATGATTGCCATAACTGCTTTCCTCCGGCGGAAGAGGAAATGGAATGTAGCCTTTTTCGAGATAATGTCGCATACCACCACCCATTTTGGTGTAGTGCTCATAACCCGCTTTTGCCATAATGCCTTTATCACTATGATTGTACGTTAACCCGCTGTAAGCCGTGTCAACATCGAAGTCTCGTATGCCTTTCATATAGTTAGAAACGATAAACGGCGTTGATGAAGCGCCTGTCATGACATAGGTGTAATTTCCACCTGATGGGCCTCGTGGAATCATCGAGCCATCTTTATAGTAGGTAAGCAGACTGTTGGTGAAATCCGAGGCGACGCTTGGGTATACCAGCGGCCACAGCGTTGCAATGGTCCATTGTGCTCCCCAAAAAGAATCTGAGTTGTGATGGTTAAATAGCGGGACCCCCTTTTCATTGAGGGGAAGCTGTTTAATCACAGGATCTATGCCAGTTTGATCAACATATTGACCGTTGGCGTCAGAGATAATGCGTCTGCCTTGTAGTGCATGCCAAAGATCGGTGTAAAATCGGCGCTGTTGTTGTTCAGTTCCGCCTTTTACGGTGATTTTTTTAAGCCATGTGTTCCACTCTGTGAGTGCGGCATTTTTTGTTTTATCAAAGTGCCAGGTAGATAATTCTGCATCAATATTGGCTTTCGCATTCTCCACAGACACGTAGGAAATCCCCACTTTCATCAAAAGCGGTTTTTCGTCATGACTAAGTTCAATGAGTAGCCCTGCATTAAGTCCGTTAATGCCGCTAACGGCCGGGAATACATGTTCCCCTCTGTAGCTGTCTAATCGAGCTATGTCTTTATCGAATTCGGCATAGTAGTAAACTTTTGTAGGGCGAGTTCTGCGGTACGTCGGCAAGTTTGTTATGTAGCCAGCTACCGCATTAGACGCGACTTGGTTTGCTTCTGCGTGACCTAATTCTGATGGACCTAATTTGCCGCCTAAGTTAAATAATACTTGTTGTGGGGTATTAGGCGCATAATGGTAACGATGAAAACCAACCCGGGTTGTAGCGGTAAGCTCAACATCAATTTTGTAACGATCTAATGAAAATTTATGGTAGCCCGGCTTTACAATTTCACTGTCATGAGAAAACGGAGAGTAATAGTCATTTTTAATCTCGGCCACAGGGCGAGTAGACGAGAGAGGCATAACGGATAGCCCGGATAGCTGCCACGCATGCACGTGGCTTATGCCTTTAATGTCGTTAGAATGGTAACGATAACCACTTCCCCATGCTCCGCCTATCTCGGTATCGGGGTTGAGGTTGACCATACCAAAAGGAAGTGATGCTGAGTCAAAAAAGAACCAGCGGCTGTTAGCTGAATCGAGATAAGGGTAAACAAGGTCAACGGGTTGCTTACTGGACGCATAACTTAACGAAAGCGGCGTCAAAACACACGACATTGCTAGAAAACACGTCAACCAAAGATTCTTTTTCATCCTCAACTACCCCAAACTAAATCGTTATTTACGCCTTTATAACAAGATGCTATACCAATTTCAAATTGGTTCGTCCAATTTTAGTCGGAGATGAATAAAATATACGCTTCGGAAACGTCGGCGAGATGTGACTGCATGGCTTTCTTTGCCGCATCGCTGTCGTAGCGAGAGAGGCTTTCAAGAATTTGCTTGTGCGCTTCGATATTAGGGTTGGAGCCTTTCTGGCGAATCTTGTCGTTAAATACACGGCTTATTTCCGACGATTCACGCAAAGACCATAACCATTCAACAGTGGTAATAATGGCGCTGTTTCGTGTTGCCTGTGCAATAGTGCGGTGGAACTTTCCGTCAAACTCCTCTGCCTCCTTTATCTTTCCAAGGGCGACCATGTCTTCCATTTGCTTAAGATAAGCTTTCAGTTTGAGTAGTTCCTCATTACTAATCCTTTGTGCTGCCAGTGCTGCTGCTTCACCTTCAAATAAAGTTCGAGCCTCCATGATCTCGAGGGGGCCTGGTGCATCTTCCATGACCAAACTCGTCTTTAAATTCTCTCGCTTTAATACGTAAACGCCTGAACCTGGGCGAATTTCTACTAAACCGGATACCTCAAGGGCAATCAATGCTTCCCGTACTGTTTGGCGACTGACTTCGTATTCTTGTGCAAGTTCTCTCTCAGGGGAAAGGCGATCTCCAGGGCTCAAATTGTCACTGATGATGAGCTGTGCAAGTGAGTCTGCAACTTGAAGATACAGGCGTTGACCGGTGCTCGAAGAACCAGAGTGTAGATTTTTTGGACTTACATGTTGCATATTGGACGGGCCAAATGTTAACTTAATGAAAAAGGTTTGGCCAATTTAAGGCTTTGTGGTGGTAAATTCAAGGTTACATCTGTGTTTTTACTCGACAGAGCATCGTTTATATAGGAATGAATATGAAGATTATCGACGCTAAAGTCATCGTCACCAGTCCCGGTAGAAATTTTGTTACGCTGAAAATTGTTACCGAAGACGGGACCTACGGTATTGGCGACGCTACACTAAATGGTCGAGAGCTTGCGGTGGCAAGTTATTTAGAAGATCACCTTGTTCCATGCCTTATTGGAAAAGACGCGAGACGCATTGAAGACATATGGCAGTTCTTTTACAGAGGTGCATATTGGCGTCGTGGTCCAGTAGGGATGACGGCGATTGCCGCTGTTGATGTGGCGTTATGGGATATAAAAGCAAAAGCTGCCAATATGCCGCTGTATCAGTTATTAGGTGGCAGAAGTCGTGATGGTGTTATGGTTTACGGTCACGCAAACGGCAAAACGATAGACGATACGGTTGCCGAAGTCGGTAAGTACATCGATATGGGATATAAAGCCATTCGCGCTCAAACGGGGGTGCCCGGACTAGACAGTACATACGGCGTTTCAAAAGACAAAATGTACTATGAACCCGCAGATGCTGAACTGCCTACAGAAAACGTATGGTCCACGTCAAAATATTTAAATAGCGTACCTGAGCTTTTCAAAACGCTGCGTGAAACTTATGGCTACGACTACCATTTACTGCATGATGCCCACCACAGATGCACACCAATAGAAGCTGCGCAACTTGGTAAATCTCTAGAGCCTTACAAACTATTTTGGTTAGAAGATGCGGTTCCAGCAGAACTGCAAGAAGGTTTCAGACTGTTCCGTAAGCATACAACCACACCTATTGCAGTAGGAGAGGTGTTTGCTTCTATTCACGACTGCCAACAGCTGATTAGTGAACAGCTTATCGATTATATCCGCACGACCATTGTGCATGGCGGAGGGATCACGCATTTACGCAGAATTGCGCATTTAGCGGAGCTCTATCATGTCAGAACGGGCTTCCACGGTGCAACTGATCTAAGCCCTATCACAATGGGCGCTGCACTTCACTTCGACACTTGGGTACCAAACTTTGGCATCCAGGAATATATGCGTCATACACCTGAGACCGACGAAGTATTCCCTCACGATTATCGTTTTGAAAATGGCTATTTGATAGCCGGTGAAACGCCTGGGCATGGTGTGGATATCGATGAGGAAAAAGCAGCGAAATACCCTTATAAACGCGCTTACTTGCCCGTAAACCGATTAGAAGATGGCTCAATGTATAACTGGTGAGGAACAGAGCATGATTGGCGTATTTGGAGAGGTAATGATAGAGCTACAGCCCTATGGAGAGGGTATGTTCAAGCGCGGCGTAGCGGGAGATACATTTAATACGGCCGTAATGTTATCAAGGTTAGGTACAAACGTGCGTTATTTCTCTGCACTTGGCGATGACGGATTTAGTGAAAGTATTCGTGTCGCATGCCTTCATCATGGCCTGCCTCTGTGTTCAATGATAAGTATTCCCGGCGAATCACCAGGAATGTATGCCATCGAGAACGACAATCATGGTGAGCGAACTTTCACCTACTGGCGCAGTAATTCAGCGGCAAAGCAATGCTTTACCAGTATTTCACTCTTCACGTCACTGGTGGAGAAAGCGGAAAACTGCACAGCCTTTTATTGGTCAGGGATAACCCTGTCTTTGATGAGCGAAGAAGTGTTGCACTGTTGGTTAGCTTTTCTTGCACGACAGCGCGCTAAAGGCAAACTAGTGTTCTTTGATACGAACTACAGAGCGAACCTTTGGCGGCGTCGAGATGATGTAGTGAATGCCTATCAGCAAGCCATCGCAAAAGCAGATTACTTCCTTCCCAGCGACGAAGACTTAAAAACAATTTTCAAGTTTTCAAACACCGCGATGTTAGAGCAATTCTGCGCTGCGTTGCCTTGCATCACATTAATGTCTGCCAAGCGTAAAGCGTGCTATTGGGTGAAGGGGGAATTGAATACACTTCCTTTGGATTTCAGTGACACCATGGTAGACGCTACGGGAGCGGGAGACGCCTTCAGCGGCGGATTTATCTCGGGTATTTCTCAGAACATGAGTATAAATCAAGCCATTAAAAAGGCACATGCTTGTGCGAGTAAAGTGGTTCAATTTAAAGGTGCCATTCTGCCAGAAAGCCAGTGGGGTAAATTATCAATACCGTCGGCGGCGAACGATGCCTAGTTCGTCGGCACACACTTAATGCAAAAACACCAGAATAATGCCAATCCCTACAACGACAAATTAAATAGGACATTGCACTATGCCCATTTCTTCACTTGAAAATCCCTACAGCAAAGCGTTTTTAGAGCAACATTGCAAAGACATTTATCGGTTTTATGACCCACGTGTTGTTGATCAAGAAGGCGGGTATTTTCAGAATTATTTAGACAATGGTGAGGTGTTTAATCCTCAGTTCAAACAACTAGTGAGTAGTGCGCGAATTATCGTTAACTATGCCCGTGGCTACAGCTTACTTGGCGAAAAGCAATATGCAGAATTGGCTATTCACGGCCTTACCTTCCTTGAAAACGTGCATTGGCGAGAAGACAAGCAAGGCTATGCATGGACCCTTCAAGGAAATGACCCCCTTGATATGACCCAGCAAAACTACGGTTATGCGTTCGTTTTATTGGCCTATGCCGCAATTCACAAGGCAAAAATCAAAGATGCGAAAGAAGACATAAAGCGAGTGTTCGATTTAATGGAAACTCGGTTCTGGCAACCTGATTATGAGCTGTATGCTGATGAAATTAGCGCGGATGGAGTACTGTCGCCTTATCGAGGTCAAAACGCAAATATGCATGCATGTGAGGCGATGATTTCTGCGTTTGAAGCAACCGGTGACAGCGTTTATTTTTCTAGAGCAAAGTGCATAGCCGAAAATATAACCTCACGACAGGCTAATCAAACGGGCGGTCTCGTATGGGAGCATTACACGCCAACATTTCAAACCGATTGGGATTACAACCGTGATGACCCCAAAAATTTATATCGACCTTGGGGGTTCCAGCCTGGCCATCAAACCGAGTGGGCGAAATTGTTAGTGTCGCTATATCGAATCGAACCTAATACTGCGTGGTTAACGCGTGCACAGTTTCTCTTTGACTCTGCTTATAAGGTGGCTTGGGACAACGAATACGGCGGACTGATCTACGGTTTCGATGACGAAGGAAACTGGTGTGACGACGACAAGTATTTTTGGGTTCAGGCTGAAAGTTTCGCCGCGGCTGCTCTGCTTTATCAAGAAACGAAGGAAGCGAAATATTTAGACGCTTATAAAAAGTTATGGGCTTACAGCTGGGAACACTTTGTCGACCACCAATACGGTGCGTGGTTTAGGTTGCTGGGTCGTGATAATGCCAAAGTATCTGATGAGAAGAGTAGTGCGGGTGCAAAGTGTGACTACCACACGCTTGGTGCCTGTTTTGATGTATTAGTGAAACTGTAAAAAGGATAATTTATGAACCCTACACCTGAAATGGTAGCGCTCAAAACTGAGCATCAGCCCAATACCATGAAGTTTGCCTTTTTTGCCATGACCGCCCTGTTCTTTATTTGGGGGTTCATCACAGCCTTAAACGATATTTTGCTGCCTTATTTAAAAAACGCTTTTGCATTAAGCTTTTTACAAGCGGCGCTTGTTCAGTTCTGCTTTTTTGGGGCTTATTTTATCGTCTCGCCCTTAGCTGGTCGACTTATTGTAAAAACGGGGTATCAAAGAGGCATTATTTACGGCTTGGGTATTATTGCCGTTGGATGCTGTCTCTTTTTTCCCGCAGCATCCTTATCTAGGTATGGTATTTTCCTTTTCGCCCTATTCGTACTAGCTGCAGGCATCACTGTTTTACAAGTGTCAGCTAATCCTTACGTCGCTGCATTGGGGCCTGAAAAAACCGCCGCTAGCCGTCTGAATCTGGCGCAGGCAATTAATTCACTCGGACACTCCGCAGCGCCCGCATTTGGTGCGATCCTTATTCTTGCATCAGCTTCAAATGATAATTCAGCTGAAGCAGTGCAGCAGCCCTATTTAATAATTGCGGGGGTGTTGGTTGTTGTCGCTCTCATTTTTTCCAAATTGCGCCTGCCAATACTGCATGAAAGCAGTGGCGCTAGCCAAACGACAAAGCGCTTTTCTATGAATGCTTTTCCCCATTTAAAATACGGTGTACTCGCCATATTTTTGTACGTCGGCGCAGAAGTTGCGGTGGGTAGCTATTTGGTAAACTTTTTTCTACAGCTTGGCATAGAGGGAATGGATAACGTAAGTGCAGGTGCCATGGTGTCTTATTACTGGGGTGCTGCTATGGTTGGTCGCTTTTTTGGGGCATTCATTATGCGATTTGTTGCTCCCTCAATCATTCTTGCTTTAAACGCGTTACTTGCAGTAGCAATGATATCTGTGTCGGTGTCTAGTAGTGGCGATATGGCAATGTGGACCATTCTCTCTATAGGCCTTTTTAATTCTATTATGTTTCCCACTATTTTTGCGCTGGCCATTTCTGGGTTGGGAGAACATACCGGTAAAGCGTCTGGCTACTTATGCCAAGGTATAGTGGGAGGGGCAATACTGCCACTTATTCAAGGTGTTGCTGCTGATGCCATTTCGTTACAGTTGAGCTTTTTGGTACCAGCACTGTGCTACGTGTATATCGCATGGTATGCGATCGTAGGGTCAAAGAAAGTGAGTGAGTCGTAGCCTAGAGGTTTTACGTAGAGAGAGCTAAAGCGAAAAGATAGGCCTGAATGCTAAGTACTTACCAGTGCGCAGCGCGCCTATCTTTTCCTATCATAATATTCTTTTAGCCAACGTAAGTTTTGGTCGATTGGCGAATGACAAGCTCACAGTCGAAAAGTTGGTTCACAAAAGCTTCCTCACTTTGTTCTATAGGTTTTTTCTGTAATCGTCGAATAAGCGTAGAGGCTGCGGTATAACCTATGGAATTCAACGGTTGACGCATAGTTGTGATATTTGGCCAAACCTTTGTAGTTATCGATATGTCATCAATACCCGCTATGGAAAGCTCTTCAGGTACTTTTATTCCCCGACTTTGTGCTTCACACAATGCGCCAACGGCCATTTCATCATTACTCGCAAAAATGACTGTTGGTCTAGGTGTTTTATTTAGCAACGTCATCGCCGCATCAACGCCCGATTGATGGGTGTAATACCCTTGGGCAATCAACGTTTCATCGACAGGCATACCTGCTTTTGCATGCGCCTCTCTGAATCCTTGTTCAGTTCGTTTACTCGATGCTTGATCGGGATGACCTAAGATAAAACCAATATGTTGATGCTTAAGCTTAATAAGATATTCAGTCATATCGAATGCGGCTTTACTCGTATTAGATCCAACGAAATCGCCGCGCTTTGTATCTTTGGTTCCTATGCGAACATAACTGACGCCTTTGCGGTCAAGCATATCAAGAAGCTCGATTTTATCGCTAAGTGGAGGTACGAGTATAAGGCCATCAGCCAGCGTATTCTCAATGAAGGTTTGTATTTCTTCTACTAATGATGGCGAGCGGTATTGGCAATCATAAAGGAATAGCCCCATATGTTCTTCGGTACACGCTTGAAGGATACCTTTCTGTAAATTCATCAGATAACCAGGACTTGGGTTATCTGCGAGAAGCGCGATAAACAATGACCGGTTTTTCGCAAGGGCCATTCCAAGAGGATTGCGCTTAAAACCAAGCTCATCAATTGCAGCTTGGACTTTTTCTTTTGTCTGTGGTCTCACGTTAGCTTCATTATTAATAACACGTGAAACCGTCTTCTTAGAGACACCAGCTTTTCGTGCTACGTCCATAATGGTGACTGAAGCCATAAATTCCATAACCCTTTTTATACTTTGACGAGATAATATAAATCATCACCATAGTGCAACCAACAGTATTTGTGATATAAGCCCAAATAGGCTGCTTAGTTGATGTAAATTTGTTAATAATGATAATTCTATATTAAATATTATCGCCTTTGTTGTTTTATAATCATATTTGACACCGGTGTCAATTGGGTTTATAACTTCTATTTTGGAAAGGCCATCAGACAGGTAAGGTAATCACTTATTATTCATGTCATTTCTTCAACAGTGATGCGCTTTTTGACCATTAACGACAAGCAATGGAGTAAATATTGATGGCGTCGAAGTTGCACCTTCATCCAGATAGACTCTTTTCCTCTAATCCAGTGGAACGAGACATCGCAAGGACACTTTATAATGAGGTGAAAGACTTACCTATCGTTAGTCCTCACGGTCACACTGACCCCGCTTGGTTTGCATTGAATGAGCCATTTGCCAACCCTACTGATTTACTCATCAAGCCTGATCATTACATTTATAGAATGCTTTACAGTCAGGGCATTAGCTTAGACGAGCTCGGTATATGGCGAAAAGACGGAAGTTGCGCTGACGTTGAACCGCGTGAAGTATGGCGAGTATTTGCAAAACACTTTTATTTGTTCAAGGGAACACCGTCGAGCTTCTGGCTTAACTATGTGTTTGTGCACACGTTTGGTATTGAGGTGAAATTAGAGGAATCAACGGCTGACCATTATTACGACATCATAGACAGCGCGCTAAAGCGCCCTGAGTTCCTTCCTAGAGCATTATTTGAGCAGTACAATATCGAAGTAATAGCGACGACGGAATGTGCAACCGATGAACTGACATACCATCAACAAATTCTGGACTCAGGTTGGAAAGGTAAAGTTATTAGTGCGTTTAGGCCTGATGCTGTCATTGACCCCGAACATGAAAAATTTACGACAAAATTAGCAAAACTCGGTGCGTTAACCGATTTAGACTGTACAAATTACGACAATTATCTTGAAGCGTTGCGCCAGCGACGTGCGTTCTTCAAAACGATGGGCGTTACCTCTACCGACCACGGCCATCCCACCGCAGCAACAGCAGACCTTTCTCACAGCGAGGCCAAAACGTTATTTGCCAAAGTACAAAGCCGTCACTTTACTGCCGACGAGGCTGAGCTTTTTAGGGCGCATATGCTTACCGTGATGGCTGAAATGTCTATTGAAGACGGTTTGGTTATGCAAATCCATCCCGGTGCTTACAGGAATCACAACAAGTCTGTGTTTGAAGTATATGGTAGAGATAAAGGCGCGGATGTTCCTTCTCCCACTGAATATATTCAAGCCCTTAAACCTTTACTAGATAAGTTTGGCAACAATCCAAATTTAAACATTATCTTGTTCACTTTAGATGAAACTGTATACAGCAGAGAATTAGCGCCGCTCGCAGGGCATTATCCTTGCCTGAAGCTAGGGCCCTCATGGTGGTTTCACGATAGCCCTGAAGGGATGATTCGTTTCAGAAGACAAACCACCGAAACCGCTGGGTTTTACAATACAGTAGGGTTTAATGACGATACCCGTGCGTTTTTATCTATTCCAGCTCGTCATGATCTTGCTCGTAGAATGGATTGTGTATATCTCGCGGAGCTGGTAGCGCGTCACTATATCGATATGGATGAGGCTCATGGGCTTGCCAAGGACTTGGCATATAACCTAGCTAAACGTGCTTACAACTTATAGGTAGTGGTTATGACAGTAACGAGGTTGGATCGCGAAATAGTGAGTAAAAGCGACGAATTATATCGTCCACAGACGCCAAATATTGGGATTGTCCATTTGGGAATAGGTGCATTTCATCGAGCGCATCAAGCGGTGTATACCGATGCATATATGCGCAAGAGTGGCGATCATGACTGGTTTATCGCCGGCGTGTCGCTCAGAAGCGGGACCGTTGCTGAGCAACTTAATCCGCAAGATGGCTTCTATACGGTTAAGGTGAGTTCTGTGCAAGGGCAAGAGCAGCAACTAGTTCAATCGGTTGCAAAAGTGTTGGTTGCACCTGACGACCCGCAAGCGGTGCTTTCGTTAATGGCTTCGCCATCGTGTCACATCATCTCTTTAACGGTGACTGAAAAAGGTTACTGCCTGGACCCATCAACGGGTAATTTAAATGTGCAGCATCCTGATATTATTCACGATGTATCTAATTTAGATAAGCCGAAAACGGCAATCGGCTACTTGGTTAGTGCACTTAAAACAAGGTTTGAGGCGCAAGTCGACGCCCCTACCATTTTGTGCTGTGACAATTTACCGGAGAACGGCAGTACGACAGCAAGAATTGTGACGCAGTTTGCAACACGTGTGAGCGACGAATTGGTGGATTGGATCAACGAGAATGTAGCATTTCCCAACACCATGGTTGACAGAATTGTGCCAGCAACTACGCCTAGCGATATTGATGAATTAGCGGATGAAGCGGGTTACAGAGACAGTGCAATGGTGAAAACTGAAGCATTCACGCAATGGATAATTGAGGACAAATTTGCTGGTAAGCGCCCTTGTTGGGAAGAGGTTGGGGCTACTATTGTAAGCACTGTAGATGTGTTTGAAAAAGCGAAGCTTCGTCTATTAAACGGTGCTCATTCATCGTTAGCGTATGCAGGGTTCTTATCAGGCTATGAATTCGTTAGCGAAGTAATGGAAGATAAAGCCTTTGAACGATACTTAAATATTTTGATGTGTGATGAAATTGCACCCACGTTGACACCACCTCCTGGGTTGGAACTTACAAGCTACACAGCAGATTTGTTAGAGCGCTTCAAGAACCCAACGCTGTTTCACAGAACTTATCAAATCGCGATGGATGGCTCGCAGAAGTTGCCCCAACGCCTTTTTCACACTATTGAAGGTAGACTACAAAATGGCGAGAGCGCTGAGTGTCTGTGTTTCGCTGTCGCTTCATGGCTTCGCTATACTATGGCTTTTGACGCCAAGGGCGATGCGATAGAGGTACAGGACCCGCTTGCTGATAAGCTTTATGACGTTCAAAAACGTGACTTTTACGAGATTGATAAATTAGTAAAAGGGTATTTGGGTCTCTCGCAAGTCTTTCCCCAGACACTCTCGACGAATGACGTGTTTGAAGAGCGAGTTAAATACTGGTTGAGTTACATTTTAGCCAATGGTGTTCCTACCGCGTTAGATAGCTTGCTTCTAGAAGTACAGGACTATTCCCCACAATCAAAGCAGCAGGCAGTACTATGATAAATGTTACCGTATGGAATGAATGTCGGCACGAAAAAGAAGACGCTGACGTACAAGAGTGCTATCCCGAAACCATTGGCGGTTGCATTGTTGAGGGGCTTAAACCGTTCGGTTTTAACTTAACATCAGCAACATTAGACGACCCTGAGCAAGGATGGCCACAAGAGAGAATCGACAATACGGATGTCGCCATTTGGTGGGGCCACCGATACCATGATGAGCTTGATGACAAGCTTATCGATAAGCTGCAACAGCGTGTATTAGAAGGGATGGGGCTAATTGTTTTACACTCCGGACACCATGCTAAATTGTTTAAGCGCTTAATGGGAACAAGTTGTAATTTGAGCTGGCGAGAGGCCGAGGGTGGGGAACGTGAGCGCGTCTGGTGTTTGAAACCGTCCCACCCTATTGCCTATAACTTGCCGCCTCAAATTGAGTTACCTCAGTCGGAAATGTATGGCGAACCATTTGATATTCCAGACCCTGATGAACTGGTATTTACGTCTTGGTATCAAGGCGGGGAAATCCTAAGAAGTGGCTGCACGTTTACTCGGGGAAGAGGGAAAATATTCTTCTTTTCTCCGGGCCACGAAACCTTTCCAATATATAGAAACCCTCACATCATTCAGGTGCTTGCCAATGCCATACAATGGTCAAATCAAGCCCATACCTCTGGGTGGAGCATGAAAAACTGGGGGAGACCGGTGCCGTTAGAAAAGGGCGCACCCAAACAGACCTATTTTAAAAAGCCGCGAAAACTGATGCTCGCGGAAAAGGCCGCACAGAAGAAATAAATTAAAAAAGGGCGAAACGCCCTTTTTTAATGAATGCAATACGGTAATGTTGCGCGAGCGTAAAGGAGCTCAACACGTTACCGGCGCGCCGTTTTTGCTGGCAGAGAGTTTGATAGCGTCCCACAATTTTGCCATGTGCAATCCTTGTTCAATATCTGAAGGGTTTAGTATATTGCCGTCCTTTGTTTGTAAGAAAACATTCATCAAATTGTTTGCGGACTCCTGCTCTTTGCGCTCAATGTTGCCGTCTCTGTCTTCAATCTCAATCCAGCGTCCCCACGCGCAGACTCTAACGACATAGTCAGTGAAAAAGCACTCTATTCGAGACGTACATCGAATGCTTTTGCCGCAAGCGTGCATAGAGAAAAGCATCCCGTCTGCCAATTCTCCTATTACCGTTGTAACAATATCCACAGGAAAGTTATGGTTATTCATTTTTGCGCTAACACTGGCAAAAGGCTGAGAGCAAAGCATTGATGTGGTGTTCATCATGTGTGCACCGGTATCAAACATGAAACCACCCCCTGAGATTTCAGGTACTTGCTTCCAATGGCCTGTGTAAGTGTCTGCCCAATCTTCCCAAATTGCAGCATTGACACTCATCAAGTCGCCATAACGCTTTGTGGCAATATCTTCTTTCAGTTGATGAACAAGAGGAGATAATCCACCTTGATAGGCAACTACAAGCTGTTTACCGCTGGCCTGTTGGGCCAATTGGAGTGCCTTCGCTTCATCAACGGTTGTAACCATGGGTTTTTCAAGTAATACGTCTAAGTTCAACTCTAGGGCAGCTAGTGCTTGGTCTGCGTGAACAGCATGTGGAGTACAAATATAAACGGCATCTAGCGTACTACCTTGTTTACTGAAAAGGGATTGCCAGTCTTGATAAGCGTGCACCTGCTTTTGACCGTGATCGCTAAGAATTGATTTAACATGCTGTAATGCTCCCTCGCTTGGATCGCAAACACAAACAATGTCGATATCAGTGCGCTGAGACCATGTGTCGATATATTGAGATGATTTTTTGCCGCAACCAATAACGCCAAGTTTTAACTTCATGGTATCCCCACGTTTAAACAAAAGTTATTTAAAAAGAGTGTGAAATAATCAAAGGAATTTACAATAACTGTGATTTATTCACCTAGTGTTAACTGTATTTACATTAAATTCTATATTGACACCGGTGTCAAGGTCGTAATAGTCTGTGTTAAATCAGTGTTAAAATATTAGCTGCAAAGGTTGGGAGTTCATCAGTGAATGACGTAGAAAAAAGAAAGCAGCCAGGTTGGAAAAACATTATTGCGTGGGGCTCAGGAGATATTTTTGGAAGCGGCTCTGGCACCATAATTGGGTTGTGGATGCTCTACTTTTTCACCCAAGTTGCAGGCTTATCGCCTGTTGAAGCAGGGTTAATCTTTGCTATTGGTAAGTTATGGGACGCCATTACTGACCCTATCGTTGCGTATATCACTGATAATATCCGAACCCGTTTTGGACGCAGAAAAGTGTTTTTTCTTTTTGGCGCACCGTTCCTAATCGTGTTTGGTCTCATGTTTATCTCTGGGTTCGGGTTTGCGTATTACCTGGCCACCTATCTTTTATTCAACACCATGTTTACCGTGGTGATGACCCCTTATTGCACACTTCCAAACGAAATGACTGACGACTATGAGATTCGAACTAAGATGGGAAGTTGCCGCCTGACATTTGGTCAAATAACCGCATTTGTGGTTACCCTCATCCCTGGGCTTATCATGTCCAATGTTGAAGATGAAGCCCAAGCCTTCATTTATATTGGGTTTTTGTTTGGATTTATTTTTACTTTGCCGTGGTACTTTATTTATAAATACACGTGGGAAATCGAACCTTCCAGGCTTCCTCCTCAGAAAGAGGTCTCTTCTATAAAAGAAACCCTCGTTGATTTATATAAGGAAATGGCAAGTACACTGCAAATAAAAACATTTCGAATTCATCTGATGATGTATATCGGCGGGTCAGTAGCATTAGACATTTTTGGCGCGCTCTTTCTTCACTATATTACATTTAACCTCAATCTATCTGCGGGCGAAGGTGGGCAAATCTTGAGTGTGATGACCTTTATGCAGTTTTTTGGTGTGCTTACCTTCACATGGTTCGCGCTAAAAATAGGGAATGCTAACGCCTATAAAATAGCATTAGGCCTTATGTTTGTTAGCCTTGCCTTTTTCGCTATTCTCCCCAATGTTGCGCTTGATGTGAGCAAAGCGGTTTTCTTTGGCGCCGTTCTTATCGGCCTCGCGCGAGGCGGCATATACCTTATTCCTTGGGTTATCTTTAACTCTATTCCTGATGTGGATGAAATTCTCACAGGGCGACGTAGAGCGGGAATTTTCTCTGGTGTCATGACCCTTGGGCGGAAAATATGTCAGGCCTCTGCAATGTTGATTGCGAGTATTGGCTTACAATGGGTCGGCTTTGAATCTGGCGCCAAAGTGCAGACAAGTGAGACTATTTCAGGCGTATATTGGCTGTTTTTAATTGGGCCAAGCTGTCTAGCGATTATTGCGCTATTTGGCGCAACGCTATTTCAGTTAACCAAGCAAAACCACAGAATACTTATTGATGAAGTCAGTCGCTTGCGTAAGGGTGGTGCAAAGCAGGACGCGTTACCTCACGTTGTCAGCGTGGTTGAGGAATTGACAGGCTGGGAATACAAGTACATGTGGGGTGATAAAAAAAAGAAAGAAACAACTTATCCGCTTCGCAGCGGCAGCAGCGATGAAACTGTCGTAGAACGTTGATGGTGAATTATCAAGCCAAGTGACCTAAATCACCTGGCTCAATATATTCATACTCTATTACGCCTGAGACTCTCTTGAAATGGCTCGGTGCGCAATATCAGTGCGGTAGTACACATCTTTAAACTGAATGGTTTTAAGCAGCTCGTAGGCTTTTTGCTGCGCTTCGGTAACGTTGTTACCCAAAGCTGTAGCGCAAAGTACGCGGCCACCTGCGGTTACCACTTCGCCATCTTGCAGGGCGGTGCCTGCATGGAAAACCTTTCCGTGTAACTTAGCGGCTTCTTCAAAACCAGTAATCACGTCGCCTTTATCATAGCTGCCTGGGTAGCCACCTGCGGCAAGCACAACACCTACTGCAGCGCGCTCGTCAAACTCAATGGTTTTGCCTGCAAGTTCACCTTTACACGCTGCTTGGCAAAGTGGAACCAAATCAGATTTTAAGCGAAGCATAATAGGCTGAGTTTCTGGGTCGCCAAAGCGGCAGTTGTACTCAATGACTTTTGGGGTACCGTCGGCCATAATCATTAGGCCCGCATATAAAAAGCCAACATAGTCGTTACCTTCAGCGGCCATGCCATCAACCGTCGGCATGATCACTTCCTGCATAATGCGGTCGTGAATGTCTTGCGTAACAACTGGAGCAGGAGAATAAGCACCCATACCACCTGTGTTAGGCCCTTTATCGCCGTCAGCCGCACGTTTGTGGTCTTGGCTGGTGGCAAAAGGCAGTACGCTTTTGCCGTCTACCATTACAATAAACGACGCTTCTTCACCGTCTAAAAACTCTTCAATAACGACGCGGCTGCCCGCTTCGCCAAAGGCATTGCCCGCTAGCATATCGCGAATGGCGTCTTCCGCTTCTTCAAGTGTCATCGCAACGATAACGCCTTTACCTGCAGCAAGACCGTCAGCCTTTACTACAATCGGCGCGCCTTTCTCACGAACATAGGCAATAGCCGGGTCAATTTCGGTGAAGTTTTGATACTCAGCCGTTGGAATATTGTGACGAGCCAAAAAGTCTTTGGTAAACGCTTTTGAGCCCTCAAGCTGCGCCGCAGCTTGAGTGGGACCAAATATCATTAAACCCGCGTTAGTGAACGCATCTACTACACCTGCAACTAGCGGCGCTTCTGGGCCTACGATAGTAAGCTCAACATCATTGCCTTGCGCAAAAGAAACTAAGCCTGCGATGTCGTTCACATCAATTGCTACGTTCTCAAGCTTAGGCTCTGTAGCGGTACCGGCATTGCCAGGTGCTACAAATACTGTTGAAACATCAGAAGACTGCGCTGCTTTAAACGCTAGCGCGTGTTCGCGGCCACCGCCGCCAATTACAAGTACGTTCATTAACTGTTCCGTTTTGAGTGTTTAATATTATGATTTTGGTTTGGTGAATTTTAGCGTCATGCGATTGCTCTCGCCAATCGCCATGTATTTTTCCCGGTCTTGGTCGTCAAGCGCCAAACGAGGAGGTAGCGTCCACACACCTTTTGGGTGATCTGCGCTATCCATTGGGTTTGCGTTAACATCGCTACTAGCTTCAAGGACAAAACCCGCTTTTTCAGCGGCAGCTACAACGTAAGAACGCTTCATGTAGCCGCTTTTCTTCATTGCTTCATCATCTGCACTTTCAGGTAGCTCATGTTCCACTACGCCCAGTACGCCACCTGGCTTAAGTACTTTGAAGAAAGCCCCAAACGCGTTGTCTATACCTTCGTCACCGTGACTCATATACCAGTTGTGTACGTTGCGAAAAGTTAGCACCATATCAGCACTGCCCGCTTCGCTAATATCTAACGCTTTGATTGGATCAAATGCAGTAAGTTCTGCGCCTTCATACTTCATGCCCGGCTTCATTTTTTCTTTAAAGCCTTCTACCGACTTTTTGTAGTAGCCGCTGGTTTCATCGTCAACATAGAAGTGAGCTGCAACGTATTTTCCGTTTTCTTTTACAACAGAATAAAGGATGTCGGCATACCAGCCGCCACCTGGCGAGATTTCTACCACAGTCATGTCTGGCTGTAGACCAAAAAAGCGTAACGTTTGTTGAGGGTTGCGATACTCGTCACGAACTTTGGCTTTATCAGAGCGTATATCGCTCATCGCGGCGTCAGAAATAGCATCGGCAGTGGCATAGGTTGCTGTTACACCTAGCGTTGCGGCTAACGCAAGTTGGGCTAACTTTTTCATTCTTATTTCCTTTTTCTGTCAAGGGTAGGTAATTATTTATGCGGACTGGTAAAACATAACATTTATCAGTAACACTATTACTACAAATTACCACGGGTCAGATCAAGCCTATCAGCTAACCCCTATTTGCACTTACGCCTTAGCAGAATAATTCGCAACTCTGTCGCTTCGATGAGATTTCACTACAACTAAGCAAAGGACCTTGAGTCTGCGTATTAAAAAGGGTTAAGGAAAAACGACAAACACACAGTAAAGCCACTAAATGCCGCTTTACTGTGTGTTTAACTTAGGTGTTGCTTTCCCTCACTAAGCCTGCACTAAAAGATATAGTGCAGATACCTATTAGTGACGGAAGTGACGCATGCCCGTAAACACCATAGCAATGCCATGTTCATCAGCAGCGTCAATCACTTCTTGGTCGCGCATTGAACCGCCTGGCTGAATTACCGCTTTAATACCGGCTTCAGCCGCAGCATCGATGCCGTCGCGGAATGGGAAGAAAGCGTCAGATGCCATAACAGAGCCTGCCACTTCAAGGTTCTCATCAGCTGCTTTAATACCCGCAATTTTCGCAGAATAAACACGGCTCATTTGACCTGCGCCCACGCCTACCGTCATACCGTCTTTGCAGTAAACAATGGCGTTAGACTTCACGTATTTTGCTACCTTCCAGCAGAACATAAGGTCACGTAATTCTTCTTCGCTTGGCTTACGTTTAGTCACAACTTCTAGGTCTTCCATTTCAACCATGCCGAAGTCACGCTCTTGCACTAATAAACCGCCGTTTACGCGCTTAAAGTCATAACCTTCAGTTAGCTGACCAGCCCAGTCACCACACGCTAGAAGACGTACGTTTTTCTTCGCACTTACTACTTCTTTCGCTTCATCACTTACTGTCGGTGCAATAATCACTTCTACAAATTGACGATCAACAATCGCTTGTGCTGTTTTCGCATCAAGCTCGCGGTTAAACGCGATAATGCCACCAAATGCTGACGTTGGGTCAGTTTTAAACGCACGATCGTAGGCACTTAAAATATCGTCGCCAATAGCAACACCGCACGGGTTAGCGTGCTTAACAATTACACATGCTGGCTCTTCGAATTCTTTCACGCACTCTAGCGCCGCATCGGTATCAGCAATGTTGTTAAACGATAGCTCTTTACCCTGAAGCTGAGTAGCAGTAGCAACCGACGCTTCTTGAATATCGTTTTCTACATAGAAGGCCGCTTCTTGATGGCTATTTTCGCCATAGCGAAGATCTTGCTTCTTAGTCAGCTGCATGTTGTAGGTACGTGGGAATTCACTGTGCTGATGGTCACAGTCTGCTTCACAACCAGTGCTGTCTAAACGGGCACCAAAATAGTTCGCAATCATGCCGTCGTATTCAGCTGTGTGTTCAAATGCTTTGATGGCTAGATCGAAGCGTGTGCTGTAAGACAAAGAGCCATTATTGTCGTTCATTTCAGCAAGAACGCGAGAGTAGTCAGACGCGTTAACCACAATAGTCACGTCTTTGTGGTTTTTGGCTGCCGCGCGAACCATTGTAGGGCCACCGATATCAATATTTTCAATGGCATCTTCAAGCGTGCAGTCTTCATTTGCCACGGTTGCAGCGAACGGGTAAAGGTTAACCACCACAAGATCGATAGGCGCAATATTGTGCTCTTCCATCACCGCTTCATCGGTACCGCGACGACCAAGGATACCGCCATGAATTTTCGGGTGAAGGGTCTTAACGCGGCCAGCCATAATTTCCGGATGACCTGTGTGATCAGACACTTCTTTAACAGGTAAGCCAGCGTCAGCGAGAAGTTTAGCAGTACCGCCCGTCGACAGAAGTTCTACTCCAGCGTTATGCAGCGCTGTCGCGAAATCGAGGATACCGGTTTTATCAGAGACACTAAGGAGAGCACGTTTAATAGGTTTTGGTGTTTGCATAAATTTTAAGTTTCTAATGTTGTAGTGTTGAAACAAAAAGAGCACCGATTGGTGCTCTTTGGTGGGCAAAGCCCTTGGAATCTTAGTTCATGCCGTATTGCTTAAGCTTCTTGCGAAGTGTGCCACGGTTGATGCCCATCATGATGGCAGCGCGGGTTTGATTGCCGCGTGTGTAAGTCATGACTTCTTCTAGCAGCGGCGCTTCAACTTCAGCCAGTACCATTTCGTACAGGTTATCGATGTTTGCGTTATCCAATTGCTTAAGGTACTTATTAACCGCTTGCTTTACAGAGTCACGCAGTGGCTTTTGAGCTTGCGTTTGTGAAGGCGTAGTTACTGTAGTAGTAAAAGGTGAAGTCACGTTTTGATCGAACATAATACTGTGTTGCTCTTAAGTTAGTCATCACTATGCTGCGGGAGAAATCTGTCGGGTTTCTCGTGTCTGCAGCGCTTGAAAATATGCATTTAGTGCATCGAGTTGCTCATTCGCGTCATCGATAGCGTTAAACGTTTTACGAAACTGACGATCCGTATCGTGCTCCGCGAGATACCAGCCCACGTGCTTACGGGCAATTCTCACACCGGCAATGTCGCCATAAAAGTCCTGCACATTAGCTACGTGCTCATGCAAGAGTTCATATAACTCTGACAGCGGCGGTGCTGGTAGGTTCTCGCCCGTTTCAAGATAATGTTGGATTTGCTTAAATATCCAAGGTTTACCTTGCGCGCCGCGACCTATCATTACGCCATCTGCACCGGTGTAATTCAGCACCTCTTGTGCTTTCTCTGGAGAAGTAATATCACCATTTGCAATAACAGGAATTGAAATTGCCGCCTTAATTTGGCGTATGGTGCTGTATTCAGCTTCTCCTTTATACATACAAGCTCGCGTTCTGCCGTGAACAGCAAGCGACTGTATGCCGTTTTGCTCTGCAATGCGGGCAATCTCTACCCCATTGCGATTTTCTGGGTTCCAGCCGGTACGAATTTTCAGTGTTACGGGTACATCAACAGCATTAACTACTGCTTTAATAATCGCTTCCACTGTGTCTGGGTATTGAAGCAATGCAGAACCTGCTAGCTTCTTATTGACCTTTTTAGCAGGACAACCCATGTTGATATCGATGATTTGCGCACCATTCTCAACATTGAATTGTGCTGCTTGAGCCATAAGCTCAGGATCAGCCCCAGCTATCTGTACAGAGCGAATGCCTTCTTCACCCTCATGATTCATACGCGCTTGGGATTTAGCTGTGTTCCAAACCTTCGGATTACTCGAAAGCATTTCTGAAACAACAAGCCCTGCTCCTAAGCGCTTACAAAGTTGGCGAAACGGTCTATCTGTTACGCCAGCCATTGGGGCCAACATCAAATTGTTGTCTAACTCGTAAGGTCCAATTCGCATTATAAAATGTATAGCTCGCCATCTAAAACTGCACAGAAAATATACACCCGGCTAAAACGGGGCGCTAAGTGTACGTGTTTTCGCAAGGCTTGAAAAGGCTAAAAATCACACAAAATTTCACTTCGTGGTCTTGACAGTGAAAAAAATCTGTCACATTAGTAAGCTAACGCCGATTTTTAGACTAAATATCGTACAAAAGTCTTACAGCCCCCGATTTGAAAGGGCTGTAATGTGAAAAAAATTAACAAATAATTAGATACTAACGATTATTGTTGTATGAATTTTCGTCGCAATATTGAGGTGGTTTGCCGTAAGGCTCTGATTTAGCTAGACGTAAAATTAACCGCCTAGCCAGTTCTTTAATCGCGCTCAGTGTTTTTTGCCCGACACGCGCGCCCACTCTCCGTCAATGGCACTGGGTTCAAGCGTAATGTCGTTTGAATAAGCGTCTTCAATGCGAGTAACTTGTTCTGCCAGTATGCCTGAGAGCACTAACAAGCCGTCCTTTTTGCAGTAATTAGTAATAACGCCTTGGAGTTCTAATAATGGACCTGACAAGATATTCGCCATAACCACATCGGCTTCAAGCTCAGGCTGGTCTTCCGGTAGATACACATCTAGTCGCTCTTCAACGCCATTGCGGCGTGCGTTTTCTTTTGTCGCTTGAAGTGCTTGCGGGTCAATATCAATGCCAATTACGCGTTTAGCACCCAATTTCAACGCGGCCAGCGCTAAAATTCCCGAGCCACAGCCAAAATCGACCACAGTTTTATCTGTCATATCGATACCGTCTAACCAGCGTAGGCAAAGTGCAGTAGTAGGGTGCGTACCTGTGCCAAAAGCAAGGCCTGGATCCAACATAACATTAACGGCATTAGGGTCTGGAACATCGCGCCAGCTTGGGCAAATCCACAAGCGCTCGCCAAACTGCATTGGGTGGAAGTTATCCATCCACTCCCGCTCCCAGTCTTTGTCTTCAAGTGGCTCAAGCTTGTATTTAAAA
The DNA here is from genome assembly GCF_056160665.1 of Alteromonas sp. ABH4_453. Lineage (NCBI taxonomy): Bacteria > Pseudomonadati > Pseudomonadota > Gammaproteobacteria > Alteromonadales > Alteromonadaceae > Alteromonas > Alteromonas sp. ABH4_453. Next base: position 224,994 of record NZ_JBSWXP010000002.1, read on the forward strand.
TCAGGGCCTAAGACTTTGGCTTTACCCAAGCGCTGCAGAATACCTTTCATATCCGCATCTGCTTCAAACAAACCCACTACTTGTGTATCTGGCCACAATAACACTTCACCCGGCTTGGGTTCATACATTGGGGTGTCTTTCGCGTCGACATAGGTAACCGCCTGCGAGCCATTTGCCGTTAGCATGTCGCCTATTGATTCTGCGTATTCAGAAGAAGTATTAATTCGAAGTTGTAGCCAAGCCATAGTTGTCGTTCGTTGGGACCTTTGCTAATCATTGTACCTTTGCTTTGCGATAAACAAAATGAAAGCAAGCGAAAAGCGTTACGATAGGTGTTATTTGTCAGAGTCAGCGGTGTTTTAAAGCCTTAACCTTTTTTTTACTGGTATGGATTCCAAATGCGCCTATAGTTATTTATTAGTGCGGTTCGATTGTAAAGCTAACCGGAGTCTTATGCGTTTCTTTATCTTTTTTTTGTGTGTTGTTGCCACTGCTTTGCCCACCAAAGCCCGCGAGTTAGACGTGGTGGTTGGCTGGAATAAGCCGCCTTATGTTATTTCACAAGAACACAGCGGCTTTGAAATTGACCTGGTAAGAGCCATTCTAGCGGAAATGGGGCATACGCTTTCGCCCATTTATGTTCCGTTTGGGCGCACAGCGCGACTTTTGAAAGATAACGCTGTGGATATAGGACTTACACAAAACGCTGCGCACAATGTGGATGATACTGTCCTTTCCGACCCATATATCATCTATCAAAATGTTGTTGTGACAAAAGCGCAGAGTCACTATGTTATCAATGATATTGATGATCTGAAGGGCAAGCGTGTCATCGGGTTTCAAACTGCGCAATCGGTATTAGGTGAAAAGTTCAAGCAAGCATTAGCGACAGAGTCAATGTATATGGAAATGGCAAGGCAAGACCGTCAGGTCGATATGCTCATGCTCGACCACGTTGACGCGATTGTTTTAGATAGAAATATTTTTAACTACTTCAAGTCTAAAAACAGCGCACATTATGATAAAGAGGAAACCGTATTCCACGAGTTGTTTCCTATCTCAATATATTGCGCGGCTATACCCAACCCAAAGCTGAGAGCAGAGTTTAATTCAGCCCTTCATCGCTTTATTGCAGATGGTCGATATCAATTACTGCTTGATGAATATCAGCTTGATAATCTGATTCACAAACTGCCAAAAACGCCAGCCAAACTGTGAATGCGTATTTTATCGTGTAGACAGTGAACCATTTCTGAGTCAACGTATATCAAACTAGTAATACGTTTATGTCCGTCATTTCTTACCTAGCCGTAGATAAGGCACGATGGTACAAAGGTCATGGCATAAGAACGCTCCCATGAAAACAATGCGTTAAGGAAAGCTCTATGTTGAAACAGTGGTATTTACTGGCTGTAACCTTGCTGTGCACCGCCTGTGTGTCGCAATCGCACTATGAAGATAGCGATAATAATAAGTGGCTAGATCAGCCAGCATACCTGCAGGTGCAGGCTATCGCTAATGGCGATACTACATCGGCAGAGTTGGTCAGTGGTTATCTAGCGCGAATTGAGCAGTTAGATAAAAAGCCCAACAGCGTTTTAGCGCTTAACCCAAATGCATTAGCTGAAGCTAAATTAATCGATAAACAAATAGCCAGTGGAGCGGCATTAGGCCCGTTAGCCGGTATCCCTGTACTTTTAAAAGACAATATTGAGAGCGCAGAAATGCCTACAACGGCAGGTTCGATGGCGCTAATTAATAACAATACCGGGCGAGACGCCCCTGTTGTGGCGAAGCTAAAAGCAGCAGGTGCGATCATTTTAGGCAAGACTAACTTATCTGAATGGGCTAATTTTCGTTCGGAATCATCGATAAGCGGTTGGAGTGCAGTAGGGGGGCTAACCCGTAACCCGCACATTTTATCTAGAAGCGCATGTGGGTCGTCATCTGGGTCGGGCGCAGCAATGTCACTTCGATTAGCCTCTCTTGCCGTAGGTACTGAAACCAATGGCTCTATAATCTGCCCAGCATCTATTAATGGAGTAGTGGGCTTTAAGCCAACCGTTGGGTTACTGTCACGAACCCATATTGTACCCATTTCATTTAGCCAAGATACTGCTGGACCCATGACCTCTAACGTTCAAGACGCATGGCTGATGACGTCAGTTATGGCTGGTGAAGACGTGAACGATAGTGCAACTGAAAACACGGCGTCTCAACGCCCTGCTATGCCTTCATCTAAAATGCTGGCAACAGATTTAAAAGGCAAGCGCATTGGTGTTGTTAGGTATCGTCAAGGTGACAACCCTCACGTACTAAAAGTCTATGAAAGTGCGCTAGAACAGTTAAAAGCATCGGGGGCTACACTGGTGGATATTAGTGATTTTTCTCAGCCTGACTCCTTTTGGGCCGACTCTTATAATGTTTTACTGAGTGAGTTTCACCACAGCATCAACGAATATTTGTCGGGGTCGCCGGCCGGCATCCCTGTAAGAAATTTATCTGAGCTTATCGCTTTTAACAGCCAAACCGAGCGAGAGCTAGCATTATTCAACCAAGATATTTTTGAAAAGTCGCTAGACGCGGCGCCTATTGATAGCGAAGCGTATCACAGCGCCCTAAGTCTTATTCAAGATACAGCGGGCAAAAATGGTATTGACGCATTGCTAGCAAAACACAATGTCGATGTATTAGTTGCACCTTCAAATAGCCCGTCATTTTTAATTGACGGTGTGTATGGCGATCATTCGCCAGCGGGTTTCATTGGTATAGGCTATCTAGCCGCTGTAGCGGGGTATCCCCATCTCACAGTACCAGCGGGTGAAGTGAAAGGTCTTCCAGTAGGCATTAGCTTTATCGGTGCTAAGTGGAAAGATGAAGATGTGCTAAAGATAGGTAAAGTCTTTGAAGCTAAACATGGCTTTTTCATTAAGCCAGGTCTTTTACCTACACGTTTTGATGACCCGAGCTTAAAGGGCATCCAGAATGGACTAAATGAGAGCCGCTAGTTAAAAGCACGTGGTTTGAATGTGTAGTCCGTTAAGCAGTATTGAAACTAAAAAGCCCCCGATACTTATCGGGGGCTTTTCTGTTTATGTATGCTATTTATGTAGCTGCGAGTGATGGTTTAGCCTGGCTTTTTAACCCACGCGCTACACCAGCCATCGGCGTTAACCAGCTTGTTAGGGAAAATGTTACAAGGGCGATATTGTTCGCCATCGGCTCCCTGCACGTACATGCAGTTTGCACATTTTGCACCTTCAACGGTTGAAGACGGTGTGTAGTTTAATGCTTTCGCAGTTGGGTCATCAGCGCTCAATTGTTCTTGAGCTTGTGCGCGTAACGCTACACCACCTAACGTAAGACCGATAACTGTAGAGCCCGACAGTTTTAAAAAGTCACGGCGATTTACAGATTTCATAACATTCTCCTTAAGAGATAGAAACGATAATGATTCTTTTTTATTCAGCACCTTAAACGCAAAAACCTGCCCAAAGAGGCAGGTTTTGTGTAATGTTTAAATACTATCTCTTTTTGAAAAAAGATCGAACGAAATGTCTTATTTTCACTTGATCTAGATTAAATAAACTTCAGAGTAATAATACCCGATAGTAATTATGAGACCCTTCTATCTGCTACAAGTTCATTTTTTAGCTAGGGGGACTCCGGGTTTGGCGTAGGCAAACCGTGCAACACGCGTAGTGCTATGATAGCTATCTAACCCAGAAATGCAGGCAGTGTTTGCTTTTTCTATATCGGCGTATCCGTCTTCATCAATAATGCCCTCTGGCATATGAAGCTCTTGGATTTCTCCAATAACCATTTCGGTTTCGTTAAGCAGTTTTAAATGTTGCGCCACCTTTAAGCCCATCCTGATCTCGCTTTCTTTAACAAACGGAGCACTAAATGACTCGCTAAACTGCGGCGTTAAACCCACTGCTTCAAATTCGCTCTCATCTGGGGCATAGCGAGCAGATGTTTGGTGCGCTTTGTCTACCCAATCAGTCGACACGTGATTTAGCGTGTAAAAGCCTTGTTGCTTAATATTGCTAAGGGTATCTCGTACCACCGTGTGTGGGCGCATTATCATGCCTATAAGTGGCGGGTTAGCACCCACATGAACGATAGAGCTTACAATGGCTAAATTGTTGATGTTTCCGTTTGTGGTACCCACTAAAGTCGCCGACTTAAAGCCAGACAAGCTATTGACTAGATTAGCTCGGTATCGCTGTGCAAGCTCATCTATATCTTTGCGTGTAAACTGCTTAGTCATTTTCTCGTTCTGCCTCAATTTGAATGTCGTCACCATGCTGATAAGTGGTCAACTCTATGGGTTGACAGCACACCTGACAGTCGAGTACTTGGACTTGACCCACATCGTTAACCTCATCTATCTCAACGTCGTTAGGCGCCATACAGTAAGGGCAGGAGAAGCCCATGGAACGGGTTAAGCTCATATTTTATTGCCTTGTTAATCACGAATAGCCTTTATTACGTAATGCTAAGAGGAGTGGATTTTCCTAAACAGAAATCTTCCCGTTGTCTGCGATAAGAAGGTGCTGAAGCAATCGCAATAGCTGTGGCCATTACTAAGTGAGAGTTTTGATGATTGGCTCTGATAAACAGCAGAAAGGTGAATGAATAGAGGTGGTGTTGTGGCAAATAAAGTAGGAAACTGCCCGTGTTGTAATAGAGAAACGCGCCTGACTTATCATCACCTTATCCCGAAAAAAATGCACCGACGCACCTATTTCAAAAAGCACTTTAGCAAAGCCGAACTGCAGGACGGTATCTATATTTGTAGGCAGTGCCATAGCGGCATACACCGCTTTTATGATGAGATGACATTGGCCAAGCACTACTTCAATTTACAACGATTACTAGATGACGAGCAGCTTTCGACGTTCTTTCAGTGGGTGTCTAAACAGCGAGTTCGAGTTTAATAAATGGCTTGGATTAATAACGACCAGTAGACTTTAAATTTATTCGCTATGGATTTAATTTGATTAACTTGGCTGTATAAATATACACTGTTGGTGTTTTCATAGCCAAAGATTCCTCATGCGAAAAGATTTACCGCCACGTTATTACCTCACACATTTTCACGAGTTCCTTAAGTTCTTTGAAGGTGCTAACAGCATGCTTTTAAGCGATGAAGCAGCTGATTTTGTTGAGCGCTTTAACGTATTAGACGATGACAAAAAATGTATTGTAGTGCGCGCTGCAAATCGAAAGTATGCGGTTATTGACAGAACCCAGTTTAACTACAGTGAAATCAACGAACCGCAAGCACAAATAGATTGGCTCATTGATAGCGGGTGGTTTGGCGACCTTTCGAACGCATCGCTTAATGATATCGCCGGCGTTCTAACCAAAGACGCGTTGCTGACACTTCTTGCTGAATACGGCAGTACGCAGGGGCTAGCATCTCTCACTAAGCCGAAACTTGTGACGTTACTTAATGAACATATCGGTGCTAGAGGCTGGCCCGAGAGCTTTTCGCTAAACAACTATCTAGTGTGTTTATTTGATAACGCGCTTCGCTATTTGCTGTTTATCTATTTCGGTAATACCAAAAGCCGTCTGAATCAGTTTTCTATGCGCGATCTCGGTGTAATGAGAACCCGCTCCGATTCGGTAACCGATACAGCGCGTTTCGATACCAAAAGCGACGCAGAAGCCGCTTGGTTTTACGCAAATCATTACAGTCAGTTAGCCTTTTATAACGATGATATGTTAATTGCCTTAGCCGAAGGTGACTTTCCTATAACAGAGGGTGTGTCAGCCAGTTTCTACCGCGACCAGCTGCTTTACGCACTAGGGCTCAAAGTGTTGGCTTTCGATAAACCCAAAGGGTTAGGCATTTTAAAACTAGCTCAAAGCGATAAAGCAAAAGAAAAGTGGCTAAGGGAGAGCTATAAAAACGGACAAGAAGATGACGTCAAACAAGCACTAGAAGAAATTATCGATAACCCTCAATCGGATACGCTGTTAGCCTTCGCCGAAGATTTTTATGCCCGTAAATACCATAAAAAACGCACCAGCACGGTTACCGATATGCTTCGCAATGCCAGCCGAACTTTGGATATTGATGTAAGCCAGAATCAGCAAGTAGAGCGTGGAGTGTTAGCGCACTATGCTCGACATGGAGTAGAAGGATGGCGTACAGAAAATCGATTATGGCGCAGTTTATTTGGTCTTACTTTTTGGAAGCAACTTTACGAAGAAGATACGCTGGTAACAGAGTTTGACCGAAGGCCACTATCGCTTAAGCAGAATAACTTTTACGCCAAGTTTGAGCACAGTATTGAAGCACTACTGCTTGCCCTTGACAGCAAAGAGAAACTGCGCTTTCACATTCATAAAATGGCCACAATGCACTATGGCAAAGTGAACAGCCTGTTTATGTGGTCAAGCCATTTGCTTACGCCTATAGAAGCGCTAATTGAGCATGGTTCGCTAGACTCTATTTATGCTTTACTTCGCATGATGTGCAAAGACTTTGAGAGCCTTCGAGATGGCTTCCCAGATATTATGGTGTTTGACGATGCGCTTCGCTTTGAAGAGATAAAAGCGCCGGGCGATCAGCTTCGTCGAAACCAGCTGGTTTCTATTCAGCGTTTGCAGCAAGCTGGATTTGACGTTGCGGTGACAACAGTGAGATGGATACGGGACCCTGCTCAGCCCTATGTGGTAGTAGATATTGAGACTACTGGCGGTAACAACAGTTATAACCGCATTACCGAAATAGGTATGGTTAAATTAGTCGGCGGTGAAGAGGTAGACAGGTTTCAAACCTTATTGAACCCGCAGCGCAGAATCCCTAGTAATATAACCCGTCTTACTGGAATTTCAGACGACATGGTGGCAGATGCGCCGCTGTTTGCCGAAGTCGCAGAGCAGGTGGAACGATTTACCGAAGATGCCGTATTTGTTGCCCATAACGTGAACTTTGATTATGGGTTCATTAAACAAGAGTTCGCGCGGTTAGAGCAAAACTTCAGACGCCCTAAAATGTGCACCGTTCGCGAAATGCGGCGTACCTACCCAGGGCTGCCATCTTATTCATTGGCTAACCTAACTAAGCACTTCCATATAGAAATGGAGCAGCATCACCGAGCGCTCAGCGATGCCAAGGCTGCAGCCGAACTGTTAAAGCTGGCGTTTGAGAAAGATGATGAATTAACGGGCCTGTCGTCGAATTAATAACGTTGTTATTGAAATTTTAAGCATGCGAACACTGAACAAAATGCGCGTAAACTCAGTATTGAGTTGAGTTATAACGTGCATATTGAGATGTAAGACATGACATTAACTGAAGAACAAGAATCACGAATTATTGAAATGGCGTGGGAAGATCGCACGCCGTTTGAAGCGATTGAGCGTTTATACGGGCTTCCGGAGAAAGACGTAATAAAACTCATGCGTAAAAATCTTAAACAAAAAACCTTTAAAAATTGGCGAGAACGGGTGTCAGGTCGAAAAACCAAACATGCGAGTTTACGCCCAGAAGGTGTGGATAGAGGCTATTGCCCTTCGCAGTACAAATATAAAAGTGCCAACAAGTAGCGTTGAATAAATATCTGTTTGACGTTACTGGTTTAACAAGCTGAATTAACTTCACTTCTTAGGCGGAGTAATAGTACTAATGGGCAAAAGGAACGCGGTTAACTGCTGACGCATGGGGGTAGGAAAAACTATTGTGTTTTCTGATTGCAGAATACTCTTAGCGTGGTGAACCTGACGTAATAGATTTTGATAGGTGTCATTGCTTTGCTGTATTGCCTCTACCTTACTCATCATTAATTCAATAAACTCGGCGGGCGAAAAACTGTCATGTTTTCTAATCTCAAAGGCTAGCGCCTTGAGGACATAGGCTTCCCACTCGTTTCTGTAGCTCTCTTGTAAGCGTTCAGGATAAAGCGTTAAGTCAGATATATCCTGTGCTAAGTCTACAATATCAAGAGGATCATCAAAGAGGACACGAAACGCTAGAAGCGCTTCATCAGAGAGTCGAGAAATGGGAAGTTTTTCTTTGAACTGAGCATAGCGGCTTGGCACAAGAACACCTTCAAATTACTAATATTAAAGTCAAACAAAACGAGTTTACGCGCTGTATTAGACTAAAGTTTAATAAACTCAACTTTAAGTTTAAAGTTCAAGAGATTAAAAATACGTAATTTGCGGTAACTGAACTCACAATGGCGACAAGCCGTAACTAATTATGCACTGTTAAAGTGTGTACGCGTTCTTGCTGTTTGGCCCATCATTTGATGGGCCTTTTTTATGCAGTTTAAGTGCCCTCATTTTGTCGGTTTCGGTAAAGAATGCGAATTTGAAGCGCGTCAGTCATTCAACTTTTAAAGGAAAGCTTTACGCCGGCCAGTAATCTGCTGACGCTATCTACGACGTCAGCTCTGACAAACCATTCTACATCATGCTTTTCAGACAGCACGCCGCTTACCTCTAGTGAACCGCCGTGCCCAGTTCCCAAAAAATCTTCAATTAATTCAGCGCGTTCACCAAAGTTACTGTCTATGTAGGAATAGTATGCGAAGTATTCGATAGGATACGATGTGTTTAAAGCGCTTGCTGCGAACGCTCCGCTGGTGCCCACGACAAGTTTCGCAGCACTTTCATCGATACGCTGTACCAGTTCTAAAAAGGCGGTATCTTTATTGTTTAATCGAAACCGATATTCGGCACGAGCAAATGTACCATCGAGCATCTTTTCAAAACTGGCTTCGTAGCTATGTCGTTGCCCCATCTTGGCCGAATATTCAATTTCGAAATACTCATCCTCTCCGCCAATATTAAAGGCTGCAGATGCTTCAGCATTCGCAAGTTGACCAACGACTATTTCAATAGCGGTGTCGTTTTGCAATTGCCTTACATGACGTACCCCCGTTATCCAACCATCTTTCGACAAGCCGGTGGAAGAAACACGCCCTTTGTAAGTTGGAATAACGCCTAACTCAGTTTTCCCCGAATCGGTTTCATGCCTCAAGTACAGTCGCCTTGCGTAGAGATAATCAGTGGTGTCGCTGCCGAATGTATTGTGGCTTGATGAAAAGTCATCGCCAGTCACCACAAAGCTGTTTACTGACCACGCAGAAGTGATGGCAACAGAGGGGTAGTAACGCAGTCGATATTGTTCGCGGCTTGGGCGGTTGGAACGATTATCGTAACGAATCTGAATGTCTAGCTTCTGTGAGAAGGTGGGCGCTATTTGTTCTCCCTGAGCGTGAGTTCCTGCAATGGCTATTAGCGGTAAAATAACTAAAAAAGGATTTCGCACCTGTCTAATCCTAAACAACATGATTAAGTAGTTTATACATTAAATCTAATTAACAACGAATAGCGGCTTAAGGAAAAAAATACAAAAAAAAGCCGGCAGGGATGCCGGCAATAAGTGGAGTGGGACTCCAATGAGGGTAAAACACACAAAAGCATTAAAACTCAGGGAGATGTCTTAAAACTTGTATGCAGTATAGAACCAGTTTTTAAATAAGAAAATCGTTAAAAATTGATTGTAGTAATCGGAAAATTAGAATGTGCTGAATAGCGAATAGCGAATAGCGAATAGCGAATAGCGAATAGCGAATAGCGAAGAAAGAAAATTGGGCTACACAAAAAACAGCGTGTAGCCCAAAGGGGGGGGATTAGGCTAAGCCTAGCTTCTTTTCTAGGTAGTGGATATTAGTTCCACCCGCGAAGAAGTTTTCATCGGCCATAATGGCGCGCTGAAGAGGGATATTCGTTTTAATTCCTTCAACCACAATCTCTTCAAGGGCGTGGCGCATACGAGCAATCGCTTCGTCGCGGCTTTCACCATAAGTGATAAGCTTACCAATCATAGAGTCGTAGTAAGGAGGCACGTGGTAGCCCGCGTAAATATGCGACTCCCAACGAATACCTAAACCACCTGGCGCATGGAACATATCAATAGGACCAGGGCTAGGAATGAAGGTTTGTGGATCTTCTGCGTTAATTCGACATTCAATAGCGTGGCCACGAATTTGAATTTGCGACTGATCAATTGACAGTGGCTGACCGGCTGCAATGCGAAGCTGCTCTTTAATAAGATCAACGCCTGTGATCATTTCAGATACTGGGTGTTCTACCTGAATACGAGTATTCATTTCAATGAAATAGAACTCTCCGTTTTCATATAGAAACTCGAATGTACCTGCTCCGCGGTAGCCAATTTCGATACAGGCTCTGCGGCAGCGATCGCCAATCTTGGTGCGCATTTGCTCAGAAATACCCGGTGCTGGGGCTTCTTCAACTACTTTCTGGTGGCGACGCTGCATTGAACAATCACGCTCACCCAAGTGAATAGCGTTGCCTTGGCCATCGGCTAATACCTGAATTTCAACGTGACGTGGGTTTTCAAGGAATTTTTCCATGTAAACCGTTGAGTTGCCAAATGCAGCGCCAGCTTCCGCTTGCGTTGTTTCAATGGCTTTAATCAACTCGGCTTCGCTGCGCACCACGCGCATACCACGACCACCGCCGCCGCCCGCAGCTTTAACGATGATTGGGTAACCAATGCGCTTTGCAATCGCTTTGTTGCGCTCGGTGTCGTCTGTTAGCGGGCCGTCAGAACCAGGTACACAAGGAACACCAGCTTTTTTCATGGCGTTGATAGCAGAAACTTTGTCACCCATAAGGTTGATAGTTTCAGCTTTAGGGCCAATGAAAATAAAGCCGCTTTTTTCTACCGCTTCAGCAAAGTCTGCGTTTTCCGCTAGGAAACCGTAACCTGGGTGAATAGCAATAGAGTTAGTGACTTCTGCAGCAGCAATAATGCGAGGAATGTTCAGGTAGCTTTCGGTTGCTGATGCTTTACCAATACAAATTGATTCGTCAGCCAGCAACACGTGCTTCAAGTTTTTATCCGCAGTAGAGTGTACCGCTACGGTTTTGATGCCTAGTTCTTTACAGGCTCTCAAAATACGCAGGGCAATCTCACCACGGTTAGCAATAAGTACTTTATCTAGCATAGTTAAGCACTCGCTTATTCAATGATGAACATTGGCTGGTCAAATTCTACAGGGTCTTGGTTTTCAACCAAGATTGCCTTAACCACACCGGCTTTATCTGCTTCAATTTGGTTCATCATCTTCATCGCTTCAACGATACAAAGTGTGTCGCCAACTTTCACTTGCTGACCCACTTCTGCAAATGCTTTTGCCGTTGGTGAAGATGCACGGTAGAACGTACCTACCATTGGAGACTTAACAACGTGACCTTCTGGCTGAGCTGGCTCTGCTGGTGCTTCAGAAGCAGTGGTAGCTGCCGCAGCTGGAGCCGGTGCCATTTGCGGTGCAGCAGGTGCTGCAAAGCTGTAGTTCATTGGCGCTTGAACACCCGTTGGGCCACGGTGGATGCGTACAGACTCTTCGCCTTCAGTGATTTCTAGCTCGGCAATGCCAGATTCTTCCACTAGTTCGATGAGTTTTTTAATCTTTCTAATATCCATGTTCTGTCTCTGCTTTATTTATGCGATTTCGGTAAGTTGATTGCTGCAGTTAGCGCGAGCGAGTAGCCCATGGCACCAAGGCCAACAATGACGCCAGCTGCAACATCAGAAAAATAAGAATGATGACGAAACGGTTCACGAGCGTGAACGTTCGACAAATGCACTTCAATAAACGGGATATTGACACTTAATAATGCATCGCGAAGGGCGACGCTGGTGTGCGTGAAGGCAGCAGGATTAATAATAATGGCATCAACAGTACCCATAGCAGCGTGCACGCGATCAATCAGTTCAAACTCAGCGTTCGACTGAAAATGCGTTAGGTTCACGTTGCTTGACGCAGCCTGTGCTTGCAAATCATCTACGATGTCTTGCAAGGTTTGCGTGCCGTATTTGTCGGGTTCTCTTTGGCCTAACATATTCAGGTTAGGGCCGTTTAATAACAAAATATTCATCTAGTTTGCTGCTATCTTCGGGAAAAAGTCACGGTTATTGCCATTTCAACAAAATTTTGTGACGGTTGCACGAAAAAAAGCCAATTAATTTGCTCGTTTATTGTGTTAAATGCTGATTATAGTGATAGATAAAGATTTCGCAGCAAAATACTGGTCTAATCAGGTGTTTTCGGCGCAAAGTTTATTGGAAAGTTTGCTTATTTGCTGCTTGTGAAACCGCAGCATGTTGCACTCTCAGAAGGCGTTAGTGGGGGATGAGATGGTAGTTTTAACGAAAAGTATCAGTATGTATTGCTATAAATTCTAGGGCGAGGCCTTAGGTGGGGAGCTGTCGAGAGAAAAGGGGACACTTACGTACTTACCATGGAATTTGGCTACATATATGCCAAAGTGAAGGTGGGGTAAGGAAGAAAACCCCGTATTGCCGGTATAACCGATAAGCTGCCCGCGTTCCACGACTTGCCCTCTTGTCACAGCAACACCTTTATATTTCAGGTGGTAGTATTCGCCGGTGGTTCCGTCGCTATGAAGAATAACAACGTAGTTAGCGTATTTTGCAAACTTCGGCGTTGGCCCGCCTTTCGTGCCGTCATCTTTCGTGTCGATCACTATGCCTTCCCTGGCGGCTAAAATAGGTGTACCTACAGGCGCGGCAAAATCGAGAGCATACCTTGACGCACCAGAATGACTAAAATTGCCGTTAAAGCCTTGAACAATAGGGTATTTGCTAGCTGGCTGTAGCGGTGGCAGATACATATAGGCGTTGTCGTGTATTGCGTCTACGCGCCCCACCGTCCATTTAACGCGCATAGATGCCCAGAATGCGTCGGCATTTTTTACTACGCCAAGGGGCACTTGGTCATTGGTATCTAAAAATGCGTTAACGTGGGCTTTTGATTTAAGCTCCCCATTGCCTGTGGGAATGTCTCGCATAACATTGGAATACAGAGTTAGCGCTACGGGCAATTCTACTTTTCTCTGTACTGAAACTAAATAAAGAGAAGAAGACGAAGGCGTAAGCTCAAAACAAAAGCGTTTGTTATCAAAGCATCCCGTGGTTTTCGCTGTTACTGATAGGGAAAAAGTGAGCGGGATAAATAAGAAGGCCAGCATTGAAGCCAACCTACTTTTCTGAACCCCGTTCCTACCCAAGATAAAGAGAGCGGCGTCTCGCACCGCTCGCCATACTCGACATATGAGAAGAGGAAAGGCTTCGAATCGAAGCGCCTTAGTCCAAGCGACCACTTTGACCGTCATTAGTGTTAGACCCATTGTTAAGCCACTCTTTTACGTGACCGGCAAAGGCGTCTGCTTTCATAAACCCGGTGACACGGGCTTTGGTTAGCTCGTCGCCGTTTTCATCAAAGAACAAAATGGTAGGCAGGCCTAGCACAGTAAAGGTGTCAAAAATCTCCTGACGTTCTGGTGTGTTATCGGTAAGGTCCATTTGCATCCATACCGTATTGCTAAGTGCAGATACCACTTGCTCGTCAGGGAAGGTGTACTTCTCGAACTCCTTACAGGCTACGCACCAGTCGGCGTACAAATCGACCATCACGGTTTTACCTTGTGTGTTAGCCGCCGCAATTTTATTACGTAAGTCTGCCAAGTCTCGCGCAACAACAAAGTCTGGGTGCCCTGCGTGTACACCATCAGCCTGTTCGCCCCAAAGCCCAGTGTTTAGTCCTGCTTGATAGGTAAGGCCAGCACTTCCCATAATGCCTATTGCAACTACAACAGCACGTACAAGTTTCATCAGTGAATTCTTACTTGCGCGATTAAGTGCCCAGTAATAACCGAACAAACCGAAGCCAAGCAATCCCCATAGGAAGCCAGTGGCAGGGCTATTATATAAACGCTCAATAAACACAATGGCCACGGCAAGCATCATAAAGCCGAAAGTCACCTTAACCACATTCATCCAGTTACCTGCTTTAGGTAGGAGTTTTCCACCTGTCATGCCGAACAGAATAAGTGGAACGCCCATGCCAATACTTAACAAGTAAAGAGAAATAAAGCCCAGTGTCATATCGCCAGTTTGGGCGATGAATAACAATATGCCGGTTAGCGGGGCCGTTGTGCAGGGCGAAGCGATAAGGCCAGACAATACACCCATAACAAATACACCTGCGAAACTGCCGGGCGTTTGATTGTTACTCATGTGAGTGAGCTTTTCTTGATACTTTGCCGGTAGCTGAATTTCAAAGCCACCAAACAGGGCAACAGCAAGCGCCACAAATAGCACAATGAATACGCCCAGCACCACAGGGTGTTGCAGCGCAGCCTGAAACTGCGCCCCCGCCACAGCGACAACCAACCCAAGCAACGAGTATGTAATCGCCATACCTTGAACATAAACAAAGGTCAGCCAGAATGAATGCGATGCGGTTTTAGGCTTGCCCTGACCAATCACAATGCCCGACACGATGGGGTACATAGGAAATACGCAAGGCGTAAAAGCTAAGCCTACACCTAGTGCAAAAAATAGAGCTAAAGTGAGAGTAAGGTTATCTTTATCGATTAGCCTTTGCGCTAAATCAAACTGCTCGCTTTGCGAAGAGGCCGCTGCGTTATTTGAATTTGAGGTCGTATCTCTATCAGCAACTGCACTGCTTCCCACTTCATTTAAATACACGACTTTCACTGTGGGCGGGTAGCAAAGCCCTGCGTCAGCGCAGCCTTGATAGCGAATTTTAACTACGCTGTCACTGAGTGCTGACTCAATGGGTAAGGTAATAGATACGCCGTTATAAAACACTTCAGACTCGCCAAAAAACTCATCCTGAATCATTACCCCTTTTGGGTACTCAGGCTCGCCAATTTCGGCTTGTTTCGCCACAAACTTAAACTGCTTTAGGTACAGATAATAGCCGTCGGCAATATCGAAGCTTACCGTAAGCATGTCGCCTTTTTGGTTGAAATCAAACGCAAACGCTTGGTCTACATCTAAAAACTGGGGTTCATCCACGAACGGATCGTCAAAGGCATTGGGCACCTGAGCCAAGGCGAACGTGCTTAGTAACGTCATTAAACAAAATGCTGAAAGTACATAAGCGCTAAAGCGACGAAACAGTGAAGCTGATGCAGTGCCTGATGGGAAAGAAGGTAAAGTCATAAAGTTACAGTTCATTTATCTATTTTGCGTTGTCGTTATTTTTATTAATTACGTTTTAACTAGCGCTGTAGCGTGGTTTGTAACCACTGACCGTAAGCGCTGCTAGCCTCAGCATTAAGTTCTAACCATTCAGGGACATCGTACGGATGTAGTTCGCTTACTCTATCGAAGGCCTGTAAAACGTGTTGTGTGTTCGTTTTAATAAGCAGTTGGCATTCTGCGTCGGTTTCTACCTTCCCCTGCCACTCATAAACGGACTCTATACCCTTGATTATGTTGACGCAGGCGGCAAGCTTTTCTTCAACAAGCGTGCTGGCAATTAACTGCGCTGTCTTTTCATCGGGCGTGGTGCACAATACAAGCTTAATTGTCATGAACTTTTCCTACTTTATTTCGCGCCTGTTACTTTGCTAATGGGTCGATATGTAATTGACCTGAAAAGTCGCACTATTCTTTCATAGCTACAGTATATCACGGTCGTTATCGGTCGCTTTAAGTGGCTATTTAAGCGAAAGGGTGGGCACCTTTTCTTGTTATTACGTACAAAGACCCTATAACAGGTTGTGAATACATGAAAGAGGAAGCATTTTGCGGGTTTTATTTATACTGTTTGCCCTATTACCTATTTTAGAGATTGCGTTGCTGATAAATGTGGGCAGCGTGATCGGTGGTTGGAATACCGTTGGCTTGGTACTTCTTTCTGCCTTTATTGGTGCTTACTTTGTTAAACGCGAAGGCGTGAGTACACTGCAAACTGCACAAGAAAAAATGCAGCGAAATGAAGTACCAGGAAAAGAACTAGTTGAAGGCTTGATGCTGGTGGTTGCGGGTATTTTACTTGTAACGCCAGGCTTTATTACCGATATTTTCGGTTTCTTATTGGCAATGCCAGGCTCTCGTCACTTCTTTGCAGCTCAGGTCAGTAAGCACATGAAAATGCGTGTTGTCGCTCCGGGCATGGGCGGAAGCGCAGCTGGCTTCGGTCAAGGTGAGTCACCGTTTGGGCAAAGTCCTTTTGGAGATCGCCCTAACTCGCCCAATAGCGATGGTGATGTGTTCGAAGGTGAGTATACCGATCACACCACCAACTACCCAGATAAGCGCTTAAAATAACCAGCGACCGTTGACTATTGGTGTCTAGCGAAGGCTAATAGGCATTAGTCTCACCATACATTCCATCAGGTTATGAACGCTGTTTACCGCGATAAACGGCGTTTACTTGCCCAATAAAAAGAAGTGTTTAGCGAAAAAACCAATTTTTTTACATTTTTTTGTTTAAAAACCCTTGAAGTTATCTGGGTACTACCCCATCTATCCGTGCAGAAACGATTTTAACTGCTCAACAATGAGCAACCCAGGCACACAACATTTAGACAATCTGAATGTTTGTAATCACATAAATTTGAATAGTGGAATTTTCAGGAGACTTGAAAATGGCAATTCGTCCTTTACACGACCGCGTAATCCTTAAGCGCGCAGAGCAAGAAAGCAAATCTGCAGGCGGTATCGTTCTGACTGGTTCTGCAGCAGAAAAATCTACACGCGGCGAAGTAATCGCAGTAGGTAACGGTCGCATTCTTGAGAACGGCGAAGTTAAAGCGCTAGACGTTAAAGTAGGCGACACCGTTATTTTCAACGACGGTTACGGCGTTAAAACAGAAAAGCTGGATGGTGAAGAAGTACTAATCCTAAGCGAAAGCGACATTCTAGCGATTGTTGAGTAATTACAACTAACGTTAAAACGAATTTTAGAGGAATTTAATCATGGCAGCTAAAGAAGTACGTTTTGGTGATGACGCTCGCAGTAAAATGCTAAAAGGCGTAAACACACTAGCTAACGCAGTTAAAGTAACACTAGGTCCAAAAGGCCGTAACGTTGTTCTAGACAAGTCTTTCGGTGCACCAACTATCACTAAAGATGGTGTGTCTGTAGCGAAAGAAATCGAGCTTGAAGACAAGTTCGAGAACATGGGCGCTCAGATGGTAAAAGAAGTAGCGTCTAAAGCGAACGACGAAGCGGGTGACGGTACTACTACTGCAACCGTTCTAGCGCAAGCTATCGTAACTGAAGGTCTTAAGAGCGTTGCAGCGGGTATGAACCCAATGGACCTTAAGCGCGGTATCGACAAAGCGGTTGTTGCAGCAGTTGAAGAGCTTAAAGCCCTTTCTACTGACTGTGCAGACAGCAAGTCTATCGCACAAGTAGGTACTATCTCTGCAAACTCTGATGCAGAAGTTGGTGACATCATTGCTCAAGCAATGGAAAAAGTAGGTAAAGAAGGTGTAATCACTGTAGAAGAAGGCCAAGCACTTCAAAACGAACTAGACGTTGTTGAAGGTATGCAGTTTGACCGCGGTTACCTATCTCCATACTTCATCAACAACCAAGAAAACGGTACTGTTGAACTAGACAACCCGTTCATCCTATTGGTTGATAAGAAGATTTCTAATATCCGCGAACTACTTCCTACCCTTGAAGGCGTAGCGAAAGCTGGTAAGCCGCTTATGATCATCGCTGAAGATGTTGAGGGCGAAGCGCTTGCTACTCTAGTAGTAAACAACATGCGCGGTATCGTTAAAGTTGCAGCGGTTAAAGCACCAGGTTTCGGTGACCGTCGTAAAGCAATGCTACAAGACATCGCTATCCTAACTGGCGGTACAGTAATCTCTGAAGAAATTGGTCTAGACCTTGAAAAAGTTCAGCTTGAAGACCTAGGTACTGCTAAGCGCGTAGTTATCAACAAAGACAACACAACAGTTGTTGACGGTAACGGCGACCAAGAAGCGATTGAAGGCCGTTGTGCTCAAATCAAAGGTCAAATTGAAGACTCTACGTCAGACTACGACAAAGAGAAGCTTCAAGAGCGTCTAGCTAAGCTTTCTGGCGGTGTTGCAGTAATTAAGGTTGGTGCAGCAACTGAAGTTGAAATGAAAGAGAAGAAAGACCGCGTAGAAGATGCACTACACGCAACGCGTGCAGCGGTTGAAGAAGGTGTGGTACCTGGTGGTGGTGTTGCACTAGTTCGCGCAGCAGCTAAACTTGCTGAGCTAACGGGCGACAACGAAGACCAAACTGTAGGTGTTAAGCTTGCACTACGTGCAATGGAAGCGCCTCTACGTCAAATCTCTATCAACTCAGGTGCAGAAGCATCAGTAGTTGTTAACGAAGTGAAGAACGGCGAAGGTAACTACGGTTACAACGCAGGTAACGACACTTACGGCGATATGCTAGAGATGGGTATCCTTGACCCAACTAAAGTAACGCGCTCTGCTCTACAGTTCGCATCTTCAATTGCTTCACTAATGATCACAACTGAAGCAATGGTAGCTGAACTACCTAAAGACGAGGCAGCAGCTCCTGCAATGCCTGATATGGGCGGCATGGGCGGTATGGGCGGCATGATGTAATTCATCCCCCAAGCTTAACGCTTAAAAGAAAGGCGCTACTCGATGAGTTGGCGCCTTTTTTGTATTTACTGCTTCTCGGTTAACTTTGCCCCTGACCATGAATTGACCAGACTTTACTGGACAGTTGTTCTAATTAAGATATCCAATTTTCTACAAGTAGCCCTTTAACCCGATGAAACTCTCGTTCGTTGTTTGTAACAACGGTCAACCCTAAGCTACGCGCATGGCCCGCAATATGTTGGTCATTCACCCCAATCATTTGGCCGGACTTTTCCAAATTAGCTCTAATTGAACCATAATGTTGCGCTGCATGGTTGCCATACTCAAGAACTTCAAGCCTGGAGCAAAAGTCTTCTACCTGCCTGGTGTTATGTTCGACTTTTTGGCTTTTCTCACATCCATGCAAAAGTTCAGCTAATGTAATTGACGAAATAGCCATTCTGCCCGCTGATTCATTGAATTTTGATAAAACTTCCAAAGGGCGATTCTTGATGACATAAATACAAATATTGGTGTCTAGTAGGTACTTAATCATCAAAGCTTTCTCGAGCAGTTTGTTCTTGGCTCGCCCTCTCACTCATAAAATCATCTGTTACTGAATTGCTTGCATTAAAAAAGCTATCCCACGTATTTTCTATAGGGCTTAATACTCTTTCCTTACCTACAACTCGAACATTAACTGCTTTAACAGATTCGTCAAAACGTGCTTCTGCTGGCATCCTAACTGCTTGAGAGCGGTTGTTCATAAAAATTCTAGCTGTCGTCATTTTTACACCTCTTAATTGGTATATACCATTACTATATACATGAATTTAGTATATAGCAAAGGCATATGCCATAAAGTGTTATATGCACTTTGTTGTAATAAGAGCATACTTATAGCCAACTAGAAAAAGCTTCGTGTGTTTCGTCTTATTTATCGGAAGCTTAACGCATTAATAACTTTCCAGCGTTCTCTGCTTTGCCAAGTTTTCATAAACGAAGAATTTATATTATTTTCTGTTCTACATAAGCGAATTACACGCTTTCACAATTTATCGTTCCCACTATTGCGTTGTGTTAGTCGGTTTATTTGCAATTACACTTTAAAATTGCGTATAGACCTTAGTGCTGAGGTACAATTGGCACTAATTATTTCGTAAGGCAGAAAATTTTCATGGCAACGGCATCCGCACTTCACATTTTGGTTAAAACAGAAAAAGAAGCGCTTTCTATTTTAGAGCAGCTTAAAAAGGGTAAGGATTTTGCGACATTAGCAAAGCGTCATTCTAAATGCCCGTCGGGCAAGCGTGGCGGCGATCTTGGTGAATTTCGCCGAGGCCAAATGGTAAAAGCTTTTGATGATGTGGTGTTTAAGAAAGAAGTGCTTAAAGTGCATGGGCCAGTTAAAACTCGCTTTGGTTTTCATCTAATAAAAACGCTCTATCGTAGTAATTAAAGAGACAATTAACCAAATAACGCACAGCATAGCCGAAGTGTGGGCAACACATCTTACCCACTACACGCTCTCCACTAATATAGAAAGATTGTGCAGCCGAGTATTTTGTTTGGCTAGTTACCCGGCTCCCACTTTTCACCGCATACTGAATTTTTGGTAAATATGGCGTAAGGGCTGTTGGTCTCGTGAAGTGAACCGCGAAGTGCTGAACCGTGATCTACTTCAATAAAAGGTGTATCAGGCGCTTTGCCTTGCCCATCCAACATAAAATAATTGCTGGTATAGCTTGTTAGCATCATACGGTTTTCATAACCCATATCGGTTAAGCGAACTCGGGTAATCGCTTTGAACTTAGCGTTAGGGTTTGAAAGCCCTACAATCTTCTTAAAAAAGTAGCCTTTATCAGATTGCAGCTGCGAAAAACCGTTTAAGGTGTTAATCAAGGTTTTCAAATCTATGGCTTCGCGCTGCAACATAAAGTCGTGATGAATAGCATTCCCGTCTTTTCTAAGGCTGTCGTTCGACGGTGCTTTGCCAGCAGTATAGGCCTGCTCTGTTTCCAATGAAGAAAGATGCGCTTGCCCTTCCTCTGCATAGTGAACCAGTGCTCTTGTATTCATGTTTACGTAGTAGTCGCTAATCCCAGCAGGTACCACTTCA
Organism: Alteromonas sp. ABH4_453; assembly: GCF_056160665.1. Classification (NCBI taxonomy): domain Bacteria; kingdom Pseudomonadati; phylum Pseudomonadota; class Gammaproteobacteria; order Alteromonadales; family Alteromonadaceae; genus Alteromonas; species Alteromonas sp. ABH4_453. The sequence goes on from NZ_JBSWXP010000002.1 coordinate 245,555, forward strand.
AATAGCATAACATCTGGGGTTACGGCGCCTCGCTCTTCGGGCGTTTGAGGGCCTTTAGCCACGCACTTGTCAGAGATGAAATAGTAATATTGGCCAGCTTCAATGGCGAAAGCTGTATTAGATAGCACCGCGCAGGTGGCCAGAAGTAGTAGCCTAGAAGTGAGCTGCTTAATTGCCGTTACAGCACTGCCTATTTGCATATCAAAGACGCCTTATTGTTTGATGCATTTATATAATACCAACTCATGCGGATTGGTATGAGGCGTCATTGTAAGGGGTAGTGGGTAAAAGCGCGAGTTAAGCTTTATAACGCGTTTTTGATCTAGTATGCAGCTCAGTAAAGCTAAGTAAGAACCTATTAGCCAAACCCACCATTAACGGGGGCGAAGGACGATAGTGTCGCTAGAGTAGTCTGTAGATATCTGTAAATTGTCGGCAAGTGCGGCAATAAGCGCGTCTACATCATTGGTGTTGAATAGCCCTGCTACTTGCATGTTAGCAAGCGCAGCATCACCTAAAACGACAGTTTTGTCCGTATATCGGCTTACTTCTTCAATCACGTCAATTAATTGCTCGCCGCGAAATACAATCTTGCCTTCACGCCAGCTTAAATCATTCGCGATATCTTCATCTGACACGGTCTCAACGGTGCTGTTAGGCAAAGATAAAAGCGATTTTTCACCTTGAACTAACGTCAGTGGCTGAGCCTGCGGTTTAATAATTGGAGCAATAATGCTTTCGCCATTCGCTTTGTTAAGTGTATAGCTGGCGACTTCTACCACGCCTTCGGTAACTACCAGTTCAAGGTCGCCGCGGTGATATTGCACATTAAAAGCAGTACCAACCGCCTGTATGGCTTTACCGGCTGCGAGTACATTGAGCGGGCGGGATTTGTCTTTCGCCACTTCGATATGAAGCTCGCCTTTAATAAGCTGGATAACCCGTGAGGTTTCAGTAAAAGCGATGTTCACTTGAGAGTTGGTGTTAAGCCATAGTGTACTGCCGTCCTCTAAGCTAATCCTTTTGTGCTCGCCCGGTTTGGTCGAGGCTTGTAAGGAGTAGCTTGCCATTTGTGCAACAGGTTCGGTTTGGTTAGACGGCGAGAATAAATTTAGCCCCTGATAACTTAACAGTCCAACCATTAAAAACGAGGCAGCAATGGCCAGCGGGCGCTTCCAAGTGACGGTGTGGTTTGCTTTGTGTTTAACGCTAGGCTCAGGTGTATGAGGTACGATATCAGCGAGTTCGCTAAGCACCGACATTTTGTCCCATAGCGCTACCATCTCGAGGAAAGTATCTCGATGTAATGGCGTTGCAAGCCATTGTTTTAACGCTTGCATTTCTTCGTCATCAAGCCCCTCGTCTAGCTTTACAAGCCATTCGCTGGCGGCATCAAGCACACGCTCATCGCTATTAAACTGTACAACGTTGCTATTGGTGTCTGACTTAGCGTTTTTTGTTTCGTTTGTTGAGCTATTCATGGGCGTCTCTCTTTACATCCGCCGTACTGTGTTGCCCACCACTTTGATAAGCATTCGGCCGTGTATGCGACGTCGTTTGTCGTCGCATAAACAAAGTGCATCTTTTTATTCCTTCAGCAATATGCTTTTCCACGGTTTTTTCGCTTATCTCTAATTCTTGGGCAATCTCTTTAAGAGAGTAGCCATACACTTTCTTCAATACAAATGCGCGCCTGCATTGCTTGGGAAGGGCGCGCACTGCGTCACAAAACAACTTAAACTCTTGCTGGGTGGCGTTGTTGTGAAATGTTTCATCTTCAACACCGCTAATTGCGCTTTCCAGTGCTGCCGCAACCTCTACGCTGTCGTCTACCATCCGCGTGTCAGCACGCTTCAAGTGATCGTAGGCCAAGTTTTTTGCGGTCTTAAACAAAAACGACTTGGGCTCTTTAATATGCTCAGTAGATTTAGCCTGACACAAGCGAACGTACGTATCTTGCAGTATGTCATCTACTTCTTTAGGCGGCACAAGACGCGACAGCATTTTGGCCATCGAGCCGCGCGCCGACATATAGGCATTATGTATGGCTGTTTCTATGGGCATATTGTTATTTTTTATCGTTGTTACTTACTAAGACGACAGCCACGCTATTTTCCCCCAGTATTTTCAACATTATCGCTCAAAAATTAAATTTGTTAATGGGTTGTATATAATGCGACGCTAGTTTAAAACAACACCAACAATAACGTGTAGGGTGACGCATACGCATCACACAATCTAATAATCAATAATAACAATAGCGTAAAACCGAATATGCCTTTGGCAAATGAACCATTCGACACAATAATCATGCTGCCTTTTAAGCCTAAAGCTTTAACGGTTGCGCTGTGCATGATGTCGTTCGGCGCAAGTCACACTGTTATTGCACAGTCAGTGCTGCCCCACCAACAAAAAGAAGTGATTACACAGAATACATCGCCGCTCTCCGCAATAGATTTCGCTATTCCTGCACAAAGTGCAGACGAGGCAATCATCGCGTTTGCCAATCAAGCCGAGCTGACCGTAGTCTTTCCCTTCAATAAAGTCAGGCATGTTTTTGCAAATGAAGTAAGTGGTAACTATACCCCGCAAGTAGCAATAGAAAAGCTTTTGGCTGGTACAGGCCTGAGTGCTGATATTGTCGATAACACCCGAATAAAAATAGTGCCTGCTAGCGATAGTGATGAAAACAATCACTTGCTTGGTCGTCTTTTTAACGCCATTACCGCACAAGACGATAGCTTGGTGACCGTACCGGATGAGCAAGGTAGTTACGACATTGAATACATTGAAGTAAGGGGCTTGCGAGCGCGTGTTGCTCAATCGGTGGGGATTAAACGCAACGCGAACGTCATCATTGATACTATTCAGTCGGTGGATATGGGTAAGTTCCCCGATCAGAACCTCGCAGAAGCGCTGCAGCGTGTGTCTGGCGTGTCTATTGACCGCGCAGAAGGTGAAGGCCAACTTGTTACGGTGAGGGGCTTTGGGCCGGAATTTAATCGGGTTTTACTAAACGGCAGGCCTATGGCAACGGATAAGCTCGGGCGCGAATTCAGCTTTGATACACTGGCCTCTGAGATTGTCAGCAGTGTTACCGTGCACAAACAAAGCCAGGCGACTATGCAGTCAGGTGGCATCGGCGCTACAATTGATGTTCACACCGCTAAACCTCTTTCTTTCAAAGGAATGAGGGCGGCTGGCAGCGTCAAAATGCAGTACGATACCAACTCGCAACAATACGCGCCTTCGACGTCTGCCATGTTCAGCAACACCTATTTAAATAATTCGTTTGGTATTCTAGCCTCTTTTACTCAGCACAAGCGCCAAGCGCGGTTAGAAGAAGCGCAAATCGATGGCTGGTTAGTAAATACTAACGTACCTGCAAGTGAGCTTAATGAAGACGTTCCTACATTGTACGTTCCCAGAAATTACGATCAAAGAGTGCGGTTTGATGATAGAACCCGTACGGGATCTGCGCTCGTTTTACAGTATAGACCCAACAACAAGTTAGAGCTTACGGCCGATTATCTGGGGTCGACATTCGATGTGGAGACCTCGGCAACCTCAATGGGTCATTGGTTCACGTCAAGCAATCTTGAAGATGTTATGGTGGATAAAAATGGCACAGCGGTGGCTTTTTCACAAAATAGCGGGCATGCCACAGACTTTCACGCTCGCACTTTTAACCGTTCATCGACCTTGAGAAGCTTCGGTTTTGCAACAAACTATATCGCGAGCGATAGCGTAATTGTTGATACTGATCTGTCTTATTCAATGGCTAATGTCGATGACAATAACGGAGAGGGCAATTCTCTCTCGCTTATCGGTTATCTAAATCGCTCTTCATTCGATCATCGTCAGTCGAATATATTGCCCGCAATATCGGGCTTTGAACAAGCCAACCCCCGTCAGGTAAATGCCTTGGGGGAGCAGGTTGGCGTGTCCCATTACTTAGATCCAGCCAACGGCCGTTCCCACGTGATGTTGCGCAGAGGATGGAGTGTTGACGACGATATAGGGCAAGCAAAAATCAATGTAAGCGTACTTGGCGATGATAACTGGTTTAGCAAAATTGACGTTGGTGGAGCATTAACTCAGCGCGAAAAAGCTAATGAAAGAAGAGACAACGAAGCCGACGCAAGACACTGTAGTTTTTGTGGCTATTTTGATGTACCAGATATCCCCGATAGCTTCCAAACTGTATTTGACGCAGGCGACGATTTTCTTGGGTCAATTAGCGGGCACGAGAACATACCTCATCAGTGGCTACGTCACGACGGTGATACGTTATTCCGTTACTTGGAGAGCACCGGTGATGTCAGTCTAGCCGCTGAAACACGGGGAAGTTCTTTCGCGGTCAAAGAAACGGTGTATGCGGGGTATGCTCAGGCCGCTATCGAAAAGGATTTTGCGCCTTGGTTTATCGATGTGCATTTAGGGCTACGCGCTGAGTATACTGACGTAAAAGTAAGCGGTGTCGATGAACAATTATCGGCGTTAGTCATTTTAGACCAAACCGAGCTGGGGCAAGAGTTTGGCGCCTCGGTAAGCATTAATGAATCGTCAAACTACACCAACGTTCTACCTAGTGTAAGCCTTAAAGCCAGCTGGTTAGATAGCTGGGTATTTCGGGCTGCTTACAATCACAGTATCACCCGTCCAACCTTAGAACAGATGGCGCCGGGTGTAACCTATACCACCACGCGACAAGGTGGGGATCTGAGAGCGCGTATAGGAAACGCACAGCTATTGCCCTTCGAGGCAAAAAACATTGATTTGGCCATTGAGCATTACTACCAGGAAAATAGCTATATATCGGCAGGTTACTTTAGAAAAACGGTAGATAATTTCATTGTTAATGAAAGCAGTACACAAACCTTTAATAACGTGACTGACCCTAGCACCGGCACAGACCCAAATGCGGTTGATGATGCTGATGCGTTAGCGCAGTTTTCCGTAATATCTCCTAGCAACGGTGAGTCTGCAACGGTTGAAGGGGTAGAGGTAGCAGTACAGCATTTGTTTGGCGAGTCAGGGTGGGGAATTCAGGCCAATGCGAGCTTTGTAGACAGCAACGCTGAATTAGACACCGCCAATATCCGTTCAACCTTCGCACTTACGGGGTTGTCGGGTGCCAAAAACATGGTGCTTTTTTATGAAAAAAATGCGCTGCAATGGCGAGTGGCCTGGAACCAGCGAGAAGGCTTTTTACAATCACTGAATCAAACCCAAAGCACTGAGCCCACCTTTGTCAGCCCTTACCAGCAGTGGGATATGAGTCTGTCATATCAGTTCAGTCCAAGGGTTTCTATATTCTTTGAAGGCATCAATATTACTAACGAAACAGTGCACAAACGTGGTCGATTCAGTAACCATTTGTTGTTAGTGCAAGATGCAGGCGCCCGCTATGCAGTGGGCGTTAACATCACCTACTAACCGCCTTATTTATCCTAATTCATAGCGCTCTATGATGTTGGCGTACCTTGTTCCAATGCCTCTATTTCTTTCCATAGTTGTTCAGATTGCGCTGTGAGCAAGGAGTACGTTTTTATATCGCCGTTTCTTTGTGCATGCATGGCTTTCTCAAGAAGGGCGTCATACTGCTTTCGCATCTTTTTGGTTGGGTTGCTTTTGAAAAGTCCAAACATAATAAACATCCTATACGGTGATTTAGCGAGGAAACGTTTGAAAATAAAGTTTCGATCACCTTTTTGTATGAATAAACCTTCATGAATATTTTGCACAAGGCACACAATTGTGATGCTGCACGCGCAGACTACTCTATAGATGTTACGTCATGCCCTGTTAAAAAGGGGGTCAAAAAGCGATACTGGCGTTTGCGGTTAGCCTGCCTTCTTTCACATCAACAGAATCCGAAATATCGTTAGGTAAACAGCCGCTGTGCAGCAAGTTGGCTGGATACAACACTGCGCGATTAAACATAGGCTCAATACGGGCGATTTGGGTGAACATGGCGGTATCACCGTTTATGTACGCTTTAGGTGGTAACCCTACGCTGGTGGCCTGACGTTTTAAGGTTTTAAAATAGCTTTCGTATTGCGCTGCATTAACCCGCTCTAACCCCGTTTCAATATGTCGATAGAATGCAGTACCGCCCAAAGGTGCGCTAAACAGATAGTGCACCAATGCCCATTCATTATCCTTTTGTGTATCGATGTGCGGAATACATTGAATGGGCGATAAACTTTTCGGCGCTTGATTGGCTATGGAAAGTTGCACTAGGGGTATTTGAAGCGGCTTTTCCACGCCAAAATCTTGTAGCCCATTATGCGAAGCAAGTTGGCTAAACAGCAGTGGAAGCGAGGTATGTAGGTGTTCGACATACTCCTGAGGCGGGTGACTTCTCACCCCAGGATAAAAGTCGCCATCTCGTTTTGTAAATGGGTGGTGTTGAGCAATTGTTTCTACCAAACTCAGCGGGTCTGGTATGAAACCATCGATAACAACAATCGGTGTGGCTTGCTCACCAACCTTAATCAATTCGTAGTTTGAAACCATGCGTCTGCGTTTTTATTCGCCTTGTTCTTTTTGTCGATAAGGGCATAGATTTGTGCGTTTGACGCTATGAGCGTGTAAATGCTTTGCAGCATGTGTTGTGCATGCAAATCAGCAATCGCGTCAGCACTAAGCGCCGCAAGCTTATCTTCATCAATGGTATATAACCCTGTTATAGACGTTTTGCTTTCGTTTTCAAAAGTAATATCTAGGGTGAATGGTGTGATAAGGTTATGCTGTTGCAGCGCGGCAATAAAACGTTGATTTTGCGTTTCACCGTCAAGAAGCTGAGCAAGGATCTGCTGCTTTGCTAACAGGTAGTTACTGGGCTCTCCCGTGTTATCAAAAAGCGGTGTACCTTTTTCTTCGCTTACTGAAGCGTTATCCATATCAATGCACAGTACCCGGTTGCTGCTGTCAGCGCTTTGCGCTTCCGTTCCTACATAAAAAGGCAGGCGTTCAAACTGTGCGGGAATATAAACCGCCTCCCATTCACCTTGTTGCCAAAATAGGTTTTCTTTTTCTTCAAAACCTAACAAGGCAGACAAGCCAAATTGTCCAGAATCGTCAAATTTGGTGATCACCACGGGGTAATGTACCACAAGCTTGTTGAGTTCAGAGACCACCACAGGAACAAGGTGCTGATTGGCACCAAGTGACAATGCATCGTCGGTTACTTTCAAATCTGCATGTTGTTTATTATTAATGGCAACCATGTGAGTCATACGTAGGCCCTGTTTATTGATTTACGTTAAACGGCCTGCAGGCCGAATTGGTGAATTTTATTAATAAGTTCGCGATGTTTAGGCAGTTTCTCCACCGCCATGCCGCGAGCTTTTCTGTTCTGCATCAACTGTTGCTTAGCAAAGTCGGCGTTTACCCATTGCTGATGTGCGCCTAAATCTGAGGTAAACCCCATACCGTACAGGACATACTGATAGCTTGCCGCGGGGAATACCTCGTTGTTGCTGGTAAAGTCTTTGTCACTAGGTGGGTGGTATTGCCACAGTGCGAGTAATTCTTTTAATGAATCCGGAACAGTATGACTATCGCGATTGTCCCGCCAAAATGCGCTGTCTTCTCGCTTACTCAACATGTAATGCAGCTTTAAGAAGTCGATAATTCGCTGCCAACGGTAAGAAAAGGTGTCGTTAAAGCGCTTCGCCACAATATCCATTACCGCTCGGTTTGCTGGTAACTGTTCAGCAATCATTGAGGCAGAGAGCTCCACCAGTACAAGCGCTGAGGCTTCTAATGGCTCTAGAAAGCCCGCCGCTAGCCCAACAGCCACGCAGTTATTTTGCCAAAAGCGCTGCCTGTGTCCGCTTTGAATAGTAATGTCTTTTACGTTTATCCCATCTATGCCGTTTAACGTGCTGGTTTGGCGAACGTATGTGTCTAAGCGAGCATAGGCGTCATCTTTACTCTGATGCCTACTGGAATAGACGTGGCCTACACCTCGGCGTGACTGCAAACCGATATCCCAAATCCAGCCAGCGTCTTGTGCGGTGGAGATAGTGTGGGAAGCAATAGGACTTTGCGGGGTGTCATAAGGCACGTGTACTGCTAATGCTCGGTCGATAAAAAGTACATCGTCACAGGGAATAAACGGCACCTTGTAGTGTTCGCCGAGCAGCATAGATTTGAAGCCGGTACAGTCAACAAAGAGGTCGCCTTCTACTGTTACACCTTGCTCGGTATGAAGGGCTTTGATATCGCCGTTATTGCTGCTTTCGACGCGGTTAACGTCGGCCAACACATGGTGTACACCTAGTTTTTCAGTGCAGTGTTTGGTTAAAAAGGCAGTAAATTTTCCTGCATCAAGGTGATAAGCATAGTTTGCGGTGCCTGCAAACTCTGCGTGGCGTATGCTTTTAGGTGCACAGCCTGCTTCGCATATAGCTTCTTGAACACATACTGCATGGGAAAAAGACTCGTTTAATTCTGGTGCTACAGTCTGCCAGTAAGGACCTAAATTTGTTTGCGAAAACCCTTGGGGCAGCATAAGAGGGTGGTAGTAAAAATCGTGCTCTTCACCAGTGGTCCACTTAGCAAACTTTGCTCCTTGCTTGAATGTAGCGTCACATTCTTTGATAAAAGTGGTTTCGCTAATACCCAATGCAATTAGTGTTGAGCGCATGGTTGGCCAAGTGCCTTCGCCCACGCCAATAATAGGTACATTGGGGCTTTCTATTAAGGTTACCTTAATGTCTTTACGGGTAGCGCACCGATGTTGTGCTGCAATACGACCAGCCGTTAGCCACCCTGCGCTACCGCCACCAACTACTACAATGTGCGTTATGGGAGTTGCTGTTGTCATACTGATTTCCTGAATAAAAACTGTGGCTACCAAATGGTAGCCACGAATGTGGGACCAACAAATGCCGGCCCCAATTACGCGAAACTAAAAGTTTCCGCGCACACCGAAGGCCCAACGTCTGCCGCTGTCTTCAACCAACAGCAAGTGATTAGAGAAGCGACCGCGTTTATGTACAAACTCTTCTGTAAGGTTAATACCTTCAAAGAAGATTTCTACACTGTCTGTCACGCTGTAGCTACCGCTAATGTCAAGCTGTTGATAAGACTCAACAATGGTTGGGCCGTCACCCTGCCCTTGTGTTAACGACTGAACAAACTCATCACGCCAGTTATAGGCAAGACGAATTTGATAATCGTCAGTTTCATAAAATGCCACCAAGTTGTAAGAATCGCTTAACCCGGTTAGTGCAAATACCTGATTAATATCGAATGGATCGAGCTCGGCGTCACTGTCAACGATAGTTCCGTTGGCAAGTACCCCAAAGCCGTTATCGAAGGTGTGCTGAAGCGCAAGCTCGAAGCCGTCTACCGTTGCGTCTTCACCGTTATTTGGCAGAGTATTGGTAAACACAGCAACGTCGTCACTCGCATCTGGCGCGCTAGCGTTAGCGCCTGTAGAGGGGTCTGTCAGCAAGCTGCCGCCAGCAAGCTCGAAGGTTTTGTCTTCTTGGCTATTAACAATAAAGTTCGATACCAGCTTTCTGAAGTAACCAATCGATGCATAGCTTGCTTCGTCATAGTAATACTCTAGTGACAAGTCCAAGTTATCCGATTTGAATGGCTCTAACGCAGGGTTACCACTGGTAGACGTTAAATCACCACCTTGGCGGGTGGTTGTAATTACTGTTACCGGCGACATGCTGTTAAGCGTAGGACGAGTAATAGTTGAACTCGCCGCAAAGCGCGCAATTAAATCGTCGGTAATTTCTAAACGTACGCTGAAGTTAGGTAATAGCACGTCGTAATCAGACTCAGTGGCAATACTTTGCGCATCGCCAAAACCAGCCAGCATTTCGGTTTGATCCAGAATCGTTAAGCCCGTTATTGGCGCTTGCGTTCCGTTAACCGTCACATCCGTCATTTCATAACGCACACCAGCGGTTGCGCTTAAGAACATGTCTGCAACTTCGCCTTCAAAGTCGAATTCCATATAGGTAGAGATAATATCTTCTTCAACTTCAAAGCTGTTATTGCGACGCACCGCATCAAAACTAATCGACTCACCGTTGACGCTTTGATAATAAGACTCTAAAAACGCAAAGTTGGCTTCGCCATCATGGGCAAGCCAAGAAGTGGGCATGCGACCGCTACCACTTACGTCAGAAAGAAAATCGCTGCCTGCGTCAAAAACGTATTGGCTGCCTGCTGGGATCTCAGGTAAGTCTGGGTAACCACAGTAAGTACAGTGAATACCTACACCTTCATTGTCCCAACGGGTAAGTGATTTGGTTTCGGTGCTGTACTGTGCGCCAAAGCGAATTTCAGTTAAGCCGCTGCCATCTGTTACGTATTCGCCGTCAAAGCGCAGCTGGCTCACTTCATCTTCTACCGCCCAGCCTCGACGCAGCATTACGTGAGCTCGGCTGTTAGCTTCATCAAGATGATTGCTCACACCATCAGGTGTCAGTGCAGGGTTGTATATAGGGAATCCGTCAGGACCAGTAACAATCGCGCCATCTAGTTCTTGTTGTCCGCTATAAATATTGTCATTAGGCGAAGCGAACATGCTGGCAAGTGGTAAAATGTTGTCATCTACTTGGAATCGTACGCGGTTGGCATAACCAATAAGTGAAAGCTGATCGCCGCCACCATTATTGGCTTCGCGTTCGGCTTCTGAATGACTTAAATCAAACGATAAATTCAGATTATCAGAGTACTGGTAATCAAAGTTAAGGCCTAAGGCATAGGTATCGGTTAAACGGTCGAACGTTTTGGCGTGCATGTCCGTCGCCAAACCTACCTCTTGGTATAAATCGACAATAGTACCGTTTGCATCAACCGTTGGGCTGCGGCGATTGCCGTTTTCATCAAATAGGCTGCCGTCATCACCTACACCCTGAATGTTAGGTGCAGTAAACCAATGGCCGTAAGACGTTGCTTCAGACTCTACGTCAAAATCTGAATACAATGCGTCAGCAGTTACAACTAGCTTGTCGTTAGGTGCATATTGGAATACAAGGTTAGCGTTTGTACGGGTACGCTCTTCAAAGGTCACTTTGTGATCGTAGTTTCGCGGTGAAAATACATTGCCTGTCCAAGCGTCGCCTGATTGGGTAACAGGGTTTGGCACGCCAACGTTTTCTAGCCAACCGTCCATCTGAGCCTGGTTAAGGCGAGTCTCACGCTCTTGATGTGAAACGGCAAGTAATACACCGAAGGTGTCGTCATTGAACGTGTTGCTAATAAGGCCAGAAAATTGCGGCGTAGTTTCTTCGCTATTTTCGTCGTACACGCCTTTTACCGAGCCCGCCATTTTAAAACCGTTTAATGCAAACGGGCGCGCGGTATTAATATTAATGGTAGAGCCTACACCACCAGACTGCATTGTGGCCGTTGACGTTTTATGCACGTCAAGGCTGCTTACTAACTCAGAAGCAATCGTGTCGAAACTGAACGCACGCGAATCGTTTTCAGACGCCATCTGACGGCCATTTACCAACACGGTGTTAAACTGTGGTCCAAAACCACGTACGGTAATTAGCTGGCCTTCACCGCCTGAACGGTCGATAGATACGCCGGTAATACGCTGTAGTGATTCAGCTAAGTTGGTATCGGGAAAATCACCGATGTCTTCTGCGCTAATGGCGTCGACTACGCCAGCAGAGCTGCGTTTAACATCCATCGATTTAGCAACCGATGAGCGGATACCACTTACCTCAATCACTTCTACGTCTTTATTGGGTTGCGCGTCTTGGGCAAATGCACTATTTGCAGAAATAGCCGACGCTAAAACTGCTGCCACTGAGCATGCAAGCTTGGTTTTCCTATACATGATGGTGTGTGTCCTAATCGTTAATTTTAATGCGCCTTATGGTGTGCACCCCACTTGGCTTTTTCTCACAGCATTTCGCTGTTAATTCATCAAGACGACACGGTTTGTAAAATCCCCCAAATTTATTTAACAATTTTTTAAATTAATTTAATCACCTTATTTAAAAGGCGTGATTTCTTCGACATCGATTAGTGTAATCCACCTTTACGTATGTTTAAAAAATGTACAATTATTAGTGTATTCACAGAATAAATGCTACTTCATCTACTTTATTTATCGCCTGTATGCCATTTCTATATAAATATTAGTTATGACTTCGAAGTAAATGATACTAGTGATGTATGTCCATATAGCGTAGCTTTGCCGCAGTTTCGCTTGAAAAATAAGCGAAATAAGCGGTGCTATTCGAAGCAAAATAAATACAAAAATTGCCTGTTCTGTTTTTGATTTCTCTAGAGAATGCTAGGCATAAGTGAATAAAATGGCTTAGTACTGATTAAAGAGTGTCATTCTCGGATAGCCGGAATGTGAGGAGAAGCGTGTGAAAATCATAATATTAAATGAGTCAAAAGCGCCAGATCCGCTAAATAATGTGGAGAAGCGATGTGCGGCTACACCTAGTAGTGCACAGCGTCTGGTGAAAAAAGGAGCGACCTTACTGCTAGAAGCGGGGGCGGGCGTACACTCAGGGTATTCAGATAAAGAATACAAAGATGTAGGCGTGACTGTTATCGATGATGTGAATGATGCATTATCAACAGCTGATATGCTGGTGGCGGTGAACAAACCCACCGATGCACAGCTAGCGTTGATGAAAAAAGGGGCCATTGTGGTAGGCCATCTCGACCCTTTCTTTCAGCAATCGCTTGTTGAATCTATTGCAGAAAAGGGGCTAACCGCTATTTCTGTAGAGATGATCCCTCGTTCTTCTCGTGCACAGAAAATGGACGCATTGAGCTCGCAAGCGAGTCTTGCAGGTTATGTCATGGTAATGCAGGCAGCCAACCAGTTGCCATCAATATTACCTATGATGATGACACCGTCAGGAACAATAAAACCAGCAAAGGTATTTATTATTGGCGCGGGCGTAGCGGGTCTTCAAGCTATAGCTACCGCGAAACGCTTGGGCGCAAATGTGCTTGCTTACGACACCCGCGCGGTAGTGGCTGAGCAAGTAGAATCGCTAGGCGGCAAATTCCTTAAGATCGACATTGGTGAAACAGGTCAAACGAAAGACGGTTACGCCAAAGAACTCACCGACGAACAAAAAGCGAAGCAGCAAGAAGCCCAGCGCGATGCGATTGCCGATTCTGACATTGTTATTACAACAGCGCAGTTATTTGGTCGCAAGCCGCCAGTGCTGATTGCAAAAGATACATTAGCACTCATGAAGCCGGGCAGTGTGGTTGTAGATATGGCCGCAACATCAGGTGGTAATGTTGAAGGTTCGGTTGCTGGCGAAACCGTAGAAGTTAACGGTGTAAAGGTAATTGGTAATGGTTACTGGAGCCAGTATGTGGCTAAAGCCGCCACCGACATGTACGCCAATAACATCTACAACCTTGTGGATGAGTTCTTTGACGACGAAACCAAAACCTTTGGGCTGAATTTAGAAGACGACATTCTGGCCGGCTGTGTTATTACCCACGACGGTAACATTACCAACGACATGCTTAACAACGCATACAAAGGAGCCTAATCATGGAAATCATTTACCTACTTTTCATCGTGCTACTGGCTGCTTTTTTGGGTTTTGAGTTAATTCGAAAAGTACCCGCTACTTTACATACGCCTCTAATGTCTGGCTCTAATGCGATTTCGGGTATTACGTTAGTGGGCGCATTGGTAGCCTCGGGTAGCGATAACAATTTGCTAACCACCATTCTTGGTACCGCAGCGGTGGCGCTGGCCAGCATCAACGTGGTGGGTGGTTATCTCGTTACTGATCGCATGCTTGGCATGTTCAAGAAAAAAGATAAATAAGGAGTACGCAAGTGAGTGATATCGTAACCGTAATAAACCTTGCGTACGTAGTAGCTGCGGCACTATTTATACTAGGACTTAAGTTACTTAGCCATCCAGATACCGCGAAAAAAGGTAACTTTATTTCTGCCATTGGTATGCTGGTTGCTGTCGTCGTCACCCTGCTTGACCAGCAGATTATTAGCTATCATTACATCCTGCTAGGTTTTGTTATTGGTGGCGCCTTTGGTGCGTGGAAAGCTAAGACCGTTGAAATGACGGCAATGCCAGAAATGGTGTCGTTATTTAATGGCTTTGGTGGCGCAGCGTCATTGCTTCTGGGTTGGGCAACATTAGCCGGAATGAGCCTAATTACTCTTAAAACTGAAAGTGCGTTTACTTTTATTACCCTGTTTTTCACAATTTTAGTTGGGGGCATTACGTTCTCTGGCTCTGTGGTAGCCTGGGGTAAGTTGTCAGGAAAAATGAGCTCTAAAGCCGTTATTTTCACAGGGCTTCGCGAGCTAAGCATCTTGCATCTAATTGGCATGGTGGTGATTGGTTATTTTTTTACTACCGACCCAAGCAACCCACTTTGGATTTACTGTGCTATTGCGTTATCACTAAGCTTCGGCTTGTGGGCTACCATTTCAATTGGTGGTGCAGATATGCCAGTGGTTATTGCGCTTTTAAATAGCTACTCAGGTGTAGCAGCGTCGGCGGCAGGTCTCGCTACAGGTAACACAATATTGATTGTTACCGGTTTACTAGTAGGCGCTTCAGGCTTAATTCTTACCAATATTATGTGTAAAGCAATGAACCGTTCATTGATGAATGTGTTGTTGTCTGGCTTTGCGAAGCCAGTAGAAGCCGGTGAAAAAATAGAGGGTGAAATTAAAGTACTGGCGGCGCAAGATGCATTTTATGTATTAGAAGCAGCGCAAGCAGTACTAGTGGTGCCTGGCTATGGTATGGCGGTTGCGCAAGCGCAGCATGCGGTACGTGAACTTCAGTCGTTGCTAGAGGAAAATGGCTGTACGGTTGATTACGCCATTCACGCGGTAGCGGGGCGTATGCCGGGCCACATGAACGTGTTATTGGCAGAAGCTGACGTGCCTTACGATCAACTATATGAGATGGATGACGTTAACCCTCGTATGGAAAACTATGATGTGGTTATCGTTATCGGCGCGAACGATGTGGTTAACCCTGCGGCCAAAGAAATGAAAGGTAGCCCTATTTACGGTATGCCAGTTATCGAAGCCCATCGTGCAAAAACCGTCTTTGTACTTAAGCGCTCTGCGAATGCCGGTTTTGCCGGTGTAGACAACCCGCTGTTTTTCAAAGACAACACGCGTATGGTGCTGGGTGACGCTAAAGACACCATCAATAGCATTATCCGTGAGTTCGGAGACGACTGATTAAAAGCACTTCGTTTGTTAGAACACTTGAAAGGCCTGTGTAATAGCAGGCCTTTTTCTATAAGGGTATTAAACTTAATTACAAAGTATTCAACGGTAGTTGTAGTCGACGCTTTTCAGCTCTACTATGTGAAAGCTATAGAAGTTGAGTTCTACTATTCATATAGTTGCAGAGAGATGCAAGAGTAAATGTCTACGACCCCTTTTCATATTGAGCCGTTTAGAAACTGTATTTTGGTCACGCTTCGCGGTAAGTGGGATATGTCCACGAACATTCAGTACCTCGCTAAACTTTCTGATAGCTTGAAAACCCGTAAAGGCAGACCATTCCACGTATTTATAGACATGCGCGGTTGGCAAATTCCCAATTCCGATACCTTCAATCAAATAAAAGCGCCTATTAAGCTAGACAGGCGAAGTCAACTCAGCGAAACGTGGTTGGAAGATAATGCCACTGATGCTGATCATATCGCTCAGAAGTTTTTTATCACGCCATCAAATAAACTGGGATTTGAACTTGAACGTACCAAAAACCTCTCAGAGTTTATAATGCACTGTGAAGAAAAAGCAGATAAGGTCGTGACAGATTATGTTCGAACTTGGATAGGCTAAAAAAGCTCGCGTTCGATAAACAAAATTAGTCGCGACAATAGATATTTTACATCGCAACAAGGCTCGCGTTCAGCCTTGTGTTGTCTATAATACGCTGCTTATTTTCGCACTTTCTACGCTAGGTATTGGCCTAGCCCACTTACAAATAGGTGAATAAATTGTCAGATTGGAGCATCGAAGAAGCGGAGCGCGTCTATGGCGTGTCTCAATGGGGTGGTGGCTATTTTCAAATTGGTGAAAACGGCAACGTCCATATTACCCCTGTTCCTGAAGATCCTAGCATTCGAATCGACTTTAATTCGGTAATAGAAGACATACGCAAAGAGGGCGTGCAGTTTCCTGTTGTTGTGCGCTTTCACGATATTCTGCGCTCGCAAGTTGCTGGCTTGAACAAAGCATTTAGAAGCTCCATCGAAGAAGCTGAATACCAAGGCCAGTACCAAGGCGTTTATCCGGTGAAAGTTAACCAAATGCGCGAAGTGGTTGAAGAGATTGTCGATGCGGGCAAACCATACAATTACGGCCTAGAAGCTGGCTCAAAAGCCGAGCTTCTTACCGTGCTTGCTATGAATACTAACGAAGAGTCGCTAACTATCCTAAATGGTTACAAAGACGATGAAGTTATGCGTCTAGCGCTGTTGGGAAGAAAGCTAGGGCGTCGCGTTGTCGTTGTAGTTGAAAAATACACCGAGCTTCTTCTTATAGTAAAGATAGCGAAGGAACTGGAAATCGATCCTATCATCGGTGTGCGTTCAAAAATGACTGTGAAAGGCCGTGGTAAGTGGGAAAGTTCTGGTGGTGAACGTGCGAAATTTGGTTTAACCATTACTGAAATCATTAACGCAGCCCGCTACCTTGAGGAGCAAGGTATGGCACACTGCTTAAAGCTGCTGCATTTCCACATTGGCAGCCAGTTAACTGACATTCGTGCGGTTAAAGAAGCGGTAACAGAAGGCGCACGTATTTATGCAGACCTTCACAAAATGGGCTTCGAGCTAGATTACGTTGATGTGGGCGGTGGCCTTGGTATCGATTACGATGGCAGTAATTCAACCAATGAGTCATCGCGTAACTACAGCATGCAAGAATATGTTGCTGATGTTGTCTACGGTATGAAGGAAATGTGTGACCTTGAGGGCGTACCGCATCCGCATCTGGTTAGTGAAAGTGGACGTGCAATCACTGCGCATCACAGCTGCGTAATTACAGAAATTGTGGGCGAAATTAAATCTAATGCATCGCAAATGGATACGTCTGCGAAAGATGGCGAGCACTTCTTCTTAAAGAATATGCGTGAACTGGCAGACACGTTTGATGAACAAACGAATATGCATGAAATTTATAACGATGCCTCGCAGTACAAAGAGCAAGCGCTGGATGCGTTTAAGCTTCGCGTGTTGTCACTTGAAGAGCTGGGCAAAATAGAAACCCTTTACTGGGATATCATGGGCCGCTTACAGAAGTGGTACCGCAATGAAGAATACGTACCTGAAGAGCTTCAAGAACTGGATTACAGCTTGTCGTCTCAGTATCTGTGTAACTTCTCTGTGTTCCAGTCAGCAGCTGATACATGGGCTATCGACCAGCTGCTGCCAGTAGTGCCACTTATTCGTATGAATGAAGAGCCGACAGTTAATTGCTCGCTAGTGGATATTACCTGTGATAGCGACGGAAAAATTGACCAGTTTACTATTGGCCGTGAAATAACAGATGTATTGCCCATGCACCCACTTAAGAAAGACGAGCCTTACTATATTGGTTTGTTCTTAACGGGGGCGTATCAAGACGTAATGGGCGACATGCACAACTTGTTTGGTCGCTTAAACGAAGTGCATATTTACAGCTATGATGACGACCCGGAAGACTTTTACATTGAAGAAGTAGTAAAAGGCTCGTCAGTAGAAGATGTGCTAAACGTTATGCAGTATAACCCACGTGCAATGGCGTCAGATGTGAAACGCATGATAGATAAACACGTGTGGGACGGTAAATTGAATCCTCGCGAAGGGGTACGCTGGACTGACTTTTATGAAAACTGTTTAGCGGGTTACACCTACTTAAAGCAGTAATACACAGCATGAATCTAAAGGCCTGTTGTTTTTAAAAGGGTCGTATGGCCGATGTAGCTATTAATTAGCTGCGTCGGCTCTTTTCAAATAGCGTCTCCAAAGCTCAGCGGTTGTCGAATTAATCATATTCGACTCGGCATTCATCAGCATAACATAGCCTACTTTTTTCTCAGGCATAAACGCTACATCGGCACGGTAGCCTTTTACCCAGCCACCGTGATAATTAAGCTGCTTGCCATTTAAATCATAAATACGCCAGCCCAAACCATAGTGTGCATCGCTGATCATACCGCGCCACCCCCTGCGATAGGTCTCTCGCTTGGTTCTTACGCGTTCTGTTGTGACATAGTCCACCATCTCATCAGACATCACTGTTGGAAATTCTCCCAGCAATGCCTGCAAATAAATCGTCATATCTGAAATACTGGCGTTAACTCCTGCCGCGGGTGAAAACCGGTAGTAGTTGCTTTCTACTTTTCCTTCACGCCATTTATTTCTAGCAATAGCGATGTGGGGTTGTGCCCATGACTGTGATGCAAGCAACCCGCCTTTTCCTACACTGGCGGTTTTCATACCCAGTGGTGAAAATAGGTTGGCCTGAAGCTCTCGCGAGTAAGAGGTATTGTTGTTGCTGAAGTAGTATTCCAATGCGCCAAAAAGTGCATTTTGATAGGTGTAGCATTCGCCAGGTGCACATAAGGGCTCAAGTTCACCGAGGGATTTAAGCACCCGTTCTAGTGAATAGTCGGCTTCAATCAAATTATCGTAGGCGTTTGGCATAAAGCCACTGGATTGACCCACAATATGTTGAAGCTGAAGTGCGCCCATTCCTTTTCCTGTAAAAGGAATGTCGGGCAATAAAGTAGAGATAGGGGTCTCCCAGCTAAGCTGATTTTTCTCTACAAGTTTGGCAGATAAAAGGGCAGTGAAAGTTTTTGAAACAGAAGCTAGCCTGAAAACTGTATCTTCATTGATCTTCTCGCCGCCTTTTTTACGGGTTTTTCCGTAAACGTAAACCCGCGGCGCTTTACCCTGTTCATAAAATACAAAGGCGTAACCTGGTACATTGTATTTTGAGGCTTCTTTTTTGACGTAACTTGCATAGTCATCAAGCCAATCAGCAGAGGCACTTTGAGTTATGACCATTAAAATTGTAAATAGCCAAAATGGTGTTAGATGCACTGTTGATGAGCGCAAAAAATTCAGCATATAGTCAGCTCGTTATGCCTGTGGCTTCAAACGTTTTCACAGGGCGTTCATTATTATTATCGTATTATTATGCGTTTAGCGGCATCAATGATCAAATGTCGCTAATTTAGCTCACTACAGCAACGCATTTCTATAGAGTGCTGATTTTGTCGCACTTGCACGGTAAAGGCGCGATACACTGTATGTAGGTAATAGAAACAGGCGAGCGCTAAGTACTTATGTCAGATAATGATGCGATGCAGAATGATAAGGCTTCAAAAAACGAAGCCTTGGCTCATTCCGTATTTTCTAAAGCTAGGCTTAGCAGAGACCCTCGCTTTGATGGACAATTTTTCGTTGCAGTAAAAACCACCGGCATTTTCTGCAGGCCCATTTGCCCAGCACGCCTTCCTAAAGAAGAGAATGTTACCTATTTCGAACACGCTACACAGGCTATGGCGCAAGGTTTTCGACCTTGTTTTCGCTGTCGACCTGACAGTGCGCCTCGTTCGGCGGCTTGGAAAGGGGTGGGAGCAACAGTAAGCCGAGCGCTATCGCTATTATCTGCTATTCCTATTGAAAGTGTGGCAGAAATTGCCTGCCGTTTAGGTATAAGTGAACGCTACTTAAATAAGCTGGTCGTGAACGCTGTAGGTATATCGCCTAAACAATTTCAAAATATGCAACGTGCACTGTTTGCAAAGCAGCTTATTCAGCAAACCCGCTTGTCTATGACAGATGTATCTGTGACGGCGGGCTATCAGTCACTTAGGCAGTTACAGCGAGCGGTAGAACAATATTGTGGAACCTCGCCAACGCAGCTTAGAAGGACGCAGCGCACCGAACAACAAGTGATATCTTTATTTTTATCATATCGGCCTCCGTATAACTGGCCTTATGTGCGAGATTTTTTAGCAACCCGCGCTATCCAAGGTGTGGAACACGTTACAGAAAATAGTTACGAACGCTACTTTTCAAGCCAATCGCACTTTGGCTTTTTTAAGGTTGAGCATGATGAGGCGCGTCACGGATTCAATGTACATATCGACATGCCGGAGTTAAGCGGGCTGCATAATGTTATAGAAAACATAAAGCGTGTTCTTGACCTTCACGCCGACCCACTACTAATTGAACAAAGCCTAATGCAAGCGGGGTTGTCAGCAAAGCTGCTAACAGCCGGGCTTCGCCTTCCAAGTGCATGGAGCGTTTTTGAAAGCGGCTGCCGGGCTATTATAGGTCAGCAAGTCAGTGTGAAAGCCGCTATTGGCCAGGTGACCTTGCTGGTACATCAGCTGGGAAAAAGGGTACCAGATGCGTGCGCATTAAGCAGTGTTGAATCTAGTTCGAGTGAACGCTACTGCTTTCCTACGCCTGAAGATATTGCAAATAGTGGCCTTGAGTTTTTACGTATGCCACAGGCCAGAAAAGAAGCTGTGCGTCACTTTGCACAACTTTGTGTTGGCGATACTATGCCAACACATAGTGATATTCTTGCTATTAAAGGTGTAGGCCCGTGGACGCTAGATTATTTAAAAATGCGAGGTGAAAGAAATCCTGATATCTACCTGGGTGGTGATTTAATTGTTCGAAAAATAGCACAACAACATCCTATTGAGCCTGAAAAAGCTGCGCCATGGCGTAGCTACCTAACCCTTCAATTGTGGCAACTGAGCAACCAGCAGAGTGAAAGTTGAATATGAGATATACAGGTTTTGTGAACAGTAAGCAGGGACTTGTTAGCGTGGAGGCCACTGAAACAGGTATAACGTCTATTGCGTTTGTAAGTGAACCGTCCACATACTCGGGTGACGCCCAAGGTGGCCACAAGGAGCACGCTGATATAGAGCAAGATGAATTTCTTGGCGATAAAACCCGCGCTCACGCCAACGAAATCACTGATGAAGCGTGCCGTCAGCTCAAAGCTTACTTTGAAGGAGAACTTCGAGAGTTTGACCTACCGCTTGCTCCTAAGGGAACCGTTTTTCAAAACCAAGTATGGCGAGCTTTACAGCAAGTAAAGTATGGCGAAACGGCTAGCTATTTAGATATCGCAAAAGCCATCGGCAACTCAAAAGCCGTTAGGGCCGTGGGTATGGCAAATGGCCGCAATCCTATTGCTATTGTAGTGCCGTGCCATCGTATAATTGGTAGCAATAAAACCCTAACAGGTTATGCAGGTGGTTTACCCCGCAAGCAGTATTTACTCAATTTAGAAGGAGCCCAAGGGGTGCTGTGGTCATAAAAGCATGGGTGATAAGATAATGGTGATAAAAGAATGGCAATAAGAGACATTATCGCGCTTTTGGTATTAGCGGGTATCTGGGGCGGCTCGTTTATTTTCATGCGTGTTGCGGCACCAGAGTTTGGTATTTACGTACTTGTTGCCATTCGAACAGTGTTGGCGACAGCAGTGCTTTTACCTTTGCTGCTACTACGTGGTTCGATTAAAGATATTAAGCGACACTGGCTGGCCATTGCGCTAGTGGGCATGGCAAATACGGCAGTGCCTTTTGTACTGTTTAATTATAGTAGTCTGCATTTGGAAGCTGGAGTCAACGCTATTCTAAACGCTACAGCGCCAATGTTTGGGGCCATCGTCGCTTGGTTATGGTTGGGCGACAAGCTTACAAAATCAGCGGTTGCTGGACTTATTGTCGGCTTTGTGGGAGTTACCGTCATTAGTCAGCAAAAATTAGGTGAGGGTGAGGTCAGTTTTCTTCCTATTTTGACTGCGCTACTAGCCACCACAGGCTACGGGATAGCGGCATGTATGATGAAAAAATGGCTACAAGGGGTTAAACCTTTAGTTGTTGCTACAGGTAGTCAGGCCATGGCAAGCGTTATGCTGGCACCTTTCGCCCTTGCAACTCTGCCTGCCACTATGCCAAGCGTGAATGCGTGGGTTAACGCAGTGGCACTCGCCGTTGGGGGGACCGGAATAGCTTATATACTTTATTTCAAGTTGATTGCCGATGTGGGCCCGGCAAAAGCCATAACGGTTGCTTACTTAGTTCCGCTATTTGGCATTATTTGGGGCGTACTTTTCTTGCAGGAGCATTTGTCAGTGCAAACAATAGTAGGCGGCTTGATGATTTTGTTTGGTGTAGCGCTAACGACAGGCGTTCTCAAACGAAAACGCCTTAAAGTTAAACCCGCTTAGATTAACTTGAACTGGGGCTAGTCAATCAACTGCATTCTGACTAAATTACTGCCGTCGCGTTTAGCTTGATAAAGCGCGTCTTCAGCATGTGCGGTTACCTCGTGCATAGCGCGAGGTGACGCAGTATATGAAATACCAATAGAAGCGGTAACTACTACTTCAGGTAAATCTTGCAGAGGGGGGAGCGTAGCGATGCCGTGTCGCAGGTTTTGCGCCATATCGAATGCTACGTGAGGGCCAGTATGAGGCAAAAGAATAATAAACTCAGCGCTACTCCATCTACCCAATACATCTTGCTCGCGCATATGTTCAGCTAAGTAAGAGACTACTTTATCAAGAATGTCGTCACCCGCATTACGGCCGTGGGCATCTACAATATCTGAGAATTCGTCAACGCTTATTAACATGACGCTAAGTGATTTGTGCTCGGCTAACAGTGTTTTGTAGATAAGCTGCAAGTTATCTTTTTCAGGAAGTCGGTTGCTGTGACGTACCACCAAGTCTGGCTGCATATCTTTTCTGAAATAGTACAGTAGATTATAGATAAGTAAAAACAGCGAGAAGACAACAACCAGCAGCGTCACCACGCTAAAAATAAACGCTTGAGAAATTTCTGCTTGGCGGTCTTCAAGTGGACTTAAAAGAAACACAGTCCAACCAAATTGATTCAGCTTAACTTCCGCAATCAGAAAGTCTTTTTGGTCAATAGTCACCAACTTGTTATTCAACGCTTGCTCGCTTTGGATTGTCATTGGCAAACTCGCGTACCAAGGTAACTCGGACAAGTTAGTGAATTCTGAGTAAGAGGCGATAAGACTCGGATCTGAAGACAACATAATATCGCCTTCACCATCCACGAATAAGAAGTCATAGCCGTGTTCTTGTTTGTAGGTATCGAACACTTCGATAAAACTGCGCAGGCTTTTTCCTACACCGAAAAAACCCAAAAAGCGGTCATTTTCGTCGTGAATTTTGATATCAATATAAAAGTGTGTGTCTTCCCATTTACCAATATCGGCAACGGCATCAGCGGGATAATCGCGATATTTGAAGTACCAGCTTACCTCACCTTCGATAAGGTTGATAATACTGCCATCAGAATTATATTGTTTTCTGTCTGCCTCGCTGGCGATAAAGAAAGATAAACCAAACTCATTTTCGAGACGATCCAATGTCTTAAAAACAGCATCTTTATCAATCGTTTCTCCATCCATCAAGTCTACCAACTCGGTGGAATGCCCTAATGCTTCAGAGATATGTAGAGGCTTTAGAAGTTGCTCGACGATAAGCGATATTGCAGGCGACAATGACTGCTGCTGCGCACGACTTTGTTCGGCAACGATTTTTGAAATACTGAAATGAACCAGTGTTACAATAGCAATAACCACTACCGCAAATAACACCAGAATACTTCTGTGTAATGTACGAAATGTGTTCACAGACTGCGCATGCTCCCTTGCCTGACTGAACCTAACCTAAGCGTCGAGTATACCTGTTGCAATAATGAACTACTAGGCGGTTTGTTTTAACTTAGACTAAATAACGAATAGCAAAAGCGCAATGTGAAGTCGTCCGGTCAGACCTCAAAGTGAATCAATCGCTGACATATTGTTGGGCCTTGGTTACACTATGCTCCGATTTTCATTCTCTTTGCGAAATAAAGGAATTATATGGCTTTCTCAGTGGTTGTATTAGCAGCGGGTAAAGGTACCCGCATGAAATCGTCGTTACCGAAGGTATTACACAAAGTCGGTGGTGTGCCTATGGTGCAGCGAATTATCAACACAGTAAAATCACTGGGTGCTGACAATATTCATTTAGTATACGGCCATGGCGGCGACCAGCTAAAGGCAACGGTTGTTGAAGACAACCTAAACTGGTGCTTACAGGCCGAACAGTTAGGTACAGGGCACGCTGTTCAGCAAGCGGCACCTCACATTAAAGATAATGAGGACGTGCTTGTACTTGTTGGCGACGCACCACTTATTCGTGAAGAAACATTGAGCGCTTTAAAAGCAGCAAAGGAAGGCTGTGATTTAGCACTGCTTACTGTAAATTTAGACGACCCCACAGGCATGGGCCGCATTATTCGCGAAAATGACAATATCACCGCGATAGTCGAGCACAAAGATGCCACTGATGCTCAGCGTGAAATTAAAGAAATTAACACCGGCATGATGATGATGTCTGGCGCTGATCTTAAGCGCTGGTTAGGCGAGTTAAGCAACGACAATGCTCAGGGCGAATATTACCTTACTGATGTTATTGCGATGGCTGCGGCTGAAGGCAAGCGAATTCAGTCTGCACAGCCACAGTCTGCGGTAGAAGTGGAAGGCGTGAACAATCGTTTGCAGTTAGCTAACCTAGAGCGTGCGCTTCAGCGTCGCCAAGCCGAAGAGCTAATGACCAAGGGCGTGACCTTGCTAGACCCCGCTCGTTTTGACCTACGTGGCCAGCTTGAAACCGGTAACGATGTAATTATCGACGTTAACGTTATTGTTGAAGGTAAGGTTACACTTGGTAGTAACGTCAACATTGGCGCTAACTGTATTCTGCGCAACTGTGCTATTGCCGATAACGCGGTAATTGAAGCTAATTCTATTGTTGAAGAAGCCAGTGTTGGCGAAGCTTGCACAGTTGGGCCTTTCGCAAGGTTGCGCCCTGGTGCAGTAATGCAGAAAAATGCCAAAGTGGGTAATTTCGTGGAAATGAAGAAGGCAATTTTAGGTGAAGGCGCCAAAGCGAATCACTTAACCTACCTAGGAGATGCAGAAGTTGGTGCTAAAGCGAACATTGGCGCAGGCACAATTACCTGTAACTACGACGGTGTGAACAAGTCCAAGACCGTCATCGGCGAAAATGCTTTCATCGGCTCGAACTCGTCACTTGTAGCGCCTGTAAACATTGGCAAAGGCGCTACCGTAGGTGCTGGCTCAGTAATTACGTCAACCGTAGACGAAGACGCACTAGCCGTTGCCCGAGGCAAACAGCGCAATATTCCAAATTGGCCGCGACCTACCAAAAAATAAAGGCGTATCCTTACTAAAGGTCGCGAAAAGGGCACTTGATGAATTAGGGCTGGCAAACACAATTAGTGATTAGCCAGCCCAGTTTCTTCTTCAGTCCCATCAAAATATCGCCCAGTTAGAAAGGTGATAAAACCAGAGGGCTAAATTTTACGTCTACTGTGTTGGTATAAACGCAACTCATCCTGCTATCTTATTTGTTTCACATCTTCTAACTAATGAACTATCTGAGGTTTCCTCCATCTATCATAACTGATAGTGTGTGTTTACTTACCTCTTAATTCTCGTTACACAAGGATATGCGATGATATCTACACTTCTGGTTGGCTTTGGATTTTCCGCCACAACCTTTCATTTGCCATTTCTCAACTATTTACCGCAGTTCTCTGTCGATGTGGTTATCTCTTCAAAACCCGATGTGGTTAACGCCGTTTTACCTCATGCTGAAGTTTATGGCTCGTTGGAAGAAGCGCTTAAAATTCACGATGTAGATTTGGTGGTTATTACAACCCCAAATCACCTTCATGGACCACAGGCGAAACTGGCATTAGAGCACAGTTGTCACGTGTTAGTAGAGAAGCCATTTACATTAGATAGTGAAGAGGCAGAAGCTTTAGTAGAGCTTGCACATTCGCAAAATAAACAGCTTTGTGTTTATCACAACAGACGTTTTGACGGCGATTTTCTTACTATTAAGCAGCTAATTGACGATGGAAAACTTGGCGACATTAAACGCTTGGAAAGCCGATTCGACCGATTTCGTCCGGCACCACGAGATAGATGGCGTGAAAATGCAGGGCCAGGAAGCGGCATCTTCTGGGATTTAGGTCCTCACTTAATCGACCAAGCGTTGCAGCTTTTCGGCGAGCCAGAAGAAGTGTCGGCAAGCATACAGACATTGCGCGAAAACGGACAGTCAGATGACACGTTCGATGTAACGCTTCATTATGGAGATAAAGTTGTAAAGCTAGGTAGTTCAGCTTTTCAAGCCAGCGCGACACTGCGATATGACTTGCAAGGCACAAAAGGCAGCTTTCGCAAGTTCTATTTAGATCCGCAAGAAGACCAATTGCGTGCAGAGCTATCTTTTGACGATGAACACTGGGCAATTACAAAAGATAACGAGCATGGCGTACTTGCTGTGGCCAATGAAAGCGGTCAGCTAATTGAAGAGACGTTGACAACATTGAAGGGTGAATATCTCATGTTTTTCAATCGCCTTGCTCACGCTATTGAAGATGGTAAATTCTCGCCGGCTGACGCGAGTACGGTCGTACCTGTTATCAAAGTCATTGAGCTAGCCATAAAAGCGAGTGCTCAAAAGAAATCGCTGGCGTTTAATTAAACAATTACCTTGATCGTCGTTTCAATTTAACTTACGATGCTTTCACTTTAAAACTCATAACTTTCGTTTTGAAAATAAAGTTGAATGTTGAAAGTGTGTTTGCGGACTGTTTTGCAGACTTTTCATGGCTTGTTTCAATTGGAGCAATGCATAAAGAAAGGTTTAGAGAGAAATCGGCAAAAGCCTCGAGGTTATATTGAAAAGTAGTAAATCGGTTGAACAGCGCCGCCAGCAGATAGTGGCGTGGGTGAAAGAGCATGGTCAATCACAAGTTGAAGATTTGGCCGTGCGTTTTGCTACGTCTGAAGTCACCATTAGAAAAGATCTCGCAGCCCTTTCGCAGCAAGGTTTACTGATTCGACAGTTTGGTGGCGCAGTGCCCGTGCCATCATCTACAAACTCAAATGCTAAACCATCTCAATTTATCGCAAATAATCCATTTACTAATACAACTACTAACGCAGCAATCAATGCTATAGGCCAACTCGCAGCGAGCTTGGTAAAACCGGGCAATAAAATAGTAATAGATTGCGGCTCAACCACAGCATCCATCTTGCCCCATTTATCACATTTCGATGACTTAGTGGTAATGACCAATACGCTATCAACTGCCAATTATCTTACCCAAAGTGCTAAAGAGCCTACGGTGTTAATGGTAGGTGGCACATGGGATGCCCAGTCTCAGTCGTTCCAAGGTGCAATGGCTGAACAGTTAGTTAGCGCCTATAGTTTTGACATTGCATTTATTGGCGCAGCGGGCATAGATGTGAACCGAGGCACCACCACCTTTAACGAGCTTATTGGGGTAACCCGCTCCATGGCTGCGGCGGCCAGTAAGGTGGTGATAGTAGCCAGCTCAAAAAAATTAAGCCATAAAATGCCTAACCTAGAGCTGAGCTGGAAAAACATTTCTGTTTTGATCACCGATGAAGGCATTAGTGAACAAGACAAACTTAATATTGAAAATCAGGGCGTGACCGTGCTTATTGCAGCGCCGAGTGGAGAATAATTATGTGTGGAATAGTTGGCGCTGTTGCTGAGCGTAACGTAGTTGAAATCCTATTAGAAGGTTTAAAAAGACTAGAGTATCGCGGCTATGATTCAGCTGGCGTTGCGCTCCTGCAAAACGACGGCACGCTTACCCGTATTCGCCGTACAGGCAAAGTACAAGAACTTGCTGATGCAGTAGCATCAGGTGAAGCACTAGGTACAACAGGTATTGCTCACACCCGTTGGGCAACGCACGGTGGTGTGACTGAAGCGAATGCGCACCCACACTTTTCAACTGAACGTGTAGCTGTTGTTCATAACGGTATTATTGAAAACTACGTTAACTTAAAAGCGCAGTTAAAAGAGCAGGGCTATACCTTCACCAGCGACACCGACACGGAAACCATTGCCCACACCGTGCACGAAGAGCTTAAGTCAGGTAAGCCTTTACTAGACGCTGTACAAAGTGCCGTTAAAACCTTTCACGGTGCGTATGGCACCGTCATCATGGACAAAGAAGATCCTAGTCGCGTAGTGGTTGCACGTTCGGGCAGCCCGTTAGTTATTGGGCTTGGGCTTGGTGAAAACTTTATTGCGTCAGACCAAATGGCGCTATTGCCAGTAACACGCCGCTTTATCTTTTTAGAAGAAGGCGATGTGGCAGAGATCACGCGCAGAGACGTTAAAATATTCGATAAAGACGGCAACGCCGTTGAGCGCGAAATTATTGAGTCGAATATCGAGCACGATGCGGGTGACAAAGCGGGTTATCGCCACTACATGCTTAAGGAAATTCACGAGCAGCCAACGGTGGTGCGCAACGCATTAAAAGACCGTATTGATGAAAACGGACTTACCGCTGATGTATTTGGAAAAGGCGCTGACGAGATATTCAAAAAAGTACAGCATGTACAAATCATTGCCTGTGGAACTAGCTACCACGCAGGTATGACGGCGCGCTATTGGCTAGAACAATATGCAAATGTGTCGTGCAACGTAGAAATTGCATCGGAGTTTCGTTACCGCAAGTCAGTAGTGCACCCGAACAGCCTGCTTATTACTATCTCTCAATCAGGTGAGACAGCCGATACGTTAGCTGCCCTTCGCTTAGCAAAAGAGCTGGGCTATATGTCTAGTTTGACTATCTGTAACGTTCAGGGCTCGTCATTAGTACGCGAATCTGACTTAGCATTTATGACCCGCGCTGGCGCGGAAATTGGCGTGGCATCAACCAAAGCTTTCACTACTCAGCTAACTGCGTTCTTGATGTTAACCCTTGCATTAGGTAAAGAGAATGGTATGACCGAGGCCGACAACAAGGCTATTGTCTCTGCGCTTCATAGCTTACCTGCCAAGCTTGAAGAGACACTAGCTATTACTGGCGGCATCGAAGATTTAGCTGAAGAATTCGCAGATAAAAACCACAGTTTGTTCCTAGGTCGTGGCGATCAATACCCAATTGCTATGGAAGGTGCGCTTAAACTTAAAGAGATTTCTTATATTCATGCGGAAGCGTATGCGTCTGGTGAATTGAAACACGGCCCGCTTGCGCTAATTGATGATGAAATGCCGGTAATTGTGGTTGCACCGAATAACGAACTGCTTGAAAAGCTAAAATCGAACGTAGAAGAAGTGCGCGCCCGTGGGGGTATCATGTATGTATTTGCAGATAAAGATGCCGCGTTCGCAGGGGATGAAACCATGCGCGTTATCGACGTACCGCACTGCGACGAACCGATTGCACCTATCATCTATACCTTACCACTGCAGCTATTGAGCTACTACGTTGCATTAATCAAAGGTACGGACGTTGACCAGCCACGCAACTTGGCAAAGTCGGTTACTGTGGAATAAAGCGCACTGCTGAAGCGATTCTTTGTGCTCACAAACAAAGCCTGCGACTGACAAAAGCGCAGGCTTTTTTATTTTCAATAGGCGAGTATTGGCTGGTAATTAAGCAGCTTCATCGACAAACCTTCTCCATCCGTCTTACTTTGTCAGGTAACCCAGTTGTAAAACGGAAAGTAAGTTCATACCTATAACTCATCATCAAGTTTCAACATCGCGAGGCACCATGGCTATTCCCTACTCATTGCTAGATTTAGCGCCAATATCTGAAGGGTTTGGCGTAAAAGACGCGTTAAACAATTCAAAGCTAATGGCTATGGAAGCCGAGCGCAGTGGCTATGAAAGAGTGTGGTTAGCGGAGCATCACGGCATGCGTGGTGTTGCCAGTTCTGCCACCTCTGTGGTGTTAACGCACATTGCTAACGCTACCTCTACCATCAAAATCGGAGCTGGTGGCATTATGTTGCCTAACCATGCGCCTTTGATCATTGCTGAACAGTTTGGCACCCTGGCCGAGTTATTTCCCAATCGGATTGAGCTTGGGCTAGGTCGCGCACCAGGTACTGATATGGCAACGGCAAGAGCGCTTCGTCGTAACTTGCAAAGCGATGTTGATAGCTACCCAGAAGATATTCAGGAACTTCAGCATTACTTGGGCACACCTAACGAGGGGCAGCCAATTGTTGCAGTGCCAGGGGCGAATACCCATGTACCCTTGTGGTTACTTGGTTCTAGCTTGTACAGTGCACAGGTGGCGGCAAAAATGGGACTGCCATATTCGTTCGCTTCGCATTTTGCGCCCGATGCGTTATTCGATGCGCTTCATGTGTACCGTAACATGTTTAAACCTTCGTCCCAGCTTTCAGAGCCAAAGGCGATGGCGGGCGTAATGGTTGTAATTGCAGAAACCGATGAAGAAGCTGAATTGTTATTCACGTCGGTGAAGCAACAATTTATGAACATGCGACGTGGTCTTAACAAGCCTTTCGCTAAGCCTATGCCTGACTTTGACGAATATTGTACGGCGACTGACGAAGCAATGTTATCGAATGTATTGAGGTATGCGTTGGTAGGGGCGAAGGAAACGGTGCAAAACAAGCTGGCTCAGTTTGTTGAAGCGACAGATATTGATGAGATTATTGTGTCTATGCCCATTTACGATATAGACGCGCGTTTATTCAGCGTTAGGGCGTTTGCCGACATCGTGTCTTAATGCACAAAACTTTATGAGCAGCTTTTAATACTTGGTTATAACTTCTTCTATGCAATGCCATAGAATAACTTTATGATATACAATGATATATGTATTTTATTTAGTTATTAAAGGTTTACAGTCATGCATAAGGTCTGGTTTTCCTTTCTCCTTACCCTTGTTTTTTTCGCGGCAACTTTAAATTCTGCCAAAGCGAAAGAAACCCTAGACCTTATTGTTCTTGAGACACTGCCAGCTCCCATCGTCACTGAGTCACGAGTGGAATTCGAAAAAGAGCTTATTCGAATTATGCCCGAGCACGACATAAAAGTTACCACATATAATGCGGAAGGGTCGGAGGTGCGCGCCAAAGAAATACTAAGCGAGCTGGCACAAAATGCTAAACCTGATCTTATTGTATCTGTTGCCACACTGGCCACTCGAGCGTTGAATGCGTCTGAAGAGTTTATTGATACGCCTAAGCTTTTTATGGCGGTTTCTTCCCCTGTTGAAGAGGGGATAGTTCCGGCTATTGGCGCGATAAGTGAACGCAATATGACAGGCGAGTCTCATGTACTTGATGCGAAAGTAAAGCTTGATATGTTAGATGGCGTGCTCAGAGCATCAAATCCTGTGTCTCCATTTACTATAGGTTTAGTACATTCAACCTATCCCTCATCGAGTAATCTGGTAAACCAACTGCTAGCGTTAGATAGTGAGTATGAAAATATAAACTTAGTCGCGGTCAGCACGCCTTATTTAGAAGGTGATGAAGGACTTGTTCAAATGACGGATAGTATTGTTGATAGATTAGGACAAAATAGCTCAAAACTTGATGGCTACTGGTTATCTTCAGGCCCTTTAGCTGAAGCCAGTGGGTTGGTGGAGAAGGTTAAAGACAAGACTGGACTACTTCCTCTATTTGCTGAAAGTATTGCATCAGTAAAAAAAGGTGCGCTTATCGGTGTGGTATCTGAATCAAAAAGTATTGGTAAATCAGCAGCAAGAAAAGCAAAGCTGATACTGCAAAGAAATTCGGCGAGAGACATTCCCGTTGGTAAAATGGATACGTACACTGTTGCGGTGAATGTTGCTACGGCAATTAAATTACAATTGCCCATTCCTTCCAATTATTTGAAGCTCTCTAAAGAGCATGTGTATCAATAAGGTCTGATTAGAAGTAAGTATGCGGATTAAATCAAAACTGCTAGTCATCTACATTCCAATACTTTTAATTGGTATGGCACTTACTGGGTATTGGGCTTATTTAACCGCGTACGACTCGGTGCGCGAGAGAGAATATCAGCTTCTTACTCAAACCCTTACGTTGAACGTTTTAGAAATTATCGATGAGAGGCGAGAACTACTCATTGAATCTGGGCTAGAGAATGTTCCTGTGTTTCGCGAGGCTTATCAAAACGAAGTGTTTGAAGAGTTAAAATCGCTGCAACAAGCTACAAACAGACATTTTGCTATTAATGACACAAGCAAAAATACTGTCATATTTAGCACGGCCGATAATGCGTTAGTACTTAATGTAGAGGACGCTAATTTGGCGACTATTGCCAACCGGCGTGTGGCGTTTGGCGAGTCGAACGTAAATGATATGGATGTATTGTTTGCGTGTGCTGAATTTGCGCCATGGAATTGGAAAGTTACCGTATTGCAGCCTGCTGACGCACTGCAATCTTCCCTGTCTACTATTGCGTGGCTAACGTCACTAGTGACGCTATTTGCTGTCGTTATTGTTAGTTTGCTTATGGGAAGAGTCACACAGGTGTTTGTTGTTGCTCCTATCGAAAAAATAAAATCAGCAGCGAGTCGCATTGCCCTTGACCATAAGAAGGTCAGCATAGACTTACAGCAGAACGACGAGTTAGGTAGTTTAGCGCGAGACGTTGAGGCAATGTCTGGCGAAATAGAGCAATACGTTGCTCAAGCTCAGCAAGCAAACCGCGCAAAAACCGATTTTCTTGCAGTGATGAGCCATGAGATTCGCACGCCGCTAAACGGTATCCAAGGGCTGGCAACGCTGCTTTTAGATACACAACTTTCTGACAAGCAGCATCAGTATGCTAGCGATTTGAAATCATCGGCGTCTATTCTAGCGACCGTTATTAACGATGTTCTGGATCTCTCAAAAATTGAATCAGGTATGTCAGAGGTTGACGTGACAGAGTTCGACCTTGACTCTATGCTGAACGATCTTATTACGCTATTAGGCACGAACGCTAGCGCTAACAGTACACGGTTAGTGTATAAGAGCAAAAACTTAGCGTCTGTGGCGGTAACCAGCGATATTACCAAGCTTCGCCAGATTATTATTAATTTGGTCAGCAATGCTATTAAGTTTACTCACAAAGGCACAGTGAGCATTTCGGCTAAACTTAAACAGCCTTCGACAGAAAACATGAGCGATAACAAATTAGTCATTGCGGTTAAAGATAGCGGTATTGGTATTGAGGCTGAAAGGCTTGAGCATATATTTGATAAATTCACGCAGTCCGACTCTTCTATTACGCGCAAATATGGCGGTACTGGACTTGGTCTTGCCATAGCTAAGCAGCTTGCCCAAATACTTGACGGCGATATAAAAGTTGTTAGTAAAGTGGGCGAAGGTTCATGCTTTACTGTTACCGCAAATGTTAAGTCTAGACTTAAGTCTGATGAGTTAATTAAGCCATCGTCAGCACGAAAAGCACAGGACGTTAGTCTACCAGAAGGGCTTAAAGTTTTATTAGCTGAAGACAATGCAATAAACGCGGTAGTCGCACAGGCGTTACTAAAACAGCTAAACTGCGATGTTGAGCACGTTGATAACGGGTTGAAGGCTGTTGCACGGGTCGAAGAGGGCGGTATTGATGTCGTCTTCATGGACGTGCACATGCCCGTTATGGATGGTATTGAAGCAACTAAACGCATTAGAAAACTGGAAAATGAGCTTAGCAAAACGCCTGTTATCGGACTTACCGCAGAAGCATTTAAAGAGCGCCACGTCTCATTTAAGCAGGCAGGAATGGACGACATAGTAACAAAACCTGTCACCGTAGAAGCACTCCAAGAAAGTTTG
This sequence comes from Alteromonas sp. ABH4_453, assembly GCF_056160665.1. Classification (NCBI taxonomy): domain Bacteria; kingdom Pseudomonadati; phylum Pseudomonadota; class Gammaproteobacteria; order Alteromonadales; family Alteromonadaceae; genus Alteromonas; species Alteromonas sp. ABH4_453. The sequence goes on from NZ_JBSWXP010000002.1 coordinate 279,268, forward strand.
TTAAAACTGGCGCTTAACCAAGAAGTCTCTGATAATAGTTAAAGCAGTTCCGCGTAAATGCGTTTCGCTTGTATCGCCAGTGGTGACTGTCATGGTTGACTATGTTGGAAAACTTTAATGGATATTTTCTTATCAAGGTGATGCGTGCACAACAACAGACCCAGTGAACTTCGTAGGCTTAGAATCGCTCTCATCATAGGCGCCGTTCTAGTACTTTTGTTCATGGCAGCCGACCTGGTGTTAATTCCTAGTAGTATGTTCGAGCTCTATATCTTCAACCGTCTACTGCTTCAATTTCCTATTGTAATCGCTGTTGTTGTACTCTCTTTATGGCGTGGATTCATACAATACAGAGCGTATATTTTTTCAGGACTACTCGTTGCTCTTTCCTACAGCAACTATTGGCTGATATGGGTGTGTTGGAAAGAGCACAATTTTATTTTTCCTTACGAGGGCACCGTTCTATATGCGTTCTTTTGCGTATTTGCCTTGGGTATCCCATTTAAATTAGCGATAGCAGCTAATGTTATTAATATCTTTGGGTTTTTAGGGCTGATGTGGTTAGCGCCGGTTTACGGTGACAGGGTGTTAATCTCAGCTTCGTTTGTAACAGGTTCACTGTTTATATGTGTCTATGCTAAGTACAGATTAGATCGCAGTGTGCGCATGCTTAAAGAAACGAACGACCGATTATTAAAACTTAGCAAGTTCGACCCGTTGTCCGATTTGCTTAATCGGCGTGCTTTACGAGATCAGAGCGAAAAGCTGTTGGCTTTAAGTAAGCGCCATAAAGTATCAATGGCTACCTTGATGCTTGATTTAGATGACTTTAAAAAATACAACGATAGTTTTGGTCACCAACAGGGTGATGAAGCAATAAAAGTGCAGGCGCGTATTATGAAAGAGGTTTTTAAGCGCGAAACAGATATCCTAGGCCGGTACGGTGGCGAAGAGTTTATCGTTGTTTTAAGCGATATCAGTAAAGAGCAGGTTGAAAAGCACGCGCAAGCACTGTTAGATAAATGGAGCGAGGCTCAACTAAAGCATGCCGATGGAGCAAAGCACTCGTTTATGAGTTGCTCAATCGGCGTGGCTTATGCTAGATCGGTTGACAATATATTCATTGATTGGCTTATTGATGAAGCCGATAAAGCGTTATATGAAGCGAAAGAAAAAGGTAAAGCACAGTATGTAATAGCAGAAGCACAGTGCTGATATTAACGCTGTGCTTTTGATTTAAACTGTACTTTTAAATTTAAAAATTACAGCTTCACTATCATTTTTCCGGTGTTTTTACCTTCAAACAACATGTTTAAGCCTTTTTCAGCGTTATCTAACCCGTCAATGGTATGGGCACGGTACTTTATCTTACCTTGCTGTACGTATGGAGTAAGCTTCTGTAAAAGTTGTGGGATTTCACCCCAATGATCAGGCATAGCAAAACCACGAATATTAATCCGCTTTTTGATTAGCGGGATCCAATTGGGGCCCGGAGCAGGAGTTTCCGACTGATAATCTGCAATCATTCCGCATACCACTACGCGGCCATGAGTATTCATTCTATTGAATATGTGCTGTTGGATAGGGCCACCCGTATTTTCAAAAAATACGTCAATCTTATCAGGCGTAAGCTCGGCCAGTTTTTCTTCTAAGTCGTCAGTTTTGTAATTGATTGCGCCGTCAAAACCTAATTCATTAACAATCCAGTTGGCTTTGTCGTCACTACCCACCACACCGATAACACGCAGTCCATCAGCTTTTGCTAGTTGACCCACTATCGACCCTACAGAACCCGCTGCACCTGTTACAATAAGCGTTTCACCTTCCTTTGGTTCGCCAAAGTTATAAAGACCTGTTGTGGCGGTTAAGCCAGGTAGCGCAAAAACGCACAGTGCCATTTCTTCAGTCACACCTTGCTGAAGCTTATTGAAGCCTGAGCCATCACTCAGCACATATTCACTCCAGCCGGTCATGCCCATAACTTTGTCGCCCACAGAAAAGTTTGGATTGTTAGAATCAACTACCTCGCCCACACCGCTAGAGCGCATGACATCGCCAAGCTCTACTGGAGGGATATAGCTTTCTCTGTCTTCACTCATCCAACCTAACATAGCAGGGTCTAAAGACATGTGAGTTTGCTTAATTAGAATTTGGCCATCTTTTGCTGTAGGTATTTCAAGCTCTTTCGTTTCAAATAAATGCGGACCGATTTTTCTATCGTCGGGGCGCTTTACCAAAGTAATAGCTTTATATGTTGGCATTGTATCCTCCTGTACTCGTTAAAAGGGGTGGTGTACTCAATGTTGAAACGCATTTTGGTTGGTTGAGATCACCCCGCGACTATGAAAATAGGGTGGGGCTTGTTGGTATAAATACAACCATTTAGCACAGAGTCTATAATGTGAGTTAAAGATCTGAACAGTTCCAATAGTTATTGGTGATGGTTTACTAAACGAGTGTTAACAATATAGTGATCTTTGATTAACCATGTGTTATCAATCTTGCTTATAAATGCGTCGAAATTGTAGCTATAATTGTAAAAAATGCGATAAAAGTGCGTAAATAACGTTTACTTGCATTGAACAAAACTACTCATATCCGTAAAATGCCCGCTGCAATTTTCCCCTATTACAATGAGTATTTTATGAAGCAACAGTTTTCTTTACGTGCCTCAGTTTGCTTAGCGCTTGCTACCTTAGCCTCTTCTTCTGCGCTGGCAGCTGGTTTCCAAGTTAATGAACACAGTGCAAACGGTCTAGGTCGCGCGATGGCCGGTCAAGCGGCAAAGCCAGAGAATGCCTCTATTCTTGCAACCAACCCTGCAGCAATTGGTGTATTTAAAGAAGCTGAGTTCAGTGCATCAGCAAGCTTTATTGATCCTAACGTCGACATCGATGGTGATGTTAGCTTTGCATTAGGCGAAGGCCCGGTTGGACAGCCAATGCCAGCGGCAGAGGACAATATTGCTGACACTGCTATCGTACCTGGATTCTTCTATGTTTCACCTATCAACGATGAGCTATCTGCTGGTGTTGGTGTATTCACTACTTATGGTCTTCGCTCAGATTACTCAGATGATTTCGGTGCCCTTCACTTCGCTGATACAGCAGAAGTTAAAACCGTAACGGTTAACCCTGCGGTTTCCTATAAACTGAACAAGCAACTTATGGTTGGTTTTGGTGTTAACATCACGTACGCAGAAGCTGAAATTGGCTCTGGTGTTTCGAACACGCTAGCAGGCACAGTTGCGGGTCTAGCTCCAACAGCTGAAGCTTTAGGTATCACTTTACCGACCCTTACTCCTGGTAACTCATTGTTTAGCATGGAAGGTGATGACATAGGTTTCGGTTGGAATGCAGGTGTTTTCTGGCAGCCAACTGACATGACGAATATCGCGCTTTCATATCGCGCGGAAACGAAACTAGAGCTAGAAGGCGCAGTTTCTTCAGAGACACCTGTGTTTCCTATTAATCTTAACCAGCCAGGTAGCCTAGATTTGAACCTTGCCGCTATTACCGAACTAGCGGTTGATCAAAAAATTGATAACCAATGGTCTGTACAGGCAAGTTTGACGTTTACCGATTGGAGCACGTTCGAGAAGCTTGAAGCTAATCTAGAAGATCGTGTTGACTTCTTAATTAAAGAAGAGAACTTTGATGATTCATGGCGTGCGGCTATTGGTGTTACTTATATCTTAAATGACGAAATTACTCTTCGTGCTGGTTATGCGTATGATGATGGCGTGGTTTCGGTCGAGAACCGTTCGTTAAGCATCCCAGATACTGACCGTCACTGGTTCTCTGGTGGTATGACTTACACAATGAGCGAAGATACATCAATTGATCTAGCCTATGTATTTATCGATGGCCGCGAGGCGAACATTAATAAAGACAGAACTATTTTAAGTAACGTTCTTCCTGGTACCGATTTTACCACTAATTTCACTGGTACACAGTCAGCTACAGCGCACATTTTGAGTGTTCAAATGAACACTCGCTTCTAATAATAAAGAAGCTAAAAGCAATAAAAAAGGCAGCGTTTTTACGCTGCCTTTGTGATTTCAGAACAAACATTTTTGTCAGGGAATTTGGCAGCTATACAACGGCTATATTTGCGCAAACAAATCTTGTAAGCAGGTGATGGCAGCGCTTATTTTCGCTGGCATCAGATCGCGCTTTGGCGTTACCGCATATACAGTATAGTCAGGCAAATCCCAGTCGGTGAAAAGCTGCTTCATCTCGTTTGATTTGAGTAAATGTCTCACTTCTGGCTCAGGCAATACGGCAAAGCCCAAGCCATCTTGGGTAAGCTTAATGAGTGTCTGCATTGAATTGACGTCAATACGTTGGGTATCCAGTTCAAATTCGCCTTGGCTTTCGTGCTTCATTACGTAGTCTTCAATATGTCTATGTGTAATATAAGCATGCCTATTTAATTGGTCTGGTGAAGATAACGTTTCGTTGGCTAACGGATGCGCTGCCGAGACACATAAAATACGCTTCCATGTTGCCAGTATCAAGCTGCTAAAGTTAGTGTCTGAAACTGGGGCGAAGCAAAGTACCAGGTCTGCACTTGATGCAATGATATCTTTCGGTTCATCCGTTACCGTCAAAGATATCGTGATTTTGGGAAATTCTTCACAAAGCTTTTTCAATGGTTCACTGAGTAAACCGCCACCAAATCCTTCAGGGGCAATAATGTTAATATTCCCTTTGGGGTTATCTTGAAGACTTTCAATTTTCTGTTGCGCTAGTTCTGCGGTTTTCAGCATTTGCTTGCTGGTGTCGTAGTATATGCGTCCAGCTTCTGTAAGGCTCAAGCTTCGGGTATTTCGGTTAAAAAGACTAAGCCCTATATCATGTTCAAGCTTTCGTAGCTGTTGGCTAATTGCAGAAACAGTCATGTGTAGCTCGCGGGCTGCCACACTCATGCTACCGCTGTCTGTTACCGCAACAAAAACCTGAAGAGAGCGTAGTAATTTAGTATTCATGGCGCAGTCAAATCCTTTCAGTAGGCCGAAACTGTGTAAAAGTGCATTTGTAGCAAATTAACGACGTTAATGGTGGGATTTTACCTTATTTAGACGCTAATGAACGCTTTTAAGAAGTGGCCTTTACATTACGTTTACACATACGTTTTATGCACAATTACATTATGTGAATAGCAACACATAAAAGGGATACAAGGCGGTTGGATTAATTAATAAACATCCGCCTTATGTTTGCCTTCGAAATTACCAATTTTGAATTTACGAAGCTTAGCATTGGGTCAAAATGCTACCGAATGGTTCTGACCATATTTATTGTGTTGGTCGCCAGTTTCACTTCAACCAGAAAGACAATAAGTGCACTAATTAGAAACATCATAGCCAGTATGAACAACACGATGACTGGCGTTTTTAAATCGACAACCCAGAGCGACCCAGAAAATAGCGCCATAATGACGGTACACACCATCAGTCCAGCGGCGACACAGAGCCCAATGGCCCAATTAATCACTTTTACTCTGCGCCATAGCACCTTAATTTCTTTTTTTGAGCGATCGACAATATGCGGGTCTGAAAGGGTATGAATCTGTCTTTCTGCCACCCTCACCCTGTCGGATATTCGGCCCAGCCGAGACGACATAACATTGAGGAAGCCCGCAATACCGGTAAGTAAAAATACGGGGGCAACAGCGAATTCGATAAGCTGTGAAAGACTAGGAATAAGTGTGTCCAATGGTTCCTCCAGCGAACAATGTTTGGTGTTCTTAATTCAGGCAAAGAGTGATTAACCCATTGCTGCAATCTACTAACGTACTGCCAGTCTATATGCGTTAGCTACACGTAAATTAGAAATAGTGTATAAAACTAAGGCTTGTGTTGTGACAGTAAAGTCTGCGAACTGCAAAGTCTACGCCAACGCTTAAATCAGAGATATGATGTAATTGTCAAAATGCCGCAACAGTTTAGCGAGTTTTAACCCATTCTTGCCTAAATTAACGATACACTAGCATCAGTTGCTAAAAAAACATTTTGTCATCATAAGGATAGATAATGCGCTTTGCCCCAAGCTTTCCTCTGTCGTTGCTAGCTGTGTCTCTGCTATCGCATTCAGCCATCGCTCAACAAACCAATGAAATAGAAAGAATTGAAACCACGTCTTCTCGTATACAGGGAAATATGAATGCTTCCGGTTATGCAGTGTCGTCTATTTCAGAAGAAACGCTTTCGCTGCTTTCATTTCAACATATCCAAGAGTCGCTGAATTACATTGCGGGTGCCGGCGTACAGCGGGGCAATGGACAAGAGTATTTACCTGCCCTTCGTTCGCCAGTATTAACCGGCGCTGGAGCGTGCGGCGGAATTTTAGCAGCAGAAGATGGAATCCCTCTACGCGCGGCAGGCTTCTGTAATATTAACGAGCTGTTTGAAGCACACGGTGAAATTGCACAGCGTATAGACGTGATAAAAGGCCCTGCGTCAGCGCTTTATGGCTCTAATGCGATACATGGTGTGATTAATGTGATTACCCCTGACACAACCCAAGGCGACGGAGAGCTTAGCGTTGATTACGGGTCTTATGGGTTTCATCGCGTAAAGCTTAAAGAAGGGAAAGACTTTGGTCACAGTGGCGTGGGTATCGCCGCCAGTGTTACCAGAGATACAGGATATCGAAATGAAGAGGGCGTTGATCAAGAGAAAGTCTCGCTTCGCCACAGGCTAGAGTGGGATAACACGGTTATCACGAGCGGCCTTACCTATACCCATTTGGACCAAGAAACTGCCGGCTACATCGAAGGGTTTGAAAGCTACAAAAATACACAAATAGCCAAGAGCAACCCGAATCCAGAAGCGTTTCGAAAAGCAGAAAGTTTTAGGCTATGGAGCAAGTTCGATACTAGCTTTAGCAGAGGTCATGCACTGTCGATTACACCTTACGTACGCAACCAGGACATGCGTTTCCGTATGCATTTTTTACCTGGCAAACCCCTTGAAACGAATGCTCAAAAAGGCGTTGGTGTGCTGTCTCAGTTCAATTACGTCATTAATGACAGCCTAAGTGCAGATATAGGATTAGACGTAGAATATACCGAAGGTGAATTAACCCAGTCACAAGACAGCGCCACAGAAGGGTCAGCCTTTTTGGTTGAAACCATTCCTGCAGGTAAACACTATGATTATGATGTAGATGCCACGCTATTTGCGCCTTTCTTTACCTTTAATTGGCAAGCTGAGCGTTGGGCTATTTCTGTCGGCTGGCGCTTTGAGTCTATGCAATACGACTACACCAACAATATGAATGTTGGTCGTGTTCGCGAAGATGGCACACAGTGCGGTTTTGGTGGCTGTAGATATTCCAGACCAGCAGACAGCGAAAATGATTTTGATAACTTTAGTCCGAAGCTTTCACTTCGTTATCAACTTAATCCTCAAACCCAGTTATTTGGCGGCATCGCAAGAGGCTATCGCGCGCCTCAGGCAACAGAGCTGTATCGTTTGCAGCGCGCACAGACTGTTACTGATCTTGACTCGGTAACGGCCGATAATATCGAGATGGGCGTTACAGGTACATTATTTGACGGCAGCTATACGCTAAGCCTTTACAGCCTACAAAAAGATAATGTGATTTACCGTGACAGCGACTTTTTCAACGTAAGCAACGGCGAAACGTGGCATAGAGGCGTAGAGCTTACTTTTGATCAACCGTTAAGCGATATACTGCGCTTAGATTTTGCTGGTACATACGCAAGGCATACCTACGAGCACAGTCAGCTCTCAGGTGAACAAGACATTAAAGGCAATGATATTGATACTGCGCCAAAGCTTCAGTTTAACGCTCGTTTAAGCTTTGAGATGTCGAGCAAAGTACAAACGCAGCTAGAGTGGCAGCATGTTTCGAGCTATTTCACCGACGCTGAAAATCTAAACGAGTACGAGGGGCATGACTTGGTACATGCGCGCGTACGCTACAGCGTGAACGAAGACGTTACATTGTATGCGCGGGTTAACAATGTATTTGATACGGACTACGCTGAACGCGCCGATTTTACTAGCTTCACCGGCCCTCGTTATTTTCCAGGACGCCCTCGAAACTACATGATCACGGCATCGTTTACGTTATAGGTTTAAATAAACAGCTGTAATAGATAATTATTAATCGTGAAAATACAGACTATTGCCGTGATTTGCTTGTACCCCAGCGGCATCAGGCGTAGTCTGTAGGCATCAGCATGGGTCTCAGTCACGCCATGTATAGCGCTTGGAAAGGTCAGGCGACATACGTGGAATGATTGTTAATAGGTATACCCATGCAAAAAATAGTAATTGTTGGTGGCGGTGCTGGTGGTCTTGAATTAGCCAGTCGCTTAAGCCGCACCCTCGGGAGAAAGAAACAAGCCGAAATTACCCTCGTCGACCGTAGTCGAACCCATATCTGGAAGCCGCTACTACACGAAGTGGCAGCCGGTGTAATTGATAAGCATTCAGACGGTGTGGACTACGCCATTCACGCTGCGGCTCATCACTATCGCTTTCAATTAGGTGAAATGTGCTCGCTTAACGCGCAAGCGCAAACCATTACCTTGTCGCCTTTAATCGACGAAGAAGGGACTCAGGTTTTACCTGAACGCGAGATTCAATATGACCAGTTAGTGCTGGCTGTTGGCAGCGTGAGTAACGACTTTGGCACACCTGGCGTTGCTGAGCATTGCTACTTTCTAGACTCGTTAAAGCAAGCTGAACGCTTTCACAGAGCGCTTCTTAATCAGCTAATCCGCATCAACCAGCAAGAAGATAAAGACGCCAAAATTGATGTCGCTATAGTAGGGGCGGGAGCAACCGGTACTGAACTTGCCGCTCAACTGCACCATGTGGCGAATTTGTCCAAGGCTTACGGAATGCCAGACATGTCAGCTTCTCGTTTAAAAATTACTATAGTAGAAGCCGGAGATCGTATATTGCCTGCGCTACCTGAGCGGATAGCAAACTCTGCAAGAAAAGCACTACATAAGTTGGGCGTAGACATTAAAGAGCAAACCATGGTGGCAGAAGCCGACGCGAAAGGACTGATCACAAAAGACGGTGGTCGAATTGACGCTGATTTAATGGTGTGGGCTGCGGGGGTGAAAGCACCGGACTTCATAACAAAGCTTGCGCTTTTTGAAACGAACAGAGCTAATCAAATCCTTGTTGATAAGCAGCTTCGCAGTTCATTTCATAAGAATATTTGGGTGTTAGGCGATTGCTGTGGTTTCCAGCAGGAAAATGGGAAGTGGGTGCCGCCTCGAGCGCAGTCTGCCCACCAAATGGCGGATATTGTTGCGCATAATATAACGTCGTTATTTACTCAAAAAGACACGAAAGATTTTACTTACAAGGACTATGGATCCTTGGTTCACTTAAGTAAATACAGCACGGTTGGAAGCTTAATGGGTTCACTGTCAAACAGCAGTATGTTTATTGAAGGGCGTCTAGCTAAGTTGGTTTACGTTTCTTTATATAATATGCATCAGTTTGCGGTACACGGAAAAATTAAAGGTGCTCTGAAGCTCCTTGTGAAGAAGCTAAGTCAGGCCATCAGCCCTAAGCTGAAACTTCACTAACCACATGTAAAAAAAGCCCCATGTTTGGGGCTTTCTTAAATCATAAACTTAGTTCGCTGGGACTAAATGTAAATAGCTATTGTTTCACGCCTTCAACGTGAAGCTCTAATTCTACCGTTTGCGACGCTGGGCCTAAATCATAGTCGATGCCATAATCTTTAAGTGCAATCGTCGTTGTGCCCATAAAGCCTGCACGATAGCCGCCCCATGGGTCTTTGCCTTCGCCAATCTTTTTGGCTTCAATTGTAATAGGCTTTGTTACACCATGAAGCGTGAAGTCACCCATTACATCCATCATGCCATTGCCTTTATCGACAATTTTTGTGCTGACAAACTTCGCCTCTGGAAAGTCGTCAACGTTTAAGAAATCGTCGCTCTTAAGGTGCTTGTCACGCTCTGCGTGGTTTGAGTCGATACTGTCGGTATCGATAGTCACCATAATTTTTGCTGCATTAGGTGCTGAGTCGTCGTAACTAAAAGTACCTTTAAAATCGTTGAAGCGACCAGTAAGCCACGAGTAGCCCAAGTGTTGAATTTTAAAGTTGATAGACGCGTGGGCGCCTTTGCTATCAATCACATAATCTGCGGCGTTAGCGGTGCTTAAAGACAGCGCAGCGGCCAAGGCAAGTGTTAACTTCTTCATCATTTCTCCTTTTTCCTCAATATCATCGAAGCCGTAACATCTGCTTCAGTGTGTCATCGTTACTAATAAAGTGGTGTTTCAGCGCAGCCAGCGCGTGAATGATCGCCAATACAATCATTGACCACGCAATATAAAAATGGGCCTCTCCTGCAATGTCTTCTTGATTTTCAAAGAATTCGCCCATTGCAGGTACAGAAAACCAATTAAATACGTCGATGCTTCTTCCATCGGCCGTTGAAATTAAATAGCCGCTCGCGAATAGCGCGATAATCAAGGTGTACAGAAGCCCATGACCTATGCGACTTAACCTTTTTTCTAACAGGGCGCCATGTGACGGCGGCCTTGAAGTAACAACACGCGTGACTAAGCGAATAACAGTGATGGCAAGCAAGAGTAATCCAACGCTCTTGTGCCAATGCGGCGCAGTCTTATACCAGTCGCTGTAGTATGTGAGGTCGACCATCCACAGCCCTGAAGCAAACATGCCGACAATGGCAATGGCAGATATCCAATGCAAAACAACTATAGGTCTGGACCATCTTGGTTTCATATCGCTTCCGTTATTACTTACTTGAAATAAGGTTGTTTAGACCTTCAGTTAAACGCGTTACCCCAAGCGCTAAATGACCGCTGAAAAAACACCTTATGGATCAGTTGAATCTAGTGTATTTCTAATTACGTTGGCTAAACATCACATTTAATGGGAGTGTTCGTTCTTGTTTTTAGAACGAATGTACAGCAAACAACCCTCCAAACCTGAGTCGCGACACGGCTAGTTTTCTAAGACGTGTCGTTTAACGGTCGATAAAATGCGCTAAACACCTCTATTAAACGCGCTAAATACTCTTATAGTTTAAATAGGCAGTAACAAAAGTGGCTGCTTTTCTTCAATGTTGTTTAGTTCAGTAGAGGTTGTACGCTTTGCGCGTTTCGTACGTTTTGTTGGCCGTTATTCTGCCAGCGTTATTTTCATCACTAGTATCCGTCTCCGTATTGGGAGAAGGAAGAAGTGTGCAAAATATTGCGGGGCAGTCGAACAGTGCAAATTCGCTCTCAACCCTCATTAGCGACTGGGAAAGCTCCGCTTTTGAAGTATCTGACGACGACATTGATGATGGCATATCGTTAGTCGACATCACCAGCGGCTTGGAAAAATACCGGTTTTCGGCGGGTAAAACGATTGATGCAAAAGCCTTTACTAGGCAGCGCGATAACATCATTCGAGGGCCACCTTCTTTCACTTAATCATTAAAAAACTGAATTTTTTTTATTTTTGATTAGGAGAAAGGTATGCACGCCTTAAATCTATATAAAACCGAAGCTATCGATACATTGGCATGGCCGGTTGTTGAAAACACCATTACTGTACAGTCATCTGCTATGGCGGTCTTCACTGACTTTAAGCAGCACTTACCACACGTTATTGATGCTCGAACTCCAGCGACGAAAATAGAGTCGATTATGCGTCAGTCTCATGTTCGTATGATGCTGGTGGTAAACAGTGAGAACCGTTTCGTTGGTATTGTGACCAGTCACGATGTCGGTGAACAACAAATCATTCAGCGTGTGAGCGAGCTTAAGATTAAGCGAGAAGAGCTCACTGTTCATGATTTCATGCGTCCTAAAACCTCGCTCATGTCGTTCGATTTCAGTGAGCTAATACGTTCATCAGTGGGGGACGTGATAGAAACACTCAAAGATTACGGGCAGCATCACTGTCTAGTTATGGACAGAAATAGCCATGAAGTTCGTGGTGTAATTAGCGTCAGTGATATTGCGAGAGAGTTGCGCTTGCCCCTTGATATACAAGGTAAGCCTACGTTCGCCGAGCTCATCACTATATTAGCGGCTTAAACTTCCATTTTATGAGTTTTAGACCATACTTTTACTGCGCGCTGTCGTTAAGCAGCGCGCAGTAAAACGCATATAGCTCATAATGCAATATGGCTATGTGCTGACCAGAATTTTAATAAGAGTGATTAGGTGGTTGTATGAGGTACGCGCATGGTGAGTTTATTGTGACTCTGTGTGGTGATTCGGTAGTGACACAAGCCTACGGGCCTTGGAATAGGGAATGTGTAAAAAGTTTTGGTGAGGAATATCGCACCAGCGCGGAAGGGTTATTTGGCAAAGTGTGGTGCAATATCGTGTGCGTTACAGGAGAGTCACTGCTGATACCCGAAGCAGAAGCACAGCTGCGCGAGCGTACGGCAGCAATGCAACCTTTGGGCTTGACTCACATTGCGGTTGTATTAGGTGATTCGACAGCAAAAGCAACGACTAAGGGTCAACTCAAACGCGTGTACAAAGGGCTCAATATCGAAGTTACGTTTGTTGAACTATTCGAAGAGGCCGTTGAATGGCTTTCCGAACACAGGTTTAGTATCGAACCAGAAGGTATCTCATCACATTTAGCAAAAGTAGCAGCAAAGGAAGCGTCTTAGTTGGGGACGTTTTAAGTGAATTGTTAACTAGCAAGCGAGTTGGTACGTATTTCGCTAATCAATGCATAGATAGCTAAAAAATCTTGTTGCGATTGTTTGATGAAACGAGGCGAAATTATGAATAGATCACCATTTCCTACCAGCGTAGTAACCAAAGCGTTCACTTGGGCTTATCAAGAACTGGGTTTAAATATCAAACAAGCCTCTGAAATATTAGGTATTTCTCCTTCGTCTCTTGCGCAAACTACCTTGCTTGGTTTTGAAGGCGGCACCGTAGAGTACCGTAAGCAACTCGCGTTTATTCGTATGTATCATTTACTCATTTCATTGTCAGAAGGGGACAGTGAACAAATGAAAACGTGGTTTAGTAGCTACAATATTACGCTTGAATCGAGTCCTCTTGAGATGTGTAAGGAATATGATGGAATTGAGTGTGTGGCAGACCAGTTGCGTAAATTAAAACAGTCTGAATCTGGCAGGCAGAGCGCACTGGCTGTTGTTGAGTTCTCTCACAACGCTCACGCTTCAAAAATAGGCGCTATGTTTCATTAATCAGCTTGTCGCGCTTTACTGTCAATCTCAACAATAAAGTCGGCACATATTTGCACTTGAGTAACGGGGATCATGTGCCCTGCGTTAGGAATTATTTTTTGTACGGCCGTGGTTATTGAAGAAGTAACAGCTTCGATATGCTCGCTTGGCTTTAAAATTGTGTCCTTTTCTCCATACAAGATACCCACTGGACATTGGATGTCATTGTAATCGTTCTGCTGTCTATGCAGGCTACCTTGTGCAGAAACCGTATCTCGGCTTCCTTCATAAAAGCTTCGCGAGTGAAGCGCGAGTAAGCCGCCGCCTTCTATAGAAAAGGATGAGGGAACCGGCTCTGGGTGAAAGATTTGAGCAACCTGCTTTCGTCCCAACTTTGCTCTTAATGGGCTGGCAATGGTTTTAGCTACGCCATTGCGCACGAATTCATTAGGTATGTACAGTACCGAAAGTGGCCCTGCACCACCTTTAAGTGGTGTGGTTAACGGGCATAGCAATGACACAGATGTGATTTTTTCAGGCGCGTCTATCGCCATTCTTAATGCAATACCGCCGCCCATCGAATGACCTGCAATACTGGCTTTTTCGATGCCTTCTATTCTCATCCACTCTAATATCATCTTGCTTTGTTGCTCAAAGCTCGCAGACGTGCGTTTGTATCGGCTAGAAAAGCCGCTACCTGGGCGGTCAACAGAATACACGGTATAGCGCGATGCTAAAGTTTTAGCTAAATCGATAAAATTGCTACTATTGCCTAGTAAACCGTGAATAAGTATAAGCGATGGCCCGCTTCCTTGCTTTTGCCAATGGATAATCCCTCCCTCAACAGGGGTAAGTTTTCCCGATGGCGTGAATGCTGACTCGATACTGCTATCCATTTTTGCAGTAAACCAAATAAGAGCGACAAGGATACAAATAATGACAAGTAAAGCGAACAGCATGTTGTGTTTCCATAGCAAGAGTGAATTTTAACCTATCGGTTAACCCACAAACGGTCAAGTGAGTAATGAATAATAGTCACTAGTTGTGAGCCGGGTTTTAATGCAATAAAGCTAGCGCGCCATGCGAAGAAGTAATAGGAAATAAAATGGAACTACCGATAACATCGTCAATATCGATAGATGAGGGCGAGGCAGATTTGCAAGCTATTCGAGCGCAAGGCAGTGGCGGGCAAAACGTTAACAAAGTCAGCAGTGCTATACACCTGAGATTCGACATTAATAAGTCGTCACTGCCCGATAAGCTAAAGGCTAAGTTGTTGAGCTTAAAAGATAGTCGCGTCACTAATGAGGGTGTATTTGTGTTAAAAGCACAAAACTTCCGAACTCAAGAACAAAACAGAGAAGATGCGTTAGCGCGTCTTGTCGCTTGGATTAAGGCTGCAACAGTCGAGCAAAAACCGCGTATAAAAACTAAGGTAAGCCGCGCTGCGAAAGCTCGTCGTGTAGATGTAAAAAAACAACAAGGTGCTAAAAAATCCATGCGTAAGAAAGTGGAATTTTAATCAAAATTAATCTAAAGTATTAAGTCTTATAGATGTCATTTCGCAAGACAACGGAAAATTCTTACAATAATAAATGAATGTGTCTTGTGCTTGTGCTAATTATTGGAACGTAGGGAAGCATACAAAGTGACGCGTTCGAACGTTATTCCTATGGTGCTATTTGCAGCCATAGTAGTTTCGCTTGGGATTAATACACCGCAAGCCGCAAACGAGATTATTGCTCGTTTGTTTAACAAGTCTATTTCAAACTCGGAACTTCAGCCATCGCAGGCTGACGTCGACCGTTTTCAATCTATTTTGACCGACAAATCAGAGAAAGAAGTTCGCGATATTTTGGCGCAACGTGCGCTTGGTAATAAAATCACTGAATCTGTACTTTCTGATTTTGCCGATAAAAACGCGATAGAGCCCAACGAAAGTGAAATTCAATCTGCGTATTCGGTGATAAAGCTGTGGACCGTTGATTTAGATGAAAATGGCGCCTATCAAAACGACGAGTTAGAGCGTTACCGTTTTGCGATGGCTGAAGGCATGGCTAAAAGTTGGAAAGTATCTAAAGCGCTTTACGAGGCCTATGGCGGCGATGTGGTTTTCCAACAAGATAACCCTTTAACACCTGTAGGTGCTTATCAAAAGTTATTTGAGCAGTATCGAGAACAAGGTGAGTTTGTCATTTACGACCCTGTCTTTAAAGCAGCGTTTTGGAGCTCGGTCAAAATGAAATATGCTAAAACCTACGACCCCGATAACATAGATTACTCTCTTCCTTGGTGGGAAAAGAGTATGACTGCTTCAGGAAAATAGCTCAAATAAAGCCCTGTTTTTACGGGGCTTTTTTAATTATCTTCAAAAAAATCATTTTTCAGTGGAATAAATCGTTTTCTCTAATCGTTATCTCAGTGTCCTTTATGAAAAACGGAGATAACCGGATGAAAAAGTTAAACACTGCAATTGCACTAGCGTTAGGTATCGCATCAACGTCAGCCTTGGCTCAAGAAGCCACGTTTTCTGCGAACACCTCAGCGAATACCTCTGCGTCGTTTTCGATAACAGACGGTGTAAACACGCAATCTGAAACTCAAGTAAACACACAGACTTCAGTGCAAGGCGAAACCAATACACAGAACGTGATGTCTGCCGAAACTAATGGACAGCTATTGGCGAGCCAGGCAAACAATGACACACCAAGCGTTCAAGTAAGTGATCAAGCCCCTGAAGAACAAAACGAAAGTAATGCAGAACAGGCAGCGCCGAATGAAGTGTCACAAACGTTCACTTCAAACGTTAGTCTTTTAGCAAATAGTGCGCAGCAGCTTTCGACAACAGCTGCGTCGTCTTTGTTAACATCTTCTCAAACCTCGCTTGATGGAGCCGTGTCTGCAACGTCGGATATGGCAAATACAATGGCAGCCTCGGTTACTGGTGCCGCCGGAAACGCAGTTGACAGCGGCGTAATTAACACAGTTGCCAGCTCTGTAAACGGCACTGTTGCTACTGCGGTTGAGGGTACAATTACGAACACAGTAGGAAATACTGTAGCGAGCACTGTAGAAGATGCAGTTTCAAGTACCGTCGAACAAACTGTGTCGGCAACGGTAGGCAATGCTGTAGAGGGTGCAGTAGCCGATACTGTAGAAGGTACGGTAGCAAATACGGTGGAGAGCACAGTCGCTAGCTCTGTAGAAAGCGCTATAACGAGCACAGTTAACGACAATGTTGCTTCAAGTATCTCTGGTGCGCTAGGACTTTAATACTCTGTTTTAAAACTTTAGGTGAGAGTGGTAAGCCTAAAATTGGTACTTTGAACAACCGCCTTAAAACCTGAGTGCGGCTTGTCTAAATTAAAAGACAAGCCGCTTTTCAAAAGGATGGCTATCGGAGCAGACACGTTACTAGCCATCTCACTCGTTTAGTTAAAGCGAGCGTTCAAGTCAAATCTCATCTTCCCATGCTTAAAAAGCCATAAAAGCTCTCGCTTAGTTTCACTTTCCTGCAGTAGGTAAAAATAATGAACACGCAAATATCTCGATATTTAACAACAAAACCACTCTCTTGCTTTGGCGGTTACCAATACCTCTTTGTTGCTGTTAGTGCAGCATTATTCAGCTGCTGCACAGCCTATGCTGGGCAAACCGCGCAGTCAGACGCTGATGA
Source organism: Alteromonas sp. ABH4_453 (assembly GCF_056160665.1). NCBI lineage: Bacteria > Pseudomonadati > Pseudomonadota > Gammaproteobacteria > Alteromonadales > Alteromonadaceae > Alteromonas > Alteromonas sp. ABH4_453. The sequence goes on from NZ_JBSWXP010000002.1 coordinate 296,147, forward strand.
AAGTTCACGTAAGTCAGGTGATAAGCATCAAGCGATTTCATTTTCGGGTTCTGGTTATATAGGGTACCGCTCTGACAGTAACGTGAGCGTTAGCGAACTTGACACAAATTCCGATGTGGCAGACGGCGCACTGCAGTCACAGGCTGAGCTAAAGATGTCAGTGAAACCTACTGATAAGTGGAAAAATGTGCTGTCGGTGAGCCAGGTGAATACCCACTATCAATCGCTAAGCGAATTTGATGTTGGCCTCACCACTTTGTCCGTAAGCGCTAACTATGAATTTGATTTCGCGAAGCTAGGAACGCACTACTATCATGCTAGTGCCAAACTGGATGGTCGGGATTTTCTCGCCTATCAACAGTATGGGTTATCAGCGGGTAAACTACTAGGGCAGCGTACATATTTGCGCATCAGTAGCGACCTTATCGATAAACAGTTCAAGAACGCGTCAGAGGATGCGCCTAGTCGAGACAGCGATGCTGTTGCCGTGCGCGGTGACCTTTTTTACTTCTTCGAAGGGAAAGATTTTTTTCAAATCGCACTAAAATATCAAAATGAGGATGCTCAAAACAATGTGTTCGATTACTCGGGTAAGGGTGTAGATATTGTCTATACCTATCCTGTTGCAATGTTTAGTAAGCCGCTTGAGCTAAAGGTTGGCTATCAATTAGACCTGAGAAGCTATGCTTCTGCACGAGATGGAGGAATAGGCAGGGAAGACGACAGGCATATTGTTGAGTTAAGTGCAGACTACGCTGTTCATAAGAATGTGGATATAAAGCTGTCTACCCAATACGGAGACTATGCTTCTAGCGTGGATGGTGCAAACTATCAAGAAACCATTGCTGAGCTCGGCATTAACGTTCATTTCTAATGAACGCTAATGTAGGCCTTAAGGTGGGCGGTGTGTTTGAGCCTAGGGCAGTACGCCAAAACCAAATACGCTGTCCCGCCCAGGAATACCCGCATCTATCGCTAATTGCTGCAGCTTTATCAAAGCGTCGTTTCTCTCTTTCTCAGCACGTAAAAAGCACGCATACAAGGCGGTGGCTCGAGGTGACGCCATAGAGGTACCCGTTTGTCTAACCGTTTTTCCATTAGGGTGTGCAGCATCTATTGATACACCAAATGCAGCAAAGTCAACGTAATCTCCTTGATTTGCCCACCTGTAAATTGCATTAGATTTATCAACGGCTGTAATGCCCAATGTTTCAGGATAAGCCGCAGGGTACAAGGGTAAAGAGGCAGGGCCCTCGTTACCTACAGCTGCAATTATTTGAATACCGTTCTCATCTAACTTTTTTATAACCCTCGCTAAAATAGGGTTGTCGGGACCTGCCAAACTCATATTTATGGCATCTACATGCTGAGATGCAAGATAGTTCAGGCCTTCAATTAACGACATCAGTGTAGCGCCTTGGCTTACACTGTTGCGTGAATAAAAGACACTGGCATTAAATACTTGGCTTGATTCAGGTACCGACGCTGCCAATAAACTCGCTACTGCTGTGCCATGATCGTAAGAAATGGGGACGCCTTTTGCTTGGGAGCCCTTCAAAACCTTCTGATCTTCTTCTGTTGCTTGTGTGCTGACGTTTTGATACTGCCCAACAGTGAAAGAGACTTGTGTAAGGTTGATGTGTGACAGCTTAGGATGAGTAGACATAACATGAGTATCAATCATCCCAATGCGTAGCGGGGTGGGGCAAACTTCAAATTTTTGTGATGATTTATTTGACTGTTGCTCAATGTTCGGCCTATTTCCAGTCTTTGTAACGTCATTTTGTGACAAGTAAATATGATTTCGCCCAATTTGAGTCTGAAGCTTTTTTGGTAAACTGTTGCGAATAGATGACACCTCTTCTTTATCACCTGCGACTTTTACTTTAAAAAGCCACTGAGAGAGAGCAGGTAAAAACTGAGCCTGTTGTATTTCAATGTTGTTATTTTGAAAATGTAATTTGTCTGCTTCTTCCCCTAAAAATAGCCACTCATTTTCGACAGCAAGAAAACCATTTTCTACTATAACCTCATTGACAATTACCTGACCTGATGAAGATAGAATAGTGGCTGTCTCAGGGGGGGCGAATTTAAGAGAAGGAATACTGTTAACCACGCCCGAGACCAACGCCGTAGCGCTATCCACTCCTTCTATAGATGATTGCACGCGTCGTTTTGCTTCCTCGCGAATGGCGGTTAAATCGGAAGGTGTTCTATCAATTATTGGGCGCACTGGCGACACTACTTGATTCAAAGTTCCTACGAGTTGAGCTTGGGATATTGATGCCGCGAACAAGCTCATAACTCCCACCATAAGTGCGTACTTCATTTTGCTGCCTTTACATTAATGTTGGTGCAGATCAGTGATAAGAGAAGGAATGGCATAAATTGTGCCATAGTCCTAAGCAAGTATTACCACTGCCTTATATTGTAGTGACGAATAGATAGAAAAAAAATTCCAATGCGAATGGCATGGTAATCCATACCATTGAAAAAAAGATGCAATGCAGCGGAATAAAAATAACAGTGGCTCGTTAAAAGAGTATTGATAATGGAAATCTTCACGAAGGTACATGAAAATGAAAGATGAGTTGACAGAACTCGTCCCGTCATTGCGAAAATTCGCATATTCGTTGACGGGAAACATACATGATGCTGATGATTTACTTCAGAACACGCTTGAAAGATTACTTAGTAAACCGATCCCTGAACAAGTGACTTTAATGGCATGGGCATTTAGAGTGTGTCGTAATTGCTGGATAGACGAGTACAGAGCGAAGAAAGTACGTGCTAATGCCTGCGATGTTCTTTCTCATGAAGCGCAGTCTGCACATCAATTAAATATGGATGAGGCGGTGACGCAAGCGATAACGTTAAAACAGGTTTCCAGTGCCATGGACGAGCTACCATGTGAGCAAAGAGAAACCCTTTCTTTAGTGGCGGTACAAGGAATGAGTTACGCCGATGCTTCTGAAGTTTTACAAGTGCCAGCAGGGACCATCATGAGCCGCCTAGCCAGAGCAAGAGTGAAGATATCAAACTTATTAAACGGGCAAAAAGAGGTGCTATCGTGATCTTAACTGACGAGAAACTCTCTGCGTTTTTAGATGGAGAGTTAAACACAGCAGAGATGGACACAGTCCGTGAAGCGATAGCGCAAGATGCATCCATTTCTGACCGACTCGCCGCACTTGCAGAAGTAGACAGAGTAGTAAAAGTAGCGGCAGAAAAGGCGACTGCAGTTGCGCTACCTAAAGAAATCGTAGCCCTTTTGAGTGATGAAAAACAGCTGAGCCAAGAAAGCGAAATACAGGCTTCTGGCATGAGCTTAGCTAGCGAAAGCTCGTCAAATCAGAGTTTTGCGGAAAATGTTAAGCCGTTTCCAAAGAAAGTGGACGTAACTAATAATGGGCTTGGTGGGCAAACAAAGTGGAAAGGACCTTTTGCAATAGCGGCGAGTGTAGCGGTATTAGCAGGCTTAGTATTTTTTAATCAACAAGGGGTTGAAACAGCACAACCTTCTCATTGGGCTAACGTTTCGTCTGTGCTCGATGAAAATCTTTCGGGTGAAACTACCTCGTTTGTATCCGGCGTTGCGGTAACGCCACAGTTGTCTTTTTTAAACACTGAATTCAACTACTGCCGACAAGCTGAAGTAGCATCACAAGATGAACTAAGTGTAATGATCGCATGTAAAGATAAGCAGGGTACATGGCAGCTTGCCGCTAGCAAATTGGATGAGGTAAGCAAAATGGCAGGTGAATATCAAACGGCTACTAGCGCCAAATCACTGGAAGATGAGCTAGATAAAATGATGGCATCGGCGCCATTAAACCGAGAGCAAGAAAAAAACGCAATAGAAGCAACTTGGCTATCTGATAAGGCCAAAGGAGTAAATGATGAAAACTAAGATTATGTTAGTCATTGCGGTAATAATTATGGCGGGCTGTGCAAGCCAACCTGACTATAGACAAGCAAAGCAAGGTGGTTTTGGCTATACCGAAAGCAAACTGAGTGACACACAATACCGTGTGCATTTTAAAGCTAAAGGAACAGATAAGGCCAAAGCTATGGACTATGCTATGCTGCGTGCCGCTGAGCTTACGCTTCTAGAAGGTTACGACTGGTTTGTTGTTACCGACCGCGAAACGCTAGTCGATAAAGAGACGGTTCAAACCACACCTACCGCTGGGTTTAGCCAGCGGTACGCACGAGTTACCGATTGTGGTGTGCTTACATGCCGCACTTCTTATCACCCGACTACTCAATTTGAAACCGGTGTATTTGTGGGTGGTTCCCAAAAGAGTGAGATTGAGAGCATTCTAAACATTGAATTAGGTAAAGGCACGCGCCCTTCATCAGCGACCAGTTTTGATGCAAGGGAAGTACGTGAAAATCTTCAGCCGAATATAGAACAGTAATGTATTTTACCGGCCATTCATTAAATTCGGGTGGTATTTAGGTGAAATCGGTCTTCTAAAGTATCAGCGTTATGCATTCATAGGCTGAACAAACAAGAAGGGCCGCAGCGTAAAGTTGCGGCCCTTCTTAATTTTACATTAGCAAACGTTTACGCTTGCTAACAAGCACTCTCTTGTTCGAGCACTGAAGAAAACCTAAGATATTAGTTGAAGTACTCGTCTACTTCTTTTTCAGCCTCATCACGGGTTTTGCCGTACTCTTGCTGAATTTTCCCTACTAATTCTTCGCGACGACCGTCTATAACATCTAAGTCGTCATCGGTAAGTTTGCCCCATTTCTGCTGTACTTTACCTTTCATTTCTTTCCAATTACCTTCAATACGATCACTGTTCATAATTTGCTCTCCTTATCTAAACAATTGGTTGAAAACACTGGCAATAATATTCGCCAGCTATTTTACTTAGAGCAAATGATGTTCCATGGTTTATTTCATTGAAAACATTGGCTTTTATTGTATCTTGTAAATGGTAAGTCTAAGACTCTTTATGCAGAACTTACAAACGCTTGAAAACACTACAGGCTCACTGAAGCTATGTCAGGCTAACGTTTTTGCAAAGGCTTCACTATCTTGTTTCTTTTCTATCTTGTGCTGATCTTCGCTACGACCTTTTTTCCAATAGCTACTAATGTAAATGTTCTTATGCGCTATGGCTTTGTCATCTTTTAGCCATGTTCTTATAGTGCGCATATCAGAGAATTCGCACGCCACCCAAACTGCGGGTGTACCCTCTAGCCAATTAAGCTGAGTAAGGCGATTAGATAAGGTGTTTTCAAACTCCCATATCACCTCAATACCCTCAGGTTTTTTAAGCTCCACTGCGTCTCTTTCGTCTTCAATACGGATCACGGCATAGCCTTTGGCATCAGAGGGAAGTGCCGCTAAGTGATTTCTAATACTAGGAAGAGCGGTCATATCGCCTGCCAGCAATATCCAGTCATAATGTTCGCTTAATCCTTTGCTAGAGCCTGGACCTGCCAATGTAATAACGTCACCGGGTTTAGCACTGGTCGCCCACGCTGAAGCAGGCCCAGTCTTTCCGTTATCTGCGTGAATAACCATATCCAAAACCATTTCAGGTTTGTCCGCATCAAAGTGAGCAACCGTATAAGTGCGCATTGCCACTTGGCCCATATCTGTAGGTTTGTTAAGCGGGTTTCCGCTTTTATCGAACATCAGCTTTATGTAAGCACCGGCAGTTACTGCTGGAAAAGTGCGAAGGTCTTCACCGCCTAAAAAGACTCGCTGCATAGTAGGGGTTATACGAACAGATTGCGTAACAACTGCTTGGCGGGGTTGAGGTTTAGACATTGGCTTCTCCTTAAAAGTGTAATGAAAACTTTATCTGATAATGATTCTCATTACTATTTCTTAAGGTGGAACGATAGAGTCTGTTAAATTCTATTTTTTCGATTAAAGACAGGGCATTGCTAAAACTGACTACAATTCTTCGATAAGTGCATCGAAATGCCGTTTTTGAGAGGTACTAGTGTGGAAAATAGCGGCAAAAGAAAAGGGGCTAAAAAGCCCCTTAAAAAACCACAACATAACTTGGAAAACACATTTACACACCACAAAGACGCACACTCAACGACTTTATGTATTAAGTAAGATAGCCTAATTTTGAAAAGGTTCCGCTTTTTTAAAAATAAATGGTAAAAAAATAAATACCTTTGAAAAGCATCGATTAAACAACAGTTGCGCGCCTTTGGTATAGGCCTTTAAATCCTATTCACGACGGCCAGCTCTTTGCAGCGTTATGTAGACTACACAAGTGGTCAGGGCAATTAGCACTGACGCTACAGCGAAAGGCAAGGCAATGTTAACTTGGTATATCACTGCTGCGAGTGGTGGTCCTATAACATAGCCCATGGCGGTTGTGGCTGTAATTAACCCGGTAATAGTCGCTTGTTGAGAAGGTGCGCAATAGGTTGTTGCGGCTGCGGCTAATGATGGGTAGGCCATACCCATACCTAACCCCATTAATGACATGGCGATATAAAGCAAAAACAATGAGTGTTGAAGGAAGAGCAACAAGTAAGCTAGACCCAATATAGGAAGTGCCAGCGAGATCATAGTCTCTTTACTTACACGTCCTCTTTGAACCCATCCAAATTGTGCAGTAAGAGACGCTGCGGCACTGATCATCATTGCAAATCCTACTTGTCGTGCAGCTTCAACGGGCGTGTAATGATAAAAATCAATAAAAAAGAAGCCTAGCGACTGCTGCATCATTGCCATAGCGCAGAACACGCAAATACACGCAGCAACAAACACATAAGGCACTTTGGTGGGAGCTTGGTGGTCTTCGCTCGTATGCACAGCTGTCTGTTGCTTAGATAAAGGGGGTAAAACTGGCAGCTTAAAATACACCAACGTCAGTGCTAACAAGGTTAATAAAACAATACTGTACAGCGGAGCTAATAAGCCAAACCCCACCAATAACCCTGCATAAGCTGGACCGAAAATCTGCCCTACATTACTCGCTGAGGTCACTTTACTAATGGCACTAACTCTGTTTTGGGGAGTACTTATTGCGACAGCGTAACCCACGGCAGATGGCGGGGTTGCAGACATTATAGTGGATTGTAAACTGCGACTTATTAATAACGCCAGAAACAAATTGGTGCCGCTAATTAAGCCCGAAAACCCTGTCATCCAGGCGCTAGCAAAGGCAAATGTTCCCAAGCTATAGCCAGTTAGCCCCACCATCAGAATTCGCTTAAACCCAGCGCGCTTTGCCACTTTGCTCCACACATTGGTGCCAAACGCGAAAATTAGCGCTGAACTCGACATAATTGTGGCTATGTGAAACTCAGACAGGTCAGCCTGACGTCCCATAGAAGGTAATGTGGTTAACATAACACTCTGACCAACAGACGTAGCGAGCAGGGCACAAAAAAGCACTTTAAAGACAGTAGAAGATGCTGAAGGCGATATCACGCAGGTAGCTCTTTAGGTAGGTGGCGAACGTCGATAATATTTTATCACAATTGAGGATAAAAAAATGCCCGCCAAAGGCGGGCCAAAATCAGAGGTATGTAAAGGCCGGGATGGGCCTTTGAGGGGAGAGGAATGTCGTCGGGTGACAACTCACTAATAATATCGACGACATTACCAGTGTCCTCACTATGGTCTCGCTGAAGCAACACACACGTACGTTCAACGAATCCAAATTGGGTCAACAGTCCCTTGCTGCACGAGACATCATTGTCAGTGCTTGCGATGTAGGTACTCAGTGCTTGTTCGCAATCCTTATGAATCAAGAGCCTTGCATCCTGCGAGTTTATTTAGGTTATCTTTTACCTAACCTCATCATCGACCAGCAATTTAACGAATGCGCCACAGGTATCCTTTAATCTCTAACACTGACTCATCCTTTTATCCTTGGTGACCATTCCATATACTTCCTATGTCGTCACCTTCAGTCTTTGGTATTTACGTAATCTGGCCTCTCCGTCGCTAAAGCCGTCCTGGCTACAAATTACGTTCTGCACTTATTCGTTAGTATAGATTATGCGTGATCTGTGCCAGGTTGTGCCATTTCTCTTTTTATTTTTTTAAGATGTTGAATTTTATGGGTAATTTTGTTTTTTTAGAAAAGCTGAAAATATATTGAAAGGTGCAATGAGAAAAGATGTGAATATTTTTCCTAGTGACATGTCTCAAATTACAAACAATTAAATATTACGGTTTTGCCCCTACCAGACTCTTTGGCTTGGTAGAGTGCTATGTCTGTATTTTCCAAAACAGAGGTGACGCTTTGCGAGGCTGATATAGCCATTAAACCTGCTGAAAAGGTGAGTTTAATTTCATTAGATAGTTCATCTTGAGAAGTTTCTTTTAATGAGCAGCGAAACACGTCGAGGGAAGCGAGCGCCTCTTTTAACGAAATTTTATCGAAAATAAATAGAAACTCCTCTCCGCCTAAGCGTCCCATTAATACATTGTCAGTGAAGTGTTCACGCGCGACCTTGGAAAATAGACGTAATGCATCGTCGCCCACCTTATGTCCGTATTTATCGTTTATTATTTTAAAGAAATCGATGTCTAGCATGGCCACACAAAATTCATCGCCATTCTGTGCAAGGTTATTAATTTGAGCATCTAGCAGTTCTAAGGTTTTACCTCTATTGAAGAAGCGCGTTAGTGAATCTGTTGTTGCTAATTTTTCCAATCTCCTCTGGTAGCGAATGCGTTTAGCGTATAGCAGAAAAAGCGATATACTTAGAAGGAATAGAAGCCCTGCCAAGGCTCCAAAAAGGTAGTTGCGCTGTTTATTGAGATTGAGTTTTTCAGCTTGTAGTCGAGTTACCTTTTTTAAATTAGTATTTTCCTCTTGAATTTCGTCTAATTCGTATAGCGTCCTGATGACTTGAACCCTTGATTTGTCGAGTGATTGTGAGACTGTCCCACTAAGCGAGATAAAATTTTTAAGCGCATTAATTTGTGATCGCTCGTTATTGCTAGTTTCCATAATCGACAATCTAAGGTGCGCCGCCTTAAGGTTTTGCTGTCCCGGCTTTTTTCCTTTCAATAACGCTTCGGCCTCTTCCAATCGCAACAAGGCTACATCGATATCTCCATTGGAAAGCGCCAGCTTCGAGAGAGCAAGCAGTGCGTCAAAATAAAGGGTCTTGTTATCTAAGTTGCTGGCGAGTAAAAGGGCCGTTTCGTAGTAAGAGCGGACAACCTCAATACTTTTTTCTTTGTCTGCTTGGCGTAGCAACAATTTTCCTTTTCCTAGCAGTGAGCGGGCTAGTAAAGGTGTGTCTTTACTACGTTGGGCAATCTCTTTGGCTTGGTCGAAATATTCTTCTGAGCTCTCGGCATCTAATAATTCGTATTCTACTAGCGCAATTTTTTCGGCGAAGCGCCCTTGGACCAGTGCATTGTTTTTCTTTTTCGAAAAGTCATAAGCTTCTAGTAAATAGTTTCTTGCATCTTCATATCTAGACAGTTCTAAATAAACAGTTCCAATTAACCCGGCAATATGAGGTGCTGAAATTTGCGTTTTAAACTGTACGGCCATTTCATAGGCCACCAAGTAGTTATCCAGCGCTAATTGGTGTTCTTGTATGCTTTCAAAGACTGTGCCGAGCGTCATAATAACGCCAATGTTTAATTGTATGATGCCATTGTTGATAGACCACTTCTTTACTGAATTAAGTAGCTTTATCGCAGTCATTACTTCGCCAGTATTAGCGTAAATCTTTGCTTGTAGCATCTTCAGGCGTTGCCGCATCAAACCTTCTGTATTGATGTTGCGTAAACCAGCTTCCACTAAGTTTAGTGCTGCATCATATTCACCGCGTTTTTCCTTGCCCAGTGCATACAAATAAAGCCATTTGTGGCGCTCAGGGTGAGCGTCATTTTCTTCTAATAAGGTTTTTAACTTAGTCATTTCTATTTCTGGATTACGATGCAGTGCTTTAATGCCCTTTATAACGTCATCGTTAGGTGCCAAGTTTAATTGAGTATTAGCAATTGCTAATTTATTTAAAAAAAAGAAGGTCATCAAAAAGGTTAGGGCGATGAAACCAAGTTTGGGCATGTGAAGGCTTTCCGTCTGCTTTCAGGTTTTCTCTCAAATAACTATAGCTTTATTTTAAGGTTGCGTGAGAATACAAGAAAAAAATTAATAACCAAGGCCTTTAAACAACGTTTTAAAAGGATAAACGTTTATCACAATTCACTACGTTGTGATATGTTATAACGTGATTGTTGAATAATATATTAGGTCATCTTTGTGAAATTTTTTGCTATGCACACTAGCGTTAAATTGGGTTTAGTTGCTGCACTATTGATTTTAATTAGCACATTAAGCCAAACCCAAGCCGCCGATTACGAGGAAATTGACTGGGTTGCCCTTATGCCCGAGGACGATTTGAGCGCGCTTTTAAACCGACCTGAGTTTTTAAACGATATTGCCGATGGATCTGCCGCTGACTCTGTCGATGACTTTGCTTCAAAGCAGCTAGAAGACGAGCAAGCGCAGCGATACCAACAAGCGTTAGTATCTACTCGGGTGATAGATGGATTTGATGGTAAAGCCATCCGCATCCCCGGCTTTATTGTACCTTTAGAGCAAAACGAAGAACAAAAAGCCACCGCCTTTTTCGTTGTACCGTATTTTGGGGCTTGCTTACACATGCCGCCACCGCCGCCAAATCAAATTTTGTATGTTGAATACAAAGAAGGCATTGTAGTTGAGAACTTGTACGACCCTTATTGGTTTGAAGGCACGGTAAAAATAGACAACCACGAAAGCGCACTAGGTACATCTGCCTATTCGTTAGTGCTAGACAGCTTCGCGCTTTACGAGGAGTAACTGATATGAAAAAAACAGTCGTTGCAGCTACCGTTTTGTCAAGTCTTATAGCATTTCATAGCACTGCGTGTGAACTACATGCAGGTATGGGAAACATGCAGTTTGGCTTTCAACACCCCATGATGCAACAGCATTTAGCGGCAGCTAAGGAGCCACTTATCTCCCTTAATATCGATAGGAAGCATGAAGTGGCAAAGCTTGAAGCGTCTGCTGTACCTCTGCGATTTACCATTCCTTCGAACTATAAAGAAGTGAGTGTAGATGTGATGGCAAGTGATGGCGTAACGCTACTTTCGCCGCAGCGCTTTTCTCTGCCGTCTACAAAGGGCGAACAAGCCATTAGCTTTCAGGCACAAGAAGAAGGCACGCACGAACTTGTATTAAAAGTCTATGCGCTTAAAAAGAATGTGCCAGTCACTTATACGCGCAAAGTAAAAATTCTAGCGAGTTAGGCGCTGACTCAAAAAATGAAGCGCCCCTCTTTTGCTTTACTGTCTTTCCTCATCGCATTCGCCGCATTAGGTGCATTAGTTGGTTTAGGGCTTAATGGCAAACTTAACGGCCTTATCGGATTTTTCAACAGTGACGTTGTCATTTATCAAGACAGCACGCGACTGCAGGAAACCCAACAATATCAAGTTTTATCTTGGGATGCCTTGCTACCTGAAGCTGAAAAAGTGTTACTGGGTAAAGCCCAGTCTACTCAGAGTTCTCAACAAAATTTACCCCTTCATGAACAAGTATTTCAGTCTATTCAACGCACGTTTGACGATGAATACCAGCAAGCGCTAATTTCGGTGAATACAGTTGATACATTTAACGGCAAGTACGTCGAACTCAGCGGGTTTATTGTGCCTGTAGAAGCAAATGCACAGCGAGAAATAACGGCGTTCTTCATTGTCCCTTATTTCGGCGCGTGCATTCATTACCCACCTCCGCCACCGAATCAAATTGTGTTTGTTTCGTTGAATAATACCCAAGAGCAAGGCGGTATTAGAGGAATAGACATCCAGCAGGCGTATACGTTCTCAGGTGAGTTTTCTACCGGGTTGTATGAAGACCCTCAGGGCACATCCGCTTACTTACTGGACGTGGTAGAAATTAAGCCCTTTTCAGGGCTGGGAAATGGCATTAACGATGACAACGCTAATTTAACGAACGGCGCTTTCCATATAGAAAGCGACATTCGTTGATTTTACTTTATCAATGGTTTACCAAGAACCGTACATGGGGTTTGGCAGAATAAAAATCTCTGCGCCCACTCGTGGCATGAGCAACTCAACGTTGGCAGATTCTTGGGTTACGCCGCCCACATCTTCAATGTTGTCACCAATTTGCATGACAATAGTGTGAGGAGCCGACCAGGCTGATGCTGTCTTGTTAGATGTATTTGAGCAAGCTATTTTGCCGTTAATAAGCTGCATTCTTCGCAAGTCTTTGTCATTAACCATACCATCTTGCCCGACTGCTTTTTTATCTTCAGCAGTACGGCCAACTACGCAGGTATTGCTGGTGGTCAGCGGTAAACCTTGTGCCAAAAGATTATTCCACGTGTGCTTATCAAGCGTTTTATCGCGATTCGTAATAAGCGCCACCTTGCCATTTCGTGCAACAACTTCATCGATGAAAGTGGCTACACCAGGCACCAGTGTGGCTTCTTCACGTTTTACCCATTCGGCCCAGCTTTGTGAAGAATATCCCAAGCCAGCACTTTCCCGTTCTTTTTGATAGGTGCTATTGTCTAGCACGGTTTCATCAACATCCATCACCACAACATCGCCATTAGCAAAACGCGTAGGTAGCGCTGAAATAGCTTGGCCATACACAAAACTTGAAAGAACAGGATATTCTTTGCTGCTGGTTTGGTATATCACGGCATTTGACAGAGGGTGTGATTTTACACCAGCAAGCGGGGTTGATGGCGCAGACGAGCACGCCGCAATAGCTGATACTGCAGCGCCTATGCACGCTGCTTTGCTGATGAAAGAGAGCTTGTTAAGAGATAACAATGTTATTTTCCTTTTATCGTTTCTTCTGTCTACCTGCTCCAACAACCAATTGGTGTCTGAGCTTATCGATGAACTGGGCCAGATGTTTCAGCAATGGCGTCGTGTGCGTGCAGACTTTCTTGATGCTCTACTTTTACACGAAAATAGGTAGCTTGGTAATACGTACTTAACGCTTTATGCAGTCGCCTTACCGAATCTTCTACAAACATTAGGTTTTCAGCATTACGCTTGGCAAACGCCTGTTCATCTTCACGCTTAACTGCGGTTTGAAGCGGTGTGCCTAACGCGTTTTCTACCAAGTCTATAATGCCAACAAAATCGGGGATCTCGTTGTCGCTTAAATCTAGGGTTATATCGGCAAAGGAACGCTGTGCATGCGCCGTGGCGATGCTGGCTTGTTTAGAAGCGAGCCAAGCGCCCATTTCTTCTACAGATAAATCTTTTCCTTCGAATAGCTGCACAAACACTTCTGATAACGCCTTGCGAGAGAGTGAGGCCGAACAAGGACAAGTACTAGAGTACGGTACTCTTAACTTAAGCTGTGCCTCATAACGTTCAGGTGAACGCCTTACGCAAAGTGAAGCGGGGTACGATTGATACCCTGACATCCTACTTATGAGCGCCGGACGCGACACGGTGAGGTCAAAGTGTAGATTAAGCTGGGCGCTGTTGCTCAGCCCATCTTGAGACTCGATAAGCGCATTCATTAACGACACAAGTGCCGACTTATCTAAGTCTTGGTTGCTCAAATATCGCTGCAGCAAGCTGTACAAGCGAGACATGTGAATGCCTTTAGCATTGGGGTGATCTAAACTCACTGTTACATCGACTTTTGCTTGGCTGGCTAATCGCTCACCGCGCTTACCTAGCACGTGCAGAGGAATAGCAATGCCCTGCATGCCTACACTATCAATAACAGGAAGTTGCGCAGTGGAATGCTCTGTAGTGACATCGGGAAGTACCGTGTCGGAATGATTGAAACTAGACAAAATAACCTCTGAATGAGACCTCAAAAACGGCTTACATCACTAATATTGCGAGCGTCGCTAGATAAGAATTACCCGCTTTTGAGGTGATGATGAAACTAATAGGGTTGTGATTGGGTGGTCTCGCGCTCTTCGCAAATAGGCACCTGTACGGTCGACCTAAGCCTATAGTTAATCAGGTGCGCACCAACGATAATAAACGATGCGATTACCGTGATTATCACTTCACCATATTCACCTAGCACTTCGTGTCCTAAGCCTATCCACTCAACGAGCAGCGGACTACTTAAAAGTGTTAGGCCAAAAACGCCAGCAAATACTACCCACTTATTTTTGTGATGTAGGTAGCCTAGTGAAAGTGCAAGAACCCCAATGGGTAACACGAAGAACAGCAATATTTGATGGAAGGTTTCATCATTGAGCATTGACACACTTGCCAATGCAGGTATGGAAATCAATAAAATAGGCGTCAATAAACAATGTATTACGCAAAGGGATGAAAGGAGCATAGCGAGCCTGTCTGAAATGAACTGCACTTTTGGCATTGCGCTGCTTCCTTGATATATCGAATTCATAATATGTCCGAAAATTGCTATGGCGCAGCTATAATGAGTGAAGCTTGCGCCTGAGAGAGTAAAAAATATAACTAGCTGCTTATCAGTAAGGTTGGCTGACTTGGAGTTATCTCCAGTGCGCCTTGTCCTTTGTTGGTTACCCAAATTGCATTAACATGCTGCAGGCTTGGCCAATGGGGAAACCCTGTCATCTCAATACGCTTTACGGGGCCTTGGCAACTAAGCAAATATGCGACACGAAAATCAGAATGCGTGTTGCGATGGGCATGGCCTTCGTGTTCACTTTCATGCTCGTCATGCTCGTCATGCTCGTCATGCTCGTCATGCTCGTCATGCTCGTCATGCTCGTCATGCTCGTCATGCTCGTTAGCTACGTCCCATGGGCTTTCAAGTGTGGTATCGAGTAATTCACACGTATTGCTTAGGGTAAAAATGTCGTCAAAGCGCTGAAAAACATTTTGCGTTTCTTCATAACGTTTTTTATCGCTAGTCGTGGATGGCGCGTATTCAAACCCCAGAACATCAGCAGCAGGCAGCTGCAGCACAAACTGCCACTCACTTCCCGCTTGTAGGATTTGTAGTTTGCCTTCGCCGTGAGTATGAGGCGCAGCATGAACAGCGTTGATACTCATCCCAGCCAAGTTTAGTCCGACAAAAGTACCTACCTTAAGAAAAGTTGAAGAGGCGCGTAGCGCTTTTTGTGAATTCTTCCACGTAATAGAAATGGTTTTCATTTTTACCTCTTGCGTAAACGTTACAATATAACATACCATAAAAATAAAGTTGATACATTATCACATTACACAAATTCAGAGGTTAGAATAATGAAACTGTCTCGATTGGCGTTAGGCTTATCGCTTTCAGCGCCTGCGTTGCTATTAGCATCTCCGTCAGCGCTGGCACAAACACTTTCTGGCACGGTAACTAATGCAGCCGGAAAGCCGCTCGCCAATGCCACTGTTGAAATTGAGGCGCTAAAGCGTGTTACCAGCACTAACGAGCTGGGCGAGTTTACTTTCTCTGACGTAAAGGAGGGCGACTATACGCTTCACATATTCGCCTCTGGCTTTGCTCACTTACATGAGCATACGCAAGTTCAATCTGACAGCGCGGGTGGCGCTAACTTTGTTTTGGCGCGCAGTGCTATCGAAGTCATTGATGTGCACGCCACGCCTATGCATTTATCGGTGATGGAATCGGCCACTCCAGTGAGCGTGTTATCTGGCGAAACCTTACGTCGGCAACAAGCGGCCACGCTGGGCGATACGCTAGAAAAATTACCCGGCGTACAGTCTAACTTCCATGGCAATGTTGCGAGCACGCCAATTATTCGTGGCCTTAGCGGACCACGGGTGCTGATTACTCAAAATGGCTTGGATGTGAGCGACGTTTCCCGCGTTGGCCCCGACCACGCAGTAGCAAGTGAAGCATCGACCGCTAAACAAATTGAAGTGCTGCGTGGGCCAGCAACTCTGTTCTTCGGAAGCGGTGCGATAGGCGGTGTGGTAAACGTAGTTGACCAACGTGTGCCCACGTCCACTGAAACGCGCGGTGAATTTGTATTAGAAACGCAAACCGTTAACGACCAGAAGCTTGGAACGTTTAACGTGACTACTGGCGTGGACAACGTGGCCTTCTATGCTGACGGTTTTTATCGCGATTCAAATGATTATGAAACACCTGTTGCCCCTGACATTGATGACCCGGATGGCGCCCATGTGGTTGAAAACAGTAACGAAGAATCGAGTGGGTTTACGTTAGGGACCAGCTACTTATTCGACCAAGGCTATGTTGGCGTAGCGGTAGAGCGGTTTGAGCGAGAGTATGGCGTGCCTGGGCACAGTCACGGCGGAGATACTTCGGTATTCGCTGATCTTGAGCAAACTAAGTATCAGCTTTTAGGTGAGTACAACTTTACTAATGACTTTTTGCAAAGTGTTCACTTTAGAGCGGGCTATACCGATTATGAACATGCTGAAGTTGAGGGCGGTTTAGTAGGTACCACTTTTAGTAATGAAACCGAAGAACTCCGCGTAGAGTTATTGCATAAACCCATGGCTGGCTGGCGCGGTGGTATCAGCCTTCATTACAAAGGGAGCGATGTATTTGCTCAAGGCGAAGAAGCCTTTACACCGCCTTCAGAAATGGAGATGTTTGCTGTAGCACTCATGGAAGAGCGTCACTTTGGTGATTTTCTGGTTCAATTAGGGGCGCGAGCGGAAAGCGTAACATTAGACGCATCAAGTGTGCTGTTGCCTGAGCTTGACGCTCACGAGCACGAAGATGGACATGATCATGATGAGCATGCCCACGACGAGCACGATCATGAAGGCAGCGAGTTCGTACGACAGTTCGCGGTAGATCAAGAGTTTACACCTATATCGCTATCAGCGGGTGTGGTTTATACCATTAATGAAAGCTATAACGTGGGCGTTTCACTTTCCCGTTCAGAGCGCGCACCTTCTGCCTCTGAGCTTCTTTCTTTTGGCCCGCATATTGGCACCCGTACCTATGAAATTGGCGCCCTCTTTGATTTGTCAGAGGAAGGCGAGTTTGTGCTTTCTCAAACGGCAATCGATCTTGAGACAGCAAACAACATCGACCTAACGTTCAGAAAAACACAGGGCGACGTTGGTTTTGTATTTAATGCCTTTTATAACCAAGTAGATAACTACTACTTCCAAGAAGAAACCGGCTTATTCGCTGAAAGTGGTCATGACCATGCTCACGATGAAGAAGGCCACGGTGAAGAAGAGCACAGCGAAGACGAACACAGCGATGAATTACCTGTCTACCTATTTGGTTCAGCTGACGCCATTCTGCATGGTTTTGAATTACAGGTTGCTTGGCAAACCACGGATAACCTAAAGCTTGATTTCTTCGCCGATTACGTTAAAGCCCGACTTAAAGACGGTGGCGCACTGCCGCGTACCTCGCCTATGCGCGTGGGGACACATGTTGCCTACACACTCGACAACATTCGAGCCGACTTAGACATTACGCATTTTGCCAAACAAGACGACATCTCAAACTTCGAGACTGAAACTGACGGTTACACCCTTGTTGATGCATCAATCACCTATGACATTCCATTGGGTGACGTCGACTTATCTGTTTACCTGAGCGGTGAAAACCTCACAGACGAAGAAGCGCGCGTTCACACCTCATTTTTGAAAGATATTGCACCACGTCCGGGTAGAAACTTTGCTTTCGGCGTACGTGGTTATTTCTAAGATCAGCTTAAAAAAAGAATTATTGATAGGGATACACACATGAAAAATAGACTAGTACTAAGCGCCATAGCCAGCGCACTTTTGCTTGCAGGCTGTGGTGATGCAGAAACCAATATTGTAGAGCTGGATCCTATTGAGGTGCCAGAGGATGACCATGATCACGACGACCATGATCACGATGACGACCACGACTCAGACTATGAAATAGAAAGTGAAGGCAGATTAGTAGTCGCCGATGCTGCTTCAAATACGCTCACTGTATTTGATTTAGATGATGATTCAGTACTCGATACCTTCTCTACCACCCATGATGGTAGTAGTGTAAGCGCCTCAGCAGACTACCGCTTTGCCGTAATTAACAGCCGAGCAAACGGGTTAACTGAGTTTCTTGATGGTGGATTATGGCGAGAAGATCACGTAGAACACCTTCATGACTATGAAGAAGCCCCAAGCTTGTCTGATTTTACACTAGAAGGCAGCCAGCCGACTCACGTAGTCACGCATGACGGTCAGCTTGCAGTATTTTACGATGGTGACGCCGATACCAGTATGCCTGCAGCGGTAAAGGTGGTAACTGACACGCAAATTGCCAGTGAAATTACAGACGTTCCTACTTTAGAATTTACCGTAAACATGCACGGTGTCGCAGAACCTCGTGGTGACATGCTGATTAGTACCGTACGTCGTGACGATGCAGAGTCTCGTTCTGCTAACCCAATCTTGCCAGACAGTGTTGCGGTATATCATTGGCATGATGGCGAGTACGAAGAAGAGCAACGCTTTGATGGCGAGTGTGCTGATTTACATGGCGCAGCTCAAAACGAAATCGCTGTGGCATTTGGCTGTAGCGACGGTGTATTAATATTAAACGAAGCTGATGAAGTATTTACCAGCACGTTTATCGACAACATTGATGCGCTTGGCGACCTGCGCATTGGCACAATGTATGGACACGAACACGCAGAAGCGTTTATCGGTATTGCTTCACAGCACGGCGGTGGTAGTGCTGTTTTAGCTAATGTGTCGCCCGTAACCAGTACAATGAGTGTGATTGATTGGCAACCAGAGACTGATGCTCATGCAGTGTCATACGGTTTCTCAATGGGCGGCGAGTTCTTTGCTATTCTAGATGACAAAGGTTTTGTAACGCTGCTAGAAGCGCATGAAGAAGACGGTGACACTCACTGGGAGTTTGCGCACAAAATTGATGTGGCCAGTGCCAGCGCCGCAAACTTAACGGATGACCAGTCATTTAGCATGGCAGCATCACAACATGAAGAAGCCTTGTTTGTGGTTGACCCTGTTGCGCAAGCTATCCTTGCTGTTGATTTGGAAACCGAGACCACGGAAACCTTGCTTGAACTAGATTTTGAGCCTGCAGGTGCAGTTTGGTTAGGTATTGCTGAAGAACACGAGCACGACGATCACGATCACTAATACGCAGTAGTGATTAAGTAAACGAAAGAGCAGGCTATAAGCCTGCTCTTTTTGGTTTTAATGTACCTTGTGCTTAAAGCCATTAGTTTGTTGCTAGACCTGCTTACAACAACAGCTTTATTTAGGCAGTGGAATAAACTCTTGGTCGTCACCCGGAATAGTTGGGAATAACCCGTTTGCCCAACGAGCCTCAGCGTCTTCTATTTTCTCTTGAGAGTACGCCAAAAAGTTCCAACGTAAAATGGGTTGTTTCTCCATTTTCTCTCCACCTAAAAGGAAGTAGCGACTGTTCTCCATGGTTTCAATTTCACTTTCATCGTCCAAAAGGACAAACTCGCCAGCGCTGAAAACTTCATCGCCTAGTTTTACTTTTCCGGAAATAACGTAACAGGCCGTTTGAGATTTGCCACACGGACGCTCAATAACCGCTCCGGCTTCTGTTATCACATCTAAATAAAACATGGGTGAGTACGTCTTAACCGGTGACGTATAGCCGTACGCTTCCCCTGCAATTAGTCGCATCAGTACTTTTTCACGATGTATATAAGGCAGTTTAGCTTTGTTAACGTGTATAAAGCTGGGCTCCATATCTGCCTTTTCTTCAGGCAATGCAACCCAGCACTGTAGACCGTTGAGCACATGATCACTGCCTCGGGTTTCAATGGTCTCTCGCTCAGAGTGAACAATGCCTTTACCCGCAGTCATCCAGTTTACGTCGCCAGGCTGTATTTCCTGAATAGTGCCTAAGCTATCCCTATGCAGCATACTACCTTCCATTAAATAACTAATGGTGGCCAGTCCTATATGCGGGTGGGGCCTAACGTTAATGCCGCTGCCTGCTGGAAAATGTGCAGGTCCCATATGGTCAACAAAAACAAATGGGCCAATGCTCCTTGCGTCAACGTGCGGAATAATACGACTTACTGAGAAGCCACCTAAATCTTTTTTGTGAGATGAAATTCGTTTTGCCATGATCTTTCTCAATTAACGTTGTTGGGAGAAGTTAACCGGTGACCACGCGGGCTCGGCTGTTTCTATTGGTGTTGCGAGTTCTGGGTACTGCTGTCTATCGGCAAAAACGACGTTGCCGTCTACGACAGTTAACTGTGCTTGTGTGTTTAGCAATGCCTTTTCACTTACTGTTAAGATATCCTGGTTAAGAATAGCAAAGTCAGCGTAAAAGCCAGGTCGTAATCTTCCCTTAACGTTTTCTTCTCCAGATAGTGCAGCGCTTCCTTGAGTAAATAGCTTAAGGGCTGTCAGTCTGTCTAAATGCTCTGTACCTAAATCAAAACCACCCACGGTTTTTCCGCTCACTGCCCAGTAATAGGTTGCCCATGGATTAAAACTTGAAACGCGGGTACCGTCTGTGCCTAAGCCCACTGTGATACCAGCACTAAGCATTTGCTTTATAGGGGGCGTGCGCTTGGCTTGCTCGGCGCCATATCGCTCAACGAAATCCTCACCAGCAAAGGCCATACGGCCTTGTACCGCAATCGAGCCACCTAACGCTTTAATGCGCGAGAGATTTTCATCAGACACCGTCTCGGCGTGGTCAATAATCCAGCGCACGCTATCAACGGGCTGTGTTGAGTGAATATGTTCAAGTACGTTTAAAATACGTGTTATAGATTGGTCATAAGTGGCATGGAGCCTAAACGGCCACTGCTGCAATAGATGAAGCCTAATCACTTCTTCCAGCGCATCTTCGGCTTCGCCTGGAAGTTCAGGGCGTGGCGCACGAAAGTTTTCATAGTCTGACGCTTTATAAGTGAGTAGCTCGCCACCGCCTTCAATCACATAGCCATTGTCTAAATGAATATGCTGGTTTTGATTTGCTTCATACTTGCTCATCCATGTAGCAAAACTCACCATTTCTTTAGTGGGAACTTGCGGGAACAAGTAATTAGAAACCCGTATCGGTAACTCACCGAGCTTGGCAAGGGTTTCACTGGCTGTATAGTCTTCAGGAAAGGTATGGCCACCGCCGCCTGCGTCTACTACACTGGTTACGCCTAGGCTAAGTAGTTTGCGATAAAACTGTCGACTGGAATTTAACTGTTCATTTGCGCTTAGCTGAGGCAGCGCGGCAATGGTCTTATATAAAATCATTGGGTTGGGTTGAGCAAGCAAAACACCTGTGGGGTTGCCGTTAGCATCTCGCTCTATCACGCTTCCCTTTGGTGCTTGGGTGTCTTTGTCTATTCCCAGTGCTTCAAGGCCTTTTTTATTGAGCACACCACCTGAGTAAAGATGAAGTACAAATACCGGTGTGTTTGGCGCGATGTCGGTAAGCTCTTGTGGTGTAGGTAAGCGCTTCTCTTTAAATTGATAAGGGCTGAAACCTCCAATGACTCTTACCCATTGACCCTTGGGCGTGCGTTTGGCTTGTGCTTCTAGCATGGCTAAGCCTTCTTTCAAGCTTGTAATACCTTCCCAGCGAGTTTCTAAATTATAAAAGCGTCCTCCACGCGTTACGTGCATATGCGAGTCATTAATACCTGGAATGAGCCGCTGTCCTTTTGCATCGATTACTAGAGTGGCGCTATCTGCGTCTGCTAGCAGCTGTTGGGCATCTTGCGAAAAGGCGCTAAATTTACCGTTTTCTACGCTAAGAGCCGTATAGGTTTGGCCGCTCGAATTTGTGATTTTTGCATTTACAACGACCAGATCTGGGGCAGCCATTGCCTGGCTAGCGCCAAACAATAGAGCAACAATCGAAAAACGTGACAATAATAAATTCATGGGATAGCTCCTAGTTATTGCTGCTTTGGCTAGTGGTTTGTTTACCTGACTGGGCTGCAAAATAAGTGGCTAGGGCGTCAATATCGTCATCGCTAAGCCCTGATGCATTGGGGCGCATGATGCTGGCCATACCGCCTTTCCTGATGCCGTCGCGATAAGCTTTAAGTGCATAAACTAGGTACGGTTTGTTCTGACCTGCCAAATTAGGGTTACTTTCAATGTTGGCAATGCCTGTTTCACCGTGACACCCCATACAGTATTGTGAAAGTGTTTGGCCTTTTTCGTATTGCGCGCTATCGGTATTAGCGCTAACGCTGAAAGAAAGTGTTGCGATTTCAAGCGAGGTCAATAGTGCTACAAGTGGGTGCAAAGCTCTCATGTTAAACTCCTCGTGCAGTAACGATACAAGAGCGACAGGTCACGGTGACCTGTCGCATTGAAGGCTACTGGCCTTCTTTGGCGTTAAACATTTCGGTTGCGTAAATAAGGCCTAAACCGTATCCCCCAGCATGTTCTTTTGCGATGTTTGTCACGTCCACATAGCTTTCAGTGCGAGCCCAATCACGTTGAAGTTCTAGAAGGTACTGCAACCAAGTAATGGGTTGAGCACCTGCCTGAATCATACGCTGAACCGCCATGTCGTGAGCTTCTTTAGATACACCGCCAGACGCATCGGTTACAAAATACACGTCATAGCCTTCTTCAATGGCAGACAGCACTGGCCCTACACCACAAACTTCTGTCCAAAGCGCTGCAATAACAATTTTGTTCTTTTTAAATTTCTTAACCTTGTCGGTAACTCGCTTATCTTCCCAGGTGTTCATCGTTGTGCGGTCAATAGGTGTTTGGTCGGGGAATACTGCTTTTAATTCTGGGAAAAGCGGGCCGCTGAATGACTTTTCAGCTACGGTTGTCAGAATGGTGGGTACATTAAATGCCTTTGCAGATTTTGCTAGACCTGTAACGTTGTTGCGCACATCTTCGATTGAATGTGAGCGTGTTGCAAACGCCATTTGAGGCTGGTGGTCGATAAGAATGACCGTGTGGTTGTCGGGGGTCAGAAGGCTCTTTGCTGGCTCTCCCGCTTGCACAGAAGGAACAAGAAAGGTTAAGCCAGCAACAAGTGCTACCATTGATTTTTTGATATTGAACATTGCGATTTCCTCTTGGATTAAGTTTGTTGTGAGTACTTCGTAAACCTCGAGATAAATCTTATGTTCGTTTTTATTTATTTTAAATGCGTAAAAATTCAGCAAAACATTCTAATTTTTAGAATTAATGTATGGGTTTGAGAGGATCACGCAAAATCTAACAAGTCAGTACCGAAGAAGTTATCGATGACACAGCGCCATTCACCACTTACATCCCTTTGCAAAACGTAGACGGCGCGCTTGCCCTCGCAGGGTAGGGCGTTGGGTGTTGCTTTGGGAACAAGGTAAAGCTTGGCGACGACTAGCGCTACGTCACCGGCTTGTATAACCCGTTCGTCTCCGGTGGTAACAAAATGATCGGGCATGAATTTCTTTTGAAATTTAAGTAGGGCGTTAATGCAGTCGCGCTGCGTGGCATGTTCGTCTGTAGCCAGGTTTTGCGTTGAGCTGGACATAGGGGTCGCGACCACTGTTGCATCGCTCGCATAACATTGGGATAAGGCGTCTTGATCGCCGCGGTTTACTGCGTCATGCAACTGTTGTAACACGTGAGATATTGGATTGTTCATGGCTGTCGTTCCGTTATTTTTAC
This sequence comes from Alteromonas sp. ABH4_453, assembly GCF_056160665.1. Classification (NCBI taxonomy): domain Bacteria; kingdom Pseudomonadati; phylum Pseudomonadota; class Gammaproteobacteria; order Alteromonadales; family Alteromonadaceae; genus Alteromonas; species Alteromonas sp. ABH4_453. The sequence goes on from NZ_JBSWXP010000002.1 coordinate 319,686, forward strand.
CGCAAGACGAGCCAATAAAAAACCCGCCTTTGCGGCGGGTTTAGTGAATTCTATTTACGCACTAGCTAACCCGCCCATTCCTTAGAATAGCGAGAATAATAATCAGCGCAGACGCTGAGTAAGCAGTATGTATATTCGTGTTTTTAGGCATAGTATTTAAAAACAATGCTGCTAGTGAGTATTTAATGACCCGAGTATCCTGTGCACCAAAGAGAAAGTCAATGGGTTTTTTATGTGAACAAATTAGACTCATGCGAGCGGGTGGGCAAGCGGTAAGTGTAAGATGTAAGGTCTCACGCTACCCTAGGCTTCAAATATGGTAATGCGAATAATCGAGCCCTGCTTTAAACAATCATAAATATCTTTATCAGTAAAGCCACTGTTATGGAGAATTTGCCTGGCAACAAGCTTGGCGTCTTTTGTGCTGTGCTTGTCGCATATTATTTGCAGTGCTTTGTTTAAATAACTAATAGAAGGCATGATAAATAACCTAACGCGACACGAGTAAATTTGTATGATATTTAAACGGTGTTGTATGGTGTTGTGATCACTAACGCCACGCAAACAGTGTCATAAATTAAGGTGGAGTTTGCTCTTGGATTTACTTTTAAGCTGGTTGACGGCCAACGATACATTGTCGATGTCAACGTCAGTAATACTTGTTGTTACCTCGTTTTTTACGTCTATGATGACAGCAACACTAGGTATAGGTGGCGGGGTGTTATTACTAGCGGTAATGGCCGGTACTATGCCGGTTAGTGCGCTGATCCCAGTTCACGGCTTAGTACAGCTTGGTTCCAACGGAAATCGTGCACTGATGACGGCAAAGCATATCGACTGGAATATGCTGAAATATTTTTCTTTAGGTGCAATTGTTGGCGCTTTCTTAGCGTCGTTTATTGTGGTTCAGCTGCCGCTCGTTATCATTCAGTTTGCAGTTGCCGCATTCATTTTATTTTTAGTGTGGGGGAGTAAACCCAAAGCACAAGAAATGAGGCCCGCGGGTAGAACGTTGGCGGGGTTGGTGACCACCTTGGTTTCAATGTTTGTAGGTGCCACAGGGCCTTTGGTGGCTGCATTTGTACACCGAAATAAATATAGCAAAATGCAGATAACCGGCACATTTGCCAGCTGCATGACATTCCAGCACGGCCTTAAAGCCTTCGTGTTTACCTTTGTAGGGTTTTCTTTTGCGCAGTGGGCAGGGCTTATCATCATTATGATTGCCAGTGGTGCGCTCGGTACATTTTTCGGGCTCAAAGTATTAAAGCGTGTGCCGGCGGAGAAGTTTATGCTGGCGTTCAAAATTGTAGTGACCTTGTTGGCCCTGCGCTTGCTATGGCAGGCTGTAGCTAGCTTGTTATAGAAAAAAGAGCTTAAGAAGTTAGCTTCTTAAGCTCAGCATGTTTTTTGCCTTTTCCGTTATTTTTTGGCTGCTTAAAAGCGATAGTTCAACGACAGATGCCACTCCCTTCCAGCACCAGGCACGCGCTCTCCTACTTCAACATCGGCATTCATTACTCGATTGATACCGGCTGTGTGCGGGGCATATTGTTTGTCGAACAGGTTATGAATAGTTGCCGTAACCTGAAGATTCGACTGCGCATTATCAAAAAGCGTTAAAAGCCCTGAGATATGAAACAAACCATAGCCTGCTGTGGGTGCTTCACTTTGCAGTGCCGAGATATGGTTTTGTGCACCTGCTAATTCAGATGTAAGCTGCATCTGAAGCGGCGCGTCAAATACCTGAGTATTCCATTGAACTGTTGTTGTTAACTGCTCTGGCGCAATGCGGAACAAAGCATCATCAATGTCATCACGGTTACCATGCTGAATGGTTGCTACTGCTCGCAAGCTTAGGTTTTCACTAAGCTCGCCTTGCACCGTCATATCCACACCTTTGATAACAGCGTCGGTATTCGTCCACTGAAATGGCTCTGTACCAGCCATCATGGTAGATACCATGTTCGCCGCCATATTCGTACTAGGTGAGCCGGTAATGTAGTCTTCTATGTCTTGATAGAAAAGGCGTGGAGAGATAGTCCAATTTTTATAGGTGTAATCAACACCCACATCTAATTTACGCGCAGTTTCATTGTCTAACTCGAGGTTGCCTATGTAGTTAAAGCCGTCAGCCATGCCGCCCGAGATGCCAAGTGGCAGCCAGGTGTAGCGCTCGAAATAGGTAGGGGCACGATTTTTCTGAGAAATGCCAAGTACGATATCAAGCGAGTCGCTCGCATGGTATCGGGTAGTCGCGGCGATATCTAACATGTTGTAGTTTTCGTCACGCTCAGCGGTATTAAAATTACTGACTAACGTATCAACTGCTGGGTTCATCATCACCATGTTAGAACCCGCTTCTCCGGCTTCCATATTAACGCGGGTGTATCGCGCACCAAGCGTAGACGAATAATCTTCTTTGTTTATTGTCCATTGTGCATAAATACTCGCGGTATCTCTTTGTACATTAGTAAAGTTATCTACAAAAAACATACCGTTATTAGGGTTAGTAATAACAGAGTTGTTGCGGCTGTGGTGCAGGTAAGCGCCCAATTCTAACTCGCCACTATCTAACGGTATAACGTACTTTGCATCTAGGCCTTGTGCGATTGCGTCAGCGTTGTTTTCTCGCGCCATATTCTCAGACATTATCATGCGTTGGGAAAAGTTATCCATGGCATGTTGGTTACTGTTGCCAAACCAATTTATAGCAAAGTACTCTGCTTCGCCGGCGTTGTAGCGATAACCTAGTCGGTACCATGCTGCATCAATAAAGCCTATATCCATGGCGAGCGCTGGTGTGCCGCTCTCATTGGTATTTAGCTGTTGATAGCTAGCATCAAATTGGTGTTTTCCCCATTCATAGCCAAGTCTAAATTTGCCGCTATTTCTTTGATAGTGGCTATTAGGTATAACAGCGTTATCGCCCGATTCTCGCTCGTCACGCTGCTGATGCATGAAGGCGCCGCTAATGAAAGCTTGGTCTGTTTTGTAAAGCACATTGCCCTGGTATTGTTGACCGCTACCCGGGCCTATTAAACTTGCACTTACACTGCCAGTAATACCGCTTCCTAAAGCAAAAAGAGATGCCGCATCGGCGTTAATTCGCAGCTTACCGCCTAGCGTTTGTACTCCAGCATTAACTGGTACAATACCGCGATACAAAGTAGCAGTAAGACCTGGCTCTGGCAGTACGTGGGATAATGGCGAGTCCATGGAGTTAGGCCCCGCACCCGCTATATCAACACCGTCAATGGATACGCCAACCCTATCGCCAAACAGCCCTCGGTATTGAATAAGACCTGTTACCGGCCCGTTTCTAGACACGGATACGCCAGGCAGTTGCGCTAACTGATCGCCAAAATCAGCGTCTATATTGGTTGCGGCGGTCACCGTTTCTCGCTCAATTTCTACTGTATTATCCTTAAGCGAAGAGCCAATAACTGTAATCACTTCTGTTGAAGCGCTGTCAACGAACGCCGATGTGTTCGCATAAACGTGTGCAGATGTGCAGGCAGCTGAAATAGCGAATGCCAGTAAAGAATACTTCATAACAATTCCATTAAATAAACGAACTATATGCACGGTTAAACCATGCGCGTTAAGTGTGTTTTAAGGTTTTGTTATGCAATTGGTGGAGCGCGGCCAAGCGGGGCGGCAAACGCAAATGATGTGTAGGGCGCTGCTGCAAGGCGAGATACTAAGGCGCGATAGCGCACAAGGGATAGCACCGGCATTGAATCTACCGGTACATTATCAACATGAGGAAGGTCTGCGAGTGTGCTATTGGTACAATCTACATGCTCGACAGGCGCTTTTAGCAGCTCGGGGCTTATAAATACAAATTCACCTTCAAGCTCTGTGGCACTAAGCGATATGTATCGCATGGTTTTGCCAGTACAGATAAGCTCGATGTCGTCGCCCACCAATCCACGCGCATGCTGCATAGTATGCGAAGCAAGGCCGAGTGCTAATGCATTTTGCAAAAGCATACAAAGGCAAAGTGTTAAGGCTATCAGGCGTTTAATCGACATTTTTTATCTTTTTAAATTGCGCACTTTTATCATAGCCTGTGACGACAGTTTATTTCCACTGATTAATTGTGTTCGTTAATACCAGCTTTGATACCGGCTTTATTTAATTTTCGATAAAGGGTACGTGTACTCACGCCCAACTGGTCCGCAAGCTGGTTTATATCGCCTTTGAAAGTATCATAAACCTCAGCAAGATAAGCGTGCTCGGCTTCTTCTAGGGTCATAATTTCATTCGCAGGCTTTGCCAGCCCCTTAACATCCACTTTTCGAACGTATTTACCATTACTATTTGCCACTGGGCTTAGGTCTTCGCCTGTAAAGTCATCGTCAAGGTCAGGTAAGTCTGACTCGTATATTACGGTCTCATCGGCAAGTAATATGGCTTGCTCCACGATGTTACGTAACTCGCGAATATTGCCCGGAAAAGTATAGCTACTCAATTTCTCTAGTGTTTTTTTGCTGAAACGCTTTTTCTCTTGCGACTGCGCTAAAAAGTGCGTTGCGATAAGCGCAATATCTGACGGTCTTTCTCGCAAAGACGGAAGGCTAATAGGAAAGCCCGCAATTCGGTAATAAAGATCGCGTCGAAACTCGCCTCTTTCTACCATTTGTTTCAAATTCTTATGTGATGCGCAAACCAAACGGAAGTTAGCTTTCTTAGAGACTACGCTACCCACAGGGCGATAGGTTTGGGTTTCAAACAATCTTAGTAGTTTAACCTGCATGGCAAGCGGTATATCACCTACTTCATCAAAAAATAGGGTGCCACCCTCAGCCGCCTCTACTAGCCCTTTTTTATTGGTGGTCGCGCCGGTGAACGCGCCTTTTTCATAGCCGAATAACTCGCTTTCAAGCAAAGCATCAGACAACCCAGTACATTCAATTACAACAAAAGGTTTTTCAGCGCGATGACTACTTGAGTGTAGAGCCTGAGACACCAGTTCTTTCCCGGTTCCGGTTTCACCAAACAGTAAAACGGATATATCTGAATTTGCAGCGCGATTTATTTTATTAAGCATAGTTTTAAATGCTTCAGACTCGCCAATCATTTTTCCAGCAGAGGGGCGGTTAGACGCAAAGGCAAGCTTATCTAGAATTTCCAGATAACCTATTAAATCCCCGTGACCGTCGAAGATAGGTCGCATCAGAATGTCACAGTAGCTTTGGCCCTCGCTGGTGGTATGGATATGCACCACACTAGCTGCTCGGCCCGACTTTTTACTTTCCTGCATAGGGCACTGCTCGCCGCATTGGTCACAGGGCTTATTGTTTCGATGAGATACCTGATAACAGGTGCTATAACCGAGCTTGATATCGACAGGGTAAGTATCTCTGTAAGGCGCATTGACCGCCTCAATAATGTAGTTTTGATTGATGAAAATAGCGGGTTTGTCTATTGCATCTATCATTGCTTGTACAATTGATATGTTCATTGTCAGCGTATTAGTTAATGCTACTTTTATCTTGCCAACTTAACATATTGGCATAGAGCTTGTTGATTGTTTTAGTTGAATCACAATGCCTGAGTGCAAATACGTCCGTCAATAGGAGAGTTACACAATGAAAAAACGCACCTTTTTAATTGCGTTGGGGGTAGCCGTAAGCGCCGGTTGCCCTTTCGCTAATGCACAAACCAACGAGCTAGCTGAAAGCGAAGTACAAACAAAAGTGAAGCAGGCAAGAGTTCACGCTAAAGCACTTGGTGGAGCGCTTAAATCTAGGCTAAAACAGGCAATTCAGTCTGGTGGTTTAGAAGCGGGTGTAGAAGAGTGTCAGTTGGCCGCCGAGCCTATCGCCGAGGGGCTTAGCCAAAATGGGTGGGAAGTAGGGCGTACTGCGCTAAAAGTGAGAAACCCGAATAACGCGCCAGACGAGTGGGAGCGCGAGCAGCTAGCCCTTTTCGCCTCTCTATTGGAAAAGGCTAAGCTAGAGGATAAACAGCCGTCTATGCCTATGGATGCCTCTAAGTATGACAGCGACAGTGGCGAATTCCGGTACATGATGGCTATTCAACAAGGTCAAGTTTGCATGGCGTGCCACGGTGGCCAAGTTGCACCTTCAGTAAAGGACACCATTTTAAAACATTACCCTAAGGATGAGGCCACTGGGTTTGAACTTGGTGAATTGCGCGGCGCGTTCACACTGACCTATTCGCCACAGTAACAACTTCAGTTAATTTTGTATTAGCTGAAGCAAAAGCTCTCTTCTCAACCATTTTGAATAAGGCTACGACATCCCTGTCTTCTTTTTATCTGCGCCAATTTTGTCATTAAAAATGACAAAATTGGCGAAAAATTCATATTAGATCCTTGCGATGGATCAAAGTGCGCAACTTTTCGCCATGGAATAATTGTCCTGCACAGTACGAATAGACTGTCATTCATCAGTTGTTAGTTCAGATTAACGAGAAAAGTGATGTATGGCACAAACCATGCTCTAGCTGTGATGAATGTTCACGTGATAACCACTGAATAACCAATAAATTTATTTAAGGTCAAGCGCTTATCGCGCAAGAGAGACGAGGGAGATAACCCATGAGCGATACGTTAATAGAACTATCGCGGTGGCAATTTGCATTAACTGCGATGTTCCACTTTATTTTTGTACCCTTAACACTAGGGCTAAGCTTTCTACTTGCCATCATGGAGTCGGTCTATGTGATGACAGGTAAAGAGATATACAAGCAAATGACACAGTTTTGGGGAAAGCTGTTTGGTATTAACTTTGCCATTGGGGTAGCCACAGGCTTAACCATGGAATTCCAGTTCGGCATGAACTGGTCATACTATTCCCACTATGTTGGCGATATCTTTGGCGCGCCTCTGGCTATTGAAGGGCTTATGGCTTTCTTCTTGGAGTCTACCTTCGTGGGCCTGTTCTTTTTTGGCTGGGACAAAATGTCTAAGGTGAAGCACCTTATGGCTACTTGGTTAGTTGCTATTGGTTCTAACTTCTCGGCGCTTTGGATCCTAATCGCTAATGGCTGGATGCAGTATCCAGTAGGTGCTGAATTTAACTTTGAAGCAATGCGTATGGAAATGACCAGCTTCGCTGACGTTATTTTTAACCCTGTAGCTCAGGTTAAGTTCGTTCATACAGTTTCAGCAGGCTACGTGACCGGCGCCATGTTTGTGTTGGCAATCTCTAGCTACTACTTACTAAACCATAAGCATATTGCGTTTGCCCGTCGCTCGTTTGCGATTGCAGCAAGCTTTGGCTTAGCTTCAACTTTGTCAGTTATTGTTTTAGGTGACGAAAGTGGCTATGAACTTGGTGACGTGCAAAAAGTGAAATTAGCTGCAGTGGAAGCTGAATACGAGACCCACCCTGCGCCAGCACCCTTCACTGTTTTTGGTATACCTAACGATGAGAAAGAGGAAACCGAATACGCCCTTCAGATTCCGTGGGCAATGGGCATTATTGCAACCCGTTCGTTAACCGAAGAAGTGAAAGGTATTAAGGATCTTAAAGAAGAGAATCGCGAGCGTATTTTAAGCGGCATTAAAGCGTACGAAGTGCTTGATGATGTAAGAAACGACACAGCGACCGCTGAGCAGCGTGCAGCCTTTGAAGCCAACAAAGACAGTCTTGGCTACGCCATGCTGCTTGAGCCCTACACAGACGATGTATCAAACCCATCAGAAACGGCCATTCAACAAGCCGTTGACTACAGCATTCCTCCGGTGGCCCCGCTATTTTGGAGTTTCCGAATCATGGTTGCCGCAGGTTTTATTATGCTTGCTCTGTTCTTATGCGCATTTTATTACAGCACAAAACATAAAATCACCAAGCCTCGCTGGCTACTAAGAGGCGCGCTTTATGGTTTACCACTTCCTTGGGTGGCGTGCGAAGCAGGCTGGTTCGTTGCGGAATATGGTCGTCAGCCATGGTCTATTGCAGAAGTATTGCCGGTGCATACCTCAGTGTCTAACTTGGCGATTAGCGATGTGGTAATCACTATTGTTGCCTATACCGTCTTCTACACAGCAATGTTCATCATTGGCTTTTACCTAATGAAAAAATTCGCGAAGAAAGGTCCTGTGCCTCCGGAAGATACAAAGACTGAAACTGAGCTTGATCTTATTGACCTTGATGAGCAAGGAGCAAAAGCATGATTGATTATGAACTGTTACGCGTCATTTGGTGGTGCTTAGTTGGCGTGCTGCTAATTGGGTTCGCCGTCACTGACGGCTTCGATTTAGGAGTGGGCGCTTTGCTTACCCTTATCGGGAAAAATGACAAAGAACGTCGTGTGATGATTAACACTGTTGGACCTCACTGGGACGGAAATCAGGTGTGGTTTATTACCGCTGGCGGCGCCATCTTTGCGGCGTGGCCAATGATTTATGCTACGGCGTTTTCGGGCTTTTACCTCGCGTTAGCATTAACCTTGATTGCCCTATGGATGCGTCCTATTGGTTTTGACTACCGCAGTAAATTACCTAACCCGCAGTGGCGCAAAGCCTGGGACTGGGCGCTTTTTGCTGGTGGCATTATTCCGTCGCTCATCTTTGGCGTGGCGTTTGGTAACCTGCTATTAGGTGTGCCGTTCGAGCTAGATAGCACCCTTAAATCAACCTATACAGGTTCGTTCTTTGGTTTGCTAACGCCTTTTGCCCTGGTGAGCGGTTTACTGTCAGTGGCTATTTTACTTAATCACGGTGCAACCTGGTTACAAATGAAAACTGATGGTTTTATTGAAGTTAGAGCCCGCGCCGTGTCCGTAGTATTGAGCCTTGTAGGCGTAGCCTTGTTTGTTATTGCAGGTTTTTGGGTAGCATTTGGCTTAGATGGCTTTGTGATTACCTCTGCGGTAGACACTATTGCCACATCGAACCCGCTTAAGAAAGAGGTAGCTATTGAAGCGGGCGCTTGGATGAGCAATTACAGCAAATATCCTTTCATGGTGGTAGCCCCTGTATTAGGTGTAGTAGCTGGTCTCGCCTGCGCGTTCTTCTCTAAGAAAGGCAATCCGGGTATGGCGTTCGTATCAAGTGCACTGTTTATCACGGGTGTAATTTTAACTGCGGGCTTTTCAATGTTCCCGTTCCTAATGCCTAGCATCACAATGCCAGAAGCTAGCCTTACCGTATGGGATGCAACGTCTAGTCACATGACGCTGAACGTTATGTTCATTGTTGCCTGTATCTTTGTACCCATTGTACTTAGCTACACCGCTTATAGCTTTTACGTGATGCGTGGTCGCATCAAAAATGATGACCTCGACCAATCTCACACTATCTATTAAGGAGATATTTATGTGGTATTTCGCTTGGATATTAGGTGTTTTACTGGCGTGCTCTTTCGGCATTATCAACGCCATGTGGTTAGAAGCTACAGAAAATATGGATAGACCGGAAGATCAAGAGTAAAAATGGAAGTAGGCTGGCCGCAAGAACACGCCGTGAACCCGTCAAAGGGGGCTTTGCGGCCAGCCCATCACCCCTTCGAAGAGGGTGAAAAAGAAATCAAATAACGAGAAAGATAGATACGAACAGTGATTAAAGAAAAGGTTCCCAACAGGCAAACACTTACTCAGTGGTGTAAGGAAATGGATAGCGCGCACACGCTTGGCTTGCGCCGTTCTCTTATGTCACAGGTAGCGGTTAAGTGTTTGTCGCTTTTTTCTTTAATTATTGGTTTTTATTACTTTTCTAATATTGCCCAAGACTGGGTGGTGAATAAAACACCCGCCTTACAAAGTGATCTAGCGGGCTTATCTGTTTGCTTGGGAATAACCTGGGTGCTTCAAGGCGTAGCGAATCGCTTGTCGTGCCAAGCGAAAGACTCGGTGCTCAACAAGCTGGAGCAGAAGTTAAGTAAGGTGTTTGTTTCTCGCCAACATGCCTTGGTTCGACAGCACTCAGTTTATTACTGGCAAACGCTATGGTTACAGAATCTACAAGCTTTTACAGATTGGGCATTGGAATATCGTGTTCAGCAAACAATAGCCGTTGTAGTGCCTTTATTAGCATTAACAGTAATTTTTTATGTCAATCCGGTTATTGGTCTTGGGTTACTAATCACACTCCCTGTTGTGCCGCTTTTCATGATTATTGTTGGTAAGGGCGCAGCTGCACTGCATCGTAAACACTTTGTCGCTCTTGAAAGGTTGGGAAGCTTATTTACAGACCGTTTAGCGGCATTGCCGATGCTATCAAATTTTCAAGCGCATCAAAGACAAACCGGCCTGCTAAAAGAAGCAAGCGAACAGTTAAATACACGCACAATGAAAGTCGTCAGTGTCGCATTTTTATCTAATAGTGTGCTCGATTTTTTTGCCACGCTTGCTGTGGCGTTAGTGGCGGTGTTTATTGGGTTTTCGCTATTAGGTGAGCTTGAAATTGGCCCGGCTATAACCTTGCAGCAAGGCTTATGGGTTTTACTTACCGTACCCTTGTTACTAAGTGAAATGAAAAAACTGGGGCAGGTGTATCATCAAAAAGCTCAGGCTGAAGCAGCGCAAGAAGAACTGGCTCCATTGTACTCACACGTGCCTGATACGATTTCACTACAATCTTATGCTCAAAGCGCTGATAATCCTGAGGAAATGTCACGGTTACTAGATGCTTCTAACTTCAATGTGTTCGACTTGCGCGAGCCTGCTTCACTTAATGGAGGGCACGTACAACCTGCCTTACTAAAAGCTAACTCCTTGATAATCTCAAAAGGCGATAAGGTGCTCCTTAATGGGAAATCTGGAGCGGGAAAAACCTTATTGTTAGAGGCGCTTAGTGGCCAAAGGCCAGCGACCCATAAATTCGAACAGCCAGTAGTGTGGATCACTCAGCACCCAGTCATCACGCCAGGTTCAGTACGGGAGAACCTATGTCTTAACGATACTTACTCCGATGACATCTTAATGGCCGCATTGCAAGACGTTGAACTTGAAGCTTGGCTAACACTGTTGCCCTATGGGCTTGATACTGTGATGACAGACTACCCGCAACTTTCAGGCGGTGAAGCACAGCGTTTGTCACTGGCAAGAGCGTTATTACGTGATGAAAGTATCTGGCTTCTCGATGAACCAACCGCACATTTACCCGATGAGCAACACCATAGGCTAGCTCAGTTGATTAAGCGTTTGGGCGAGAGCAAAACCTTGATATGGGCCTCTCACAAAGCATTGCCAAGTAATTGGTTTAATCAGTTTTGGTCGGTTGAGAAAAAAACGTCACTCAACCAAGCAAATACTGAAGCTAATAATGATCACAGCGACACTGGTATAGAACACGGCAACCACGATTGTGATGTAGCAAGTGTAGTGAAAGTAGTAACCAGTGCTGTGAATAAAAATTCAAATGATCAGAAAAGGAGTTTTGGTTTTGAATAATGGAAAACCCGCTTATCTGACGTTACTACTGGCTCTTTTGCATGGCATAGCGGGGATTAGTATTCTTGTTATTTCTGCTTGGTTTATCGCGATTAGCGCAATAGCGCCAGTGGGGTTTAACTATGTAATACCTGCTGTGGTCATTCGCGCTTTGGCGCTCCTTCGTATTGCGTCAGGTTATGCCAGTATGTGGTTCGGACACAATGACCTCCTAGCACGCATTGCAAAAGCACGGCTGCGCGTTTTTCGTCAGCTAGAAAACAGTCGGATTACTGATAAGGCCTATACCACAGAAGCACTAGCGCAACATACTGAAGAGCTTGCGAGCAAATGGATTGCATGGGTTGCCCCTCTATCAAGCGTTGTATTCATCTTCTCAGGTTTGTGCGTTGCTGCGGTGTACCTCGACCTCCCCGGCGCTTTTTATATTCTGGCGCTATTTGTTGCTTGGCTAGTTTTTGTGGCCGTGCAAGGCGTAAACGCACTAACGCTTGCGAAAGAGGCCAATAAAGCAAACAAACTATTTCGTCAGCAATCTTCCGATTTTTTCAACTGCAGTGCCATTTGGCATCTGGACAAATCGATGATTGAAAATGACCTTGCCTCACCTAACCCTGACAACACTAAAATACCGAGTGCTAGTCAGGTATGGCGCTATCAGCTGGCGCAAAAAGCTAAGGCACAACGAACAGCATGGTGGTTTCAGGGATTAGCGTTTTTATTTGTTGTTTTAGTCATGTCGGGTGTTTCACCCGTAGCGTCGGCCCTTGTATTCGCGCCTATCGCTATAGTCATACCTATGGTTCTATTGGCAGCGCCTGACTGGGCAAGTACAGGCTTTTTAAGTGTAAGTAAATTTGCGCAGTACAAACAAAGCGTCAATGCTCTTAAGCAACTTAAAGCCACGCCAATTAGGCAGTATCGTGATAGAGAAATAAAACACTCACTTAATTTAATTCAGTTTTCTGCTAAAGGTCGACATGCAAGTTTGGTTAATACTTCACTACCTGCGAATGGTGTTGTTTGTATTTCTGGGCCGTCGGGATGCGGTAAGTCTTCATTGTTGCAGTCAATTATTGGTTTGCTGCCAGCTACGGGGCTGCGCGAAATTGACGGCATAGGTATGCCTGAGGGCATGGTAACAAACTGGCGTTATGTAGAGCAGGAACCTATTGTGTTATCAGGCAGTATATCCTTAAACCTAGACCCAGCGGGCAACGATATTTCTCAAAATGAAATGCGTGAATTGTTGTCTGCGCTTGGCCTGGAAGAGATTCTGCCCTTGACGAACTGGGTAGGAAAAGCTGGAAGGCCTTTATCTGGTGGTGAGCGAAAGCGTTTGGCATTAGCTCGCGCAATACTAGCAAAGCCACCTGTTCTTGCTGTAGATGAGCCTTTTGAGGGCTTAGATTCTTACACACAACTAAAGGTGAGTGAGGTACTAAATAGTCTTTCTGCTACCACATTGATTTTAGTTGCATCCCACACAACACCAGACGCGCTAAACGTAAAAACGCACCTTCAACTAGGTGAAGCCGACATTAAAACTTCACTGCAAACACAGTGCGCTATTTCATAGCCTTGTGTTCAAAGTTTCTTGTAATGTCTTCTAAGCTTCTACCCTTAGTTTCCGGAAAGAGCTTAGCAACTAAAATGAGGCTGATTAATGCAAAACAGCCATAAATAGCAAATGTGGTGGCCGCGCCTAGGTTAGCTAGCTCCCACGGAAAGATAATTTGAACTAGAAAGCTGGTTAAGGAGTTAATCACGCCCACCAAAGAGATAGCCAAACCACGCGTTTGATTAGGAAAAATTTCGGCTAACATCGCCCACATTACAGGGCCTAAAGACATAGCGAAAGAGGCTACAAACGCGATAATGCCAAATAGCACTAAGGGCGCGTTCATTGTGATACTGCTGGTAAGCAATGGCTGTTGGTAAGTATCAAACTCTTCACTTGATAAAACAGTTTTAAGCGCCCGTTTAAACTCCACGTCCGAATAATAGACTTGGTTGGTTAGAGGTTCTAATTTGCTTGCTGCGATGGGTGCGTCTTGTTGAATAGTGCTAACGGCAGTTTGTTGAACTTGGTAAGTGGCTTGTTTGAAGCCATAGGTACAGATAGCCATGCTGATTACAACACCGGTCAAACCCACAATGAGTAGTGGCTTTCTACCCCACTTATCAATAGTCATCATTGCCACAACAGTAAAGGCGACATTCACTACACCAATCCATACTGCCTGCATAAAGGCGGCGTTGGTACCCACGCCGCTTTGTTCAAAAATAGTAGGTGCATAGAAAAAGATAACGTTGATGCCGGTAATTTGCTGCGCAATGGCAATAATGATTCCTACCATCAAAGGAAAGCGCATGGCTTTTGCTTTTAAAAAACCAAGGCGCTCGCGTAGTGTCCAAGTCTTCTCATTAAGCGAAGATGCAATATCCTTAACAAGTGCATGGGCTTGTGCCTTATCGAAAAGGCGGTTTATCACCTGCTCTGCTTCTTCTTGCCTTCCTTTTAGTACTAACCATCGAGGGCTACGTGGAATAGTAAATAGTAGGCCAAACCAAAATGCGGCTGGAATGACTTCAAGCCCTAGCATGTAGCGCCACAAATGCGTATCTATACCCCATTCAGTAACCCAACCTGCACCGCTGTTACTCAGCTGTAACAGGTAATAATTAGTGAAATAGGATAGAGCGAAACCAAACACAATGTTGAGTTGATTCACCGATACCATTCTACCTCGGTTTTCTGGGGCGCTTATTTCCGAGATATACAGTGGGGCAATGATGAGTGAACAGAAGGCAATGCCGCCAATAAACCGAGCAAGCACTAACAATTCGAAATTAGGGGCGAGGGCAGAGCCTATGGATGAAAGTAAATACAAGAAAGCCACAAGGATCAGGGCTTTTCGTCTTCCGATAGCATCGCTTATGCCGCCGGCAAAGAGCATGGCAATAAGTGCGCCCAACGTGGGTGAGCTGACCACAAATCCTTGCTGCCAATCACTTAGGTTAAATTCGGCGTCAATAAAGCCATTGGCTCCGGCTATCACGCTGGCATCAAAACCAAATATGAACCCACCAAGGGAAACAATGAGCGTGTAGTATAGCGAGGGAGTCAGGGCTTTATGCATTTTATAATTTGCCTAGTGTGTCCCTATCGACGACTTCAGGAACAAATAAGTGCTCAATTGGGATAGGACTTTTAATGTTATAAACATGTTCAAGCACCCAATAAGCGGCCATTTCTCCCATAGCGTGAATAGGGTTATTAATAGTTGTTAGCTTAGGATAGAGATAGCGCGAAAATAGCACGTTATCGAAACCCACTATGGAAAGCTGAGTTGGGATATCAAATCCAGCTTCTCGTGCCGCCGTCATTGCGCCAGAGGCCATTTCATCGTTTGCGCACACAAGGGCGGTGAAGTCTGGAAAGGTCGCTTGGAGATGCTGCATCCCTTCCTGTCCTGTTGACTCATGGAAGTCGCCTTCGAACAAACTGTTGCTGTCAAATGTAAGTCCCGCTTCTTCAAGAGCTTTTTTGTGACCAGTAAGACGATCGCTCGCATCTTTTTTAAATAGCGGTCCGCTAATGTAAGCTATCTTCGTATGACCTGCGTCAATGGCCGCTTTCGTAGCCAAGTAGCCACCTTTTACGTTGTCTACAACAAAGCAGTTTTGCTCAAGTTCGTCTACTTTTCGGTTAATCACTACAACCGGGACTTTGCTGTCGACCAGCTTTTTCAAGTATTCGTCAGAGACTGCCTCAGCGTGCAAGATAAGTGCGTCACAACGGCGGCTTTTCAAAAACTCTATAGCTTCGTGTTCACGCTCTTCATCGACGTGTCCCGCGGTTATGATTACATGCTTACCACTTTTCTTTAGCACGTGTTCAACCGTGCTCATCAAGTCACCAAAGTATGAGCCATGCAGTTCGGAAACAAGTAAACCTACACTATTGGTACGGTTTGATGCCAGAGATTGCGCAATAGCGTTGGGCTGATAGCCCAGCGATGCCATAGCGTCTTCCACTTTTTTACGCGTGCGTTCGCTTACTTTCGCGTTTCCATTCATAACGCGAGAGACGGTAGCCAGCGATACCCCAGCTGCTTCTGATACTTGGTAAATTGTTGCCATACGGTTTCTAGTAATTGTCCTTATTTAATACCGCTAATGTACCCATTTATGCGACTCTTCACCAGTTTTGAATAGGCTAAAGCACTTTGTTTTAAGGTGCGTTTTTGGGTTTCGTAGTCAACATATACAATGCCAAAACGCTTGGAATAACCCAGCGCCCACTCAAAGTTGTCCATCAGGCTCCATGCAAAATACCCGCGAATGTCCACACCCTTTTCCATTGCTTGATTTACGGCATTTAAGTGAGTGTGAAAATAAGCGGTACGCGTATCATCTATAACTTCACCGTCATTAAGGACATCATCCATGGCCGCACCGTTTTCTGTAATGTAAATGGGCGGTAAGTCATAGCGCTCATTAAGATCAACGAGCAGTTCGGTAAACGCGTCAGGGGTAATTTCCCAGCCCATTGCTGTTAGCTCATTTGTTGCTGGTGGAACAATTTCAAACCAATTATTTCCATCACTTTGATACAGAGTGCGTGTGTAGAAATTGATACCCAAATAATCGATAGGTTGAGAAATGATATCCATATCACCTTCAAGTATTTCTGGTTTGCTATCAGTATCGAGCATGTCGATAATATCGGGGTATCTACCTTCTATTATCGGCTTTAAATACCACTGGTTATGGTAGTCGTCGGCCAGTTTAGCTGCGTGCTTATCTTCGTTAGAATTCGTCGTGGTATGGCAGTTACTAAAGTTAAGCACAATACCGTTTTGACTGTTCGGGCAATGGCTATTAAGTACTTTCAAAGCTAACCCATGTGCAAGCAACAGGTGGTGCGCTGCTTTACGCCCGTTGCCCATCCCTGTTTTACCAGGCGCATGAATACCGGCTTCATAGCCTAAATAAGCAGAGCAAAATGGCTCGTTTAAGGTGGCGTAAGAATAGACTTTCTCGCCCAATGCCTTTGCAACGGCCTCTGCGTATTTTTCAAATGCGTAGGCGGTGTCGCGGTTTAGCCAGCCGCCATTGTCTTCAAGGTGCTGCGGTAAATCCCAGTGATAAAGCGTAACGAACACTTTCATACCGCGTTTTACGACCTCGTTAACTAGGTTGACGTAAAATTGCATACCTACTTCATTAACGGTGCCGTCTTGCATCATAACGCGGGGCCAAGAAATAGATAATCGATAGGCATCGACACCTAAGGCATCGATAAGCGCTACATCTTCCTTCCAAAGCGCAACGTGATCGCAAGCTACATCACCGTTAGTTGCATCTGAAATTGTCCCGCTCTTTTCACAGAAGGTGTCCCAAATGCAGTCCAACCTTCCTTTTCTGTCGCCTTCTATTTGAAAGCTTGATGTAGCTACACCAAACAGGAAGTCTTTAGAAAGCATCATAGAATTGGATGGAAGGTTAATGTCTTTCATCGTAGAAATGTCCTAGCAATAACAATTTCGTCATATTTGCTTTGCGAATTGCTAAGCAAATAACATCATATTTACATTGAATTCGATAACGCTTCATGTAATTATCTACTCAATGTAAGCGCTTACAAAATAATTTGGATAAGCATGTAAGCGCTTTCAAATGTAAATTTATCATTAATCAGAAAAATAGCAACAGAGGTTACTTGTGGACACACCAGTTCAGCCGAATATTTCATCCGCCCAAGAGCAAGGGGCAAACGGTGGCTACCGTTTTGCGCTAATCTCACTTACCACGTTGTTTTTCATGTGGGGATTTATTACATGTTTGAACGACATTCTTATTCCCTATCTAAAAGGAGCTTTTAACCTTAGCTTTACGCAAGCAATGTTAATTCAATTTTGTTTCTTTAGCGCTTATTTCATCGTATCGCTCCCCGCGGGAATGGTTGTGTCGCGCATTGGTTACCTAAAAGGCATTGTGCTTGGCTTAGGTATAGCATGTGTAGGCTGCTTGCTGTTTTTCCCCGCTGCGTCTAGTCAAATTTATGGTGTTTTCTTGTTGGCGCTCTTTGTGTTGGCGTCAGGTATAACCATACTTCAAGTGTCTGCCAACCCTTTCGTGACAGCACTAGGAGACCCTAAAACGGCCTCGTCACGACTTACCATGACTCAGGCATTCAACGCGTTTGGTACCACAGTGGCGCCATTCTTCGGCTCTTATCTTATTTACGGTGCTACGGGCGAGCACGGTGGCGGCACGCCAAGCGCTTCAGATGTGCAGGTTCCTTATTTAATTCTAGCGGCGTCGTTACTGCTTCTAGCGCTTATTTTCATGTACTTGAAGTTACCTAAGCTTAACCACACAGGCGCAAATGCAGGTGTATTTAAAGGCGGCGCATGGCATCACAAACACCTTGTTTTAGGTGCGGTGGGTATCTTTATGTATGTTGGTGCAGAAGTGGCTATAGGTAGTATGCTAGTTAACTACTTAGCTAGCCCTGCGGTGGGCGGCCTAACTGAAGCTGGGGCGGCAAAACTGCTGGCGTATTACTGGGGCGGAGCTATGGTAGGGCGCTTTATCGGCGCTGTCGTTATGCAAAAAATCTCAGGTGGTTATGTATTGGCCTTTAATGCTTGTGTAGCAATTGGCCTTATTTTGCTATCGCTTTCAAGTACGGGTGACCTTGCGCTGTGGAGCATATTAGGCGTAGGTTTATTTAACTCAATTATGTTCCCTACTATTTTCAGTCTTGCACTACAGCAACTAGGTAAGGACACACCGCAAGGTTCAGGCATTTTATGTCTAGCTATTGTGGGGGGAGCTATCGTTCCACTCTTTCAAGGTATGCTGGCCGACTCAATTGGGGTTACGCTTTCATTCCTATTACCCGCTTCGTGCTATCTTTACATCGCTTATTATGGCCTTGTGGGAAGTCGCGTATCTAAATTTCAAACCACTGAAAAGTAACGAGGATTAATAATGCGAAAAAGTCTAATCGCGAAGGTTGTTGCAGGTGCATTGGTCAGTGTCTTAGTTAGCGCTTGTGCATCCGATGAAGACGCTTCTTCAGTTAACAGTGCCGTAGAAAAAACGAATAAAGCCAGTGAGATATGGCCTAAGCTAGATATCGAAGTAAAGTCAGACCCTGCGGTAGAGAAAAAGGTAGATGATATTTTATCTACCATGACGCTTGAACAGAAAATTGCGCAGATGATACAGCCAGAAATTCGCAATATCACTGTTGAAGACATGCGCAAGTATGGGTTTGGCTCTTACCTCAATGGTGGTGGCGCATTTCCGAATAACGACAAGCATGCAACACCTGAAGATTGGGTGGAACTTGCCGAAAAGCTATATCAAGCTTCCATTGACGACAGCCTAGATGGTTCGACAATCCCGACGATGTGGGGTACCGATGCGGTTCACGGTCACAACAATGTAATTGGCGCCACTTTATTTCCTCATAACATAGGTTTAGGTGCGGCAAATAACCCTGAGCTAGTAGAGAAAATTGCTCATATCACAGCGAAAGAAGTGATGGCGACGGGCATTGATTGGGTATTTGCGCCAACGGTTGCTGTTGTACGTGACGACCGTTGGGGTAGAACCTATGAAAGCTACTCTGAAGACCCAGCGATTGTAAGAGAGTATGCTGCATCAGTGGTTAAAGGTCTACAAGGTGCTGCTGACAAAGACTTTTTAAGCGACCAGCGTGTAATCAGCACGGTAAAACACTTTGTCGGTGATGGTGGTACCGTAGGCGGGGACGATCAAGGTGATAACGTAGCTAGCGAACAAGAGCTATTCGACATACATGCCCAAGGTTATGTTGGCGGGTTGACCGCTGGGGCGCAGTCTGTCATGGCATCGTTCAACAGTTGGAACGGCGACAAACTTCACGGTCATAAGTATCTATTAAATGATGTACTTAAAGATCAAATGGGTTTTGACGGCTTCGTAGTGGGCGATTGGAACGGCCATGGCCAGGTAAAAGGTTGTAATAACGAAGACTGCGCGCAAGCTATCGACGCGGGTCTGGATATTTTCATGGTACCTAACGATTGGAAGGTACTGTACGACAACACCCTCGCTCAAGTAAAAGATGGCACTATATCTATGGCCCGCATCGATGATGCAGTGCGCCGCATTCTTCGCGTGAAAGTACGAGCGGGCCTTTTTAATAAGCCAAGCCCAGCAAATCGCCCGTTATCTGGCGACCGTTCACTTATAGGTAAAGCAGAGCATCGTGAAGTAGCTGCGCAAGCGGTACGTGAGTCACTTGTGCTTTTGAAAAACAAAGATAAAACTCTGCCTCTTTCTGCAAATAAAAACATATTAGTAGCAGGCGATGGTGCCGACAATATTGGTAAGCAGTCTGGTGGCTGGAGCATTACGTGGCAAGGCACCAACAATACCAATGACGACTTCCCTGGCGGTAGCTCTATCTACGACGGCATCAAAGAGCATGTCGAAAGTGCAGGTGGCAACGTTCAGCTTTCTGTTGAAGGCGATTTTGAAACAAAGCCAGATGTTGCCATAGTGGTATTTGGTGAAGAGCCTTACGCAGAAGGCCACGGCGATAGAGAAACGCTTATTTACCAATACGGCAGTAAGAAAGATTTAGCGCTACTTGAAAAACTGAAGTCACAAGGTATTCCAGTGGTATCTGTATTTATCAGCGGCCGCCCAATGTGGGTGAATGCTGAGCTTAATGCGTCTGACGCTTTTGTCGCCGCTTGGTTGCCTGGCTCTGAAGGTGATGCGGTAGCCGACGTGCTGTTTGGCGAGCAAGACTTTAAAGGTAAGCTATCTTTCTCTTGGCCGTCTGAGCCTCAGCAGATAGTTAACAAAGGCGATGAGAGCTACGAGCCGCTATTACCTTATGGTTTTGGTCTTACTTTCAGCGATGACAATGTATTAAGCGATACGTTAAATACTGAAATAAAAATTAGTACTGATAACAACGAAGCAATGGAAATTCTAAACGGTGCCGTGCAGTCACCGTGGGTACTATGGCTGTATTCAGGTGATGAATCGCTACCTGTGAACGCAAGCACTCACACCGTTGGCGCGCTGACCTACCGTACTGTAGATAAAGTAGTGCAAGAAGATGCACGGAAAGTTACCTTTGATGGTTCTGAATTTGCGGCGATGCGCTTTGCGAGCAAAAGCTTTTTCCGCGAAGACTTAAGTGCACAGTTACTCACTAGCGGGGCGCTAAGCTTTAACGTTAGTCGTCACTCAGATATTACTGGGCCTGTTACCGTAGGCATGAACTGTGAAGGCGAAGGTGATGCTGCTGGCAGCTGTTCAACGCAGATTAATATTAGCGAGCAGCTAAAAGCAATGCCTGCTGATACGTGGACGAACGTGAGCATTGATCTTCAGTGCTTTGTCGACGAAGGCATTGACTTCACTGGCCTTGTCGTACCGTTTGAGCTAGGCAGCTCAGGTAAGGCAAGTTTGAGCGTAGCAGATATTCAGTTTACACCAAGTGCAGCAGAATCAGCGAGTATAAGCTGCCAAGAATAAGTTAAAGCTCTATCACTAGACCTTAAGCAACGTCGCCGGGGCAAAGTCTTGGCGACGTTTTTGTTTGTAAACAGCTCAACCCCCCACTCATTTGCGTCACCGATCTTTTCCCCACGTTACCCCGTAGCTATGTTTATTAAAACTGCAAATCAGTGGCTGGATGATAACTGATTCAAGCAGGGTATTTTGCTAAGTCCTCGTTCACTTCACATGTTTATTTACAGGGTAGTAATATGACAAAGGAAAAAACGCCTACACCCCATCTTTATCTTGCTTTGACGCCAGTTGTTTTAACCCTTTTGATATTGGGTATGCAGATCTTCTATTTCGGCGTATTCGAACCTCATATACCACTTGCCATCGGTATAGCATTGACTAGTTTTGTAGGGACTTATCTTGGTCTGACATGGGAAGAAGTACGGGCAGGTATTTTTAAAGTCATCCATGTGGCCTTACCGTCGGTAAGTGTTCTTATTGTTGTAGGAATGATCATAGGTATTTGGATAGCTAGCGGTACTGTACCTACGATTATTTACTATGGGCTAAAGACCCTTTCTCCCCAAATCTTTCTGGCTGCCGGTATGGTTATCTGTGCAGTCGTTTCTGTTTCGCTAGGTACAAGTTGGGGCAGCGTAGGTACCGTTGGTTTAGCATTAATGGGTATTGGCGAGGGCTTCGATATACCCATGTACTGGACAGCGGGAGCGGTGGTTTCTGGGGCTTTCTTTGGTGACAAGGTATCGCCGCTGTCAGATACCACAAACCTTGCTCCGGCAGTAACCGGTACAGATGTGTTTTCACATATAAAAAATATGATGGCAACAACAATCCCCGCCATGGTAATAGCATTTTTAATCTATCTGGGTGTAGGCTTCTTTGTCATAGATGCCCAAAGCGTTTCATTTGCCAAAATTGCGGGTATCACCACAGCGCTTGAAGACAATTTCACCATATCTGGCTGGGCACTTTTGCCTGCACTTATTGTAATGGGGCTGGCACTAAAGAAAATTCCGCCACTTCCTGCATTATTTGCTGGTGCCGTAGTGGGAGGTGTATTTGCCATGTTTATGCAGGGGCAAAGCCTGCAGGCCGTATTCGACTATGCAAATAACGGCTACTCCATTAATACAAATATCATTGAAATAGATAGTCTGCTCAATCGCGGTGGTGTTCAGTCTATGATGTGGACTATCTCATTGGTGCTTATTGCCCTTGGTTTCGGTGGGGCGTTAGAGACAACGGGCTGCTTACGAAGCATCATTAACGCGATAAAGAGCAAAGCTAAAACTTTTGCTGGTACTCAGGTTGCCGCAGTTGGCACTGCCTTTTCTACTAACTTAGTGGCAGGCGACCCATATCTATCGGTGGCTTTACCTGGAAGGATGTATTCTCCTGTTTATCGGGGCATGGGCTACTCCACCCTTAATCTGTCACGTGGCATTGAAGAGGGAGGAACGCTAATGTCTCCGCTTATTCCTTGGAATGCCGGAGGTGCGTTTGTGATATCGGCGCTAGGCCTTGGTATTTCAGGCAACAACTTGGAAAACTTGCTGTATATCCCTCTTGCTTTTGCCTGTTGGACGGCGCCCTTGATAGGGATATTCTACGCCTATGTTGGCTGGTTCTCGCCTAAAGCTACAGGTGAAGAGCGTGAACAATGGAAGGCGTCCGGCGCTGCAATTGCGAAGTTTAACAAAGACGGCACACCCGTTACCGAGTAACGATGGCCTAGAGAAACAGTAGCGTGGAAAGCACCAGTAGTCATAGTTAAAGCGAGACGCTTACCAAAGTGTTAGGGTTAATTAACCCTGGCACTGAGGTTTGTTCGGCTTGTTTAGCTTTTAATTCTTAGGCTTTTGTCAGTCGTCATGACTAAAAATACAAACTCTATTTCTACCGAATCTTTTAGCTACATAAAGTGCATCGTCACACTGCTTGATGAGTTTCGACGTTTCAATACCTTTTTGATACTGCGCAATGCCCGCAGAATAGGTTTGTGCACCAATATCTGGAGAAATACGCACTTTCCTATAGCTATCAAGGATTGAATCTACAACTTTTTTAGCTTCGGAAGCTGACGTATTAGGTAGGCAAAGAATGAACTCCTCTCCACCATAGCGTCCAAAAGTATCTGTTTTTCTAATAGACTTAGAAACATGTTCACAAAAGGCTTTGAGTAAATTGTCCCCACATTCATGGCCGTAGTTGTCGTTAATTGCCTTGAAGTTATCCAAATCGATTAACACCAATGACAAGTCATTTTGATACGCCTTTGCCTCGTTGAGCTCTAACTGTATAACACCGAGTAAACTTCTTCTGTTGCGAACGCCTGTCAGTGTATCTACGGTTGCAAGTGTTTCTTGTTCTCTTTTCAGCCTTCTTTGAACAATGTATAGATAAGTTACGAGGGCTAAAAGCACCACTAAGACCAGCGCCCCAACACTCAGAATTAAATTTGTTCTGTTGCTGTTTGCGAGTTCCACGCCTGCTAATTCATGCTGTTTCTCTAAAAGTTGCAGTTTTCGCTCAGCAAGTGCGCTTTCATAGTAGTCGCTAAACACTTCCTCTCGAACGTCTGTCTGGTAATAAAGAGACTGATAAAAGTCTTTGCTGTCGCGCAATGCTGATATTGCCGCTTCTTTGTTTCCTGACTGCTCGAAGAAAGAAGACTGAATAGATTTAAACTGCGCCCAGTGCAAATCTGATGAGCTGTAATCGGCGCTTAGGCTGTCGATAATATTATCCATCAGTGCTTTAGCTGTTTCTAATTCGCGTTGTTCTACTAGCGCTTTAAATCGAAAGATTTGATAGGTATTAATATCGTACGAGTCAGGTAATGTGGATATAAAATCCTCGGTTTTTTTAATTAATGTATGCGCCGCGTTAACTTTTTCTAAGGTATAAAAATACTCAATTTTTGAAACAAGACCATAGGCATAAGTATCCCAATCTTCAATAGATGTTGCGTAATCGATGAGCCGTTCAAGCGTATTCAATGCTTCGTCTATGCGACCTGAATTTTCAAAACTTCTTCGTTGGCAATCAAGTGCAATTTGGTAATACCTGTGGGGACTTGCCTTGGGTCTATTGCGAAAGAATGCTTCTGCTCGTGAACACAACTCCAACGCGCCTTTATCCTCGCCTAGATAAGACATACTGAGTCCTATCTCAAGCTCCATGGTTTCGATTGCACCATCTCCAAAAAATTGTTTTTCAGATAGTGAGGGGAGTTCTTCTATAATTTTCGCGTTGTCATTTAGCGATGCTCTTATTAAGCCCATACGAGCAAGAAAGATGGATTTTGTGGCAAGGGCATCAAAATAAAGTTCTTTGTCTTTGTTACGAGCAAACGCGATGATTTTGTCAATTTCGCCGTGAGCTAAACGCCACTTTTCTTGTATAGCCAAGTTATAGGCTGACAGAATTTTATGCCGGTAGTACAAAGAGGGATTGGTATTTTTTACTTCTTTAAGATGATGTGACGGAGCAAGGTAGTATTTTTCAAACCCAGTTGGATGGTCAATGATTGAGTGCAGCAAAGCGATATAAACGGATGCAACAGGTGACGGTGTAGATAAGCTTTCAGAGTCAGAAACTAATGACATCAACGCTTCTTTACTTTCGGGCTTGCTGCTTATAATTTGGGAATATGCTTGGAGATATTTATCACCGCTAATCGCAAAAGTAGAATTAATTCCCATCAAAAATAGCACTAGCGCGCTAATATACTTCTTATACTTCACTTGTTTTCTTCTTCTACTACTCATACCTGAGCTTATGAAGTGAGGTTACCAAAAAATGGCAGAAATGTTTGATGATTTTAGCGGGTTAGAATTAAAAAAGGGCCTTAAAAAGGCCCTTATCGTAAGTGCTTACTAAACTTAGAAGCTGTATCTAGCACCTAGCGTGTAGCGAGGGCCATACTGGCGAGCGAATAAGAATTGCTCTTCAAAGCGGCCGTAACCACGCTCGGTTTCGTCGTTGATGTTTACACCTTCTAGGAACACCGTTAGATGCTCATTTACATCGTAGTTGATGCTGGCATCAACTTGACCAAATGTGTCGAACTGGGTAGCTGGGTTATCAGATGAACCTTGCGCTTGACCAATGCCAACAACATAGTCTGAACGCCATGCGTAAGTAACTTTAACAGATAGACCTTCCTTCTCGTAAAACACTTGGAAGTTAGCTGAATCACTGATACCTACTAGCGGGTTTTGCTGTTCTAGGTTGTACGGGTCGTACTCTACGTCACCGTCAACAAGCGTTGCGTTAGCGCCAAAACCAAAGCCCGTTTCACCAAACGTATGCTGAACAGCAAGCTCGATACCTTCAACGGTTTTTGATTCGTTAAGGTTACGAGGCTTCACTACGTTCCATTCAATAAGCGGGTCATCTGAATTAGGCTCTACTACGCCTTCAGCGTTGGCGTAACCCGCCGACAAGAAGTAATCGTAAATGTTGCTGTCAGTAGCCTGGATTCCGTCTGCTTGAAGTGCTGAAACCGCTTCTTGCCATCTTGGTCCTAGATAGATGTCGTTCAGACCGTCGAAAGTTTCAAGTGCACCTTGCGTATCGATGTAGTTCTTAACCGACTTTCTGAATAGCCCTACAGACGCATAGCTTGCTTCGTCGTAGTACCATTCGAAAGATAAGTCTAAGTTAGTCGACTCGTAAGGCTTAAGATCGGTACTGCCTTCAGACACTGTTCTTGAACCGATTTTAGGGCTTCCGCTAAATGAACGTCCGCCTTGTAAAAAGCCGATAGGTGCGCGAGTAATTGATTTACCCCAAGAGAAACGGGCAACAATGTCGTCAGTAACATCAACTTTCACGTCGAACATAGGAAGCAGTACATCGTACTTACCTGTGAAGTCTTGCTCTTCAACACCGTCTTGGAAAACAGTGATCCACTCACCAGCGGCAACCCAGTTTACTTGAATAGGTACGCGAACTTCAGCAGTGCTAGGTACTTCCGTTTCTTCGTAGCGAAGACCAGCGTTAATTTGAACGTAGTAATCGCTAACGTCAAAGTCCCACTCGGTCTGTACGTAAATTGAGTCGGTTGTCTCTTCTACGTTGCTTACTGAAGGTGCGCCGCTGAAGTACGGGTCGATAGAGTACGCGTTGCTTTCGCCCACAACGTCGGCAGTGATGAATTGAAGCTGACGCGCAATGGCTTCATCAAAGTCAAAGGTGTAATAATAGCCTGGGTTCATGCTCGCACCACCACCATCAAAAGCGTCTAGGAAGCCTGAGGTGTCGTTGCGAACGAACATGCTGTCTGGGAAAATTTCCGTGAACGATGGGCTAAAGCCAGGTCCGCCGCGTAGTCCGCTCCATGCGGTAAAGCCAGTCAAAGACTGTTCTGTGCGAGCTACACCGAAATCGATTTTGACAAGCGGGATATCCCACGCTGAGTTATACCAAGTACCGTCTAACTGCAGCTGTTCAATGTCAGAGCGTCCTGGTGAATAGATGAACTGACTGAAGTTAGAGTCAATTTCACCCGGCAAAATTTCATTAGTGCCGTTATTCCAGTTAACGAAGACCTGAGGGATTTCACCTTCACGGTAGTCATAAATTTTAGATTCTAACTGGTTTGAACCAAGAATGATTTGCCCAGCGCTACCCAATCCTTCGTCATAACCATTGTCGGTTTTGTTGTAAGAATCATGATAATCCAAACGGAAGTGCCAATCGTCATTCACCATCCAGTCTAAGTTTACACCCAGTGAGCGTGCATCAACGCGGGTAGTGTTGCGGCTTGCGGTAAACGAGCCGTCATCGCCACTGATGTCTGCATAAACAGCCGTACCATTTTCATCAAGCTCGTAAGCATTGATGTTAGCACCAAAATTGTTCCAAATACCCCAACCTACACTGTTAGTGCCGGTGGTTGCGCGAGACGCGGTGTAGTCGATGGTCGCGGTAAACTCGTCAACAGGACGAAACTGGAAAGTAACCTGCCCATTTGAGCGTTCGCGCTGTACGTCATTAATGCTGTAGTTCATGTCTTTCGGGAAGAAAGCCGCATTTGTAATATTAGTACGGTTATCAACAACGTCGCCTGGATCTAGCTCAGGCAGTGCATCATTCTCTTGAAGTACCCAACCTTGAATATTTGCCGACTGCTGCTGGAAATCACGCTCTTGGTGCGAAAAAGATACTCCGAAGCCGAACATGTCATCGGCGAAAGTATTTGTGTAAACACCCGCAATTTCTGGCGTTACATCGTCACCAGCTTCGTTAGACGTATCGTAAATACCTTTTACCGAAATGGTCGCGTTTTGCCCTGATTGGGCAAGTGGCTTCATAGTAATGATATTTACCGTAGCACCTAAGCCGCCGCTCGGGTTTTCTGCACGGGCAGTTTTTTGAAGCTCTAGCGTGCTTACGCCTTCAGATGAAAGGTTGGCAAGGTCGAAAGAACGGGTAAAACCGGTACCCGGCATTTGGCGGCCATTTAGGGTTACCAGATTGAATTCTGGGCCGAAACCACGAACAGTAATTTGGCTACCTTCACCGTTATTTCGGCTGATGGTGACACCGGTAATGCGTTGCAGTGCTTCCGCTAGGTTTGTATCAGGAAATTTACCTAGCTCTTCAGCTGATATGGCGTCTACTACACCACTTGAGCTGCGCTTTAAATCCATTGAACGGATCATGCTGCCGCGAATACCACTAACTTGAATAACTTCTACTTCACCTTCTGCAGGTGTTGCAGCTTCTGCTTCCGCTTCTTGAGCATATGCGGGTAGCACAAGAGAAGAGCCCATCAACAAAGCCATTGATGTGGCAAGTTGGGTCTTTTTAAAAGATGTGTTTTTCATAATTGCCCTACTAATTCTTATCAATTTCGTATGTTGCCCAAGCTCCGCTTAGGCAACACATGCTTTGCTATTGCGCTGCAATTTCAACATTATCGACGCGGTATACTGCGCCTTCACCAGAGCCCCATGCAGGGAACATCATGATGACGTTGATTGCACTGATATCCAGACCTAAGTCGTACAGCGTTTGAAGAGGGAAGGTATAGGTTTGCCATTCTCCCTCAACCGGGTCTACACCTTCAAGGCTCGCTGAAATAGGGAGTTCCACTGCTGATGACACGTTGATAGATTCAATTTTGAATAACCAAGGCGCAGAGGCATCGTTAGGCATAGAGCTTACTTTCATTTCAAATCGCACAGCACCATCAGTTAGTAGTGCTGACGCATCGTAAGAGTGACCGTCATCAGCAATGATGCCCATAACAGTTGGCGTTGCGCCAATACGGAACTCAGCTACTGTACCGTGCTCTGCATCATCAACTTCTTCTGTAGGTGTTGAGCCACCGCAGCAATCCCAAATACGCCATTGGTCTGCCGCAGTGTCTGCAAACAAGGTAATGCCAGACGCTGAAGGCGCTTCTTGACCACTGTCAGGGTGGTATATTTTTACGTTATCTAAGCGGTATACTGCACCTTCGCCAGAACCCCAAGCTGGGAACACCATGATTACGTCAATGGCGCTAACGTCTAAGCCGCGAGCCTGAAGATCAGAAATAGAGAAAGTGTAGGTTTGCCATTCACCTTCAACAGGCACTTGCCCTTCAACACTGTCTGAAAGAGGTAGTTCTACAGCAGTTGAACCATCGCTAGATTCTACTTTGAATAGCCATTGTGCTTCGGCATTGTTAGGTGCACTTACCACTCTCATATCGAATTGTAGAAGGCCACCATCTGTAAGTGCAGTTGCATCAAATGGGGTATCACCACCACCAGCGGCAGAACGAGTAATAAAGCCCATTACTGTAGGTTCAGCGCCAATACGGAATTCTGCAGTTAAACCGTGCTCTTCATCATCCATTTCTTCAGTTGGCGTAGAGCCACCACAGCAGTCCCACATGGGCCAGTCAGGGTTTTGGCCATCTTCGAAGATAGTAAGTTCAGGATATGCAACCGCACCGTCCTGTGAAATTTCTACATTAGTAATTTGATAAACGGCACCTTCACCTGCGCCCCAGTCAGGGAAAATCATAATGGTATCAATGGCGCTGGTATCTAGTTCTGCTTCAGCAAACATACTGATAGGAAATTGATAGCTTTCCCATACGCCCACTTGCGGTGCAGCAGGTGCAGTATCTGAAGATCCAACGTAGCCGCTCATCAGTGAAAATGAGGCGTCTGTGGTTGCTTCAGTACTTTCAACTTTCAGGTTCCAGTTTGCTTCAGCGTTATTAGGTGCAGAAACAAGTTTTAAATCAAATTTTAAGCTACCAATGCCTTCAAGGGGAGAGGCATCAAATGGAGAGGCTTCACCTTCTGGGTCAGTAAGAAACGCATCGCGACTGATAAAGCCAACTACCGTAGGTTCTGCGCCAAAGGTAAATTCATAAACTTGACCTAGCTCAGTATCTTCAACAAGTTGAGGTGTAGAGCCACCACAGCAATCCCACGCTGCCCAGTTAGGGTTAGGTGTACCACCAAAAATAGTTAAGTCTTGTGGAATGCCGGTAGAAGGTGGAGAAGGGATGGGGGCAGCGCCCTCAACCAAAGCATCATCTACACTGTCGTAACCAGGGCGAACCGTTTCACAACCTTTACCGGTTTCAGGATTTGAAGCACATTCATAAACGCGCACGTAGTCAATTTCAAACGTTTGGCCGTCTACGAATGCATCTGCATCTATGCCCGTTTCGTTAACTGCTTCAGGCCAGCTTCCGCCCACAGCGAAGTTAAGGATCATGAAAAACTCTTGATCGTAAGGGGCGTTATTCCATTGGGTTTCAAGTTCACCGGTAATTTGGTCAAAGTACTCAGTATACCAACCGC
Source organism: Alteromonas sp. ABH4_453 (assembly GCF_056160665.1). Lineage (NCBI taxonomy): Bacteria > Pseudomonadati > Pseudomonadota > Gammaproteobacteria > Alteromonadales > Alteromonadaceae > Alteromonas > Alteromonas sp. ABH4_453. The sequence goes on from NZ_JBSWXP010000002.1 coordinate 349,430, forward strand.
GGTGGGAAAGACCTGTTGCATCACCATTTGCGTTATAGCGCACCTCAGAGCGACGCTGGGTGGCATACAAATAGCCGTCCATGTACCAGCGAATTTCACCTTCCTGCCACTCTATAGCGTAGGTATGGAAGTCATCAGCTGGGTTCGTGCCATCAGGAAGAGAATACGCTTGACCAGAGCTATCATTGTTCGGCCATTCTTGACCATAGTGAAGGGTGCCGTAAATATGGTTTTCAGGGTTACCGTCTGCCTCTGCTGCTTTCAGGTTTACCGCTTCCATAATGTCGATTTCACCAGAGCGCGGCCAGCCGCCATATACTGAATCAGTAGGCATCATCCAGAATGCAGGCCAGCTACCTTGACCTTCTGGTAGCTTAGCGCGCATTTCAAAACGGCCGTATTTGAAATCGGCTTTGTACTGAGTAATTAATCGGGCTGACGTATACGGTTTTGGGGCACCTTCTTCGGCAGGAAGCGCGACAATTTTCAGACTACCATCAGACACAAATGAATTGTCTTCGCTGTCTGTGTAACACTGGGCTTCATTGTTACCGCCACCGTCACAGTTTACTTCATGGGTCCAGTTATCATCGTTAATACTGGTCCCATCGAACTCGTCGCTCCAAACAAGCTCCCAGTCTGTAACGGGAACCGTTGCGTCAACAACGTCGATATCTGTAGAGGTTGTTGCTCCACCTCCACAGCCAAATAGGGTTGTGACTGAGATCGCGGCAGCTATCCGCGAGAGTTGAGATGCTTTTTTCGTCATTGTTTTCAGCCCTGATCAAAAGAAATTGGGTTTTTATGTTGTGGCAAATGCCACGTAAAAAGCTTGTGTAAGCGCTTACAAAATGGGTCAAATAAAAATGGCTGTTTGAAAGCGCTTACATTACATTAAGCCACTGACACGTAAAGATCAATACTGTTCTCAAAAAATTAACATTTAGTAGAATAGGTATACATCGTCAATAATCATAAAAATTATTTTTAATATCAATAATTTGTATTGTTTTTGATATTTCTTTGAAAAAGTTTAATTTGACGTTTCACTCGTCATTTACAAATAAAAAGGCACTGTTGTTAATAAGGTGTTTTGAGCATTTCACTCGCAACAAATAGTGCTTCACGATAAGCTTTCTCTATAGCTCAAAAAGAGTATAGCCCATGCATAATCATCATCATGTCGACACTACTTCTTCTAAGGAAGACTCCACTCGTATCGGATGGGCATTTTGGCTGAACTTTACCTTTACCATTATTGAGTTTATCGGCGGTTGGCTCACTAACAGTGTGGCTATAATGGCAGACGCTGTTCATGACCTAGGCGATTCCCTCTCAATTGGATTAGCCTGGTACTTGAGTAAACTAGGTCACAAAGCCTCCACCGAAAAGTATACCTATGGCTTTAAAAGGCTAAGTTTAATGGGAGCCATGATTAACGGTCTCATTTTAGTACTTGGTTCAATTTGGGTAATGTCCGAGGCAATTCCTCGTCTATACAGCCCAGAGATGCCTGTAACGGAAGGCATGATAGGGCTCGCGATATTGGGTATTCTGGTAAATGGTTTCGCGGCCTATAAGCTTCATGGTGGCCATTCAATGAATGAGAAAGTGCTTAACTGGCATTTAATTGAAGATGCGCTGGGTTGGGTGGCAGTGTTAGTCGTTGCCATTGTTCTTCATTTTGTAGATTGGCCAATTCTCGACCCAATATTATCGATTGGTTTTATCCTCTTTATTTTAATAAACGTAGTGAGATACCTTGTGCAGACTATGTCCTTATTCTTACAAGGTGTGCCTGATGAATCTACGCGAAAGGCTATTAGCCAAGCGTTGCTGTCTATGGAGCATGTTGAAGAAGTTCACCATTTGCACTTTTGGTCTTTAGATGGTGAACAACATGTACTCACCGCTCATGTCGTCATTAATTGTGCTATCGACAATGATAAATTACGCCAATTAAAAACACTGGTGCATGAACGTCTTGCGCCATTTGCACTTGCACATACAACCGTAGAGTTTGAATTACCAGGGGAGCCATGCCGCGATGAGAATGATCATTTGCATGCCCATTCTCATCAGCATGAACACGACGAGATAAATTAGTACACAATAAATGCAGGTATAGGGAGCCGTTAGTTAATTATGTTCTTTACTGGCTAAGTGTTTGAGTTATCGCAACCAAAAAAGAGGGACGTATATACGCCCCTTTAAACACACACGCTTTGAAGGTTTAGAATTGTGCTTTGAAGGCTACGCCGTAATAACGGTCTGCATCGCGAGGGATTTGATAACGGAAGTTATCGCCGCTATACGTTGTTGCATAGCTTTCATCAAGTAAGTTTTTAGCAATCAAAGATACGCGGAATGCATCGTCTTTGAATGAGAAACTCACGCTTGCATTTAGCATGCTGTAGTCAGGTAACAATGAGTGAGGGTTAAATTCACCTGTGTTGCCTGGTAAGTCAGAGTACTGTTCGTCGGTGTAAATATACGACGCGTTGTAGTAAACATCGAAGCCGTGCTCGGTTTCCATGAAGTATTCAGCGGTTAGCGAGTATTTCATGTCTGGTGAAAAAGGAACATCAAGGCCTGAACGGTCAGTACATGTCGCTTCTTCAGGACAGTTAAACTCATCGATTTCTGCCTTCGTATATGCAGCACCACCGATTAACGTAAGGTTGTCGGTTGCATTCCACATCATATCAAGCTCGATACCCTGTGTTGTCACATCACCGGCATTGGTTAGACGGGTAATACACGCACCGTCCGAACAGTCGAAGTTATTCGCTTGAAAGCCTTCAATGTCGGTGCTAAACAAGGCAACGTTTAGCAATAGGTCGCGACTTGCGTACTTGTAGCCTACCTCGAAAGCGTCAGATTCTTCAGCGCCAATAGGTCGGCCGTCGTTCGTTGGGTTAAAGTTATAGTAAACATTGAAACCCGGTCCTTTGTAGCCTTGTGAGTAAGTTGCATAAACCATTTGATTTTGGTCAAGGTCGTATTGAAGACCAACACGGCCGGATAGATTGGTTTCATCTACCACGCCTTCGGCATCTGTATTTTCGGTAGCAGGGCGCACACCAACACCACGACGTCCATATTCATCGTTGCTAATACGACGATGCTTATACGACACTTCATCATCGGTATAGCGAAGGCCGAAGATAAGGCGCATATCATCGCTTAAATCGTAAGTACCATCGCCATAGACCGCCCAGTTATTAAATTCGGTGCTCATAAATGCAGTGGCAGAGACGATATCGTTTGCATTACATGACACACCTAATGAATCAGCATAAGCGTCTAAGTCTGATAGCGCGTTGGTTAGGTCGTCTCCTGATAAATTGTTTTCTGCATAAAAAGAGAGTGCCTGATCAAGCTGACCATTATTGTTTTGGCAGCTAGCATCACGTGTAAAGTTACGCTCAGAATCCATGTTCCAATAGAACATACCCGCTAGGAAGTTAAACGGGCCTGCTAGGTTTGAAGCAACACGGAATTCTTGAGAAAACTGACTCCATTCCTGTTCACCCACATCGTGTAGTTGGAAAGGTACGCCGAAAACAGGCTGGTCGCTGTCGCCAGCAATTGAGGTGAAGTCACCTTCGCGGAATTCAGTATTTTCCCACGAACGCTGCGCAGTAATTGAGGTGAAAGTATAATCACCAACAGTTTTATCTACTTGCACAGAGAAGGCTGAATGGTCGTCGATGGTACGAGACTCAAAATCGTGATCGATTTGACGCTGTTCTAAATCAATGCCGTCAGCAATGGTCGCGCTGCTAGGCGCAGCCTGTGAATCTGGATTACGACCACTTGATACGCCCTCTAGGTCGGCACAGCAGTCGTCATCAGCACTGTAAAATTCGCTGATAAATTTAACTTTTAAGTCGTTGGTTGGTTCGTAGAGGACTACCGCACGCGCACCTTCGCGATCATAGCCGTTTACCGTTTCGTTGTTATAAACATTATCGATGTAGCCGTCGAATTTACCTTGGAACACGGTCAGGCTAGCTGAAAGGTCGTCTGTTAAACCACCGCTCACCGTGCCTTTTAAACGATACTCGTTATCTTGGTAGAATTCGGTAGAAAGGCTACCGGTTAGTTCCTGCGAAGGGTCTTTAGTGGTAATGTTGACTACGCCGGCTGACGCATTTTTACCAAAAAGCGTACCTTGCGGGCCACGCAATACTTCAATACGGTCAACGTCATAGAGGTCAGCGAAAGCTTGCCCTGAACGGCCTAGTACCACACCATCTACCACTGTCGCCACACTTGGCTCGGCGGCGATACTAAATGAAATTGTGCCAATACCACGAACGGTTAGTGCAGAGTTACGGGTTGTTGTACCTTTGCGGAAACTTACTGATGGAACAAGCGCTTGAAGATTTTCAACATTGTTTGCGAAAGCCGATTCTATCTGGTCACCGCGTAATACGGATACTGCTACAGGAACATCGCTAATACTTTGCACACGTTTCTGTGAGGTTACGACAATCTGCTCGAATGACTTATCGTCTTTTGCAGCTTCGGTTTGTTCAGTCTCTGCATCTTGCGCATAGCCATTTGCGTGAAGCAGCAAGCCAGATGTCATAGCAAGGGTTACCGCCTTACTAATGATCGATCTTTTTGTGTTCATGTTGTTCTCCAGGGTATTTCGCTTATCTCGCTCTAACTAACAATGGCCAACACTTTTTTTATATATCAACCGTTGTACGTAGACGGTATTTGGTTTTTTATTTTTTTAGCTACACAAGGGGCATCATTTAAAATGGCGCACTATGTGATTTATCATTACCAGTCTTTATAAAAGATATCTTTCATCTGATGTCTTATATAAGAGTGATTAAGTTAAACAATTGTTAAGTCTTTTGCAAACGTTATGTTAATTTTTTTGTGTTTTTTCTATACAGAAGCGTTTAGTTTAAGCCAGCTGGGAAGCAAGGCGCTTTAGGCCTTGCTCGTATTTTACTCGCCACCATTTCAGGCTAATGCCTATGGCAGCGAAACAGCTTGCCCATAATCCAATAAGTGCCGGAATAAAAGTGCTGCTAACACCTCCCACAAAACCTACAGGAGAGAACATCAGGTATAGCGTTGCGATAAGGCCTACAAGCACGATGGCGCAGGGAATGGCATAGCGCCATGGCGTCATATTGACTTCAGCCTTGGGAGTAAAGTGCCATGGTGTAGCCATTGGATATAGCTTACCTATGGTTAACATAATGGTCAGTTCTATAGCGAATAGAATGGCATAAATATGAATGAAATTGATATCCACTTCCCATACGAACTTTAGCAGCCCGTAAGCGATCACGTGGAAAATAATAGCTACTTTAGCGGCTAAGGCTGGCACTCTCTTAGTAAACAAGCCCACAAGCACAATGGTGATGACAGGGATGTTGTAGAACCCAGTGAATATGCGAATAATTTGCCATAAGCCTTCAGGTGCAAACATAAGCAGTGGCGCAGTGATAAAAGACAAAACAGCGATAACAATACTGGTGATCTTCGCAACGCGGATTAGCTTTTCGTCACTCACTTTATCTTTTTTGAAGGGCTTATAAACGTCTAAGCAAAATAGTGTGGCAGCACTGTTAAGCAGTGAATTGAAAGAGCTAAACACCGCACCAAGTAATACAGCTAAGAAAAAACCTGATAAATACTGTGGCAGTACGTCTTCAACCAAATGAGGGTAGGCGAGGTCGATAGTTTGAAGGTTTTCATCTTGGTATAAATGATAAGCAATAACGCCTGGTAGCATCATCATAAAGGGCACAAGCACTTTAAAGTAGCCTGAGAACAGCACGCCTTTTTGACCTTCAACCAGGTTTTTGGCTCCTAGGGTTCTTTGAATAACGTATTGGTTTGTACCCCAATAAAACAGGTTAGCTAATATCATACCTGTAAAAATAGTACCGAAGGGGACAGGATCGTTAGCGCCGCCTATGGCATTGAGCTTTTCTGTTTCTGTTGTCGCAATAGTTGAAAGGCCGTCACTAAAGCTTCCGTCGCCTAAAGCAATTAAACCAAGTATAGGGACTAGCAACCCAACAATTAAAAGGCCTACACCGTTAATGGTATCTGATACGGCTACTGCCTTTAAGCCACCAAAAATGGCATAGAGAGCGCCAATCGTACCGACTATGACGATGGTAAGTACCAGACCCACCTCATAGCTTACGTTAAAAAGACCCGGTACATCGAACAGTCGCAAAACTGCAATGGAGCCTGAATAAAGTACCGATGGAATAGTTACTAACGAGTAACCCACCATAAACAGTACTACCGTCATTCTACGCACGCTGTCGTCGAAGCGGTCTCGCAAAAACTCAGGTAGGGTTGAGAACGCACCCGCTAAATAACGTGGCAAGAAAATAAGCGCCATAATTATGGTAGAGATACCTGCGGTTACTTCCCACGCCATCGCGCTAAGGTTATAGCCGAAGGCAGAGCCGTTTAAGCCAATAAGCTGCTCAGCGGAGAGGTTGGTAAGGATCATGGACCCGGCTATAAAGGTGCCGGTCAGCCCTCTTCCTGCGAGGAAGTAACCATCTTGTGTGTTAACTTCCCCTTTGGTTTTCATGTAAGAGATAGCGGCAACGATTGCCATAAATGCCATACATGACAGTAGAGTAAGGGTAATATCCATGAACAACTCCTAAGCGCTATGCTGGCCAGTGCGAGATATTCGACATATCCATATCGGTATGCTGAACGTCTGGTCCCATTACTATGCGACTGCCTTTTTGGATGAACACCGCCACTTCATTTAGCGCAAGTATTTCTTCCCTGTATTGCTCACCCTGCACGACTTCATCGGCACCAAAGCGCACCCACTCGCCCTTAGGTAAGTAGTATTTAATTTTGCCGCCAGGCACGACACAAGGCACAACTAGCAATTCATCACCACACATAAACTGTTGCTCAAAAGCGTGAGAAAGCGGCTGGTCAGGAAAGGCTAACGCCATAGCTCGCTGAACCGGCAGGCCCGTAAGAGATGCTTTTTCTGCGGTTTCTTTTAAATAAGGTATAAGCCTGTAGCGCAGCTTTAATGCGTCAAACACGGCATCTGATGCTTCATCACCGTATGACCAGGGTTCACGAGGGCCAATACCATGCAATCGCATGTGGGCGCTAAATACTGATGCTTGCGCCCATCGTACATAGAGCTCTGCATCTCGGGTATCTTTGTAAAACCCGCCTATATCGGTAGCGAAAAACGGTCCGCCTGACATACCCCACGATAAGCTGCCACGTATACTTGCCGCTAGGCCGTGCCAATCGGCTTGCGGGTCGCCGCCCCACTGTGATGGATAGCGCTGGCTTCCCGTCCAAGCAGAACGGCTAAATAAGAATGGGCCAGTTTTGCAGTAAGCTGCAGCTGCCTCATAAACACAGCGGTTATAAAGCATACTGTAAACATTGTGCAGGCGGTTGCCTGAATCACCACTGTACGACAGCATATTGTCGTCTTCTAGTTGCTCACCAAAGTCGGCCTTGATCATGTCTACACCAAGGTCAAATAAAGGTTTGTGCGAGGTTTTCCAAAACTCATAAGCTTCTGGATTGGTAAAGTCTAAGATACCTGAGTCTGGCAGTGGCGTAAGCACTTCCCCAAATGGGCTCAAATCCCATTCATAGCGGTACGCTTCGCCAGTGCGCTTATCCTTTATCAGCCAGCCTTTTTCTGCAGCTTTTTTATAAAGAGGGTTTTTCACTGAGATCATGGGGTATTCCCATACACAGATCTTAAAACCTAACGCTTTGAGCTCATCAATAACCGGCTGTGGATCTTCGTAGCGCTTCGGGTCCCACTCAAAAGCAAAGCGAGTATCCGTGTCTTGCCATGCACGACCGTCAAGGGTAATTACATCACAGGGCATATTCTTTTCGCGTACTTCACGGGCAACCGCGAGCAGCTCATCCGCATCTTTGTAATACGCTTTAGAAAGAATCACGCCTAAACTCCAGGTCGGAGGCGTAGGGGCAAAACCGGTTAATTCACTGTAGGTTTTAATGCTTTGGGCCGGTGAGTCTTGGTGGAACAAAAACAGGTCGAGTAGACTATCTTCTACTAAACATACATACGCTCGCTGTGACCAAAGTGCATATCCTACGCCATGGGTGACAGGTGCAGGTGTATGTACAAAAAGGTTCCAGCCTTCAGGGCTCCAAGCGTACGGGGTATTCTTGTACGACTTCTCCGCGTTTACGCCAAGGGCGTCGTGATTGTATGAACGAATTAGTTGACCGCGCTTATCAAGCTTGCCCCATTTCTCGCCAAGACCGTAAACCGCCTCATCATAACCAAGCTCTAGGCTCACTAACCATCCGCTGTCTGTTTTAGCAAAGGGCGGTAAACGATGCTGGCGCACGAAGTGGCCGTCGGTCGCGCTTTGTTGAACCAACACATCATCTTTATACAGCTTAAAATGTAGAGGAGAAGCAAAAATTTCTAAACGATAATTGCCAGCGACAAGTGTACTGTGCGACTTGTCACCTGAATACACTAACGTTTGCTTATCGGGCGACTGTGTAAGCATAGCAAAGTCGTCAGTGGCGTTAACGTCACTTTGAATGCGTAAGCCAAACTGGCTGATACTTAAGCTCAACTCACCGTATTGCGTAGGGACGATAAGTGTTTTATCGTCAGACAAAAAGGGCTGCTCAGTGATGTCGGCAGCTTCAATATCGTTCCAATCTGGTTCAGTTACACAAAAAGCGTTACTCATTTCTACATTACCCTTGATGTCTTATATAAGACATAAGTTAATGAAATGTAACTTGGGTGTCAATCTGCAATTAGGAAATTATAAAGATTTAGATCGGGATGTGGTCATCTCTGATTTGCTATTGTAGTGATATAAGCTTTTTCTCCGTTATCGAAATACGAGCGAAGAAGGCTTAAAAACTTATGCTTTTCACAATTAGCGTAACGCCACTTAACGCAAGCATAGTTAACGCTAATAACCTCACTGAAGATGCTGAAACTCGTGCTGCCAGTACGCGGCCGATTTTTGTAAATATAAGAATTACTGGTACTGCGAGTAGTGCAGAAATCATAACGTCTATTGAAGGGAGTGTACCAAAAGGTACTATAGCAAGACGTATTAATGCGGTTACGCTAAATACGGCCAACAAAGTAAAGCGTATTTCATTGATTGGCCAGGCTTGTCTGTAACACTGAAATACCACAGGCGGACCGAACGTAGAGAAAAGCCCGCCTAACATTCCGCCAAGACCGCCCGCGACAGTAAAACCAAAGGCACTACCAGACGGCTGCCCTCGTTTTCTTTTAACCAGTAAAAGCCCGCAGCAGCTTAAAATAGCGAAGCCCAGCAATAGGTTTAACCAGGTTGCCATGCCAACAGATAAATACTCTAACAGCGCATACCCTATGCCCATAAACGGAATGCCGCTAAGAAGCAGAATGGTAAAAGCACGTTTATTGATTTGTTCGATATTTCTTGCCACTAGGCTCACGGAGTTAAAAAGGCTCAAAAAGCTCACCATAAATGTGGTCGCAGTGAGGGGTAAAATACCAAACAAGGTAAAGCTAGACACTACCATTAACCCAAAGCCAAACCCGCTTAATGTTTGCAGGAGCGTCGCAAGACCTAAAAGGGCGAACATGGGGAGTAGTGTTTCCAAGAGCATGTATGTTATTCCTACGATGTATGTGATTTAAGTCAAAAATGCGCTATAAATCTTGTGTATGATATAAAAACAATAATTAAGCGTTTAGGTTAGGGTTCATGTCTTCATCTCAGTTCGATCACAAACTCAGCGGTCCGAGTCTCGCTTTTCAGCCTCTATACCAACAGGTAGCTGAATACATTAAGCAACTTATTGTGGAGCGTCGATGGCAACCTGGTGAGATGTTGCCTAGTGAGTTTAAACTTGCAGACGAGTTCAAAGTGAGCCAAGGAACCGTTCGCAAAGCATTAACACTGCTTACTGACACAAAAATTGTAACCCGCAGACAAGGGGTGGGTACATTCGTTTCTGAACATACCGCTCAAGATGCGTTATTTCGTTTCTTTCCCCTGCAAGCTGACGGCAAGGGCGCTGATTTACCTAAAGCAGAACTCATCAGTAAAGAGCTGGTTGAACCAAGTGAAACAGTCCAAGCTGCACTTGCTTTAACGGCAAAAGACAAAACGATAAAGCTTAAACGCAGACGCATACTCGAAAACGAATTTTGTATGCTAGAAACCATATTTTTGCCCTTCAAAATGTTTCCCGAAATTCACCTGCGCGAAGATATTCCGCATACCTTGTATCACTTTTATCAAACTGATTATAACCAAACCGTGTTCAAAACCCGTGACGGCATTAAAGCCGTTCTTGCATCAAAAAGTGATGCGAAAAGCTTGGGTATTGAAAAAGGAACACCGCTACTTTTGGTCACTCGTGTCACAGAATCTATTGACGGCAAGTTAATAGAGTATCGAGAGAGTAAATGCAGAACCGACCACTATCACTATCAAGTTGAACTTGATTAACATGCTTCATTTCTAGTCGGCTCTAGGCCATTTCTATCGCCCACACTGCTGACCCTTTTCTAAAAAGCGGACATAGATAAACGTCCGCTTAAAATATCCGCCACTAAATTAGGGTACAAGCGTTATTCAATCCCACCATTAGAAGCCAAACTCGATCTTTTAATTTAGCTTGTTAACACTTTGTTGACATAAGAGTGCCTGTGTAATAACTTATGTCTTATACAAGACTAAAGTTTGAAGCTGAAGTTATACAAGAGCATAGTGTTAAAGTAAAACTAATTAGCTTAATGCAACAAATTCTAAGGTGAATGAAGCAATGAATAAGATACCTGAGGTAGGTTTTGGCTTTTGGAAAGTAGATACCGCCATTTGTGCTGAAACAACATACCAAGCAATTAAAGCTGGATATCGCCATCTAGACTGCGCAGCAGACTATGGTAACGAAAAAGAAGTAGGCGAAGGCATAAAGCGCGCTATTGATGAAGGTTTATGTACCAGAGAAGAGTTGTGGGTAACCTCGAAGCTTTGGAATACGTTTCACGCCCCAGAGCACGTAGAACTTGCGCTCGAAAAAACGCTATCTGATTTACAGCTAGACTACCTGGATTTATACCTTATTCATTTCCCGATCGCGCAAAAGTTCGTACCAATCGAAACGCGATATCCGCCTGAATGGTTTTATGAGCCCGATGCAGCTGAACCTAAAATGGAGCTTGCTCCTGTACCGCTTCACAAAACATGGGAAGCCATGGAAGCGCTAGCGGATAGCGGCAAGGTTAAACAAATTGGTGTTTGTAATTACAACACAGGGTTGCTTAACGACCTAATGAGCTACGCACGCATTAAGCCAGCAATGCTACAAATTGAATCTCACCCGTACCTTACCCAAGAACGTTTAATTCGTTTAGCAAAAGATTGCGGTTTAAATGTTACCGCGTTCTCACCTTTAGGTGCGCTTTCATACCTAGAGCTTGAAATGGCTGACCAAACTGAATCAGTACTTCAGCAGGACGTAGTGAAAGCCGCTGCAAAAGCCCACGGTAAAACGCCAGCGCAAATTGTATTGCGTTGGGGCATTCAGCGCGGCAACGCGATTATTCCGAAAACGTCAAAAGTAGAACGTATGAAAGAGAACTTGACGCTTTTCGATTTCGCGCTAAGCGACAGCGAAATGCAGGCTATTTCAGCATTAAACATGAATCGTCGATTTAACGATCCGGGTCACTTCTGCGAAGCTGCCTTTAATCGTTTCCACCCCATTTACGACTAGGAGTAAACTATGAAAAACGTCAATGAAAGCTCTGCGGTAGCGTATGCAAGCGTACCTACTCAGCACAACTACAACGGCGGCGTGTTCCCTGAAATAGTCGTGAACAATGAAAGCTGTTCCACTGTAGAAGAAACGGTTGCGTTTGTTAAAGCGAATCAGGCAGAACTTGAGGCAAAACTTGCTAAATCAGGTGCGCTGCTTTTTAGAGGGTTCCCTCTTGATTCAGCAGAGACCTTTGACGTTTTTTCAGCAGGCTTCGGCTATCCTAACTTTACTTATCAAGAGTCGCTGTCTAACGCGGTGCGTATTAACTATACCGAGCGTGTATTTACTGCTAACGAAGCGCCTAAAGATGTAGAGATTTTTCTTCATCACGAAATGGCTCAGACGCCTATTTCTCCAAGTAAACTTTTCTTCTTTTGTAAAACTGCAGCAGATGAGGGCGGTGCTACGCCGTTGTGTCGTTCAGATAAATTGTTTGAAGCATTAAAAGCGGAAAGCCCTGAACTGGCGAGTGACTTTAAAGAAAAAGGTCTGAAGTACACCACTACCATGCCTGCCGCTAATGACATCAATTCCGGTCAAGGCCGCAGTTGGAAAAGTACGCTGAGCGTTGAGTCGGTAGAAGAAGGTGAAGCTAAGCTCAAAGAACTGGGTTACAGCTGGGAATGGTTAGAAGATGGCAGCTTAAAAGCGATTACGCCTGTACTTCCTGCTGTGATCGAGTTGGATGACGGTTCTGAGGTGTTCTACAACCAGCTTATTGCAGCTTACATGGGCTGGAAAGGCGTTCGCGAGAACCCATCTTCAGCCATCACGTTCGGTGACGACAGCGCTATCCCGAAAAAGGGACTTGAGCGTATTGCTGAGCTTTCTGAAGACTTCACGTTTGATTTAGAGTGGCAAGACGGTGACGTGGCTATTGTGGATAACTATCGTGCGATGCACGGTCGTCGCCCTTACTCTGGCGATCGCAAGCGTGTAGTGCTTGTGGCATTGGTTGCTTCAGAGCGTTAATGCTATGAATGATATAGCAGTAAAGTGTAAAAACATTTGGCCTGGGCTGGGTATTGCCACCATCACGGGCATGGCGGCGTTGTTTTTGAGTGAGCACTACAATGCCCCTGCTATGTTGTTCGCTTTACTGTTAGGCATGGCGGTTTCGTTTCTATACCAAAACGATACGCCATGTGCTTGCGGTATCGACTTTACCGCAAGCACATTGCTTCGCACAGGTGTCGTTTTACTTGGATTAAGAATAGCCCTCGGTGACTTAGCGGTGTTAGGTTGGCAAACGGCACTCATGCTCGCTGGCGCCATTTTTACGACCATTGTTTTGGGCGTAGGCTTGGCAAAAGCGCTGGGGCTTCAAAAGCGCTTTGGTGCACTAACCGGCGGCTCCGTCGCTATTTGCGGAGCGTCTGCTGCGCTAGCCATCTCTACCATACTGCCAAAGGGCGAAAACCACGAGCGAGATACATTACTTACCGTTATTGGTGTAACGGCTATGTCTACTATCGCCATGGTGCTCTACCCCATAATTGCGGGGCAGTTAGGTATGACAGATACCGAAGCTGGCATCTTTCTCGGCGGCACAATTCACGATGTAGCACAGGTAGTAGGTGCAGGTTACTCAGTGTCAGAAAGTGCGGGTGATATGGCGACCCTGACCAAGTTGGTGCGCGTTGCCATGCTCATGCCCGTGGTACTGATTATGATGCTTGTGATAAAAAGATTCTATAAAGCCAGTACTCAAGCAGAGGCCGGAGAAGTACCTAAAATGCCGCTTTTCCTCATCGGTTTTATTGCATTAATGTTGCTCAATAGTTTTGTAACGTTACCTGAATTTTTGATTGAAGCAGGCACACAGGTCTCGCGTTTCTTTTTGGTTGTTTCCATTACTGCTATTGGCATGAAATCAAACCTGGGCAAGCTTGCTGAAGTGGGCGTGCTTCCCATAGTCATGATAGTGGTTGAAACCCTTTGGATTGCACTGCTTATTCTTGGTTTTCTTTACACCATGTAAAGGCCGTTCATCATTTTGCAGCATGTTTTAAATACAAAATCGTTTGTACTGATAAGGTGGTCTAAGTGAAAAAGCAAGGTCTTCACGAACTTTATGCTAAGAACCCTATAAAGGCCGACGAAGAGGTTTTTCAGCGAACTAGCAGCACGCTGACTCGGCGTGGTTTTATCAAAGGTCTGAAGTCCCTATCTTTGTTACTTGGTGCTGAAGTCGTTTATGGTCAGTTTATGCCAGCAGGACTTATTCCCGCTGCATTTGCTCAGTCGAATACGCCTTTTTCTATCAAGGGAAAAGACGGGCTAACAATACTCAACGACCGGCCTATTAACGCTGAAACGCCAGCGCACCTACTTGATGATGCCGTGACGCCTGCCTCTCGATTTTTCGTAAGAAATAATGGTATTCCTCCGCAAAAGCCAGACGCGAGTACGTGGACGCTTACTATTGAGGGGGAGTCGGCCGAACAGTCAAAAACCTTCACGATGGAAGAGCTCAAAACCCAATTCAAACACTACACCTACCAACTAACGTTGGAATGCGGCGGTAATGGACGTGCCGAGTTCTCGCCAGCAGCAACGGGGAACCAATGGACTACCGGAGCTGTTGGATGTCCTAAATGGACAGGTGTAAGGCTTAAAGATGTACTCAAGTCAGTGGGCGTAAAAGAAGATGCGGTTTACATTGGTTATTACGGTGATGATCAGCATTTAAGCCGAACACCGGGCAAGGCGGCTATTTCGCGAGGCGTGCCCATCGAAAAAGCGATGGAAGATGAGTCGTTAATTGCATGGGCTATGAATGATGAACCGCTTCCCTTATTGAACGGCTATCCGCTTCGACTTGTTTTTGGCGGCTGGCCTGCATCAACGTCAGGTAAATGGCTTAAGAAAATAGCAGTTCGAGATCGCGTTCACGACGGGGCAAAAATGCTAGGGAAAGCCTATCGGGTTCCATGTAAATCTGTCGCACCTGGCGCTAAAGTGGCCGATGAGGACATGTGTATTATCGAAGCCATGCCGGTTAAGTCGCTAATCACGTACCCAAAGTCAGGCAGCGATCACCCTCTGGCAAAAAAATTAGACGTCCGCGGTCATGCCTGGAGTGGCGAGGGCAAGATTACCAAGGTGTTTACCTCTATTGATTTTGGCCAAACGTGGCATCTTGCTCAGCTGAACGCACCGGCAAACAGACACGCATGGCAGCAGTTCAGTACTCAGATAAACTTCCCTCAGTCGGGCTATTACGAGGTATGGGCTAAAGCACAAGATGAGCATGGAAAATCTCAGCCAATGGTGCTGCCTGGCTGGAACCCCAAAGGTTACTTAAATAATGCCTGTCATCGTATCGCTGTGCGTGTTGTGTAAGCTAGGCAATGCTCGAATTTATGTATTTTAATAACCAAAGGGTCAGTTGAAATGGTTAGCAAAATAGTTCGGCTTATTGCTTCATTAGTGCTTCTTCATATATCCGTTGCTGCAGCCGATACCGAGACTAAAAAAACGATGAGCATGGCAAATTCATCAACAGAGCATGTGCAGCCTGCTGTCGATCCTCAATCAGGCCTTGTAAAAGCAGAAGGCTTTAATCTAGTGCTGGCCCATTGCAGTGCCTGTCACTCGCCCTCTCTTATTACTCAAAATGCCATGAGCCGTGGCAGGTGGCTTGAAACTATCCGCTGGATGCAAGACACGCAGAAGCTGTGGCCGCTTGGTGAGGCAGAGCCAGTAATATTAGATTATCTATCAACTTGGTATGGTCCAAAGCAAAGTGCTCGTCGTGCGCCACTGGCGCCCCATCTTCTACCCGTCAACTAAAGCACAAAGATAATAGTTTCATTAATCCCATCAGTTTTAGAAATATTTGCCGATAATCAAACAATAACGCTACTTCAGGCTAATGGTTAAGACCACATAATCTCTGTTAATCTGAACAAAATAAATCTATAAAAATTATTGGTAACTAAACATGTTTGTATCACGCAGCAAATTCGAAGAAAAAGAAGCGCAAGTTGTCCTATTAGAAAAACGCCTTCAAGAGACGCTAGATAGAGTGTCATCACTTGAAGCTCAAAATGCAGAGTTGGCTGCTGCTTTAGATACTGCCAAGCACGAAGAAGTTTCATTTGCCAATTCCACAGTGGTTAAATGTTTAGTCGATTCACTGTCACAGGTTGAAGGGGTGCGCGAAACGGTTTTACATTCTTACGAACGAATAAATGCGGAAAGTCAGTCGATTGTTGATATAAACGATTTGTTCAGCGTGTCGGCGACAACACTTAGTAAAATAGTATCTGACATGAGTGGTCTTAATGTACAGATGAGCAGCATGAGCGAGCGTATCTCAGGTCTGTCTACTACTGCCGATAATATCAATAAATTTGTCACCACCATCACCAGTATTTCCGATCAAACTAACTTATTAGCCTTAAATGCTGCGATTGAAGCGGCCCGTGCTGGTGATGCAGGCCGTGGGTTTAGTGTTGTAGCTGATGAAGTAAGAGCATTGGCAACAGAGACGAATAAGTCTGCTACTGAAGTCTCTGAACTTGTAAACGGGATCATTCAATCCACATCAAAAGCGGTGTCAGGCGTTAATGAGTTGCGCGGAAACAATGAAGAATTAGAGACAGGAATAAACCAACTCAATAGCAGCTATCAAACTATGGTTCAGCATTGTGACAGTATGAAAGCCACAATTAGTGAAGGCGCAATGACTACATTCATACAGACAGTGAAGCTAGATCACGTTGTGTGGAAAGCAGGGATCTATGAGGTGCTCTGTGGCTTTAGTAACAAATCAGTAGCTGAATTTAGTGATCACGCGAGTTGCCGTTTAGGGCAATGGTATAGTGAAAATGCAACTAATCCTATCGGTCAAACCACAGCCTTTAGAGAGATTGAAGTACCTCATGCGAGGGTACATAGTAGTGGTGTTGCAGCAATAAAAGCAAAACAAGCCGGTAATAACGCAGAGGCAGATGCTAAACTAATAGAAATGGAGCAGGCGAGTGAGCGTGTAATGATGCTTCTTGACCGATTAGCTAGTTAGGCTATCTAGTGCTGAAGTATTAGTATATGGCGTGCGCATTAAGATGCGGCACGCACATGGGAGGGCTTTAGGGTGAGTGAAACATCGTATTCCACCGAAAACGAACGTATTCGTGCGCTAGAAGCCCGTGTTAATTCGCTAGAGCGGCAGCTTAAGCGCCAAAAGATTGCTCGCAAAAACGCTGAATCTTTTCTAGAAACTTATTCCCAAGATGCTTATCTCGCTAATCAGGCATTACGAAAAGCACTCAAAGACTCTAAACAAAGAGAGCGCGAGCTTCTTTACCTCAACCGTACGGCCTCACAACTTACTCATGCTACATCCGGAGAAAGCTATATACTCTCGGCCCTTGAGTCTGCAGTCGAATTTAGCGGTGCTTTTTGTGGTAAAGCCTTCACTGTGAAAGAAGGCGAACTCATTATTGGTAACGATGACAGCGTGCTGGTTCAGGGACAGGGCTGGGTTACGTCCCCCACCTTAGCCCAATTTATCAAGCAGGAAACACCACTAGATTTACAAGAAAGCTATTCCCATTGGTGTGTTAGTGCAGTAATACAGCCTGAAACAGATAAAGAGTCTCGCTTACTTCACTTTATGCATGAAATGTCGCAGGGGGAATATACGTGGCTAGTATTGTTGACCAAAGACGATAATTTGGAAGAAGAAACGCTTTACGTATTAGATACCACGAAGCATTACCTCAATATCACGTCTCGATACCAAAATAAGAAAAGTGAACTAAATACCAGACAGCTAGAACTGAGTAACGTGAAAAAGGATCGGGATTTTCTTGAAGAAAAGTTAGTCAGTGCTGACAAAATGGCTATGTTAGGCCAGCTTGCTGCAGGTATTGCCCATGAAATTAACAACCCAATTGGTTATGTGCGAAGTAACACTGTCGTCGCAAAAGAAATCTTTAATGATTATCAACGCGCTCTCGAGGAAATAGGTAGCCTCTGTAAAGAAGCTGGGGGGGAAATTGAAGCTCAGTTCGTGGCACTAGAAAAGCGTTTTTCGCTAAAAGACAGCGCGACCGAAATTGCAGAAATGTTTGATGAGTCTCATGAAGGTATTGAGCGTATAATCGAAATCGTGAAAGCGTTGAGAAGTTTTTCTTATCCAGGCTCGGGCAAGCACTCTGAAATTAGTGCTGTCGAAGCCATGAATACAGCGATAAAGCTCACTAATAATTTGCATCGTTATCGCAATACGGTGCGCTTTGAAATGCCTGAAGAAGACGCTTTCTTCAACGGTAACTCAGGGCAGATTCAGCAGGTGCTTGTAAATTTTTTAACTAATGCGATATATGCCACCCCTGAAGGGAAAGGAATAACGCTAAAAGTGCAAAAAGGGGGGCATGATGTTTCTCTTGTGGTTGAAGATGAGGGTATAGGCATGTCAAAAGAAACACTCAGCAAAGTGTTTACGCCTTTTTTTACGACCAAGCCGCCAGGTGAGGGCACAGGACTCGGAATGTCTATTTCAATGACTATTGTTGAGGAGCACAATGGCAGGATTGACATTGTCAGTGCTGAGGGCATAGGTACAAAAGTAGCCGTCGTGTTGCCATTGGTCTAAAGTATAAAGTTCTTTTCTAACTGTCTGATAAAATATAACATTTCTCTAAATTTTTTCTTAAACTAGACAGCCGCTGTTTATGATCTAGTCTTATGAGATAGCAAAGGTTTTATGCTCTACGGATGAGTACTTTGCAAAATGGAGAAAGCATTTAATGAGAAATAACCAGCCTGTTACCCAAAAAGAGTATAAGTTTCCATCCCACCACCGCCTTATTTCGTCAACCGATAAGCGTGGCGTCATCCAACATTGTAATAGTGAGTTTGTAGAAGCGAGTGGTTATACCCGCGAAGAATTAATAGGCAAAAATCATAATTTGATTCGTCACCCGGATATGCCTGCGCCTGTTTTCAAAGAAATGTGGCGTACCTTAGAGTCTGGGCAAAGCTGGCTTGGGCTGGTTAAAAATAGAAGGAAAAATGGCGATCATTACTGGGTTTCGGCGTTTGTGACCCCCATTTACGAAGGGAAAACAGTCGTGGGCTATGAATCGGTTCGCGTGCCTGCGTTAAACGACGAAATCGAGAGGGCATCCAGTATTTATGCAAGGATACAAGAAGGGAAATCAGCAGTATCGCCAATATCGCGGTTTGGACAAAGCCTATCCCAGATGGCGACAACATTATTGGTAAGCGCTGTTTTGGTATTAGCTCTTGCATTTACCCACGGCGTAGCTGCGGCCGGTATTGCTCTAGTAGGGGCTATCGTTTTGATAACCGCTCAAGAAGCCAAAACAAGGAAAGACTGGGGCGCGCTGCTTTCTCTTAGCCCAGAAAGCTATGCTAATGAAACGGTGGCACAGACCTACTTTCCCGATTCCCCTCACATAAGCCAAGCCAAACTTGCACTTGGGTGTGAACTTGCCAGAAATCGTACGGCGTTAACCCGAATTAAAGATGCATCAGCGGGGCTCGAATCAATAGCTAACACCACGCATCAACAAGCGGAAAGCACCAGTGCGGCTGTTGTTCAGCAAAATCAAGCTACACAGCAAATCGCGTCTGCGGTAACGCAAATGAGTCAAGCGATTCAAGAAGTTGCCGAGCGGGTTGAAGGTAACGCGAAAAGTGCGAAAACAGCTGCGGTCAACGTAGAAACCGGAAACCAAAAAGCGGAAGAGGCCATGCAGGCGATTGTGGCATTACGTGAAGCGGTAGAATCAATCTCTACCACGGTGACAGAACTCGCTCAGTCAACCAGCGATATAGGTGAAGCGGCCAACATTATTTCGACCATCGCAGAGCAAACTAACCTGTTAGCGCTTAACGCTGCGATTGAAGCTGCAAGGGCTGGCGAACAAGGAAGAGGTTTTGCGGTTGTTGCTGATGAAGTTCGTACTTTAGCTTCGAAAACTCGCGAATCGACCGATAAGATACACAACATCATTAATGAATTGGCTGAGCGTTCTGACCGCGCTGTAAGGGTATCGACGGAAGGGCTAGCTTCAGCAGAGCACGGCAGCGCTATAGTAGAAGAGACCCGAGGTGCATTGTTTGAAATTAACAATGCAGTAAAAGGTATCGCTGACGCGACGGTAGAGATGTCTTCAGCGGTAGAAGAACAAAGCACAGTGGCAGAGCATATTAACCAGCAGTTAGTAGAAGTCGCTGACGGCGCATCTGAAACCCAGCATTCATCTGAAGCATCGCTTGCAGCAAGTCATGATTTGCGCGCAACGGTTAATCAGGTTCACGAACTAATATTGCGTTTCAGTACAGATAAGCGAGTGGGAGAGTAATACTCTCTCCCACTTTCCTAAGCTCGCTCCATTAAAAGACCTTTTGCCTATCTGCGCACAGATGTGGGGCTAAATAGAAGCCTATAAAACCCGAAACAACGCTGTAGGCGTGGGTATTTATTAGCTTGCATTAAGCCCTGCATGTAGGCCGCGTCTGTAGGCAGCTACAGCGGGGAACAGCGAAACCAAATAGGTGCACCCCAGTATAAGCAAGATAATAACAACACTACTTTGACTGAATAGTGGGCCACTTAAGAAGAGTCCATAAGTGCTGCTTAACCAAGGTTTTAGTGCGCTCATAAGCCCAGCTACCAAGCCTAAACTCAGTGCGGCACTCACAATCGTAAGCAGCATCGCTTCAATCTGTATGAGTAGCAGTAAGGTAAACGGTCCTGCGCCTATAGTTCGTAAAACGGCGATTTCTTGATAACGCTCCCTCATCGTTGCTAGCAGCATAGTCGCAAGCCCAATAAGCGCGCAGATGACTATAAGACCGGAAAGGCCAAGCAATAGCGATTCAACATTTCCCATAATTTGCCAAAGTTCTGCGAGTGCCATGCCCGGTAGAATAGCCATTAGCGGCTCTTTTTTACTTTGATTAATTTGATACTGAAGCTGCAGTGCAGTTACCCGATGTTTAAGCCCCAGCATCACCACGGATACTGACTCAGGCGTAAACGCTTCGCTATTGTAAGCTGCATGTTCTTTTGTATGCTCGTCATGCTCATGCTCGTTTGCCTTGTCAGCAGATTTACGGCCTAACATTGAGGTGGGCGAATGTTTTGGCCCTGTGTGGGCTTCTTCAAGTCCCTGTAGGGTAACGTATACGGCTTTATCTACGGGCGTACCGGTTTTCTTAACTATGCCTGAGATAGTGAAAGGGTGATCGTCATGGTTGTTGAACGATACGCTACCCAGACCATGGGAAATAATAATCTTATCCCCTACCTTGTACCCCAATGATTTGGCGATGTCTGCGCCAACAACGGTAGACAATGGCTGCGAAAATGCCGAGCCTGCTGCCATTTCAAGTGATTGCATATCACCGTATTTAAAGTGATCGAAAAAGCTGTTGGTCGTACCTACTACTCTAAAACCTCTGTGGGTATCACCCAAAGATAGTGGGATAAGCCACGATACCTGCTTGTTAGATTGAAGCGCAGCAATACTTTTATATTCAATACCTTTGGTGGGAGTGCCTATATTAAACACTGACGACAGGAGTAAATTAAGCTGTCCACTTGGTGCGCCAACAATAAGATCAACACCAGAAACGGTGCGCGTAAAACTGGTTTTAACTTGGGTGCGAATAATGTCCACGCACAAAAGTAAACTAATGCTGATGGTAATGCTCAAAAGTGTAAGGATTGCCGTTGTTTTTCTGCGCTTTAAGCTTTCAATAGCAATGGTACTTAACATTACGCACGCTCCTGTGCTTTTGTGGCCTCATCGCCCCGCGTTTTTATGTGGTTTGTACTTGGGCTTAATTCACTCATGCTGAAGTGGCGGTCAAAATAACTCTCCATGGCTTTATCGTGACTAACAAAAATCATGGTGCTTTCACCTGCAACGTCTTTTAGCAGCGACATAAAACTATCTCTGGCATCGGTATCTAGGGCAGAAGTAGGTTCATCGACAATTAATAATTGCGGGTCGTTAATCAGTGCTCTGGCAATGGCAACGCGCTGCTGCTGACCAATACTCAATGCGTCAGCTTTCGCATGCAGTACGTGAGAAGGAAGCTGTAGCTTGTCCAGTAAATGACGAAGCTTTGCGTCTGATGCTGTCTTGCTAACGTTTGTACTTGCAAAATACACCGCCGCATTAATGTTCTGTGCCACAGAAAGGTAGGGAATAAGATTAAATTGTTGAAAAACAACGCCGATATTGCGTGCTCTAAACCTGTCCCGCTGTCGGTTCGATAATGCGGAGAAAGGCTGCGCTAATAAGGCGATGTCGCCCTGAGTTGGAGTTAATGTTCCGCACAGCAAATTGAGCAATGTGCTCTTTCCGCTCCCCGAAGGCCCTGAGAGAAAAACGTGCTCACCTTGCGAAACTTGCCACGCTTTAATGTCAATGATGGGGGCGCTTTCTTTGGTATACGAAAACTGTAAATTGCTAACTTCAATCGCTGTTTTGCACTCTTTAATCACTGCGTTGTGCTCTCCAGACACTGAGCTGCGCCCTTCTGACACTGTGTTGCGCTGGGAGTGAGTGCTATTGTTTTTATTGATGGTATTCACGCTAAGCCCGACCTGTATTTACGTCTTATGTTCACATTAGCAAAAGCGACACGTCTGTTCACCCAGTTAAAAACCAGAGAAAACACATTGCCGCGTTGAGGTAATGTTATCAAATAACATTTTTGCGTATAGCTATGCTATCAGATCTCATCAGCCTAAAGCGGCAATTGCTCTTATTAATTGTTCATCATAACGACGCAAAGAAGAAGCGCGCCTAAATTATCAGCCGTTAGCTTGTAGCTTTACCACTTCTGCGCTTTCATCTTCTAATACGCTTTCTGCGGTAGCGCCTTTGAAAATTTTGCTGATTTTATCTTTGTTTTTAGACAGCATAATAGTCAGCTCTTCCACTACGCTATCGTCTAGCTTGATGCCCTTTGCATGAATGTAGTCAGCAAGGTTATCTGCTGCATCGAGCATTTTGTCATACTGATCGGCTTCTTTTTTGTCGGTAGTTACCAATTTTTCTACCCCTTTGTGCGTAACAACATATTGTGTGGTAATGGCCATGGTAGGTCCCCTGTTTATTAAAGACACAAAAACTGTACAGTATTTTACTGTACAAATAAACAGTGTTTTAATTAAATGTCTGAGCGTAATGTTTGGGAAAGGGCAAATGATTGTTCTAAAGGTGATTAATGCTTGTGCAATTAGTAACTGCTGCGTATAATGCGCGCCCTTACAGCCATCCCAATTCGTTCCTTGTCTCCATACAGTCGGCTGTACTGTCGAGGCTACAACCGTAAGGAGCTATAATGCGTCATTACGAAATCGTATTTATGGTTCACCCTGATCAGAGTGAACAAGTACCTGGTATGATCGAGCGTTATACTACAATCCTAAAGCAAGACGGTGGTCAGATTCATCGTTTAGAAGATTGGGGCCGTCGTCAACTGGCTTACCCAATTGAAAAGCTGCACAAAGCCCACTACGTACTAATCAATGCTGAAGCGTCTGCAGAAGCTGTTGATGAATTGGAAAATGCTTTCCGTTTCAACGACGTGATCCTACGTAACATGGTTATGCGCACTAAGACTGCTGTGACTGAGCCTTCTCCAATGATGAAAGAAGAGCCTCGTCGTGAGCGTCGTGACGATTCTGCTCCTCGCCAAGATCGCGCGGAAAAGAAAACTGAAACCACTGAAGACAACGCTTAAGGAGATCACCCATGGCTCGTTTTTTCAGACGTCGTAAGTTCTGCCGTTTCACTGCAGAAGGTGTGACTGAGATTGATTACAAAGATATCGCTACTCTTAAGAACTACATCACTGAGAGCGGTAAAATTGTCCCTAGCCGTATTACTGGTACAAGCGCAAAATATCAGCGTCAGCTGTCTTCTGCGATCAAGCGCGCACGTTTCCTTGCGTTGCTTCCGTACACTGATTCACACAAGTAATTTGGCGAATATAAGGGTTAGCTAAGATGAATATCATCCTACTAGATAAAATCGCCAACCTTGGCGGCCTGGGCGACCAAGTGACTGTTAAGTCTGGTTACGCTCGTAACTTCCTTTTCCCACAGGGTAAAGCGGTTCCTGCAACTAAAGACAACGTTGAAAAGTTCGAAGCACGTCGTGCTGAACTTGAAGCGAAAATTGCTGAGCAACTAGCTGCTGCTAACGCACGCGGTGAGAAAATTGCTGAGCTTGCTGAAGTTACAATCGCAGCTCCTGCTGGTGACGAAGGTAAACTATTTGGCTCTGTTGGTACTCGTGACATCGCTGATGCAATCACTGCAGCTGGCGTTGAAGTACAAAAAGCAGAAGTTAAACTACCTACTGGTACTCTTCGTGAGACTGGTGAGTATGACATCGACTTACAACTTCACTCTGACGTTATCACTTCAATCAAAGTGATCATCATTGCTGAAGCGTAATCGCTGACGTATTTGAAGAAAGCCGCTCCTAGAGCGGCTTTTTTTTGCTCTAAATTTTTGTTCGATACTTAAAGATCAATACCAATCCGCATAGATGATTGCCAACTCAGAAGGCGCTGGTAAGTTTCCTAGCAAAGCGTGGGAATGCAGGAATGGCCGTTGCTTTTTAAATTCCCAGAGTGAAGCTTGCCAGACCTTCCCGAAGGGCGAGTTTAAAATATCCGTACCCTCACTTGACGTCGCGACGCCTAATTAACGATGGGTGTAATTAAATATGTCCAGGGCCGACAAATGGCGTATTTTTGAGGTCCACTCATCTGCGATAAATAACGTTTTTTAAATGGTATTTAAACAAAATGTTAATAATCGCTGAAATTCTTAGTGTCATGGCTTTAAACTTTTTCTGTCATTCCCGCGACCTATAGTAAACCAAACAATAAAAAGCATAAGTGCCATATTATGGACATCACTAAGCAAGCAATAAAAAACGCGACTGGGGTAGGTATAGGAATAACACTGCTGGTATTTTTAGGTCTATATAGCCTGTTTAATTTACCGGTACAGCTGTTTCCTGACATTGAAAGACCGAATATTAACATCCAGACCTCGTGGCGCGCTGCGTCGCCCCAAGAAATTGAGTCGGAGATCATTGAACCTCAAGAGGAAGTGCTGCAAGGCATCCCTGGCCTTGAGTCGATGAATGCATGGGCAAACCAAGGTAATGCGTGGATTAATCTAGAGTTTGGTTTAGATACGGACATGCAGAAAACGCTCATTGAAGTGATTAGCCGCATGAATCGCGTACCGCCACTACCTCGCGATGCCTTGTCTCCTAATATTATGCTTGCTGGAAGTGGGGGAGACGCCCCCGCTTTGACCTACTTTTTTCTTCAGCGCCTACCGGGCAATCCAAACGAAATTAATACCTATGTAACCTTTTTTACTGATGTCATTAAACCTCAGCTTGAGTCTATCCCGGGCGTTGCAAGGGCGCGTATGGAAAGTGGGGTTGGCGGCGTTGAGGAGTTTCAAATTGTTTTCGACCCGTTTAAAGCGGCGCAGTTAGGCATTGACCTAACGGCAGTTGCCAACGAGTTGGGGCGTGCGAATGATATTTCAGGCGGCTTTGTCGATGTGGGCAGAAGACGCTATACCCTGCGTTTTGAAGGTCGCTACGAGCCTACGCAAATGGGTGAAATGATCCTTGAATGGCGAGACGGCAGCCCTATCACTCTAAATGACATTGCCGAAATTAAAATCACCCGCGCTGACGGTGCAAACTACAGTGTGCAAAACGGCAATCCGGCTATCTCTATTCGCGTAGACAGACAAAACAACGCCAATGTTTTAGCTACCTTAGAAGCCGTAAAAGCAAAAGTTGCACAAATAAACGAACAGGACTTGGCCCCTGAACAGTTAGTAATGGCGCAAAGCTTCGATGCCTCAGTGTTTATCTATAGAGCGGTGCAGCTAGTTACCAGCAATTTATTTATAGGCGTGCTGCTTGCCATTGCCGTGCTTTGGCTCTTTATGCGCCAGCTGCGAGCTACGCTCATTGTGGCATTGGCCATTCCTATCTCACTACTTAGCACTTTTGTGGTGCTTCAACTTACCGGTCGCTCGCTCAATATCATTTCACTGGCAGGACTCGCCTTCGCGGTAGGTATGGTGCTAGATGCCGCTATTGTCGTGCTGGAAAACATTGTAAGAACACGCAAGAGCGCCGAAGCCGAAATCGAAAATAAATACCCAAATTCACAAACGCACATGGAGGGTTGTGCTCATCGGGGAACGAAAGAAGTGTTTGGTGCCCTCATGGCGTCAACAGCCACCACCGTTGCTATTTTTATTCCCGTCATGTTTTTGGAAGATGTTGAAGGGCAATTGTTTGCTGACCTCGCTCTTACCATTGCCATTGCAGTGTGTATGTCGCTAGTGGTTGCGGTAACGGTATTGCCTGTCGTTGCCGCTAGATACCTTAATGGCAACATGCCAGCTGATAGCTTACAGCGGGTATGGGCTAAGATAACCCGCGCTATTATGTCGCTTTCAAGTACGCCGCTTCGCCGCCTTGTATTAGTCATAACACTCATGGGCGTACCTATTACAGGTAGTGTTTTGCTTATGCCTTCCATGGATTATTTGCCGCCCGTAAAACGCGATGCCGTTGACGCCTTCTTAAGTTTGCCTGCGGGTGCCAGTGAAAACTTTATTAGTGAAGAAGTGATGCCAATTATCAAAGAGCGACTGCAGCCCTATATGGACGGAGAAAAGCAGCCAGCGCTGAAAAACTACTACATTATCACATGGCCAAATGGCGGAAATTTGGGTGTGCGCGCTAAAGATCAGTCTAAGGTCAAAGAGTTAGAAGCCATTGTTCGCGATGAAATTTTAAAGGATTTGCCGGATACACAGACCTTTTCACAACAAGGCAATTTGTTCGGTGGCTTTGGAAACGGTCGGTCAATCGACATACATCTTCAAGGTACCGACCAAGCCATGCTCGGCATTGCTGCGCAAGCAGGTTTAGATAAATTGAGAGAAGTTTTCCCTAACGCTAATGCGCGTTCGAATCCTCCTCTAGAGCAAGCCGAACCAGAGCTTCGCTTTTACCCTAATGACAGCCGAATGATGGAAGTCGGGTTAAATCGGGGCAGTATGGGGAACCTGGTACGTGCCATGGGTGATGGTATGTATGTGGGGGAGTACTTCGATGGCACCAAACGCATGAATATTATCTTCCGCTCAGCTCCCTGGTTTACACCCGAAGACTTGAACAGTACGCCAGTCATGACGCCATCAGGCGAGGTGGTGCAATTAGGCGAACTGGTAGGTATTGAAAGAGCCGTAGGTCCCAGTCGTATTCAGCGCATTGATGGTCGAAGAACCCTTACGCTAAACGTAAATCCGCCAGAGGGGATGAGTTTAGAAGAAGCCATGAAAGTGATTACCTCTGAGGTTGAGCCCGCCATTATGGCCATGATGCCTACCGATGGCGCTATTAATTATGGTGGTAGCGCGGATAGCTTAAAAGGCGCTATTGCCTCGATGGCTGATAACTTTCTTTTTGCCATGGTGTTGCTACTGCTGTTAATGGCGGGGTTGTTTAAATCGTTAAAAGACAGCGTGCTGGTAGTACTTTCTATTCCGCTAGCCACGGTGGGCGGGGTGATTGCTATTCGTATCATGAACATCTTTACCTTCCAGCCAATGGATCTGTTAACCATGATTGGCTTCATTATTTTGCTAGGGCTTGTGGTGAACAATGCCATTTTACTCGTGCATCAGACTCGCCTAGGACAGCAAGAAGGGCTGACCCGTGATGACGCGGTAGAACAAGCCATCAAACTACGTTTACGGCCTATCTTTATGAGCACGCTGACTTCAATCTTTGGCATGCTGCCCCTGCTGTTACTACCTGGTGCAGGCAGCGTTATTTATCGAGGTCTTGCGGCTGTTATTGTGGGAGGAATGACGGTGAGTACCATATTTACCTTGCTATTACTGCCTACCTTGCTGCGTATGACGGCTTCAACGTCATCTGTAAATATACTCAAACCCCTGGCCGATCGCATAGGGAGAACTGGCGCTTCGCCGACTACCTCATCCACCGTAAAACAAAATAAATACAACGATCATGTGTAAGGAAAAGACAACCATGAAAGCAATGACCTCTACTCTCGCCCTTAGTTTGTTTACCTTATTTGCAAGCAGTGTATCGTTGAGCGCACAAGCACAGAATAGCAATCAACCTCCGCCGGTGCTGGTACAAATAGATGAAGCCAGAGAGCAAGCGATTTCACAACTAACTTGGGTTCCTGGAACGGTACTAAGCGTTATCGATGCAAACCTTGCCTCTGAGGTAGACGGTCGCATCACTTGGATGGCAGATGTAGGTGATGTGGTTAAAGCAGGGGAGCCTTTAGTTAAAGTCGACGATACTCGCTTAAGCATTACCCGCAATCAAAATGCCTCAAATATTGCCAGATGGCAGTCGCAGGTTGAACTGTTTACTAAACGTCTCGCGAGGTACAAAAACCTTCAGGCCAGTCAAAACACGTCCAGAGGTGAGTTAGAGGAAGTGGAAGCAGACTTAGAGAATGCTAAGCAGGAGTTAGCGCAAGCCAAATTGGATTTAGAATTCACCGAATATCAGATAGCACAAAGCAGTATTCGTGCTCCCTTTACGGCTTTGGTGGTTGAAAGGCTGCAGTCGCCGGGCGAATACACTGGGGTAGGGCAAACCCTGCTTCGCGTGGTAAACCCTGATAGCGTTGAAGTTCAGGTGCGCGCCCCCCTTAACGTATTACCCTATATTGCTAACGACATGAGCGTTAGCGTTCACAATAACGTGAACCAAGTAGAAGAATCTATTCGTGCCATTGTACCGGTAGGCAACAGTACATCGCGCATGATGGAGCTACGAATTGCCATCAACCCAGGTGACTTTCCTATAGGCAGTGCAGTACGCGTGGCACTACCTAGCAGCGATACTCATGACGGTGTCACCATACCCCGCGATGCACTAGTACTAAGAAAGTCGGGCACCTTTATCTATCAGCTCAATGAAAATAATGAAGCGGAGCAGGTTAAGGTGACAACCGGGGTGGGCATGGGCGATAGAATTGAAGTGTTTGGTGATGTGAACCCGAAGCGCTCGGTTGTGGTAAGAGGAGCTGAACGCCTGCGTGCAGGCCAGAAAGTACGTTACAACGATGAGCGTGAGTCTTTGACAGCGAAGAATTAAATAAGGAACGAGCAAGCCAGCCAGCTCTCTTCCGATAAAGAGACGGTTAACTTGTTACAAATAAAAGGTGGCGAATTGCATGCTACTAATTAGACTGTTAGCCAATCTAGTTATTCGTTAGCGAGCGAGACATTAAGGGACTAAAGCAAGTGAAGCAGTATATCGCCACCTTTTTTATAACAACCGGCATGCTAGTTGGGTGTGCAGCACCTAATCAAGTAACGAGAGTAGACGAGAGCAAGGCTGTAATTAAGTACTCCAATGAACCTGGCTTCGAGGACAGATTTAGCAATATTTACAACGGTTTTAAAGCATACCCCGTCACGTGCACTAATGATTGCTACCCAGCGTCTGCCGATATTGAATGTGAAAGTGAGATGCAGAATTGTCAGTTTGTTGGCAACAACCCGACAGTGAAATCGAACACCGGGTTTACCGTTACCTGGTTAGGGCACGCAAGCTTTTTACTTAATACCGCAGGTGGTGAGCAAATACTTATCGACCCCGTGTTTGGGCAGTTTGATTGGCCCGTTAATTGGGCGTTTCGACTGGCAGAAGGGTTCAGCCGCAATGCGCCAGCCACTATTAGCGAAGAAAAACGAGCACAAACCGATGCTGTGGTTT
This sequence comes from Alteromonas sp. ABH4_453, assembly GCF_056160665.1. Classification (NCBI taxonomy): domain Bacteria; kingdom Pseudomonadati; phylum Pseudomonadota; class Gammaproteobacteria; order Alteromonadales; family Alteromonadaceae; genus Alteromonas; species Alteromonas sp. ABH4_453. The sequence goes on from NZ_JBSWXP010000002.1 coordinate 379,090, forward strand.
ATTCCCATATTCACTATGATCATTTTAATAAAGCCGATATTACCGAATTAGGCACAAATCCCGAATATCTTGTTCCGTTAGGTTTCGCAGAGCACTTCCCTAACAGAGGCTATAGCATTAGCGAGATGGCGTGGTATACCAGCAAAAACGTAGGCAACACCGCTATTCACTTCGTGCCTGCCCATCATTTCAGTAACCGAATTTGGGTGCCGTATTTATACGAGGACGACAATGCAACATTGTGGGGTGGTTGGGTCTTTGAGCATGAAGGCAACACCTTGTTCTTTGCGGGAGATACGGGATATTCACCCCACTTCAAAGATATTAAAGCCCGCTTTGGTGATATAGATGTCTGCCTATTACCTATCGCGTCTTATTTCAGCGAAACCTCACCTAAATGGTATCGCAAGGTACATACAACGCCAGAAGATGCCATCGTTGCGGCCCAAGACCTAGGCTGTAAAGCCGTAGTGCCCTGGGGCTATGGAAATGCGAGCTGGATGATGGGTGACAAAACCTCACATTCTGCGCTATTTCGACTGATGAAAATGAAAAAGCAACTAGAACCCGCTATGCCTTGGGTAATTTTAAATGAAGGTGAAAAAGTGTCATTTTAACAGTTGTCTATCATTCAGGTCTTATCACTAATAAACTTGCCCAAACTCACCATTATGGTTATTCTTTAATCAAATAGGAACTAGTGTTATTTTCAAGGATTGAAGGTGTCTAAATTAAGAAGTAGTGCTTTTATTGCTTTATCTATTGTATTGTGCAGTTATCTTGGGATTTGGGCATATCTGATAAATGAGAAGCCTGCCCAACTCTCAGCGCCGTATAAAGGCTGCATAGACAACTGCAGGGTTAATATGGAGTACCTGCTTTCTGATTCCGAGAATTACCAATACGCTCTAATGCATAATGCACTCAATCAAATTTTTAAGCCGTACGCTAAAGAAGAGGTGGGTTATTACATTTCCTGTAATTCAAAACGGTGTGCACTTTCGGTTTATGTAAATACGCCATCGAAATTGCCCCCCATACTTCGCCGCTTAGAAAATGAAGTTTCTCCGTTTTTTTACAATGAAGTACCTCTTTTTCAAGACGGAGATGGTAAGGCTATCTACTCAAATTCTTCTATTTATCCGCAACTCTATCCGCAATCTTTTGGCATTTCCCACGCCACTCATCATCAAGAGGTTCAAGCTTAGCTAGCTTTTGAGCCAGTGCTTTGTCGGCTTTCGTGTGGGCGCACTGCATAAGAGTATGAACATTAACGGTATCGTCCTCACGGTGCAGTAGTGTTACTTCGTCGCCAACGTTAATGGTGCCGATTTTAATAACTCGGTAGTACCAGCCAGTAATGCCTCGCTCTCCAACAAATCTATCTAAGTTGGGGATGCCAAAGCGTTGGGAAATTTTATTGCAAGGCGCGCGGGGTGCACTTACTTGCAACTCTACCTCTCCGAACTTCCAAATGTCTCCGATATAAACGGTGGCATCGTCCATGCCTTCAACACTGATGTTCTCGCCAATACTGCCTAGCGAGAAGTCACCTTCAGGAAAGTGTTTTCTTAACGTCAGATAGTTGATCGGGTTGAACTGATGTAGCACTTTTTCAGGCCCACCGTGAAGACGTTTGTTGGCCTGCTCGTCTTCATCGGTTCTGTCCATGTGCACCGTTAATGCGTCAACAGGGCTTTTGACAATGCTACTTGGTGCCCCACGAGGGCCAAGTGGTTGAGGTTTTCCAGCAAACAAAGCGTCAACAGTAAAGGTGGCAGACATGGCAACTCCAAAAATTTTTTTTGTGTATTTAAACCTTTCTACTATAGGGTACGACTAACCTTATAACACTAATAATGCTAATCAGCATCACAAATAACAAAGAGAAAAGAATGGAACACACACAACAACGTGTTGTACACGCCAATGTGGTGTTTGGTAACAAAGGCGAACACGAGCTTATATCTAAAGCGAAAGAGGGCGACAAACAGGCGTTTAGGTCTCTTTACGACGAACATATTGGCCGAGTTTACGCACTGTGTTATCGGCTTACTGGTGAAAAAGGAATGGCAGAAGATGCGTCTCAGGAAGTTTTTATTCAGCTGTGGAAAAAATTGGGTAATTTCGATGGGCAAAGCCAATTTTCCACGTGGTTACACAGCGTTACGGCAAACATTACCATCTCTTATATGCGTAAGCAGAAAGGGTGGGTGCAGCGAATGTTTAACTTGGAAAACAGCGGTATTAACGAGATGCCGGCTGAAGAAAACAGCACCGATGTGGATTTAGAAGCATTAATTATTCGCTTACCCGAGCGAGCCAGAATGGTTTTTGTCCTCCATGCAATTGAAGGTTACAGGCACGAAGACATTGCCAGCATGTTGAACATGGCAGTGGGCTCTAGCAAAGCACAATTTTTCCGTGCTAAGCAATTATTGAAAGATTTTATGGGAGTCGATGATGAGTAATTTTGACGACAAGCTTGCTCAGCATATTTCTGGGATATCGAAAGAGAAGCAGCCAGAACGAGATTTGTGGCGAGGTATTGAACTCGGCATAACGTCGCAGCAAGGCGATGCTTCAAAAGACGACGCTTCATCATCTACGGTTACATCAAAACAGTGGATGGCAATAGCCGCAAGCGTTTGTTTAGTTACTGTATTGTGGTTCGCGGCTCCTTTTGCGTTTAAAGCTGATGGAAGTCGAAGCGATGGCTACGCCCTGATTGACGCAATGAGCAGCCAACAGCAGCAGCAAGTCAGCAGCTTGCTAGCAAGTTATAAAAGTACACCTGCGTTAACTCAAGACTGGCAGGAACAGTTGAAAGAATTAGATGATGCCGCGGATGTTATTAAAGCAGCGTTAAAAAACGACCCAGACAACTCAGCATTAATCAAAATGCTGCATCACGTATATCAACAACAAATTGCCTTAATTGAGCGAGTGCACGCGCCAAAGTGGCAGCAAATTTAATAAGGGCTTCAACATGAATGTAAATATGAAAAACACAATATCGGATAAGTTAATGCACACGTTCAGCACATCTACCGGGGTTAAAGCTGTGCTAACTACTGCATTATTAAGTATCGCTACGGCCGCCTTTGCGGGTGAAAAAGTTGATAAGACCATTGATACTTCATCCTCTCCTAAAATCGATATTGAACATATTGATGGAAAGGCTGATATTCGAGTATGGGATAAAGCTCAGGTTCGGGTAACAGGAGAGCTTGGTGATCAAACCGAAGAATTTATTTTCGAAAAGCGCGGCGATGTTGTTGTTATTCACGTAGAGGTTGAGCACCACTCAAAGAGTTGGTATCAAAAAAGTCGAGATGGTGACGACCTAATTATATACGTGCCATCGGCAAGCGATCTTCATTACACCGCTGTCAACGCAGATGTTAAAGCTGAAGGAATAACAAAAGCGGTAGATGTAGAGGTGGTTAACGGCAATGTGACGCTGGAAAACATTGGTGAGCGCGTCGAAGTTGAATCGGTGAATGGCGATATATTATTAAAAAACGTCAGAGGTCGGTTAGAAGCTGGCACAGTTAACGGGGATATTGAAGCTACTCACGAAGGCAGCACGCCTGTGAGTTTTACTGCGGTAAATGGAAAGCTTGATATCGTATCGAGCAGCCCTGATTTATCTGTTGAAACTGTGAATGGACGTATTGATTTATCGTTGCAAAATGTTGATAGCCTACAAATAAACACGGTTAACGGTCGTACTTTTGCAAAATTGGGGCTGAATGCGAATGGCAGTATTAAAGCTAATTCGGTTGGTGGCGCGATGGAGTTTCTTTTCCAAGAAGGCGTGTCAGCGCAGTTTGATATTGAGACCCACGCAGGCGGCAACATTGTAAATAACATTAGCGATGAAAAAGCCCAAAAACCGAAGTATGGTCCGGGTAGCTGGCTACGCTTTATTCACAACGGTGGTGCTGCAAATGTAGACATCTCTACGGTACACGGCCGAGTTGAAATAGACCAAAAGTGAATAAGCTATAGTAAGCTTGATTGAGACTCTAGCTTGAAAAAAGCAATTTAGACCACATTTATTAATTAGTGTATGTGGTGACGTTAAAAAAGCTGCGTTTGTACGCAGCTTTTTTGTTTGGTCGCTAAATGCTGATATTTGAGTGTTTAGTTAGAACTATAGGGAAAGTTTAAAACTCTATAATCATGCCATTACAAGTAAACTTTTTAGTTGGCTTGTACGTTAAACCATCTGATTTTAATGAATTTTATATATGGAGAGTAAATTGAGTATTATTGGACACGTCAAAAGGTTTTGGCGATTTCATAGCCTAATTATCGGTGCGTTTGGGATATGTGCACTAACCTTAGGTTGTGCTGTTCAAGAGCCCGCTTATTATGAAGGAACTTGGGTTGTTACTAAAGCTTATAACGTTGGCATTACCGCTCACTCAACAGCTGAATCAGAGCAGTTTCTCGGGCGCTCTGTAACCTACGAAAAAGAGACCGCGAAACTTGACCAAGCCTTTTGCGAGTCACCTGTTTATACCTCCGAAGAGATGAGTGGAAGCGACTTTCACGCTACTTTTGGCGCATCACCGTCGTCACTAGATTTCAGTGATGACACAATCACCCAAGTAAGTTTGGCTTGTTTAGATAACGAGGCAATCATGGGGTCGACACTGATTTTTCAAGAGAACATCAACACTTATACCTTAGTAGATGGCACTTTTCTGAAGCTAGAAAAAACGCTATAGCTCAAGCTGCCTTTTTAGGCTCTCGTGATAAAAGACCTGCTTCCTTTGTTGAGACATGTGCGTTAAAAGCGCATAATATCCAACTGGTTTTTTGTGCATTGGAATAGGCTTTACTTGTGGCGTCTGCGTCTAACAACGATAAAAATGTTGATAAATTGAAGGTTCCACCTCATAGCATTGAGGCTGAGCAGTCTGTTTTAGGCAGCATGCTTATCGACCCTGAAAGCTGGGATAAGGTCGCGGAACTTGTTACCGATAACGACTTTTACAATCGTTCACATCAAATTATCTTTCGTGCGGTTACTCGCCTACTAAATAGTAGCCAGCCCATTGACTTAATTACAGTATCAGAAGAGCTGGAAAAGCATGACGAACTGGAAGATGCAGGTGGTTTTGCTTACCTAGGCGAACTTGCTAAAAATACCCCGAGCTCCGCGAATGTGGTGTCTTACGCGCAGATTATCAGTGAGCGGGCTATAACGCGGGAACTGATCGGCGTTGCACACGAAATCGCTGAAGTAGGGTACAACCCTGAAGGCCGCGACAGTGCAGACATTCTTGATCTTGCGGAAAGTAAAGTATTCGAAATAGCAGAGCGAAGAACTGGTGAAAACGAGGGGCCTCGTGATGTCGAATCTATTCTAGGTAAGACCATTGACCGGTTAGAAGAGCTGGTAAAAACCAATAAAGAAGTAACGGGTGTTACAACGGGCTTTACCGATCTAGATAAAATGACCAGTGGTATGCAGCCTTCTGATCTTATCATTGTGGCGGCGCGTCCATCAATGGGTAAAACTACCTTTGCCATGAACTTGATTGAAAACGCCATGATGGCAGAAGAAAAGCCAGTGCTAGTCTTCAGTCTAGAGATGCCTTCTGAACAAATCATGATGCGTATGTTGGCATCGTTAAGTCGCGTAGACCAAACTAAAATCCGTACTGCACAGCTAGATGATGAGGACTGGGCGCGTATATCTAACACTATGGCTATGCTCAAAGATAAGGATAGCTTGTTCGTTGATGACTCTTCGGGTCTAACACCTATGGACGTGCGAAGTCGAGCCCGTAAACTCGCGCGGGAGCGCGGCGGGATTAGCCTTATCATGGTGGATTACCTTCAGCTGATGCGTGTGCCGTCGCTAAGCGATAACCGTACGTTGGAAATTGCCGAAATATCACGCTCATTAAAAGCGCTTGCTAAAGAACTGGAAGTGCCGGTAGTTGCACTGTCGCAGCTTAACCGTACGCTAGAACAACGTGCCGATAAACGCCCCGTTAACTCTGACCTTCGTGAGTCTGGTTCAATCGAGCAGGATGCCGACCTTATTATGTTTATCTATCGTGATGAGGTTTATCACGAAAATAGTGAATATAAAGGCATTGCAGAGATTATTATTGGTAAACAGCGTAACGGCCCAATTGGCACCTGTCGACTTACCTTCCAAGGCCAGTTTTCTCGTTTTGATAACTATGCAGGCCCTGCCATCGCAGATGAGTATTAACGCATTTTTTTAGTTGAGTTAATGGTCTAACAAGCCATGATTGAATAGCGTAAGGCATTCATTTCTGCAAGCGTTTGTTTAGCTAGGACCTACAGATACAAAAAAGGCGCCTTTCGGCGCCTTCTTCAATTCATATAGTATGAATTACTTTTCTTCAGCTACTTTCACTGTGTCTTTAACTGTCACTGAAATGCGACGGTTAACACGGTGTGCTTCAGCATCGCTATCAGTATCTAGAAGCTGAGTTTCGCCGTAACCGATAGTCTCTAGACGAGAGCTGTCGATACCGTACATGTCTACCATTACTTCTTTGAAGTTAGCAGCACGACGCTTAGAAAGGTCCATGTTGTACGCTTCAGAACCTGGTGCAGAAGTGTGGCCTTCTACTACCGCAGTTGTTGAAGGATACTGCTTCATGAACTCAGCAAATTCAGAGATTTCTGGATCTTTAGGCATTTTAACAACAGCACTTTCGTTGTCGAATAGAACGCGTAGCGTAATTTCTACCGTCTCTTCGTCAAACACTGTACAGCCTTTAGCGTCAACTTTAACGCCTGCCGGAGTATCAGGGCACATGTCTTTGCTGTCTACAACACCATCGTTGTCAGCGTCTTTAATTGCACAGCCAGTGGCGTCTACTTTAGTACCCGCTGGCGTGTTAGGACATTGATCAACACTGTTTAGAACGCCGTCGTTGTCGTTATCAACGCTGCAACCAGTCGCATCAACGCGAACGCCAGCTGGAGTCATTGGGCACTGGTCTTTACCATCTACAACACCGTCGTTGTCGCTGTCTTTAGGAGCAGCAGGTGTAGATTTGCCAAATGGTACAGCGATACCTAGCTTAATGCTGTAATCGTTGTAGTCTTCACCAAAGTCGTGGTATGCCGCGATTTCAGTAACAAGCTTAACGCTTTCATGAAGGTCCCAGTGTTTACCGATACCGATGTTACCTAGCGTAGTTGACTCACCCACCGCTTGGCGCTTAACACCACCAAACACGAACCATGCATCGTTAGGCATGAAATAAAGTGCGTCAACACCAACCATCTCGCCGCTGTCGTCACCGCCGCCAGCATAATCAAGGTCTAGCGCTGTAAATTCAACACGAGCAGCCCAGCTTTGAGTGAAACGGAAACCGTATTCAAAAGATACACCACGGCCGTCGTCGTATAACTCGCCTTCAGTAAGGTCTAGCGGGCGTGAGTCATCAGTGTTGTAGTACATGCCAGAAAGGCCGAACCAGTTTTTATATTCTGGCTCAGAAGAGTCTTGAGCAAATGCACTAGTAGATGAAAGTACAGCAAGAGATAGCGCTGCCATTTTAAAGTGTTGTTTCATAGTCACATCCTGTTTAACGTTGAGTGATTATCGATTTTTGATAATTTTGTGTTGTGCTTAGCAAATAATGCTAGCACAAATTGTGCCATTTATAATATGGGTTAGGCTGCGATCCCTTGTAATGTGGCAATAATTGTTCGTCTTCCACCATGATCTCGGTGTTCACCAAGCATGATACCCTGCCACGTACCAAGTGCAAGTTTGCCTTGTTGGACAGGAATTGTAAGTTGACAGCCTAGTATACTCGATTTTAGGTGAGCAGGCATATCATCTTTACCTTCATAAGTATGCCTGAAAAAAGAGAGCTCTTCTTTTACACTATGGTTGAAGAAAGCCTCCATATCGTGCCTCACCGTCGGGTCGGCATTTTCGTTTATTGTCAAACTTGCGCTAGTATGCTGAAGCCATAAATGTAAAAGGCCAACTTCAACATGACGAATACTGGGGAGAGCAGATTCCACCTGTTGTGTTATCAGGTGAAATCCTCTCGGGTAGCTGTTTAGTGTAATTTTTTCACAGTGCCAGAAATTATTTGTCAAAGCAGATTTCCAAATGCGCTAATCCTTCGTCGCACATGAAAGGGAGAATGATTTTAGCGCCATCCACTTGATGGCTGATTGTGTGTTGCTTTCCTGATACAACGATAGGCGTTGCCATACCAAACTCATATCCACGTTCTGCAAGGTCTCGTTTAGCATTTCCGCAAATCATATTGGTAACCTCGCCAACCATGTCACCTACTTCAGCGTCGAGTTTCTCCGGACGCTCTCCTACCATTCTTTCCATGATAGTAAGCGCAAGTGACTCATCGAACGTGATAGACATAGAGCCTCGAACATCAGGGCCAACCATACCTATCAAACCAGAGACGTCACCTTTTGCAATATCGCTTTGTTTGCGTTTGGGCTTGCCAGGCGTCAATTTTGTTTGTGCCATTGTCTCTAGCACATTTAGTAGGCCGGCAATAAACGGGTTCACAAAATCAGCATTCATTTACACTCTCCTGGGCAGTGTGATCTTCCGTTTGTTGACAGTCGGCACATAATCCATGGGCCTCAATCGTTTGTTTGGAAACTTTAAAACCGTGTTGCTTCGCTTGATTGTCGAGGGTTTCTTGAAGACCTTCCGATTGGATTTCAGCGACATCACCACAGCTGTCACAAATTAGAAACTGGACAGGGTGGTTACAACCGAAATGATAGCAGGCTACGAACGCATTAGTAGACTCGAGACGGTGAATAAGACCAAAATCAAGGAGAAAATCAAGTGCACGGTACACCGTAGCTGGCTTGGCGCTAGATTCAGTTTCTTTTAATGAGTCGAGTAATTCATAAGCACCCATAGGGCCGTGCTTTGATACAAGAATCTCGTACACCTTCTCTCTCAGTGGTGTAAACCTGGCGCCGCGTTGCTCGCAAAATGCGCGTGCCTTATGGATAAGTGTGGTTTTGTTCATTGATGATAACCGTAAACTCGACTTTCATTGTTATATTAAAGTGTCACTTCTGGATCACGTTTGTTTATGTGTACGTGAGCAATTAACTCATCTTCCAAGGCAAAACGCTCTTCTAGTGTCTCTCCGAGCTGGGCTAGAGCTGAGTCGAAGCCAGCTGCCTGTTCTGGCGTCACTGCTTGTGCAAACGTATCATTAAATTCTAGCGCGGCGTCAGTGGTTTTTGTTAATCTTGGGTAAAGTTTGTCGCGTAGTTTTAAACCTTCACTGTCATTCTCAACTAAAATATCGAAAACTTCGAAGTGGCCTGCTGAGAGGTAATCGAGTAAAGCTCCACAAAAGGTTGCGATTTCATCGGCATCGGGCAAACATTCATTGTGTTTGTTAATGCCTGCTAATTCACAATAGGAAACCAGTAAGGCCTGTCTGTCTAACAGCCAGCGGTCTATGACCTGGCTTTTGCCACCCCATTTTGATTTTACGCTTTCCAACTGTTGCAACATTGTGATGTGCTTCCCTTCGGCGACAATAAGCTTCAGTATAACACTGTGCACTAGCGACACAAATTTTGCGCGAAAAAGATTACAGTAAAAACATAGTGCTAAGATAAACGTGGTGGGTATAGGCAGATTGTCGGCCTTGGTTTTAGGAATTTTGGGTTAATTATACAGTAATTATTATCAGTCCCTAGTGTACTATGAAGTTCAAAAGCACAGGAGTAAGGCACAATGATGATAAAGTTAGACGAGGCAAAATTAGCTTCGCAACAAGCTATGTGGGTGGTGTTTAGTCGCGGCAAAATAATGGTACAAGAGTCGTCTGAATCCATCCCCGTTGCTCAATTGAGTGATATTCCTTTCTTAGCGTCATATGTCGATGAAATTCATCAGCTTCCGCCGCTCAACGAAACGGCGCACCGAGACTTCCCCGTGTTTGTTGTTGACTTAGGTGCAGAGCATGTAGACGAGCCAGGTTGGGAGCGGGTTTCGCTTAGACAGCTACTTTTTGCTGAATACGATATTGCCTTTTCAGTTATCGGTCGAGCCTGGCAATACATTCACTTTTTACGCACTCATCAATTTTGCGGACAATGTGGCGCGAAAACCGAACGTGTTGATTGGGAAATGGCAATGCAATGTCACCGCTGTAATCATCGCACTTACCCAAGGGTTTCGCCTTGTATCATTGTCTCTATTCATAACACCGAGAAGATTCTTCTTGCGAAAGGCGTCCGTCACCGAGAATCTAATATGTATTCGACCCTTGCTGGTTTCGTAGAAAGTGGAGAAAGTCTAGAACAAGCTGTTCACCGAGAGATATTTGAAGAGGTGGGCGTAAAAGTCAAAAATTTGCGTTACTTCAATAGCCAACCTTGGCCGTTTCCACATTCATTGATGGTAGGTTTTATTGCTGAATATGACGGAGGAGAAATTCGCTGCCAAGAAAACGAGATAGATGACGCACAGTGGTTTGACGCAAAAGCGTTGCCGACCATCCCACCAAAAGTGTCTATAGCGGGACAATTAATTGCTGAAACAGTGTCTCTGATTGGCAACAAATAAAAAACCCTGCCGAGGCAGGGTTTCAATAAGTTTAGCACGGTCCCGTGGAGGGCTTCTTTTCTTTAACGGTTATAGTAATAGCAAACACTTACTCTGAGTGCAAGTTACTTTTTAATCACCGTGCAAGCAATGTTCGTCGTCATTTATCGACACTATGTCGATTTATCGTAAAAACGTCGATTTTTTAACACAGGTTTTAGCACACCTTGTTCAGAATACTGGTATACTTCGCCGCTCAAATATCTACAGTTATTTAGGTGAGTTATATGTCGCAAAATTTCCCCAGTGTTGATAAGCCCGCGTTGAAGAACGATCGTTATTTACGTGCGTTACTTAAGCAGCCGGTTGATGTCACACCTGTATGGATGATGCGACAAGCAGGGCGTTACCTTCCAGAATATAAAGCGACGCGTGCAGTAGCAGGCGATTTTATGTCGTTGTGCAAGAATGCTGAACTTGCATGTGAGGTGACACTGCAACCTTTACGCCGTTTTCCTCTCGACGCTGCAATTCTCTTTTCGGATATTTTGACCATTCCAGATGCAATGGGCCTCGGTCTTTACTTTGAAACAGGCGAAGGCCCTCGCTTTAAAAATCCAATCACGTGTAAAGCGGATGTGGATAAAATCGGCCTTCCTGATCCAGAAGGTGAATTACAGTACGTAATGAATGCCGTTCGTACTATTCGCCGAGAGCTTAAAGGTGAAGTGCCACTAATTGGTTTTTCTGGAAGCCCTTGGACACTCGCTACCTACATGATTGAAGGTGGTTCGAGTAAAGCCTTTACCAAGATCAAAAAGATGGCATTTGCTGAGCCAGCAACGCTTCATGCGTTATTAGCAAAACTGGCTGATTCGGTGACTGAGTACTTAAATGCTCAAATCGCTGCCGGCGCTCAGTCAGTCATGGTATTTGATACCTGGGGCGGCGTACTGTCTCCTCGTGACTACAAAGAGTTCTCGCTTCAGTACATGGAGCGTATTGTAAGTGGGCTGACCCGTGAGAATGAAGGCCGTAAAGTACCTGTTACCTTGTTCACGAAAAACGGTGGCATGTGGCTAGAATCGATTGCAGCTACAGGCTGCGACGCAGTGGGTTTAGACTGGACTATCGACATTAAAGAAGCGCGTGCGCGCATTGGCGATAAAGTCGCACTTCAAGGCAATATGGACCCATCAATGCTGTATGCTCAACCGCAAAGAATTGAGCAAGAAGTGGCGTCCATTCTAGAAGGTTACGGAGAAGGTAGCGGTCACGTATTTAATTTAGGTCACGGAATTCATCTAGACGTACCACCTGAAAATGCAGGTGTGTTCGTTAATGCAGTACACGAACTTAGTAAGCAATATCACAAGTAAGCGACTTCAATAAAGGTAGTATAATGAAAACGTGGCTTGTGTTGTTGCTGATAGCGTTTGCGTTGGTAGCTGGGTATAAATTTTCTGGCTATCAACACCAACTCAGTGAATCCAATGCAGAAAAAGAGAGACTAACTAATGTGTTAGCGCGCTCTCGTGCCACGGAAACGAGTGAACTGAAAATTATTAAGCCCGCCGCCAAGTTGGTTTCAAATGAAGCCGGTGCCGTGCACTCGGATACAAGCGGTACGAAAAACAGCGTGATGAATGCTGCCCCCGTTGCTGAGAATGCCCAAATCATGGCGCCAGAGGTTTTCTACACGAAAACCGAAGGCTCACTCAATACGTTTTTTGCTCTGCCGCCTAACAATAAGCGCTTTGTTCTAGACTCGGTAAAATGTGAAAACGGGCATTGCGAAATAACGGGTGAGTATGACGGTTCTGAAACTGAGCTTTCGCGAGTTATTGAAGCATTGGAACAGGAGCCATGGTGGCAATTCGGCTCGCCTATCATAACCACGCAAGTGGCGCAGCGAGGCCTTAAACTTAATGTTTCTTTTCCCGCATCTCATTCGCCAAATGTTCGTGTGCGTTATAGCAATAGCACTCAACCCGATTTAAACAGTCAGCTTGCCTCAGCGGGTTAACCCCAAATCTGTATATCGCTAGTTGAGTTCGCGGTATGCCATTTCAAGCGTGTAATGGGTTTAGGCGTCTCTTGGTAAACCTTTTTCAATTACGCGAATAAGCCGCGCTTGCTGCCTGTTTTTGGCATCAGACGCTTGTTGTTTCTCTTGCTGCCGTTTGAGAGCCCAATCAATATGTCTGTCCACCAAGTCACTCACGCTCCCTCGTCTTTCTTTCAGAAGTAGTATGCTTTGTTCATCATACGGAGCGTTTCCTAACGCAACGGCAATATTACGCTGCCACTTCTCAAAGCCAATCCTTCTGATGGGAGAGCCTTCCGTATTGCGTAAGAAGGTTTCTTCAGACCAGCCGAAAAGCGCATTGAGACTTTGGCCGTGAAGCACGTGTCGTGGGTGGAAATCTTCTTCACTGGTGACATCGGCAAAGCGATTCCAAGGGCAAACAAGTTGGCAATCGTCACAGCCATAAATGCGATTGCCCATCATGGGGCGTAAATCTTCGGGAATATCTTTGTCTGATTCAATGGTGAGATAGGAAATACAGCGACGGGCATCTACTTTATAAGGCGCAATAATCGCATTGGTTGGGCATATGGTTAGGCACGCTGTGCAGGTGCCGCACCCCTCTTCAATTGGTGAGTCAGTGGGTAATGGCAAATTGATGAATAGCTCGCCTAAGAAGAACCAAGAGCCGGCTTCTTTGTTGAGTGTCAGGCTGTGTTTCCCCGTCCAGCCAATACCCGCTTTTTCAGCAATAGCGTGTTCCAACACGGGGGCTGAGTCTACAAACGGGCGATATTGGGTATGCGCCAAGGATGCAGTGATTTTCTCTCCCAATTGCTTCAGACGTTTGCGCAGCACTTTGTGGTAGTCACGGCCCAATGCATAGCGGCTGATGTATCCTAATTCTGGCTTTTTTAAATGCTTGGCAAAAGAGGCGTCAGGCGGTAAGTAGTTCATGCGAACGCTGATAACCCGCAATGTTCCTGGGACCAGCTCATCAGGCCGAGCACGCTTCATCCCATGACTTTCCATAAAGGCCATGTCACCGTGATACCCATTGTCTAACCATTCCTGAAGGTGTGCCTCGTGCTGATGTAGATCAACATCGCTGATGCCAACCTGCTGAAAGCCTAGCGCTGTACCCCAAGCCTTGATATTGTTGGTTAATTCAACAAGGTCGATAGAACTAAATTCGGACATGTGCTTATGCTAGATACTCAATTAACGTCAAGTTTATCATACAAATTATTTCGGGCCGATCAGGTTAGGGAAAATGAGGGACAAGCCGCCGCGGATTCGGGCTGCGATATGTTCACCTTGATGCAACGAGCCGGCGATGTGGTATTTAAGCAGTGTCTTGAGCTTATGCCAAACTCAGACGTTTACTTAGTGCTGGTGGGCCAAGGTAACAATGCGGGTGACGGCTACATTGCAGCAATAAACGCAAAACTTGCGGGTAAACAAGTACATTTATGTGCGGTTGAACCTGAACGTACGCTGGAAAGTGATGCAGGCAAAGCACAGCAGCGCTGGCTCGATTCAGGAGGTAGTATCAATGGGTTTGACGCCGCGCTCCTCGAGAAGTCTGACGTAGTGATTGATGCGCTTCTTGGTACAGGTATTAATAGCTATATTCGCAATGAGTTTGCAGACATCATTGATGCGGTGAATGCGTCATCAACACCGGTAGTAAGCGTTGATGTGCCGTCAGGGCTTGATGCAAATACAGGACAGAGCCTGGGGCGATGTGTTCAGGCTGATATCACCGTTACTTTTGTGGGCATTAAACCGGGGCTTGTTACTGGTGCGGGTAAACAATCGTGCGGTAAGTTAGTGTATGCGGACTTGGGTATCGGCAAAGCGTTCCAAGCGTTAGCTAAAGCGAGCGCAACCATGCTAAATATTGACCACTTTAAAGGTATGGGGCCACGGGAGATTAACAGTCATAAAGGGACGTACGGGCGACTGTTGTGCATTGGTGGTAACCGCGGAACAGCAGGTGCCATTCGCCTAGCCAGTGAAGCCGCCCTTCGAAGTGGTGCGGGTATGGTTCGCGTGTATACCCATGAGTCGTCGGTGGTTCAGGTCAGTGCAGGCAGACCTGAACTCATGGTTACCGACTTTAATTTGGAAGATGCATTAGCTTGGGCAACCTGTGTGGTTATTGGACCGGGTCTTGGGCAAGATGAATGGGCAGAAAGCGCATTTGAAACCACCATGAAGCACTGCCAAAGCCAGAATAAGCCTGTGGTGATTGACGCTGATGCGCTAAATTTGCTGTGTAAGCAGTCAACCGCGTACACCTTGTCTGACAGTATTTTAACCCCTCACGCCGGCGAAGCTGCGCGTTTACTCGGTGTTTCTATTGATGATGTAGAAAGCGACCGTTTTAACTACGCAAGGCAGTGCTCACAGCGATACCATGCGGTTTGTGTGCTAAAAGGGGCGGGCACGCTTATCGATAATGAAAAGAAAACCTGGGTTTGCCGTCACGGTAATCCTGGTATGGCTACCGCAGGAAGTGGTGATGTATTGAGCGGAATATTGGGCGCGTTGCTCGCGCAAGGCGTAGAAACAGATATTGCAGCAAAATATGGTGTTGTGCTTCATGCTAAGGCTGGCGATGATATTGCCCAACTGTATGGTCAACGTGGTATGATAGCGAGCGATTTGTTTGACGCAGTACGTGCGCTTATCAACCACTAAATAGGTTGGTTTTGTCTTAAACGGGCAGGCATCTACTGTGTTTCTTTGTATTACTGTGGAATATTGTTGATGTCTTACCCGCATACCTCTTTTTTTGCTAATGAAGTAGATGATACAGCACAGCTTGCCAGAGATTTAGCGCAGGCCGTTTCGAGTCAACTCCCTACCGATGCTGTTATTTATTTAAACGGTGACTTAGGTGCAGGGAAAACGACATTTAGCCGATACTTCATTCAATCTTTAGGTCATTCAGGTAGCGTTAAAAGTCCAACCTATACATTGGTTGAACCTTATGAGTTGGATGGCGTCAATATCTATCACTTCGACCTGTATCGCTTAGCCGACCCAGAAGAGTTAGAGTTCATGGGAATTCGCGATTACTTTGGTTCGGGCGCAATCGCGCTTATTGAATGGTCGGAAAAAGGGGGCGAATACTTGGCATCCCCAGACTTAGTGATTAGTATAAATATTACGCCATCGGGTAGGCAGTTTAATTTGGAAGCAAAAAGTGCCCACGGTGCGAAATTGCTTCAGCAATGCAAGCGCGTTTAGTACAAATGCGAAATGAAAGAAAAACTGAATAAATAGCCGCTCCGGAGTTGACGAGAGCAGCATAACAATAACAGAAAGGCTAATTATGGTGCGCAGTATAGTTTCGGTATTATTATTGTGTTTCGTGGTGCAGTTTGCACACGGTGCGCAAAATAACATCGACGGGGTAAGGATATGGCCGTCGCCGGACAATACTCGCGTTGTTTTCGATATGAAATCAGCGCCAGAATTCACCTACTTTACGCTTAAAAATCCGCTTCGGCTTGTCATCGATCTTAGTAACACCAGCGACACTGCTAAACTTTCTGGTATTGAAAACAGCGGTGATTTGATTAAAAAGCTGCGCTACTCCACGCCGAAAAACAAGTCATCTGCTAGAGTGGTTGTTGAGCTCAATAGAAATACAAAGCCCTCGTTATTTGCAGTAACCCCCGATGGTGCTTACGGACACCGGCTGGTTGTCGATTTACCAGATAGCGCGCAGAAGCCGTCGCCAACATTATCAGCGTCGGCATCAACTGGCTCTATCGTTATTGATGATTCTACCAGTGCCCGAGACCGAGACATTATCGTCGCCATCGACGCTGGGCATGGTGGTCATGACCCAGGTTCAATTGGTCCGGCTGGTACCTATGAAAAGCATATCACGCTGAGTATAGCCAAAAAGCTTGAAAGCAAAATCAATCGGGAGCCCGGTATGCGTGCAATAATGACACGCGGCGGTGACTATTATATTTCTCCCAATCGTCGTCCTGAGATTGCTAGAGAGAAAAAAGCCGATTTGCTTATCTCTATTCACGCCGATGCGTTTAGTCAGCCACAGCCGCGAGGTGGCTCGGTATGGGTACTTTCAACACGCAGAGCCGACACTGAACTAGGTCGTTGGTTAGAGAAATCAGAGCGCCATTCTGAGCTGTTAGGTGGTGCGGCTGAAGTGATTAATGATAAGTCGAGCGAACGATACCTTACTGAAACCATACTGGGGTTATCCATGGACCACAGCATGGCGACAAGCCATGATTTAGGCAATAAATTGGTAGAAGAGTTGAAGCAAGTGACCAGCCTCCATAAAAGAAAGCCACAAGCTGCTAGCTTTGCTGTGTTAACCGCGCCAGACATCCCGTCAATATTAGTTGAAGTTGGTTTTATATCGAATCCGCAAGAAGAGAAAAACCTAAATTGGTCGAAGTATCGCGAGCGCTTGGCAAATGCAATGTTCAAGGCAACCAAGCGCTACTTCAAGCAAATACCGCCTGATGGTACACTGTGGGCTCAAGAAAAAGCGAACAACCGAACGCACAAAGTAAGAAGCGGCGAGTCGCTCTCGTTATTAGCACAGCGTTACAATGTAAAAGTAAGCAGCATCAAAGCAGCGAATGATCTTTCAAGTGATGTTGTACGCGTAGGGCAGGTACTAAATATTCCGAGAACATAAACCCAAGTTTTGTTTCATCGGCTTTTTCAGTACTCGTTGCACTTACATGTCGTATCGCCACGAATCTATACAGTTAATATCATAAGGTAGTCCTTTGCCTATACAGCTTTTATCTCCCCAACTCGCTAACCAAATTGCCGCTGGTGAAGTGGTTGAACGACCTGCATCTGTCGTGAAAGAGCTTCTGGAAAACAGCCTCGATGCCGGAGCTACCAAAATAGAGATCGATATTGAAAAAGGCGGTCACAAGCGCATTCGAATAAAAGACAATGGATCAGGCATTGTCAAAAGTGAACTGCAGCTGGCATTGAGTCGCCATGCAACCAGCAAAATCACCACTTTGGATGACTTGGAACAAATTCTATCCCTAGGCTTTCGTGGCGAAGCGCTGGCAAGTATTAGCTCTGTAAGCCGGTTAACACTGACATCGCGCACTGAGTCTCAAGGTGAGGCGTGGCAGGCCTACTGTGAGGGCAGGGAAATGGCGGTAAATATCAAGCCAGCGGCTCACCCTGTGGGAACCACAATTGATGTGGCAGATCTGTTTTACAATACGCCAGCAAGACGTAAGTTTTTACGCACCGAAAAAACCGAATTGCAGCATATCGAAGACGTTATTAAGCGTATTGCGTTAAGTTACCCTAAGGTTTCTTTCGTTCTAAAACACAACGACAAAGTGATTAAGCGCTTTATTGCTGACAAAGAAGGCAGCTTATCAACACGTATAGGCGCCGTAGTAGGGCAAAAGTTTGTTCAAAACGCCGTACATATTAGTACTGAGTATGAAGGTCTTCAAATAGACGCATGGCTAGGCAACGAAGCTATGCTGCGCAGCAGCAATGATTGCCAGTTTAGTTTTGTTAACGGCAGAGGCATGCGAGATAAGCTTATTATGCACGCTATTCGCCAAGCGTACGAAAGCGTTTGGGGTGTGGTGGAGCAACCAAGCTTTGTGGTGTACTTAACGGTTAATCCTAAAGATGTGGATGTAAATGTTCATCCCGCCAAGCATGAGGTTAGGTTTCAACAAGGTAGATTGGTACACGACTTTATCTGTAAAACCGTGAGTGATGCGCTGCACGCTATGACTGACGAACAGCCTTTATCAGGAATGGACGCAAACCGTCCTACAGGCTCAGATTTCATGTCTTCTCAGGTAGAACACGATTACATTAGGCCTTTACAGAATCAAACGTCGGATAATGCACAGGCGTTTAACGAGTCTTCTCGTTACTCGACGGGGGGAGTCTCGCAAGGCGCGCCACAGCCTTATGGGCAATTTACAGACAGTCCAAGAAATACATCCTCGGGGAGTGCCAGTGGTGGACGAAGTGGTGGCGCTGCACATAAGCAAAGTCGAGGGCCAAGCGCGGCATATCAGTCAAATTACAATGCGTTAATGACGCCAAATAGCGACATTATTAACAACAATGCAGACCCGATGCCCGTTGCAGAGCACGTTAATCTAACTTCCGAGTGTAGAATTTACCCAAAATCAGAAAAAATTTACCTTCTTTGTGCAACTAAAGTTGCAAGTATCTGGTTAAGCGAACTATTTTTAAAAGCGCAGCATGGACAACCGTTGTTAATGCCCGTTGCTGTTTCGCTCAATAATGTCAATGAGCAACTAATTACACTGCTAAACGACGCGCATTTTGAAGTGAATAAAGTGGCTGGCAAATATCGGCTGCAACAGGTGCCGGCCGGCACCAGGCACTTGCCGTGGCTCAAGTGGTTTGAATACTTCTTATTAGTTGAACTAAATGATGAAGTAAATTCACTTGATGATGCCGTAAAATCATTGGTTTTGCCTGAACATGTTTTAGATGAAGAGACATCAAATGCGCTGTGGTACTGGTTGGATCAGCAGAGCGAAGTGAAACAATGGGAAATTATTGAGCAATTTGGTAAAGTGCGCCCCTTAAATTTAGTGCTAGATGTATGGGGAGAATAAAGTGTCCAATGGCATAAATTCTGCAATGCCTGTAATTGCAATTATGGGACCCACAGCATCGGGTAAAACCGGTCTGGCGCTAGATATAGCGGCTAAGGTTGAAAGCGAAGTAATTAGTGTTGATTCGGCCCTTGTATATAAAGGTATGGACATCGGCACTGCGAAGCCTACGCAGGATGAGCAAGCAGGTGTAGTGCATCATCTTATTGATATTATCGACCCTGCTGAAAGTTATTCGGTGTCGCAATTCGTAAACGACACCAATGCGCTCATAGGCGATATTTTAGCACGTGGCAAGGTGCCAATTTTGGCTGGAGGTACAATGATGTACTTTAATGCCTTGATAAATGGAATTTCGCCACTACCTAAGTCAGATGAAAAGATACGGGACGAAATAACACAGCAGGCACAACGCTTGGGTTGGTCTAAATTACACGATGAATTACGTGGTGTAGACCCAATTAGTGGTGAGAGAATTCACCCCAATGACCCACAGCGAATTACCCGTGCGCTGGAAGTGTATAGAAGTACCGGCAAGACGTTGACACATTGGCAACAGCAAGAAGGTGAAAAGTGCCCTTATAATATTGCACAATTTGCCATAGCGCCCGCAGACAGGGCAATGTTGCACGAACGTATCGCGACGCGCTTCGATTTGATGTTGGAGCAAGGTTTCGAAAAAGAAGTATTAAAACTTTACGAGCGCAGTGATCTTCATGAAGATTTACCTTCTATACGTTCTGTAGGGTACAGACAAATGTGGCAGTACCTAGACGGCCAGTTGAGTTATGAAGAAATGCGTGAAAGAGGCATTATCGCAACAAGGCAACTCGCCAAGCGTCAGCTTACGTGGTTACGAGGCTGGGAGCAGGTTACATGGCTAGACACATTTGCTAACGATAATTTGACTAAAATTACAGCAAAAGTCACACTTTAAATGTTTGAGTGTGGTATACATTAGACGTGCGGTGATAGTGAAACTTCTATCACGAATAATAAAAACTAAGGATATCAAATGGCTAAAGGGCAATCATTACAAGACCCATTCTTGAACGCTTTGCGTAAGGAACGTATTCCAGTATCAATTTATCTGGTAAATGGTATTAAACTTCAGGGACAGGTTGAGTCATTCGACCAGTTCGTTATTTTACTGAAGAACACAGTAAGCCAAATGGTGTATAAGCACGCAATTTCTACTGTTGTTCCAGCACGCGCTATCACTATGCCTAGCGCAGGAGATTCTGAAAATACTAAAGGTGAATAAACTAAAAGGTAACGCGCTTGTTTGACCGTTATGAAGCCGGTGAACAGGCTGTACTTGTTCATGTTAATTTTTCCGACGAGAACAGTAAGGAAGACTTAAGCGAGCTTGAATTGCTTGTGTCTTCAGCAGGGGTGAATGCGGTAGAGGTCATTACGACGTCACGCAGTGCGCCACATGCTAAGTTTTTCGTCGGATCAGGTAAGGCAGAGGAAATAGCTGCAGCGGTTAAAGCTCACGATGCTAACGTTGTTATTTTCAACCACGCGCTTTCTCCTTCTCAGGAGCGAAATTTAGAAGCGGTGTGTAAATGCCGGGTGTTAGATAGAACCGGGCTCATTCTCGATATTTTTGCGCAGCGCGCAAGAACGCATGAGGGTAAGCTTCAGGTGGAACTAGCCCAGTTGAGACATATCTCAACCCGTCTTATCAGAGGATGGACCCACCTTGAGCGTCAAAAAGGTGGTATTGGTCTTCGCGGTCCGGGTGAGACGCAGCTAGAAACCGACCGTCGATTGCTTCGTGGTCGTATTAAAGCCATTCTACGTCGATTGGAGAAAGTGCAGAAGCAACGTGAGCAGGGTCGCCGCTCACGTAAGCGCGCTGAAATTCCAACGGTATCCTTAGTTGGCTATACGAATGCGGGTAAATCGACGCTGTTTAACACCATTACCGACTCACACGTTTACGCTGCCGATCAGTTGTTCGCAACACTGGACCCGACGCTACGTAAAATCGAGTTAAAAGATGTTGGTCCCGCTATTTTGGCCGATACGGTTGGTTTTATTCGTCATCTTCCCCACGACTTAGTCGCCGCGTTTAAAGCAACGCTTCAAGAGACTCAAGAAGCTGATTTATTGCTTCACGTGGTCGATATTGCCGATGCGAAATATCGTGAAACCATGGACGAAGTAAACAATGTGCTCGAAGAAATTGAAGCAGGTGACATTCAACAATTACTAATCTGTAATAAGATTGATAAACTAGACGACGTTCAACCGCGTATAGAAAGAAACGACGAAGGCGTACCTGTGAGAGTGTGGTTGTCTGCACAAACGGGTGAAGGGACGGAATTGTTGAGCCAAGCTTTAACCGAATGTTTAGGTAAAAGTATGGTGAACTACACATTGAAGATTCCGCCTGCTCAAAGTCGATTGCGCGGTGTGTTGTACGAGCTAAACTGTATTTCAAGTGAAGAATACGACAGCCAGGGAGACTGGGTGGTTGATGTAAGAATGCCCGCTACTGACTGGAACAGGCTTGAAAAACGTCTGGAAAACGGAATATCAGAGTATGTTGTGCGACATTAGGCAGTGCTAGTCACTGCATTGAGCATGCGAAATTCAAAAATATAACAGTAATCTATGGAGTATCAGCATGGCTTGGAATGAGCCGGGTGGCAATAATAACGACCCGTGGAAGAATCGCGGTGGGAAAGAGCAAGGTCCCCCAGATTTGGACGATGTGTTTAAAAACTTATTTGGTAAGTTTGGAAAGTCAGGTGGCAACGGTGGTGGCTCGGGCAAAAGCCTAGGCGGCATCGGTGCTGGTATTCTTGTAGGTTTACTTGTAGTGATCTGGTTCATTAGTGGTTTTTACACTATTCGTGAAGCTGAGCGCGGCGTAGTACTTCGCTTTGGTGAGTACCATCTACAAGTTGAGCCGGGTCTTCGCTGGGCGCCAACGTTCATTGATTCTGTTATTCCTGTTGATGTTCAATCAATACGCGACCAGTCGTCTTCAGGCTCTATGCTTACTGAAGATGAAAACGTAGTGAGCGTTCAAATGGAAATGCAATTTCGCGTTGTTGATCCGTATCGTTGGACGTTTGCCGTTGAAAGCCCTGAGCAAAGCCTAAGTCAATCTCTTGATAGCGCTATCCGTTATGTGGTTGGTCATTCAACAATGGATGACGTATTGACTGACGGACGTGAAGTTACCCGTCAGCGCGTATGGGAAGAACTGCAAGCTATCATCGAACCCTACAACATGGGGGTGTCTATCATTGATATGAACTTCCGTGATGCACGTCCACCAGAGCAGGTTAAAGATGCATTCGATGACGCTATCGCTGCACAGGAAGACGAACAGCGTTTTATTCGCGAAGCAGAAGCTTATGCGAGAGAAATCGAGCCCCGTGCACGTGGTCAAGTAAACCGTATGAACGAAGAAGCGCAAGCCTACAAAGAGCGTGTTACGTTAGAGGCACAAGGTGAAGTGGCTCGCTTTGAAGAACTACTTCCTCAATACGAACGTGCTCCTCAAGTTACTCGCGAGCGTATTTACCTTGAAACTATGGAAGAAGTACTTAGTAGTACCAGCAAAATCATGGTTGACAGTAAAGGTGGTAACAACATGATGTATCTACCGCTAGATAAAATCATGGAACGCCAGCAATCTTCAAGTAACAAAAATACGCGCAACACACTTGAAGGCTTACAGGCACCGGTAACCGATGCTAACGGCCGCAGTCGCAACAGTTCGCCTAGTACAGGCTTGCGCGGCGATAGCTACAGAGAGGGGAGATAAGCACAATGAAGAATTTGTTAATTGCAGTATTTGTTCTTCTTGTATTGCTTGCATCAGGCTCACTGTTTGCAGTTAAAGAAGGCGAACGTGCCATTGTTATTCAGTTTGGTAAAGTACAAAGAGACGACGCGACTGGCGACACCAAAGTATTTGAGCCGGGTCTTCACTTTAAACTTCCTTTTATCGATTCAGTACGTGTTCTTGATGCGCGTATTCAAACGTTAGATGGTTCACCAGACCGCTTTGTAACAAGCGAGAAGAAAGACCTTATCGTTGATTCTTATGTCAAATGGCGTATTGACGATTTTGCGCGTTATTACCTGTCAACAGGCGGTAACAAACTTCAAGCCGAAGCACTGCTAAAGCAAAAGGTGAACAACGGTCTACGTTCAGAGTTTGGTACACGTACTATTGCGCAAATCGTTTCTGGCGAGCGTTCAGCATTAATGAATCAGGCAATGGAACAGGCGTCTACGTCATCAGACGAGCTAGGTATTGAAATTGTTGACGTGCGCGTTAAGCAAATCAATTTACCAACTGAAGTTAGTAACTCTATCTTCCAACGTATGCGTGCAGAGCGTGCCGCAGTTGCTCGTGAGCACCGTTCAGAAGGTCAGGAACAAGCTGAAGTAATTAAAGCAAACATCGATGCGAAAGTAACGGTAATGCTTGCAGATGCTGAGCGAAATGCTCGTCAATTGCGTGGTGAAGGTGATGCGATTGCAGCGCAAATTTACGCTGATGCTTATTCAAAGAACGCTGATTTTTATAGCTTCTTACGCAGTATGGACGCGTACAAGCAAAGCTTTAACAGTAAACAAGATGTTATGGTTATTGCCCCTGATAGTGACTTCTTTAAGTATATGAATCAGTCTAGCGGCAACTAAAAACCAAATGTTTTTATGAATATAAAGGCCAGTCTTTTAGACTGGCTTTTTTTATCCACTCTAAAAATAACTTACTGATTCACAGCGGTTATTGGTTATTACATGAGGCCAATTTGGCAAAGTGTACAGTAGCTTAACCTCCCATTTTTCCTATCCACTGCCAAATTTTCACTAAATCGGGTAAAATACCGCCTGAATATTATTAAAACTCGTCACTCACTAAGTACAAAGTTAGCGCCGTCCCAGCGTTAACTTTGATGCAGTAGGCGTAAATAAACGACAGAGGGAAGATTTTGACAACGGAAAACAAAAATACAACGTCTGCCGATAATAACGGCGGACAAGGTGGATTATTCTCGCGATTTCTCGCTACGGTGGAATGGTTAGGAAATCTACTTCCACACCCAGTAACCTTATTTGCGCTGCTTTCACTTTTCATAGTGGCTTTAAGTGGCATATTAGGTTACTTCGACCTAGCTGTTGCCGACCCTCGCCCAGTCGGCGCAAAAGGCCGAGAAGAGGACGGTATGATTGAAGTCATATCCCTTATGAGCGCAGAAGGTTTGCAGCGAATAGTGACGGGGTTGGTCACCAACTTTACCGGCTTTGCGCCACTGGGGACCGTACTTGTTGCGCTTCTTGGTGTATCGGTAGCAGAACACTCTGGCCTTTTGTCGGCAGCAATGCGCGCATTGGTGATGAATGCCTCTAAACGCGCAGTAACCTTTGCTATTGTTTTTGCAGGAATCATTTCAAATACAGCGTCAGAACTAGGCTATGTGGTACTTATTCCGCTGGCAGCCATGATTTTCCATTCATTAGGTCGTCACCCGTTAGCAGGTCTTGCTGCGGCATTTGCTGGTGTATCGGCTGGGTATAGCGCTAACCTATTGCTTGGAACTGTTGACCCCCTGTTGTCGGGCATCACTGAAGCAGCTGCCCACATGATTGACCCCGACTATATGGTAGGTCCAGAGGTAAACTGGTACTTTATGTTTATCAGTACCTTCGTAGTAGCAACAATGGGCGCGTTGGTGACTGAAAAAGTTGTTGAGCCTAGACTCGGTAAATTTGACCCTGCTGATGCTTCAATAGATTTGGGCAAGCAATCAATGGACGCGCCTACGGATTTAGAAAAGAAAGGCCTGCGTTGGGCTGGGATATCTTTTGTTGTGGTTTGCGCGATACTCGCGCTAACGGTAGTGCCAGAAAACGGTATATTGCGTCATCCAGAAACAGGTGAAGTAGCGGGCTCTCCGTTCCTTAAAGGCATTGTTGCATTCATATTTATCACCTTTGCTATTCCTGGCTTTGTTTACGGTAAAGTTACCAAGTCGATGAAGAACGACAAAGATGTTATTGATGCCATGTCTAAAAGCATGGGGGCAATGGGTCTTTACATTACGCTAGTATTCTTTGCTGCGCAGTTTGTTGCGTTTTTCAAATGGACAAACCTAGGCACAGTATTAGCCGTTAAAGGTGCTGCGTTGTTACAAGCGGCAGGGTTAGATGGCCCAGCGGTGTTTATTCTGTTCATTTTGATGTGTGGTGTAGTGAACCTGTCGCTAGGGAGTGCATCAGCGCAATGGGCGGTAACAGCACCTATTTTTGTTCCAATGCTCATGCTCATAGGCTACGCGCCTGAAGTGATTCAAGCTGCATACCGTATTGGTGATTCAGTCACAAACGTTATCGCACCTATGATGAGCTATTTCGGACTAATCTTGGCCATGGCTGCAAGGTACAAGAAAGACTTGGGAATGGGCACGCTCATTGCCATGATGCTGCCTTACTCAATGGTGTTTATCGTAGGTTGGACAATTTTGTTCTACATTTGGGTGTTCCTACTCGGTATGCCGGTAGGCCCGGGCGCAGCGACTTACTATCAGCCTTAAATAGATAGCTTGGTCAAAAGCCACCTAGTTTAATAAATGGCGAGCTAAAAAGCGGCACATGTTTTTGAAAAGTATTTTCGAACATATGCCGCTTTTTTAATACTTAAAATCTATCGCGGTAATCGCAGTTTTTTGGCGTTACGGCAGATCATAATCTAAGGCAATTCAGTATAATACGGATATAGCGCAGTACTTCTCGGACTATCAATACATGAAATACAAATCGAACAAAGGTTTTACTCACGGGCAACCAGATAAAATAGGCGTACTAGTAACAAATTTAGGTACGCCAGAAGCGCCAACAAAGCAGGCGCTACGCCCCTACTTAAAAGAGTTTCTTTCAGACCCTCGCGTGGTTGAAGTACCAAAAGCAATTTGGTGGTTTGTATTAAATGGCATTATTTTGAACATACGGCCGAAGCGTTCGGCAGAGGCGTATTCCACCGTATGGACGGAAGAAGGCTCTCCACTTATGGCTATCACTAAAGCGCAAGCGTCTGCCATTGCTGAGCGCTGTAAAGCGCAATATGGTGATGATGTCATAGTTGAGTTTGCCATGCGCTACGGAAAGCCGGCCATTAGCGACACCATTGATGCCATGTTGGCAAAAGGTGTGCGTAAGCTTGTAGTGCTACCACTTTATCCTCAATACAGCGCTTCGACTACCGGATCAACCTTCGATGCCATTGCAAAAGATTTTACCTCTCGCCGTTGGCTACCGGAGCTTCGCTTCGTCAACCACTACCACGACCGCGACAACTTTATTACTGCACTTTCAAACAAAGTAAAAGCGCATTGGGAAGAGCACGGCAGAGCCGATAAACTTATTTTATCTTATCATGGTATTCCAAAGCGCTACTTGATGAACGGTGACCCTTACCACTGCGAGTGCCACAAGACATCGCGTTTGCTTGCCGAAAAGCTTGGGCTTTCCCACGACGAGTATATGACAACCTTCCAATCTCGTTTTGGTCGAGAAGAGTGGTTAACACCGTATACAGATGAAACGTTAAAGTCTTTACCTGAAAAAGGGGTGAAATCCATTCAGGTTATGTGCCCTGGTTTTTCAGCCGATTGCTTAGAAACTATTGAAGAAATTGGTGAAGAAAATCGCGAGTACTTTATGGAAGCCGGCGGTGAGCGCTATGAATATATCGCGGCACTTAACAGTGATAAAGAGCACATAGATGTGCTTTTTGACATAGTGAAAGAAAATCTACATGGCTGGGCGGTAGAATCAGACAACGGTTTACGTGCGGGCTTAGCGAGAGCGCTGGGCGCTGAAAAGTAGCGTTTGAAAAGCTGACAGCAAACGTTGCGAGAAAAACCAATAGGGAAATCACCCTTGGTGGCGGATTGATTAAATTAAAAGGGAGATAAGGTCGTGGAAGGCAAAGCACCAAAGGAATTACTTAAAGCGCAAAAACTGGCGAACTTGCTGGACACTGCCGTAAAGCTACCATTTATTCCGATAAGAATAGGTTTGGATTCTATTGTTGGTTTGATTCCAGGTGCTGGTGACGCACTGATGTTGTTTGTATCTCTTCGTATTGTTTGGCTGGGAAAATCATTGGGTATGCCCAAAGCGTTAATAGCTCAAATGGTAAAAAACTCAGCAATCGACTTTGGCTTAGGTTTTATTCCATTTGTTGGCGACATCGTGGATATATTCTATAAAGCCAATCAGAAAAATGTTCGTATTATGGAGCGCTGGTGGATAAGCGAAAATAAACATGAGGTAGATAAAGTAACACAGAAGGCGCTATCCGAATGGAGTGCTGAATAACCTAGGTTTAGTTACCCAAATACCTGCGCTTTTTTCACTTTGCTTATTTACTGTGTAAGGCTACGTAAAGCTACGTAAAGCTTGAGTAAATAAGAGAACCTTGTCCTTTAGCTAAATGTCTTTTTGGCAAAGACAACCAAGGGCAACGTACGATGACATCAAACAAATTAACGGAAGAGCCGCTCAAACGACGCCGCTTTATGAAAACAGCGGTGGGACTTACATTGGCTCCTATTGCAATCGGGTTGTGGGGTTGTGGAGGCTCTAATTCCACCTCTGCAAGTTCCACAGCATCTAACTCCTCATCTTCCAATAACGACACCGATTTAAATGCCGAACCTGAAGAAGATTTTGACGGTTGGGCAAGCGGTGGCACGTCAGCTATGACGTCAGACTTTCCAGACGATAGTTTATTTGACACTGCTTCTGTATGCAGTGTTGCTCTCACAGGTTCTCAAACGGAAGGCCCGTGCTATTTTCAAAGTGACTATCTTGACGACATATCATATGAGCAAACAGGTTTGCCGATGATGTTGTGTCTTCAGTTAATTGATGAAGCGTGTAATCCCCTATCTGGTTACGAAATTGAAGTATGGCATTGCGATGTAGACGGAGTTTATTCAGGAGATACCAGTGATAGTGCTGATGCCAGCGGATTTAATTCGGCATTTTGCACGGGAAATGAAGTGGATGCATTAAGTGCGAAGTGGTTCAGAGGTATTGCGGTGACAGATGCTAGCGGAAGAATAAACCTAAAAAGCTGTTTTCCCGGCTGGTATAGCAGCCGAGCTATCCACATCCATTTTCGTATACGTCGCAACAACACTGATCAATTGGTTTCTCAATTTGGCTTTTCCGATAGCTTTTGCCAAGACATTTGTACCAATCATCCCGACTATAGTCACCGGGGTGAACCAGACACGTTGCTGGGGCAAGATACAGTGTTTGGCAGTGACTACAATGAATATACATTTAGTGTGTCACAAAACGAAGATGGTTCTTTGCTCGCATACAAGCGCATAATAATCAGTAATTAGACTTCCATTTTCTCTCCTATACACTATTTTTTAAAATGCCCGTTAGCAACGGGCATTTTATTACGCACAGTAAACCCATTCGCAGCATTGTTTCGTAGCACATCTAATAAGAACTTTATTTTCTGCTCAAATTACAAGGAGCGTGCAGCACATGAAAGCGTCCGATTTATTTGTTAAAGCGTTAGAAGCAGAAGGCGTGGAATACGTCTTCGGTATCCCAGGTGAAGAAAACCTCGACTTACTTGAGTCGTTGCGCGAGTCCTCTATTAAACTGGTGCTGACTCGTCACGAGCAAGGCGCTGGTTTTATGGCTGCTACATACGGCAGGCTTACCGGAAAAGTGGGAGTGTGCCTTTCGACCTTAGGGCCTGGGGCCACTAATTTAGTCACGCCCGCTGCCTATGCTCAGTTAGGCGCCATGCCAATGTTAATGATTACTGGGCAAAAGCCAATCAAAACCAGCAAACAAGGTCGCTTTCAAGTTATCGACATAGTGGACATGATGCGGCCGATCACTAAATTCACCAATCAGATAGTAAGTGGAGACCGAATACCCTCTACCGTTCGAGAGGGCTTTCGTCTGGCGTCAGAAGAGCGTCCGGGCGCTGTACACATTGAACTGCCAGAAGACATTGCCGCAGAGCAAACCAGTGCCCAAATACTAACACCTAGCATGGCCCGTCGACCTATCGCCGAATACAAAGCAATTGCTGCTGCGATTACCATGATTGAAGAAGCTCAGTCACCTTTGTTATTGATTGGCGCCGGAGCAAACAGAAAGCTAACAGCGAAAATGCTCAGGGAGTTTGTTGATAAAACCTGCATTCCATTCGTTACCACCCAAATGGGTAAAGGGGTACTAAACGAAAGCGATCCGCGTTTCGCAGGGAATACTGCTCTGTCTGACGGTGACTTTGTACACAGGGCAATAGAGCGTGCCGATCTTATTATCAACGTAGGCCACGATGTTGTAGAAAAGCCACCGTTCTTCATGCACCACAACGATAAAAAAGTGATTCATGTCAACTTTGATTCGGCTGCCGTAGATCCTGTTTACTTCCCGCAACTCGAAGTCGTTGGGGATATTGCTAACAGCATCTGGCAAATAAAGGAAGGCATTACTCCCCAAGACAGTTGGAAACTCGACTTCTACAAAGATGTGCATCAAGCCTATGTAGACCACCGTGCTGAAGCAGAAGACGACAATCGATTCCCTATCTTACCAGAACGTCTTGTACGCGATATTCGTAAAGTTATGCCTGATAACGGCATTGTTACGTTAGACAACGGCGTATATAAAATATGGTTTGCCCGAAATTACCCCGCATATCATCCGAATACCCTGCTTTTAGATAACGCACTGGCTTCAATGGGAGCCGGTTTGCCCTCAGCGATCGCTGCAAAACTCGTTAACCCAGATGCGCCCGTGTTAAGTGTATGTGGTGACGGCGGCTTTATGATGAATAGCCAAGAAATTGAGACCGCCGTCAGGCTTAATCTAGACCTTGTGGTGATCATCTTGCGTGATGACGCGTACGGAATGATTAAGTGGAAACAAGCAAACATGCAGTTCGATGAGTTTGGTTTAGATTATGGCAACCCCAACTTTGTTAAATACGCACAAAGTTACGGCGCACAGGGCTGGAGAGTTGACGACGCGGGTGTACTTATTCACTTAGTTGATAAGTGTTTGAACACAAAAGGCGTACATATTATCGATTGTCCAGTTGATTACAGTATGAATGACAAAACACTAAATCATACGATTAAAGAGCTTAGCGCCAAGCTTTAAGCCAAACGTAACAGAAAGGTAAGGAGTAAAAAATGTTGAAGGAAAGCTATCCCTATTATTTAGCGAGTGAGCCACATTATGCCAATACCGACTTGGACGTGACTAATAAATACACCGGAGAGGTAGCAACCAAGGTGGCGATGGCCGATGCGGATACCATCGATAAAGCCATTGCTGCAGCAGAAGAGGCGCAGCCTGCGATGGCTGCCATGGCTCCTTTCGAAAGACAAGCGGTGCTAGAGCACTGTGTGAAGCGCTTTACCGAAAGAGCCGATGAGTTGGCGCAAGCGCTTTGTATAGAAGCTGGTAAGCCAATTAAAGACGCTAAGGGCGAAGTCAGCCGCCTTATCGATACCTTCAAAATAGCGGCAGAAGAATCAGTGCGTATTAACGGCGAGGTGGTGAATTTAGAAATCTCGGCGCGCGCCAAAGGTTATCAGGGCATGACCAAGAAGGTCCCTATAGGTCCATGTTCATTTATATCGCCGTTTAATTTTCCTTTGAATTTGGCTGCGCACAAGGTGGCGCCTGCAATCGCAGCAGGCTGTACCTTTGTACTTAAGCCTGCCTCGCGAACCCCTATTGGTGCGCTCATTATTGGTGAGGTATTAGCTGAAACTGACTTACCCAAAGGCGCGTTTTCTATTCTACCTTGTAGCCGCGACGGCGCTGATTTATTCACTACTGATGAAAGACTAAAGCTGCTTAGCTTCACAGGCTCACCTGATGTGGGCTGGGCGCTGAAAGCAAAAGCTGGTAAAAAGCCAGTTGTGCTGGAACTAGGCGGTAATGCAGCCTGCGTAATTGATGAAGATGCAGACATTGAAGACGCTATCGACCGCGTGATTGTTGGGGCTTACTATCAGTCTGGTCAAAGCTGTATCAGTGTTCAGCGCCTCTTAGTGCATAGTAAAATATATGATGAATTTAAATCACGCTATGTAGAAAAAGTAAAAGCATTGGTGTCTGGTGACCCGTCTAATGAAGACACCTTTATTGGCCCTATGATCTCAGAAGGCGAGGCAGAGCGCCTTCACGGCTGGATTGAAGAAGCAAAAGAGAAAGGTGCCACTATTCTATGCGGCGGAACACGAGACGGCGCCATGCTTGAAGCTACGGTTATGGAAAACGTGCCCAAAGATTGTGATGCCAGTGCCGAAGAGGCGTTTGGCCCGCTATCTATCCTAGAGCCTTTCGACAACTACGGCGACGCGCTTAAAGAAGTAAATAACAGCCGTTACGGACTTCAAGCTGGTGTATTTACCCGTGATATTTATAAAGCGCATAAAGCTTGGGATGAACTAGAAGTGGGCGGCGTTGTCATTGGCGACGTGCCAAGCTGGCGGGTGGATAACATGCCGTATGGCGGTGTTAAAGACTCTGGACTGGGGCGCGAAGGTATTCGCTATGCGATTGAAGATATGTCTGAGACTCGACTTATGGTTATTCGTACTCCTCAGTAGATTACTAGGTTTTATTGTGTTTTCATTCAATGCGCCCTCAATGTTTCATAAAAAAAGTACGTGAGGGCGCATCATCTATGCGGATTGGTATTAGAGTTAATCTGCCGCGTATTCTTCTAGCTGTGAAAGTGGAATGATGTCTAAGGCTTTTTCATGAGTAGCTTCCAAACGCACTTTTGGCGCTACACCTGCCTCATAAGCCTGTAGCCAGCGAGCTGCACATAGGCACCATCTGTCGCCCGCTAACAAACCAGGAAATGACATGCTCGGCCACGGCGTGATAAGGTCATTACCTTGCCTTAGCGAATACTGAAGAAATTCGTCAGTGACAACCGCGCATACGCTGTGATTACCCACATCAGCGTCTGGGACATAGCAAAACCCTTCTCGCGTAAATCCAGTATTTCCACAGCATAGCTGGAGTGGGCGTCCATAAACATTTTTTGCGTTCGCCAAAATCAGAACCCTCTTTTACAACGTATGGTTTAATAGGTATGTCTTATTCAAATCGCCAAGTGCGAAATTAGGGTGAATAGAAGCTTATCTATCCACCTTATGGCTCTGCTCGACATGGGTCAACAACAAAGCGCTACGGTAACTACGTTTTAAGGTAAAAAATCGTGCTCGATAAAAGCAAAAAAACAGGCGACAGTAACTTTTCTGAACAAGAAATTTCGCGCTTTGACGCACTGGCAGAGTCTTGGTGGGACCCGCAAGGGAAATATAAAACTGCACTGGAATTTAATCGGGCAAGGCTAGATGTAATAAGAGCACAGATAGAGAATCACTTTGGCAGAGGTAACCTACCGCCAGACTATTCAGCATTATCCATCATTGATATCGGAAGCGGTGGCGGCCTTATAAGTGAACCGCTGGCCAAACTGGGAGCGCAGGTTACGGGTATAGATGCCAGTGCGGTTAGCGTGGAAGTAGCCAAACGCCATGCGCAAAAACATGGGGTTGAAGTAACGTACCGACATATGCTTTCTAGCGAAGTGGTAAAAGAAGATTTGCAGTATGACGTAGTGATAAATGCTGAAGTGGTGGAGCATGTTCCTGATCAGCAACAGCTTATACATGAATGTGCCAGCTTAGTTAAACCGGGCGGGTTGCTTATCTTGGCAACGTTAAATCGTACGCTGAAAAGCTACGTTGTTGCGATAGTGGGCGCCGAATATGTGATGCGTTATTTACCTGTGGGAACCCATGATTGGAAAAAATTTGTAAAACCTACTGAATTGGAGCGGTGGGTTAAAGATGACTTTACACTTATGCACCAGATAGGTATGAAACTCAATCCGTTTAAAGGTAAGTGGATGACGACTTCAAGCTTGGCTGTAAACTTTATTCAAGCGTATTGTAAAAGATAAGAGCATTTTATAAGTATGGTTTATTCTCTGTATGCAGAGGGGAAATGGTACGAGGCGGAATAACCGTAGAAAAGTGCTATCTCACTGAATTCTTTGACTAACAGCGATTCTTCGCTGCAGATTTTTACACATATTTTCTCATCGGTACTATTAAAGTTTTGACATGGAGGTTGATCTTTACATCTGATTTACATAATTATAACAAAGGTCTGACCACAGACCACAATGTCATAATTATGGGGCACACACGATGAGAAAATCCAAAAATAAAAGAGCAAGGAATGCTCTCATTGTTACGTTGCTTGCGATGTTTGCAGGCGTTGGTACATTTGTTGGAGGAGCAGGGCACGCCTTCGCAGGTACATATGCAAAAACCAATCATCCAATAGTATTGGTGCACGGCCTTTTCGGGTTTGAAGACATACTCTTTGTCGATTACTTTTACAAAGTTCCACACAAGCTTACTCGCAACGGTGCGGTTGTATATATTGCTGAAGTATCTCCTGCGAACTCAACAGAAGTGCGAGGAGAGCAACTGCTCGAGTATATTGATGAAGTACTTGCCCTGTCAGGCGCGGATAAAGTGAACCTCATCGGGCATAGCCATGGCGGCCCTACCGCTCGTTACGCCGCAAGTGTCGCTCCTGACAAAGTTGCATCTGTAAGTTCAGTCGCGGGTGTTAATTGGGGAAGCAAAGTAGCTGATGAATTACGGGATGCATTTGCTGAAGACTCAGTAGGTGAAGGTGCTGCAGGCTTAGTGGTTGATGCCTTCGCTAATATTATTGAGATTGCTTCTGGATCAGATCCCCGAGACAAGCCTACTGATTCAATCGCTGCGCTTAACTCACTTTCAACAGAAGGCTCGGTGGCTTTCAATAAAAAATATCCAGAAGGCATGCCAACGGCCTACTGTCGCAATGATGGAAAAATGTTAGCTGAGAACGGTGTGTACTATTTCTCGTGGAGCGGCGGTAGGACTTACACCAATGCCCTTGACATTGTAGACCCTTTTCTTGCCATTACGGGCACTGCGTTTAAAGAACCTAACGACGGTTTAGTTTCAACGTGTAGTTCGCATTTGGGCAAGGTGCTAAAAGATAACTACAAAATGAACCACTTGGATGAAGTGAACCAAAGCTTTGGCATTACGCATTGGTTTGAAACTGATCCGGTAGACGTATTTGTTCGTCAGGCCAACCGTCTTAAAAGATTGGGGCTGTAGTGACGACGCGTAAAGTACGCGATGTTTATCCGATATTGGGAGGGCTTCTGGCCCTCTTAGTATTGGCCGGTATTTTTTATGCGAAACCTGCTTTCAAAGCAGATACCCTCAACCAAGCTTCATTGGAAGAGGTTCGTGACAATGCCAGTGAAAAAACGCTTGATGAGAGCGGATATACGCAAGTTGACTCGGTAGTCAGTGATCGGTTGCAAAACGAAACAGTTACCGCCAATACTGGCCTTAACGTTTTTATGCTCGATTACTCAACAAAAGACAGCTTCGATCGTTTCATATTTACGCGCACCTCTGAGGCGCCACATGCCGTTAAGCTTTCCTACTCAACCCATGTCATTACCGTATTTACCCCTGACACGCGGATAGTGGCGACGGACTTATTTAATCGTTACGTAGATTACAAAGTGGCACTCTCTTCAATTGAAGTTGAGGTCGACCTTTCAAATCACAGTTTGCAAGATGTGTCTTATAAGCTCGATGAGCGCGAAAAAATTCGACGCACTTATTTCAATGATACCGAATACCACTATCTATTTAGCCTAGAAGCCCAAGTAGACGAGGCGGCGTTAGAGCGCTTACAGCTTGCTCAGGAAAGAACGCTGTCTAGGAATGAAAGAAAAGCGCTTATTGTTGAGTCGCTAGAAACGGGTAGTCAAACGGAACGCGACGTCTTTCAGCCAACGCTTAATATGCACCGTATCAATGAAATAAAACGCAGCCACAGTGATCTTAACGACCGATATAACGCCGTGGCGGCTGAATTCGGGAGTGAGATCGCAGACCGCTTCGCAAGGACCTGGGAAAAACAAGCACAGTGGAAAAACAAAATTGCCGACTATGAAAGGTTTCGCGATAACCTGGCAAAGCAGTCGCTAACAGCGGGCGAGTTTGAAAGCACGCTACGCGAATACCAGTCTGAAAACTTCACTGTTAATGAATTAAAGCGCCTCAAGGTTATTACTGAGTCTTAAAGCAATGCGTCCAAGGTTTCGGGCTAGCTGTTGCGACAATGAGAAATAGCAAAGAGGTATAACCATAAAAGCACTGAATAGTCTTGTGCATAGGCATAGTGATTTGAAAGCAGTTTGTTCACTTACTAATCTTGGTAATACCCTACTTTCAACAATCCGTAATAAGGTTTGTGACAATCATTATGAAAATCTACGAAACAAGAACGGCGCCTAATCCACGTCGCGTACGCATGTTTTTAGCCGAAAAAGGCATTGAAGTGGATTATATTCAGGTCGACATACAAAAAGGTGAAAATCTAAGTGCAGAAATGCGCGCGAAAAATCCATTGGGAAAGATACCTATTCTGGAGCTAGATGACGGCACCTGTATTGCCGAAACCGATGCCATTTGTACGTATTTTGAAGCTCTGCATCCAGAGCCTCCCTTAATGGGTACAACACCCGTTGAAAAAGCGACTATATCTATGTGGCAGCGGCAGGTCGAATTAGCGTTTATGATGCAAGTTGGTATGTGCTTTCAGCACACTACAGGGTACTTTAAAGATCGTATGACTCCGGTGCCCGAATATGGCAAAGAAGCGGGTATTAATGCGTCGAAATATTTGAACATTTTAGAGCGTCGACTTGGTGTTAAAGAGTTTATTGCTGGAGACACCTTTTCTATTGCCGATATAACCGCGTTATGCGCTATGGATTTCGCCCGTGTGGTAAAAATTCGTATGACTGACGAGCATGTCAATTTAGCGCGCTGGTATGAGGCCGTAAGCAACCGAGAGAGTGCAAAAGCCTAATGATAGATTTATACACCGCAGCCACGCCGAACGGTTGGAAAGCGTCGGTAGCGCTTGAAGAAATGGGGCTTGAATACACCACCCATACCGTAAACCTGATGAAGGGAGAGCAGAAAACTCCTGAATTTTTGGCGATGAATCCCAATGGCCGTATTCCGGTAATTGTGGATAGAGAAGCCGACGGTCACGTAGTGTTCGAGTCTGGCGCAATTATGATTTATCTCGCAGAAAAAAGCGGTATGTTTTTACCCACCGATGCAAAGCGAAAAAGCCAGGTTTTACAGTGGGTCATGTTTCAGATGGGAGGCATAGGCCCAATGATGGGCCAAGCTAATGTGTTCCACCGTTACTTAGAAGAAAAAATTCCGGTGGCGATAGCACGTTATCAAAACGAAGTACGCCGCCTATTCACCGTGCTAGATGGGAGGCTAGAAAATCGAGAGTATTTGGTCGACGACTACAGTATTGCTGACATGGCGAACTGGTGTTGGGTACGTACCTATGAATGGTCTGGTGTAAGCATAGAAGGGTTAGACAACTTAACCCGTTGGAAAAACAGTATTGAAGCGAGGCCAGCCGCACGGCGTGGAGTGGAAGTCCCTAATAAAATTGACAGAGAATCACTGATCAAAGGGGCTAAAAATGTTGTTACGAAATAGCGCTTTTAACTGAGTCGACAAACCGGTTGAGCCATCCCGATGCCATGCTAGGTTTGTAAACAAGTTCGAAGTGCTCCGTATGATAAAAGTCATAACCTAATACATCGACGCTAGTAAGGTTATGGCTTTTTGCTATGAAGTCAGGCACGTAGGCCAAGGCCAGTCCTTGTCGAACAATAGATATCAGCGTGCCAAAATCATTACATCGATAGCGAATTGAGCGGGGCACTTTGTCGTCTCTCCATCCATCAGAACCGATGCCGCGTTTTATTCCACAAAAGGGCGAAACATCAGGACAGGCGAATGCGTAACCGCACAAACTTTGACTTGTTAATGCGCCGTTCTTTGCTTCGGTTACCGCAGCGTGGTTTTCCGCGGCTGCGACCACATATGTAGACGAACCTAACGATATATGATGAAGCGAAGGGTCTTTCTCTCGTTCTTCCATCGCAAAAGAGGTGGCAATAGCGAGATCGCTTCCCCCTTTTGACACACTTTCCAGCGCTTTACCTTCCCAACAAGCATTAACATTTACGTGAAAGTGAGTTTGTACAAAAGAGGGCTTGGAAAGCAACGTAGGTAAGTAGTATTGAAGCAATAGCGATGGGCCAGCAACAGTAACGTTGTATACAGCAGTACTTCCTCTAAACTCACTGAGCGCTTGATCGGCTTCGTGCACAAGATGAGTGGCATAAAGCAGAAATTTGTTACCCCTTTGGTTGAGTCGAATATGTTTACCTACTCGGTCAAATACTTGCACCTCCAATTTATGTTCTATGCGCTTTATTACTTTAGACAACGCGCCTGTGGTCACTGATAAATGCTGGGACGCCTTGTTCAAGTTCTCATATTGCGCAACAACAATAAATTTTCTTAAGTCTTCAATATCCATAAGTGCATCGCTAAATTACTTCCAATTGGGAATTAATTGAATCTTAATTGTAGCTTAACTGTAAGTAAATTGAATGTCAGTATTGCCACAGTAGCCTTTCAAACATACTTGCCGCCTTATGAAATATTTCTATCTCACTGCTTTATATATATTCGTGGCTTTCATTAATACACCCGCCTCCAGTGCGAATGTCGTCGGCCGCGAGTTAGTGCCAGTTGCCACGACACACGCTAATCACGATAAAGTTGGATCTCACGGTATGGTAGTGTTTTCCGATGGTACCGATCTCTACGCTAGTCATCTGCCGCTATACTACTCGCCACACGATTATCAACTTATCTACAAGATAGACAGTTCATATAAAGCGCTCGTTCTTGAGTCTTTAGATCTGGATCACGCTGGCTCTTTTTCTCAGAGCAGCATGGTTACACTGTTGCCGGCTATTTTTGATTTAAATAAGCTCATTAATGGCGAGCAATTTTCTATTCCTGCGGAATTCTTTAAGGGGCACTTTGAACGAGGCGGTAATCAGTGGCTAAGTGAATCGAAACTGACATTCGTTGAGTTGCTGTTTAAACGTCGAGTATCAAAACAGTATAAACGGCAACACGTCGATGTAGGTGCCCCTAATGATCCGAGCGCTAATTCATGGTCAATCATTGAGCTTGGCGATAGTCAACTGTACGTTCATAGTGTTGGTACACGCCCTTCTTATGATGCGTTAGTACTCGTAAAAGGATGTAGCGAACCAGTGATAAAGCCAACGGAAACACATGTGCCGAGCGTGGAACAGCTCAATGCGGCGTTTGCAGTATGCGACTTATACTCATTATTGTATTTCGAAACACAGGACTTTGCGCTGTAAAGCTAGCCACGTCTATTTAGTATTTTTCTTGACCAAAAACGTCGCTGATGGCTTTAATATGTTCAGGGCCGATACCACAGCAGCCCCCGATGATAGTTGCGCCAGCAGCCACCCAAGTCTTAACGTATTCAACATAGCGGGCGGGGGTTATATCGTCACGTATCTCTGAAAGTAGCGCGTTGGCCGCGTGCGTACGTTTTCTCTCAGAAAAGCTATTTGCATATGCGCCAATATTAATCGAAGTATTTAAACTTCGCGTTATTGAAATAGCGTCTTCCATCTCTTCCGGCTGCGAACAATTGAAAAGCACGTTCTGTACTTCGCTCAATATTGGCGCTATCTCACTTAGCGGCTCACCAGAACGCAATGTCACAGGCTCGTTAGATTTTTCTCGATTACTAACGGAGAATGACAGCCATATAGGCAGTGAAGAGTGCTGTTTTATAAATGATACCACGGCTTCAGCTTCTTCTACCGAGCTTGCAGTTTCAATCAACCAAACATCAACATAGGGCTCCTGCGCTTTAATAAGCGGTGTGAGAATGTCGGCTACACGACTTGCATCAAATAAATCCGGGCGATAAGAACCAAAAGCCGGAGGAACGCTACCCGCGACAAATCGCTTATTGTCACCATCGCTCTTTAATGTATCTACTGCACCTCGAGCGAGTTCGGCCGCACTTTGGGCCAGGGTAAAAGCCTGCTCCTTAAATGTATTTTCCCCAATATGAAAAGGTACAAGCGCATAGGCGTTAGTGGTAATTACACGGGCACCGGCTTCAAGAAAACGTTTATGCACATCACTTACTAATTCAGGTGTTTGCATTAGTGCCAGTGCTGACCACTCTGGCTGCTTAAAGGGCGCACCTGTCTTTTTCAGCTCTCGCCCCATGCCGCCATCTAAAATTAAAATGTCATGCATTCCTTCTTTCATACTGCCCAAAGCCAAACCTTTTGAGATGTTAGATGATTAGTAATAATTTGCCTGAAGGGCTAGGTTTGCACTTCCAATGGATTGCGCTTTTCTGCCTACAAGACCTTCGCTTATGTGTACCTGAGCAAGGCCACGCATATCAAGCGTCTCCATCGCGCTTTGCGTATGCACGACCAATGCGTTTTTGACATCATCAGGAATTGCGCCATCTATGATTACGCCGTCTAGGTCTAACAAGCTCATTGCACATTGAGTCGCAAAGGCCAATCCTCTGGCGGTTTCGCTCAACCAGTCTTCTATTGAGTGCGTGTCACAAGACCAGTGGGATGGCGATTCATAAATATGCTGACCGTTGTGCCCAGCTTCGTTTAGCTTTCTCTCCAGCAAATAAAGTGAAGACTGGGTTATTAACTGGCTTTGTGTACTACCATTGTAAAAGGGCAAAGAGCCAATGGCCCCAGCGTTGCCTGTTTTTCCATTAACTAACTGGTTATTGAGAACCAGGCCACCACCTAAGAATGTGCCAACAAAGATGTAAAGAAAACTATTGTAGTTTTGGGGATTACCGAACGACATCTCTGCGCTGCACGCTGCCCCAGCATCATTTTTTATAAACACAGGTAGCGATAATAAATCTTCCAACGCGGCTTGCGGATTAAACTCTCTCCACTCTTCCAATTCATTTTTGGGAGCCCCGGCTTCTTCTGCCCAGCTCCAAATTTCGAAGGGCATAGCAACACCTAAACCTCGGATTAGGCTCTGTTTGTCTACATCTAGATTTTTAATTAATACATTGAAAGCACGTTTTGCAAAGGTCAGCAGGTTGCTTACGGTAGGGTAGGCAAACTTCTCATGAAGTGTTGCTCGTACATTGCCTTTCAAGTCGAGTAACGTCATATCGAAACTTCGTCGACCTACTTTCAGCCCTATACCAAAAGCTCCGTTTTCATTTAAACCAAACGGCACCTTGGGTTGACCTACCCCGCCTTTAATTGGTTTTAGTCGCTTAACAAGGCCATCAGCCTCTAGCTTTTTAATGATCACTGTCGCTGATTGTGCAGACAGCCCTGTTAATTGGGCTATTTCAGCTTTAGGCAATGAAGAACGTTGGCGAATTAGGGTAAGGATATCCCGCTCATTCGCTGAACGGCTATCAAGCAATGTAGGTGTGTTTTGTGATGGTAGATGAAAGGCCGATTCAGTATTCAATGTATTTACAATCTATCGTTTTAAGAAGCTAGAGTGTAATAACAACCTAGCCGTGTATCAAATTTAAGAAATGGTGTAGGTACTTGTTCAGACATAACTTTATTCGACAGTACTACGTTAACCCTATCACACCCATTGATTTTTGCGCAAAAGGTTAAATCAATTGGGTTGATTTAATTGGTTCTTTCGACAATACTATGCCCCAATTAATTAACGATTCGTTAACCTTGCGCGAACTGTGCATAGGTAAACTGCAATTTTGAAATTCTGTTAAGTGAGGCTGGTATGAAGATTTTGTGTTTAGGTGAAGTGCTTATTGATATGTTAAGCCAAGGTGCAGCGCCCAAAGATGGCAACATACCAGCCATGAAGCCTTTTCAGCCTTATGCTGGTGGCGCGCCTGCTAACGTGGCGGTTGCAGTTGCCCAACTAGGTGGGGAGAGCGCAATGGTATCTAAAGTGGGTGACGATACTTTTGGCGCCTTTCTTAAAGAAATGCTTGAACATTATAAAGTGAACACTGACTTTGTGTGGAAGACTCAAGAAGGTAATACGGCGCTGGCGTTTGTAAATTTAGATGAAGACGGCGAACGTTCGTTCGACTTCTACGTAGATAATGCCGCGCATAAGCACATTTCAGAACAAGACTTGTCTACGATTGATTGCGACAAGAATACAGTACTGCACTTCTGTTCAGGTTCAATTTCAGGCCCTGAACTTATTCCTGGCACCGAGTTTATTTTAAACAAGGCGAAGGAAAACGGCATGATGGTGTGTTTAGACATTAATTATCGCCCAGCATTTTGGGATGACACTGCAAATGCGCCGACAC
This sequence comes from Alteromonas sp. ABH4_453, assembly GCF_056160665.1. Taxonomy (NCBI): domain Bacteria; kingdom Pseudomonadati; phylum Pseudomonadota; class Gammaproteobacteria; order Alteromonadales; family Alteromonadaceae; genus Alteromonas; species Alteromonas sp. ABH4_453. The sequence continues at coordinate 420,755 of NZ_JBSWXP010000002.1, forward strand.
GTATTGATGAAGCGGCAAAGAAAGTTTCTATACTTAAGGCAAGCCGTGAAGAGTTATCAGAGCTTTATGGCGAAGAAAATGCCGATGCAAAAGTACAGCAGTGGCTAGATAGCGGTGTGAAGGTTGTATTGGTAACAGACGGTGGCGAACCTATTCACTATATTACTAAGTCGTTCAGCGGCACATTGGCTTCGCCAAAAATGGACGTAAAGGATACCACTGCAGCCGGTGATTCGTTTATCGGTGGATTCCTGTATTTCCTTTCGACCAAAGTGAAGAACGCCGATGAGTTTGGTGCGTGGGCTGAAAACTTTGAAAATGTTAGCGAAGCGACTGAATTTGCTATTCGCTGTGGTGCTTACACGGTAACCCAGTACGGCGCATTCAGCGCACTGCCTACACAGGCTAATATCGCTAAGTAAGAGGCGTTGAATAACGTTTTAAAACTGATTTCAAGGCAATAAAAAAGGGTTCATATGAACCCTTTTTTGTCATTTTAAAGCTTAACAAGCGTCGATGCTAGCTTAACTTAATACGTTAAATCAGTTTAGTGCTTATCGGCTCTGCTTTGGAACTTACGTTCTTCGGTATTAACCTTAATCCATTCACCGGTGCTAATATATTCTGGCACTTGTACGACTAAGCCGGTTGAAAGCGTAGCGGGTTTAGTACGAGACGTTGCTGATGCCCCTTTAATTGACGGATCGGTCTCAACAACTTCAAGCTCTACGCTCATTGGCAAATCTAACGCTACTGGCACTTCACTTACGATAACCACCTGAATACCGTCGGTGTCTTCATTAATGAATAGCGCTTCATTTTCAATGCTTTCTTTGTTCAAGTGATAGGGGGTGTAGTCTTCCTTATCCATGAATACATATTCTTCGCCGTCAATATACGAAAACATAGCAGGACGACGAATTAAGTCAGCCATATCTAGGGTATCTGAGTCTTTAAACGTTTCATCATATTTGGCACCTGTTACCACATCGTACATGCGCATACGATAGATGCTACCGCCTGCACGACCTTGAGGGACAGAGCGTTCAATGTCTCGCACTATGCAAGTTTTTCCGTCAAATACCACAGTGTTATTCTTTTTAATTTCACTAGCCTTAGGCATGGCGATTTCCTATTGTTTTATTTTCTTAAGGTGCAAGCCTTGTTTCTATCTCGCCTTATTCTCTGCGATTTTACAATACTAAGAAAGTATTTTTGATGGGGTTACCCTTCTATTAACGCTTTTACATTCGCTAAGGTATCAGCTTCACTCGCGGGCTTGTCCCAACGAATTCTATGAATACGGGGAAAGCGTAGCGCGACCCCCGATTTGTGCCTAGATGAAGGGTGTACAGCGTCGAAAGCCACTTCTAGTACCAGCTTTTTTTTCACTTCTCTTACCGGACCAAACCGTCCCACGGCGTTGCGTCTTACCCAGTTATCCAATTTTTTGAGTTCTTCATCGGTGAATCCCGAATAGGCTTTTCCGATAGGCAGAAGCTGACTGTCCTCCCAAGCGCCGAACGTGTAGTCAGAATAAAAGCTGGAGCGCTTGCCGTGCCCTCGCTGTGCATACATCATTACCGCATCCACAACTAGCGGATCGCGCTTCCACTTAAACCATTGGCCTTTGGGTCTGCCAGGGACGTATTTACTATCTAAGCGTTTTATCATCAGCCCTTCTACCGCACGATTTTGGCATACATGAGCGTGAAGCTGGCGCAAGGTTTCAGGGGAAGTGGCATTAAGCGTTTCAGAAAGAAATAAACGGCTGTTATTCGTCTTGTGAAACCATTCTTCAAGGGCTTGGCGTCGCGTTTTTAGTGTTTTGTCTGTTAGGTCTTCTCCATTAAGCACCAGTGCATCGTAGACGATAAGTCCAGCGGGGGCGGAAGACTGTAACGCTTTACTCGGTTTCTTTTTATTAAGGCGCTGCTGAAGCGCATTAAAGGTATCTACATCTGGCTGTGTGGCGGATGATGCTTGTTTTCCGCTTTTATCACTATTTGTGCTTTGATTAGCCACACTTTGGGCAGTCGATTCTTCAAATGGATGAAAGCCATGTTCTGCGTTATGGATAACCAGCAGTTCTCCATCTAGCACCATATTGCCGCTTACAGACTCAAGCAGATCAGGGAATGAGTGGCTAATATCATCGCCAGTACGGGAAAAAAGGGCTTTTTCAGGCTTATCATCATCGGCCTGACTATCTTTCTGAGTCTTATCATCAACAGTTTTATTCGACTTAACAACAAGCTGCACTCGAATTCCGTCGTATTTGTTTTCAATTTGCCAAGTGTCTTTGGTGAAAGCGTCGATGTCGCTATCTTCAATGGGGTGAGAAAGCATGACCGGGTGAAAAGTGACGGCGTTTTCAACGTCTGGCTTGTCGGCTTTTCCTTCTAGCCAACTCAGCATCTCTACATAAGGTGGGGTAACCGCATGCCACAGCGTCTCAATTTCTTTGATGTCCTTATTGCCGTAGTCGGCCAATATCTGTTTTATAGAGCGAGCCGACACACCTATACGTAATCCCCGCGTGCCTAATTTTAGTAATGCCCAGCGTTGGGCAGGTGTCATTATTGTTAGGTAATGGGCTAGCGTCTCAGAAACTTTCTGCTTACTGACTGAAGCGAACGTTTCTACCACTTCGGTAAGCGTGGGTAGTGACTCTGATGGCTCGCTGTAAGGCCATAAGTGGGCTACGGTTTCACTAACCTCACCGACATAGTCATAGCTCATGGCAAAAAGCTCGGGGTCGGTATGTTCGGTAATAAGCTTTTTTACCGTGTTTCGTTTAAAAAAGTCGAACCGCAATGTCCCTGCCATAGCAGCAATTGCCCAGCCTCGGTCAGGGTCTGGTGTACTAGCAATGTAGTCGGCGATAAGCTGCGCTTTGGCTTTGTTTCCAGTCGTGAAATACAGCTGTTCAAGTAAGTGACTGAATGCTTCCACTAATCGCCTCCTTGTTCTGCTTCATCATAACCGACTAGTGATAGCGCTCTGGCTTTAAACCCCATTTTTTCTGCCTGATACATCAGCGCATCTTCTCTGCCATGGGTTACCCACACTTCTTTCGGGTTAACTTCTTCAATGGTTTGAAGTAATTCTGGCCAGTCGCAATGATCAGAGATAATAAGCGGTAGCTCGGCATTTTTTTGCTTAGCGCGAGCGCGGATTTGCATCCACCCAGAGGCCACCACAGGGCGCACGTTAGGCAAGCTTCGTGACCACCTATCGGCAAGTGCAGAAGGCGGCGCAATGACTATCTCACCGGCTAACGTTTTTTTATCCGCGACCTCAGACACCGGAATTAACTCGCCTAAGTCTATTCCTAAGTGCTTATAGAGGTCACACAGCTTTAGCTGCGCACCGTGTAAGTAAATTGGCTTGGTGTAGCCCGCCTCGCGCAGCGCTAAAATAACCCGCTGGCACTTACCTAATGCATATGCGCCTACTAAATGACATCTTTCGGGGAACACCCGCAACGAATGAAGGAGTTTTTCAATTTCATGCTCAATGGGTGGGTGCTTAAAGACAGGAAGCCCAAAGGTAGCTTCGGTAATCAATACATCGCAAGGTACAACTTTAAAAGGCGGGCAGGTAGGATCGTGACGGCGTTTATAATCGCCGGAAACCACAACGCGGTAGCCTGCATATTCAATGAGAACTTGGCTAGATCCTAAAATGTGCCCTGCAGGATAAAAAGTGGCTTTTACATCGTTAAAATTAATACTTTCACCCATAGCTACAGCGTGTTGATGAGTAGCCATATCTTCACCGTAGCGGGTTTGCATAATAGCCAGTGTTTCTGGGCTTGCGAACACGCTGTAATGACCTGCCCGTGCATGGTCAGCGTGACCGTGTGTGACAAGCGCGGTGGCGACTTCGTTCATTGGGTCGATGTAAAACTCACCCGGCTCGCAATAAAGGCCAGTATCGTCAGTTTTTAACCAGGTTGATGGGTGCACTACTTATAGTCCTGATAAATCAGAGAATGCTTGTTACTACGTAATCAACCCCGGTAATCGACCACTTGATATGTACAAGGTAAATAACTCAACTCAGTGTGGACAAGCTAGCTTCGGTAAACTGTCACAAGATATGTCATTATGTATTGAGGTATTGAAAGAAATGAACTTTTTCTCTAGATTTGGCGTCTAGTTAGTGAGAGCGTCGCAGGGATGCTCATTTTGAATAAGGATATTGTCACGTGTTACGTTTAAGCACAGTCATGCTTGCTTCTTTAACTCTTCCCGTCTTTGCCCAATCAACTGATATTCAGCATGAAATCGCATTAGGTTTCTCTGATGTCCGTGATGCCGATGACAACTTTATTGGTGCAAGTTACCGCTACTATTTTGAATCAGTCAATATAGACCAGCAACCTTGGTCGATTAGCCCCTATCTTCAAAGAACGAACAATGTTTCTGTGGATTATTTTGGCATAGATAACATCGACAGCGTAAATGTTCGAGGAGAATGGTTTTACTCGAATGCACTGGTAATTCGAGGTCGTTACGGACGTGTAACCAACGACAATAGATTTTTTGACGAAACATTAAATCGCTATGCGGTAGAGGTGTCTACTTTTGCGAACCAAAATTGGGAATATGGCATTGGCATAGAGTACTTTCATCTAAATGAAGAGCTTTTCAGTTTAGATGACTCTGGCAGCAGTGAAGAGCGTTCAGATTCTGAATTTAGCTACAGTGCATTTGCAAGATATACGAGCTTTGGACAACGCGCTGGCAAGTTTCTTCCAGGCTGGGATACCAAGTTAAAAGCTACGCAGTTTGATGGCGAGTTCTCCGTCGAGCTAGATGCAGATTATTACTTCCGCCCTGATTGGAGCGTGGGCGTAACCTACATTCACGAAAGCAATGAAGTAATAGGCTCTGACAATGTTATTGAATTAGGTACTCACTACTGGTTTAACCCGCATTCATCTATCGAATTTGGGTTAGGCTATGATACTGACGAAAACCAATTAGGCTCGGCTACTTTGCTAGGCACTTTCAGATTCTAGATAGTTACGCCAATATGCCAAAGGACCAGGTTTTACCCTGGTCCTTTTGGGTTGAATCGGATATATATAACGTCTTTTAGTACAGATGTTAGCTATGAGGTTTTGTCTGCCTCTGTCGCCAACTCTTGCTCTGCAATCAAACCGGTATCTAGCTTACTTTGTTGCTTCTTATAAAAGCTGCGTAGGTACAGTCTTCGCCATAGTGCTTCAAATGGTCCCTGATCAAAATGCTTAGTAATAAAATTCGCCAGCAAAATTTGAATTGCCGTAAGCACAAGGGTAATTAACATCAAATCGAGCAGCGTCACGGTATAGGCAAAGTCGGGGTAGTAAGCGGGCATAATCACACGAAACAGCACAGCCAGAACAATGGATTGTGTTAGATAGAGGGTAAACGCCACCTTGCCGCAGTTAATAAGTGACTGATACCACCAAGTGGTAGTATTTTTCACTTTGATTAACAGATGAGCGTAGGCGAAAGCACAGAAAATAGCGGGGATACTGGTAAACATAGGAATAACATCCGACGTTACCTGCTCAAACATTAACTGAGGAATAACAGTAATAACAGAAGCGGCTACGGCAACTATAGCCACTTTCATAAATACAGAGGAAGAAAAGCCAAGGTTAAAGAAATCACTTCTATAAAGGTAGGCACCAAACATCATAAGCCCCATCGACTGCCACAGCATGGAAAAAGGTGCTGCAATCACGGTAGCAAGAACAAAAGAAGCCTGAACCCCAATTTGGAACAAATAACTACTTTGCCATTTTGTAACCTCTTCGGCGTAGGCATCACTAGACCTAAGGGGCGGTGCGCCACCGTAGTCGTATCCAAGCGTAAGTACTATGCCAAAAACAAGCATAATAATGCTGCCCACAATAAGATATTTAACGCTTTTTGCACGAAGCGCTTCTTGGTCTAACGTTAGGTGTTTTAGTACAAAGTAGGCGCAAAGGCTGTAATAAAGCAGTATGTCTCCGCCAAATACTAAAACACCATGTATTAACCCAAATAAAAATAGCCATTTAAGCCGAGATTTAGAAAAGTCTAGAAAGTTGTGCCCACGCTTTTGGCAAGCATCAAATTGAATCGCTAAACCTGCTCCAAACAACAGGCAAAATAAGGTGCGAAATCTTCCATCTAAGAAAAGCGCGCTAAATGTTGAGATAATCTCATCAGATAAAAGTGGCTCTTCAAAGAACGCGTAGCCGGTGTGAAAATTTTGATGGTATGCAATGTTTAAAAACAATATGCCAAGGATTGCTAAACCTCTAATGGCATCTATCGATTGAATTCGCATTTACGTTCCCTGTAATCCTATTTTGTAGTTTAGCGAGCGTGGTGTACTCGTTTACGTAGTGTCGACAATTAAAGTGTATCCGAATATTAACTATTGCTAATAGCTCTAATCCACTAATAAATAAAAAGTACAGGAGATACTTATTTTTTCAAGAAAGTTATATTGCGCTTAGCCTTGATGTTTATGGCAAAGGCAAAAAGTAAGGCGTTGGCGTATATAAACTTAACTAACGAATTGGCGTATAAAGCGGAAAAGGCAAAACAGATACTGTAAATGACATTACTTCCCTGCGCTTTCGCTAAGTGGTTTAAGCAAAAAGGCTGGCAACTACGTGCTTATCAACAGACCATGTTGGTGGAAAAAGATAAACATGACTGTACGTTACTGATAGCACCAACAGGGGCGGGTAAAACCTTGTCAGGTTTTCTGCCGAGTTTGGTAGAGCTGAGTGAGTTAAATGAAGTAAATGAATCAGCTGAAAACTCAGCTAAAAACAAGGGTAAGCAAGGTGGGTTTAATGGTTTGCATACCCTGTACATTTCACCACTTAAAGCGTTGACCCAAGATATTCATCGCAATCTGTTACAGCCTATTGAAGAAATGTCGCTGCCTATTACTGCTGAAACGCGTACTGGCGATACGCCTTCTCATAAGCGTCAGCGACAGCGTAAAAAGCCGCCTAATATTTTACTTACTACCCCCGAATCCCTTATGCTGATGTTGAGCTACGCCGATGCCGATAAGCTTTTCGGTAAGCTAAAACGCGTGATAATCGATGAAACCCACAGCTTAATGGCGAATAAACGCGGCGACTTTTTATCTCTTGCCTTAGCGCGATTAAGCGTGCTTTCTCCAAGCTGCAAACGCATAGGTTTGTCAGCGACCGTAGCATTTCCTGAAACTTTGGGCGCGTGGCTGGCAGGCAGTGACAGCGTTGCCAATATCATTAAAGTAAAAGCGGGGGAGAAGCCAAAAGTTGAGATGCTGCACTCTAAAGCGCGCATGCCTTTTGGTGGCTTTATGGCCCGTTACGCCATTGATGATATCTATGCTGCCATAGAAAATGCACAGACCACGCTAGTATTTGTTAATACCCGCGCTCAGTCAGAGCTGTTGTTTCAAATGCTGTGGGAGGCAAACAAGGCTGCATTACCCATTGCGCTTTACCACGGCAGTTTGAGCAAAGAACAAAGGCGCAAAACCGAAGCTATGATGGCGAGCGGTATGCTAAGGGCAATTGTGTGTACCTCTGCGTTAGAGTTAGGTATCGACTGGGGAGATGTAGACAAGGTTATACAAGTTGGTGCTCCTAAAGGCGTAAGCAGGCTGCTGCAAAGGATAGGACGAGCAAACCACAGGTTAGATGAGCCTAGCGAAGCGCTGCTCGTGCCAGCAAACCGTTTTGAAGCGCTGGAATGCCAGGCGGCGATCACCGCTATTGAAAAAGGTGAACTTGATGGCGAAAGCCCTCAGCCAGGGGCCCTAGACATCATTCCGCAGTTTATCTTGAACTGTTTATGTAGCAAAGCTGATAGCCCTGATAACTTGTATCAGGAGATACTTACTGCGACGCCTTATCAGGGGCTGGATAGTGATGATTTCGATAAGCTGTGGCGCTTCACCCAAGACGGTGGCAGTGCCCTGAATGCTTATGAACGATATCAGCGTTTAATGCAAAACAACGATGGCACTTTTGCGCCCGCAAATCGGCGAGTTATACAGAGACACAGGCAAAATATAGGCACAATCGTTGAGGCAGGACGCTTAAAGGTAAAGCGTATTCGTAGGGGAAACCAAGGCAAAATCATTGGCGAGGTAGAAGAGTACTTTGCCCAGCAGTTAACACCCGGAGATACTTTTTATTTTGCAGGCGAAATATTGCGGTTTGAGGCTATTCGCGACATGCAGCTACATGCTAAGCCTGCAAAAGCAAAAGAGCCAAAAATACCAAGCTACGCGGGTGGCCAAATGCCGCTGTCTACCTATTTAGCGGAAGGCGTACGGGCTATTTTGGCCAGTCAAAAGTCGTGGAAAGCACTGCCTTCACAGGTACAAGAGTGGCTTAAGCTTCAACAGGCGTTCTCTCAGCTACCTAGCCCTGAAAAGGTGCTGGTGGAGCAGTTTCCATTTAGGCAGGCGCATTATACCTTGTACTACACCTTCGACGGACGCAAAGCAAACCAAACCCTGGGCATGTTGTTAACTCGTCGAATGGAAAAAATGGGCATTAAGCCGTTAAGCTTTAGCGTGACCGATTACGGATTATCGGTAGCATCAGTAAACGCCATCACCCAAGGGCAGCTGCATCAGCTATTCCAGCCTGATATTTTAGGGGATGAGCTTGAAGACTGGATGTTACAGGCACCTATGCTTAAGCGTTCGTTCAGGCAAGTGGCGGTGGTGAGTGGGCTCACTGAACAGCGCTATCACGCCAGCCAAAAAACCATGAAGCAGGTCACGTTCTCCACTGACCTTATTTACGATACGTTGCGTGAACACGACCGCGACCATATCTTACTTAAAGTAGCTCGGGCCGATGCAGAGCGTGAGCTACTTGATTTACGGCGACTCGCTAATTTACTTATTCGCTATGTAGATTCAGCGACATTAGTGAATCTTGAAAAGCCGTCGCCCATGGCCATTCCTATAGTGCTGGATGTGCGCAGTGAGCAAGTGAAAGGCGCTGGTGCGCAGGCTATCATCGAGCAAGCTAATTTATATGCCGAAGCTGAAACCATGTTAGATGAAGTTCGCGCGTTACTCTCAGGGACTAGCGTTGACTAGGAAATATGAACTCACAAATGAAAAGAACAAGAGGGTAAGTTGGCAATAACCGACGCGTGGCTGACTGAAAAAGCCAGTCAGCGCCACATCACCATTACGAAATATGCAGACTACCTGTGGTTATTAGATGCACGTGGCGTGGCGTATTTACCCGCATGCGACTGGCTGATAGTGTCTGATCTTCACTTAGAAAAAGGTAGTTATTTACGTAGCTATGCCAATCCGTTGCCCAGTTTAGATTCAGCCGCCACACTCAAACGCCTGGAAAGCATTATTGATGATTACCAGCCCAAGCGAGTAATAAGTTTAGGGGATAGCTTTCACGACAAGCACAGTATGTCTCGTATGACCTTTGATGACCGTCAGCACTTGTGTAGGCTTGTTGATAAAGTGAATGAGTGGATGTGGGTAGAAGGTAATCATGACCCAGATTTACCCGACTGCATACCGGGTACGTCGTGTTTTGAAATAGTGTTAGATAATATTGTATTTAGGCATGAGCCGGAATTAAACGAAAAGCGAGCGCAAGTTATCGGTCACTATCACCCTAAAAAGCGCACCACTATATCTCGCCGTCGTTACTCAGGTAAATGCTTTACCAACAACGAAAACTTACTTGTGATGCCAGCCTTTGGTCAGTTCACTGGTGGGCTGGATATAGATGAAGAGGTAATGCTAACGCTTCTGCCAAAACGTTCACGACAGGTATTCATGCTCTACGACAACATTATATTTAAAGTATGAACCACCAAAATGGGGTCAGAGTACATTTCCACCGCGGTAGAATTTAAAAAGGGGTCAGAGTACATTTTGTGACATAGACTTGTCTTGGAAAATGTACTCTGACCCCATTATTTAGGCTAGTCGCGCCAGCGCTTGGTTAGTTCGTCGTAGGCATCTATGCGGCGGTCGCGGAAGTAAGGCCAAATGCGCTTAACCTGTTCGGTACGTTCCATATCAAGCTCTACGGTTAGCGTGGTTTCACCGTCGGCTTCGGCTTTGGCCAAAATCTCACCTTGCGGGCCTGCTACAAAGCTTTGTCCCCAGAACTGAATGCCTGGATCACCTTCAACTGGTGAAGCTTCAAAACCAGTGCGGTTTGCCACGATAACCGGTACTGAGTTTGCCACAGCGTGAGAACGCTGAATGGTTTCCCATGCACCATGCTGACGGGTACGTTCTTCTTCTGTGTCAGTTAAATCCCAGCCGATTGCGGTGGGGTAGAACAACAAGTCCGCACCTGCCATCGCCATTAGACGCGCCGCTTCGGGATACCACTGGTCCCAACACACCAATACGCCAAGTTTACCTACGCTGGTTTCAATAGGTGTGAAGCCCATATCGCCCGGTGTGAAGTAAAACTTCTCGTAAAAGCCTGGGTCATCAGGAATATGCATTTTACGGTATTTGCCCGCAATTTCTTTACTGCGGTCGAACACGACTGCGGTGTTGTGATACAACCCTGAGCCGCGCTTTTCAAATAGCGACGTCACTAATACGATATTGTGCTTTTCAGCGAGTTCACCGAAAAAGTCTGTCGCTGGGCCTGGAATTGGCTCAGCCAAGTCAAAGGCGTTAGTATCTTCTTGCTGGCAAAAATACAGGGTGCTATGCAGTTCTTGAAGAAGAATACACTCGCAGCCTTCAGCCGCTAATTTAGCAATTTGTTCGGCACTTTTATTCCAGTTCGTTGCTTTGTCGTTATCAGCAACGGCCTGTTGTACCAGACCCACTTTTAGCTTAGCTGGGCGCATGTATAGACACTCCTTTTTTTAAGGTGGTGATAATTGAATCTTTTAACGTATTTGTGGGAACCTGCATGGAAATGCAATGCAAGCTGCCATATTGTCTTACGAGTACACTGCAATCGATTGGTTCAACAATATGATTAGGATGTGCTCTTTGTACAGTCTCAATGGCTTCTGCGTCTTCCTCTTCACCGTAAACAGGCAATAATATTGCGTTGTTACAAATTAAGTAATTTGCGTACGATGCCGGCAGGCGATCCCCTTCGTCATTTACAATATTAGGAAGCGATAAATGAAACTGTTCATGATCAGGCAGTTCAAGGGCGCACTCGTCGCACAACGCTTTCAACCCTTCAAAGTGACTGTCATTAGGACGGTTTTTACACGCCTGAATCACTAAGCCTTTGTTCGGCGTGAAGCGCACTAAGGTGTCTATGTGGCCGTCAGTATCATCGCCTTCTAAATGACCATGCTGCAAAATAGTAACTTTGCTGCAGCCTAGCATATCTTTAAATGCGTCTTCGTAAGCACTTAGCGACATGTCACCGTTGCGTTCAGGGTTAAGTAAACACTGTGCGGTGCTTAGTAAGTGACCGTCTTCATCAATTTCCAGCGCGCCACCTTCAGCCACAATTGGGCTGCTGCGAAGCACAGATTTACACATGGCGGCGAGGTAACGCTGATTAGCCAGGTTATCTTCAGCGGCGTTAAATTTGTTTCCCCAACCGTTAAAACGAAATTCTACAGGTGAGCCATTGCCTTCGTTGTCTTTACAGGTAATAAAACCATAGTCGCGCATCCAGGTGTCGTTAAAAGATGCTGGAACAATAAGCACTCGGGCGCTCTCGGGTAAACGAGATTTAAGACCGTCAACGTCATTTGGCGCGCACAACAAAATAACACCAGCACTATTGCGGTTTACTGCTGCAATCACATTTAGATAGGTCGCTCTCGCCTCTTCCAACCATGGTGCCCAGTCGGTGTTTGCGTGCGGCCATGCCAATATAACAGCATCAATGTTATGCCATTCAGGCGCCATAATACGGTTGCCGTGCATAGTAGAATTCCAAGTCGCTTTTAAAATAGGGTTCGGATTATAGCTATGCCTAAGCAGGAGACCAAGGCAAATGGCGATGAAATTAATTGGCGGTGACGATTAGTGATAGCGCTTGTGAAGTAAAGCGCTATCACTATTAACCGGGAAAGGCTTAGCTTTGTGTCGCTGTCATGCTGTCTTTTTTGAGGTGTTTATTCAGAAACTTTATTAGCGCGTTATAGTATCTTGCTTCGTCCTCTACATAATCGAATCCATGCCCTACGTCGTCTAATACCATCCACTCATGTTTAATATTATTATCTTTTAACGCAAAGTGAAGGCGATAAGCATGCTCTATATCTACCACGGTATCGTCAGTACCATGTGCAATAAACACAGGCTTGGTAATACCTTTAAATTGATACAGCGGTGAGTATTTGAACAGTTCTTCTTTTTGCGTACTAGGGTTTCCAATGATCTCAGTTAGTAGAGTCATGATATCGTCGTTTTGGACGTCACTTCGCTGAAATTGTAATGCGAGATCGGTAACGCCAGCAAACGAGGCGGCGCACTGATAAAGTTCAGGAGAACGAATAATGCTATACAACGCAGAGTAGCCTCCATAGCTCCCCCCAATTATGCATACATTTTTAGCATCTATATTGTGATGTGCTTTCGCATATGACAATGCTTGTTCAATATCATCTTCAATAAGACGTCCCCACTGCTGCATACCTTGCTGCTTGAATGATTTTCCGTACCCTGACGAACCTCTGTAGTTAACCTGCAGTGTGGCGAAACCGGCATCAACAAGTACTTGAATGTTGCCTGAGTAGTGTCGAGAGTCGTTTACGCCAATGGGGCCGCCATGTGGGATAACAACTAACGGAGGTTTTTTTGCTTCAGGCAATGTCAGAAACGCTTCTAAATCTACCCCATCGTCAGACTTGAGTTTGAGTAGGGCGGTCTTGCTAAGTTTTTTGTCTGAAAGCCAAGGGTATAAATCCACAAGGTGACTAAAGGTGTCGCGTTGGCGATTGTAATAAAAGACTTGCTCTGGATTTGCACTATCATCTGCGACAAACAAAATATTGCTACCAGAGGCGTCCATGTCAATCGCGTAAACGCCATCAATTTTGGACTGGGTCTTTAAGCGAGAGACTAATTCGTTGTAGTTATTGGAGAAATAGAGTTGTTTGCTCATTCCTTTTTCAAGAAAGGAGACACCTATGATGTCTTTTGTCTCAGGGTGTTTGAGAACGCCTGTTAAATCGTAATTTGGGTGCTCAAATATTATGTCTTCAAACTGTTTGCTTTGTGTATTAAAGCTACGCAAATTTATTTTATCGCTACGGTGGTTAGTTAGAACAAAGAGTTTATCGCCTGATTCGCTGCCACCTACCACTTTAACAGCGTCGTTTTTATCGCTCTTCCACATTTCTTTGTAGCGATATTTACGAGGCTTTGACCCCGTTCTTGCAAAAACTTCGGTTATGCCATCAACAGTTCTGCTTCCACCTAAACGCCAGCCTCTTGCATCAAAAATCCAGTCTTGTAAATCAGGGCCAGACTTATTTAGTTTTAATTTGCGGCGGAAGTCACTTTCTGTGATTTTCTGAGATAAATCTAAGTTGAATAAGTCAACATAGTAATTGTATTCGTCATCATCTTCGTAACGAGCAAAAATAGCATGGGTTGGTTTATTGGGAAGTGTGTCTAACCAATGACCCGGTTGTGAAATGTATGATAATCGAAACGGAGGATTGGGTGACTTAGTGCGATCGGCAAATTCCACAATGACATAGCGATGGAATCGACCATTAGAGTATTGCTTCAATGAGATGAAGTTATCAGAGAGCCATACTAATTCAGCAATATAATTAAAGTGCCGTTCCCATGACATTATTCTGTTTGAATGTTGAACGTGCATTTGCTGACGCTCAAATGTAATTGGGTCGTCTTTTGTACCGCGAACTAAATCGTGAATTATCAAATTGTATGAGTCACTCTTAGGTTCAATGTAGGCAATTGCTGTACCCGAAGGATTTACCGAAAATAGTTTGTACTTTGCATCTTTAAAAAAAGACTCGGTTTGAAAATCGGTAGATTGAGCAGTGTCGGCTTGCGTTTGTAATGAAACAAGAGTTAAGACGGCTATTGAAAGAGTAACCAGCAGTTTATTGATAGACATCAGGCTATTCCCCCGTCTTTTCAGAATGTTTTAAATAGAAGTCGATATAGTGATCGTCAGGGTATAAGCCGTTAGCAATATCGTATTTATCCGCAAATTGGGAAAAGTCTTGTTCAAGAATTTTGAGAATGATAGACGTGCGATTAAGTACTTTGATATTTGCTCGGCTTCCCAGCCTCTCTATCATGAATAGTCCGGTATAATTGAGCTTACCTGGCTGAACAGTAAAAGTAAGATCTAAGCTTTCTAGATCCATGTAACTTTCAAGTAAGTTTCCTTTCGATAGGGAGCCAGTACGTTCGAACACTTTGTCCCACGTGTAGGTTCCCGCAGGTAATCTAATCACATCAAAATGTTGTGAGTGATTAAGAGGGCCAAATGTATATTTGTTCGTTAACCCATTACCTTTAAGTACTACACTTTCCGTGTAGCCCTTAGAATATAGTGCGATGATAGCGTAGCCTTCATCAGGCCCTAGTGGTTCAACTGTGGTTGTATTAGCGATAAGTGGTGTGGAAAATACAAAAAGCAATAATGCGAGTACAGCTTTCATTACTTCATTCCCTTGATAGTTTATTGTTTATCACAAATTTTTTATGTGAGCATTTTAAACAACCCTACAAATTACGGTGGGTAAAATCAACAAGGATATAACGGTTTCGTTTCTTTATTTTAATTGCCGCCCGCCATTTAAATGAAGCGTTTGCCCAGTCACGTATTCGCTATCGAATAAGTAATTCATGGCTTTCACGGCTTCTTGTGCGCCAGGTACAATTTCAAGTAACGACTTCTTTACTGCCTTTTGTCGATAAGCGTCGTCGTCACCTTCATTAAACATAAGTAGAGCGGGTGCAATGCTATTCACTTTGACACGTGGCGCCAGCTTTTTTGCAAAGGACAAGGTGAGGTTGTGTAAGGCAGCTTTGCTCGCGGCGTAAGCCATATGTTTCGCGCTTCCCGTTTCTTGAACGTAATCGGTCATGTGAATAATGTCAGCTGGCACTTCACAGCCACATAATGCCTCTTCTAGTGCCAAGTTTATGCGGTAGGGGGCGACGGCATGAATCATCATCATGCGCTGCATTAGTTCGTGTTTATTATCGTTATCTTTCTCCTGTGCCCAATCTGACGCATTGTGGATTACTCCTCGATAGGTTTTACTGATTGCCTTAATCTCATCAATTGCTCGATCAATAGCCGCCTCAGTGCTAAAATCGGCTTGTATGACTGTGGCGCCTTTATCCTTAAGTAGTGCAATACTCGAACGATGGGTTCGATAAGTCACAACAATGTGACGGCCTTGTTCGAGTAAGCTTTCAGCCATTGCTAAGCCCAATCGTTGGCTTGCGCCTGTTATCAATACAGGTGATTTCAAGGTAATGTCCTTTTAATAGAAAGGTAACGGTCTCTATATTTTGTGCTAAGTGCACAGTAGGTAGCAATGACATTAAATAAAAGTCATGTTGCCGAGTAATCGATCTCTAACGAGTTGAAAGTCGTAAAAGAGCAAAAAAGAAGTAACAACGGATAAAGTGATGTTAGCAAAAGAAGCGGTAATTGTGCGTGATGCACTAGACCCCTCTATATCAGAGCCAGCGCAACGTGTACGAGATGCATTAGAAGCCAAAGGTTTAGAAACGCCTATGGTGGCTAATGGTCTTACTGACGAACAAAAGCGCAAACGAATCGAAAGTGCTATGCGAGATGTAATGGACACGCTAGGGCTTGATCTAACAGATGATAGCCTTTGTGACACGCCCACACGCATTGCCAAAATGTATGTAAATGAGATTTTTGGCGGCTTAGATTACCGAAAGTTTCCGAAAATTACCGCCATCGAAAACAAGATGCAGATCGACCAGCCTGTGCAAGTCTCTGATATTAGTCTAACGAGTACTTGTGAACATCACTTTGTGACTATTGATGGTACGGCAACGGTGTCTTATATACCCAAAGGCACAGTAATTGGTCTTTCAAAGATAAATCGTCTTGTTGGTTTCTTTGCTCAGCGTCCTCAGGTACAGGAGCGCTTAACACAGCAGGTGTTAATAGCGTTACAAACTCTTACTAACACCGAAGATGTAGCAGTAAGTATTAATGCTACGCACTACTGTGTTAAAGCGAGGGGGATTCGCGATACCAACTCGTATACGAAAACATCTGCACTTGGTGGTCGTTTCCTCACTGATAGCGAATTAAAGCGAGAGTTTTTTCGTTAACGTCTTTCCATATTCTAACGAAGAACTCAAAAAGCCGCTCTTGAAGCGGCTTTTTCAATTGAGGGTATTGATAAGAGTGGAGCGTTAGGCTTTTAATGTCGAACTATTTAATAATAAGCTCTGAATCTAGCGCATCGACAATAAGATTAACACGACCACCTATACCATCAGCTGCTGTTAGGCTGAACACCTTATTACAACACCCGCACGATTCATGTTGCTCGTTATACATGTCGCGAACAGAGTTTAAATAAAAGTCATTAATTGCGCCGCAATAGGGGCACATGTATTCCAACGCATTATCACTTTGCATCGTTTTATCCATTACCATGTTTAACATATCCATATGACGTAAGTCGAAATCCGCTGTGTGAAAAAAGATATTTGTACTGCTTCTATGCATTAAATTTGACGGCCCCTATTGGTAAGAATCAAATTGCCGGCAACGCTCTATCGAGAGTCGCTCTACATAGAAGCTGCAAAAAACAAACCACACACATTGGTAAAGTACTACTTACACGTTAGGTTACCGTCAAACAAGCTGAACAGCTGTAAGAAGTTTTCTAACGTGGTAAGAGGTAAATGAACTATCAACCCCTCGACTAAAGTATAGTCGGTAATTCCTTTACTGCCTGTGTAAATAGAGGTTATTTAGTAAGTCTTTGGCGACAAAGCTAATTCATTTTATTGACAACGCTCTGCTTGTCGCGAGCTTCGCAACAAGCAGAGTGTTATATACGAAAGTAATTAATTGGCTAACAGCCATAGCTGCTGATAGGGGGCGAGGGATAAAGGTGCAGCTTCCATGATCACCGTTTCACCTGACAGCAAGTCTGTGGTCGATGTGCAGTTGACTGTCGCCAATAGGGAACGCTGAAGCTGTTGCTTATGTTCACTAAAATTACAGACAACAAGGAGTTTTTCACCTTCATCATTCTCGCGCATAAAAACAAAACAATGTTGATTGTCAGAATCTAAAATATGTGTTTGAGCTTGGCCAAAAACCGAATACTGTTTTCTCGTTTCGATCATTTTTTGCAAGCCTTTAAATACGCGAAGGCTAGCGTCTTCCGCTTTACCAGAAGGTGCTGTCTGGCCTAGAGCCAATGCGGTATCTTCTTCATTGACTGCGATGCGATTAACCCATCTGTCGTCATGTTTTTTACTTTCGTCTTGACGGTAGCTGTAGTCGTTTAGCTTTCCAATTTCATCGCTTGAATACAGCAATGGGATGCCACCGATGCTGAACGTTATCCCATATAATAGCAGCATCCGCTTCACTGCTTCTTCAATGCCTTTCGTGTCATTAGCCTGTAATGCGCCCTCTAGCCCACACAAAGATGCTAATGAACCACATACACGACAATCCCCGTTACTCGGGTTTTCTGCAAACGGCACGCCGTTTGCGAAACTTCCTTCAAAACGACCGGTGTAGAACTGATTCAAGAAATAGCGATGATCAAACGGGTTTATACCTAATTCATTAGCGACGGCATCGTCAAAAGTCCAACCTATGTCATCGTGACAGCGCACGTAGTTCACCCATGTACATTCGTCTGAAATAGCAAAGCTCTTTTTCATCGATTGTGTGAGCAGACGGGTTTTGCGTGTTGCCAATGAGTTCCAGAGTAGCGCCATTAACAAGGGGTTATAGGACAGCTGACATTCGTCTTTATCGATATACTTAAGTACTTCATCCGGATGAACGATAGCCTCTGATTTAAACACCACCGCTGGCGCAACAATTTGCAAACAACAATTAAATGCTTGAATAAGTACGTGTGCCTTCTCTTGATTCTCACAATTTGTACCAAGTTCTTTCCATATGAATGCCAATGCATCTAAACGCAGAGCGGCGCTACCAACATTAGCCAAAAATAGCATTTCAGAGGTAATCGCGTTGAATACTTCAGGGTTGCTGTAGTTTAGATCCCATTGAAAGCTGTTGAAGGTCGTCCACACCCACTTTTTAATCTGCTCATTGTAGGTAAAGCTGCCCCTTCTTACTTGAGGAAAAATTTCTCTTAGCGTTTCCTCATATTGGTCGGGGATTGTCTTGTCATCAAACAAGTAATAATAGTTTTGAAATTGCTTGTCGCCTTTAAGTGCAGCTTTCGCCCACGCATGTTCGTCAGATGTGTGATTAAAAACAAAGTCGAGCACAAGGTTAATCCCTTCCTTTTGGAGGGCCGACGCAAGCTTTTCCAAATCTTTCATAGTACCTAAAGAGGGATTTACCTTGCGATAGTCCGATACGGCATAACCACCATCACTGTCCCCTTTAGGTGCGTCGTATAAAGGCATGAGGTGTACATAAGTTACACCGAGTGCTTTGAAGTAAGGGATTTTATCGTGTAAGTCATTTAGCGTAGGCCCCATTAAGTCCACATAGCAAGCCATACCTACCTGTTGCTCATCGCGATACCATAGAGGCGTTTTCAGTCTTTCATTATCGAGTTTTTTGAGCGCCGGCTTTCGACTTTTCAACCCATCTCTTAATATTTCGACGAGTTTTTGTAAATGAAAATAGCAGTCATACTGATGCCCATAAACATAAGTATAATTTTCAAAAAGGCGAGGAAAATGCTCTTTCAGTCGACGAGTGAATGTCGTCGCATCCCTCTTTGTAAGGCCAGATAAATCGGTAGATGCCAAGATTCTGTCTAAACATACACCACTGTCAGCAGCATAGCTCATAGAAAACTCCAAGTTGTTACACGCTTGTATGCTAAGTTAGCCTATCCAAATTATCGGGTTTACAGGCTTTTTAAATTCTGTTAACTTTTATCTTAAACGATTAAGCTTATTTTTCAAGGTTATAAAATCGTTATTTTTTACAAAATGAGTACGTGTAACAATAAACGTATTTTTATGAATTTAAGAAAGGTTAAGCTAATCCTTTCGCCAGTGTGTTTGCGAGACAAAATATGCCTAATCATGACTCTAGTAGCAGAATTATCAGGTGGTTGACGTACCTAATGTTTATGATGTTTGCAATGACATCAGATTCTGTCGGCGAGATAATCAAAGAAGTAAAAGTGGCGTTTTCGGTCACTAATGCACAAGCTAGCTTAATGCACTCACTCCCTATGCTGGGTATCGCCCTATCTGGTTTGTTCTTGGGGTTTCTAGCCGATAAGTTAGGTCGTAAGCCAACCATTATTATAGGGTTAGCATTGTTTGGGTTAGCTTGTTACAGCTTCCTTATTGCAAATGACTTTATGCTGATTGTTAGTTTGATGAGCTTGTCAGGGGTGGCCGTTGGTATTTTCAAGACAGGTGCACTGGCCCTTATTGGTGACATTTCAACTTCAACAAAACAACATACCGCAACGATGAACGGTGCAGAAGCCTTCTTTGGTGTTGGCGCAATTATAGGCCCTTTGATTGTAGCCTACCTTATCCATCAAGGGGTAGCATGGCAGTGGCTTTATGTTATTGCCGGTGGGGTTTGCACCGTTCTTATTGTCGGGGCTCTACTGGTTAAGTACCCGGCCTATTCTCGTGACACGTCTTCTGGCGAAAACAAAGTGTCCATTGCGCAAAGCTTAAAATTGGTCAAAAACCCTTACGCGTTAGGCTTTTCTATTGGCGCATTTTTATATGTTGCGGCAGAGAGTGCTATCTACGTGTGGATGCCGAGTTACTTAGTATGCGACGCAACTACGCTTAAAGCGACCTACGACTGTTACAGTCAGGGTTTCTCTCAAACACTGGCTATTTATTCGGTAACCGCATTTTTTATTTTGCGTGCCGCAGGCCGTTTCGTGGGAATTTGGATGATGTCTCGCTTTAACTGGGCGTTGGTGTTGATGTTGTTTACAGGCGCTATAGTACTGTGCTTCGGCTTGGGGTTATGGGGCGGCAAGCAGCTCGCGCTTTATTTGTTCCCACTCACAGGTATTTTCATGTCGGTCATTTACCCTACGTTCAATTCAAAGGGAATAAGCTGCTTCCCTAAACATCAACACGGTAGTGTGGCAGGAGTTATATTGTTCTTTACTGCTGCTGGCGCAGCGGCTGGACCGTTTATCATGGGGCTTGTAAGTGACGCTAACGGCGGTGATGCAAAATACGGCTTCATGGTCGCCACTGGTTTTGCCGCGTTGCTGTTTATCGGCTTAGTATATAACTTCGTTAAGAACCCCACCAAAGAGCGTTTAGCAGAAATTGAAGCGAGTGAGTACGCTAACTAAGTGAAAATAACCGCGAGGCTAGTCGCTCGCGGTGTTAGCTAACCTAAACGTGCCGGACTTATGTTCGGCACTGGTTTTTCATAGCGTTGTTGTTTAAGCTTCCCAATATTCCCTCATTTATCAATCTTAATAACGTCCCATGGATGAATTAAAACAAGCCCAAGCCCTATACGACACGCTGGTTGAATTTGCTGTGACCTACAGTTTCCAAATTGTAGGTGCCATTATCATTTTCTTACTTGGCTGGTGGGTGGCAAATAAAATAGGCCATGTGGTTGAAAACCTCATGGTAAACAAAAAAATTGACGTTACGTTAAGCCGGTTTACCGGTGGTATATGTAAATTGGTGTTGCTTGGAATAGTTATCATCATTGCGCTTGGTAACGTGGGGATAAGCGTTACCCCGTTAATAGCGGCTCTTGGTGCAGTGGGCTTAGGAGCTGGTCTTGCTATTCAAGGCATGCTGGCAAATTACGCCGCAGGTTTTACGATAATCATTACCCGTCCGTTTGTAGTAGGAGATACTATTCGGGTTCGTGGCGTTGCCGGCGTTGTTGATCAGGTTATGCTGCCTTATACCATTCTTATCGATGAAGATAACGTGCACATACAAATCCCCAATAAGCTAATTGTTGGGGAGATCTTGCATAACTCTGCTGAAAACATGCTTATAGAACTCGAGATAGGCGTTGCTTACTCCAGTAATGTAGATAACGTCATTGAAGTAATTCGGCATGCGGTTGCATCTGTTGACGGTGTTAGTGCAGAAAAAACACCTGCTATTGGTGTCGATAATTTTGGTGACAGCAGTATTAATTTTGGGGTTCGGGTTTGGGCTCCTGCGACAAGGCATTTCGAAGTGCGCTATGCGCTTAATCAAGCAGTTTTTAACGCGCTTCAACAGCACAACATTGATATTCCATTCCCGCAACGAGAAGTCAGAATGCTGGACTAGGATAAGGTTATTTTAGCAGACCTATTGTTAGATAAATGCCGAACAGCCACTCAGCTATTCGGCATTTTTTTATAGCTCGTAAAGTTCAAGCGGTAACCCGTCAGGGTCTTGAAAAAACGTAAAGCGCTTGCCGGTGTATTCGTCAATTCTTACTGGCTCGCATTCCACCATTTTATTGGTCAGGTGATTAATCACTTCATCTAAATTGTCGACTTTGAACGCTAAGTGTCTAAGTCCTTGGGCCTCTGGACGTGAAGGCCTTTGAGGCGCTCCTGGAAACGAAAATAACTCAATTTGACTTCCGTCAGGCAGGCCAAGATCGCATTTATATGAGTTCCTGGCTTCTCGATAGTTTTCGTCAATGATGGAAAACCCAAGTACGTCCGTGTAAAACGCTTTTGAACGTGGGTAGTCGCTACAAATAATAGCAACATGGTGAAAGCCTTTTAGCATGCTATTTCCTTACTAGTGCCTATGGCATCTCTTGGCCGCGAGCGACTTCAAACAACTTGTACCAGTGTTCGCGAGAAAGATGAACGTCCATCGCTTTTTGGCTAGATTTGATACGCTCTACATTAGTGCTGCCTAGAACAGGCGCGATATTAGCTGGATGTCGCATCAGCCATGCTAAAACAATCGCTTCAGGTGTTGTTTGATACTCGCTTGCAAGCTTTGCTACCAATTCTGCCGTAGCAAGGTCAACACTGTTCTCGGTCTTAGCGCCCGTATACTTCCCTTGAGCTAAGCTTCCCCACGCCTGAAGTTGAACATTATTCATCATGCAGTATTCAAGTGTGCCAGGGGCATAACCCATATTGCGATTAGCCGCACTATTGCTGGTGATGCCGTCTTCCAGCCAGTCCCTAAAACCAAGACTCATTTCAAGTTGGTTAGCTACAATAGGAGTAGAGAGCGCAGATTGAAGGTAGTTTATTTGGTGGCCATGCATGTTAGACACACCTACGTGTTTAATCTTCCCCTGTTGCTGCAGAAGTAACAAGGTGCCTGCCACTTCTTCTAGCTCCATAAGCGGGTCAGGGCGATGGAGCAGTAATATGTCAAGTTGCTCAATACCTAAACGCGAGAGAATACCTTCAACAGACGTGTGGATATGATTTGCCGAGAAATCATAGCGCTTTGGTCCTAAATCATCTTCAAAACGTATTGCACATTTAGATTGAATAATCATTTTGTCTTTAAGTTCTGGCGCTTGCTTAAGGGCTTCACCAAAGGCGGTTTCTGCTTTACCGAATGTGTAAATATCAGCATGGTCAAAAACGTTAATATCTAAGTCTAGTACAGCGTCAATGATTGTTCTTGCTTGGGTCACATCGGCTTTAGATACGGGGTCGTTATTCCAACCTCCACCTAGGCCCATGCATCCATAAATTAGGCGGCTTGCGTTTGGAAAGTGTGCATTCATGTAGTTATCTCCCTTTAAAGGTGTGAGTGAACAAAATTACCTTTGCACTCATAGAAGCTCTGGCGCTTATTCTTATTATCAACTGGACAGTACTCTAGTATGACGTGTTTGATAATAAAAGCTTGATTAGTCGAGTGTCTTTTAACTAGCGACAGTTAACGCTTGGGATATTTATGGTGTGAATTAGCAATAAAGATCACAACTGCTGGTGTAGGCGTTTAATATCGTAGTGAATATTCATCACTACAAACTCATCACAAGAGAAGAGGGTTTATGTTGAAAAAATGGTTTTTAGCGGCAATGGCAAGTTCACTACTTATTGGGTTACCAGGCTGTACTGGAGTGCCGGAAAAGGTAGAGCCCGTCAAAGGGTTCGAGCTTCCTAGGTATTTAGGGGAGTGGTACGAAATCGCGCGCTTTGACCATAGCTTCGAAGAAGGGTTAACCGAAGTTACGGCAACTTACAGTATGCGCGATGATGGTGGCGTGAAAGTTATCAATCGCGGTTATTCAAAAGAAGAAGGTAAGTGGGATGAAGCCGAAGGGAAAGCATATTTTGTAGAGTCTGCAACCACAGGGCATCTAAAGGTATCCTTTTTCGGTCCATTCTACGCGAGCTATGTCATTATGGAACTAGACAAAGAAGGTTATCAATATGCACTGATAACAGGCCCGGATAAAGAATACCTTTGGATATTAGCGCGGACACCTTCAATTTCAGATGAAGTTCGCACGCGTTTATTAGGAAAAGCGACCGCGACTGGGTACGACGTTAGCAAGCTTATTTGGGTAGAGCACGGCCAAGTGAAATCATAGCTGCTATCAAGCGAGTTGTTCTGCGCGCAAATTGGGAATTGTGCTATTATTGCGCGCAATTCCCCTCTGTTTGAATAAGTATTAAGAGAGACAAGGCATGCAAACGCTCAATATTACTACGCCAGACGATTGGCATCTTCATTTTCGCGACAACGAAATGCTGGCTGAAACCGTGCCTGCAACTGCGCGTTGTTTCCAACGCGCTATTGTCATGCCAAACCTAGTACCACCAGTAGTTAATGCTGAAATGGCGATGGCGTACAAAGGGCGAATTGAAGCTGCGCGACCTGAAGGCAGTAACTTTGAGCCGTTAATGACTTTATTCCTTACCAACCAAACAACTCCCCAAGATATTGTCGATGCAAAACAAGCTGGGGTAACCGCATGTAAGCTTTACCCAGCAGGTGCGACGACTAATTCAGACGCCGCAGTGAAAGGCATTCAGGCTTTATACCCAGTATTCCAAGCAATGCAAGAGCAAGGTTTGCTTTTGCTAATTCATGGTGAAGTTACCGAGCATCACATTGATATTTTTGACCGTGAAAAAGTGTTCATAGACACACATTTAGGTCCCATTGTTGAAGCATTTCCTAGGCTGAAAGTGGTGTTCGAGCACATTACTACAGCAGATGCAGCAAGCTTCGTAGCGGGCGCTAGCGAGTTTGTAGGCGCCACTATTACGCCCCAGCATTTATTGCTTAACCGAAATGATTTACTGGTTGGTGGGGTACGCCCTCACAACTATTGTTTGCCAGTGCTAAAACGCAACACACACCAAAAAGCGTTGCGCGACATGGTGGCAAGTGGCAACAAGAAATTCTTTTTAGGTACTGATTCTGCACCTCATGCTAAGCATAAAAAAGAGAATGCGTGCGGCTGTGCAGGTTGTTACAGCGCATGGTCTGCAATAGAGCTTTATGCAGAAGTGTTTGAACAGTTAGGCGCAATAGATAAGCTTGAAGGCTTTGCTAGCCATTACGGTGCGGATTTTTATGACTTACCGCGAAATACGACTACAATGACACTAGTGAAAGAGTCGTGGACGGTGCCAGAACAAGTAACCCTAGCTGATGGCACCGATATGGTTCCATTTTTTGCGGGGCAAACGTTGCAGTGGAAATTAGAAAAGGCATTTCAAGCTTAGTATTATATATTAGTGTCTGTTTATGTGCCCTATGGAGCCTTTCTATAAGGGCACAAACCCTCTCTTTCTCCCACGCCCAAGATTTACCCAGCGCCATCACTCCCTCTGACCAACAGAGTATTCAATCTTATTCATTCACAGTGTTTGAAAATGCTTTGTCAAAGAGTGGTATTGATTTAAGGCCTGCTGATAAAGCAACATCTAGCGAATCCCAAATTGTTTTTAACGTGATAAGAAATGAAGATAACGAACATTATTACTACTGGATAACACCGTTATTTGCCTTTAAATGTGGCGGTGATGTTCGTTGTACGCCGAATGCAGGCAGTCAGGAAACAATGATAGCAGTGAGCTACATTGCACTTACAAAAACTAAAAGCACTGCTGAAACCGCAGAGCGCCTGAATGAAATAGTGAGCCAATACAAGCACTCAGAAGCATTTACCTTGCATGCTAAAACGGTGCTAAGTGAATTGAAGCTATCTTTTCCAGATACGATACTTGCCTTCGGAACTTTAAGCCTAGTGGGCGAACTGCATTCAAATACCGACAACCTTTGGGTTATTGCTGACGTAGTGCCTTTGTTTTCTGAAGTCGGAAAGCGAGGAAAAATCGAAGGTATCGCTGCTGATTTGGTCAGCGATATTTTGGATGAGATGGCACTTGACCAGACTATTTTATCTGCGCCTTGGACTAGAATAGCAAAGGAAGCCATGACCAAGTCTAACGTGTTGGTATTTTCGGTAATTCGAACTGATGAAAGAGAAAACGTGTTCCACTGGGTAACGCCGGTTTCAAGAAATCTTCACGGTCTGTACGGTATCGATAAACCCTATTTTCCTTTCTTTGCCGATGTTCCGAAAACCTACAGGGTAGGTACCTTGTTGGAGGACTATCGCTATCAAATCGCAATAGAGCATGGCTTCAAAGTAAAAGCCTATGACTCATGGCAGGCATTGGTGGACGCACTGATTAACAACGAAATTGATACTATTTTCGGTTCTCAGGGAGCAATTGACTTTGGATGTAACCCAAAACAATTTAAATGTGAGACAATAACCCTCTCAAGTAAATACGACATTTCAACGGCCTACCTAGCACTGTCAAAAAAAGACACCTGTGTTTTGGCTTTAGAGAAGCTCAAGTTAGCGGCGGCCGGTGTGAAAATGAGTGACAAGTTTAATGAGCAGCTTTCTTCATGGAGTGACATGGTGTCTGAAGAATACGGCATAGCTCATCATACCAAACATGGTGTAGTGCACCTTTGGAAACCCAATTAATGACAGTTGAAACCGTTAAGCATTTAGATATAAACCCTGCCATCACCAAGGCGCTAGACTCACAAGGCATTTTCCAACTTTCTCCAATACAGGCGCAGTCGCTACCCGAAGCCCTGCAAGGTAAAGATATTATTGGTCAGGCCCAGACCGGCAGTGGTAAAACGCTGTGCTTCGTGATCCCCGCCCTACAGCACATTGAAGTAAACGAGTTTACTACACAAGCCATTATGCTTTGCCCAACCCGTGAGCTTGCCGACCAAGTCGCGCAGCAGTGTCGTACCGCGGCTAAAAATATCGGTAATATCAAAGTAACCACCTTATGCGGTGGGCAGCCTATGGGGCCGCAAATACAGTCGTTAAAGCACAGCCCTCACATTATCGTGGGCACGCCAGGTCGCGTAATGGATCACGTGGAAAAGCGTCGTATTGATTTAAGCAGTGTAAAACTACGCGTGCTTGATGAAGCCGACCGCATGTTAGACATGGGGTTTGAAGATGATTTACGCATTATTTTCGGTCAAACGCCGAAACAAGTGCAAACCCTATTGTTTTCTGCAACCTTTACAGAACAAATTGAGCGTGTAGCCAAGCAGTACCTGCACAACCCGGTAACCTGTAAAGTTGAGTCTCAAGACAGTAAACCAGCCATCACGCAGTTGGGTTATAACGTGCTTCCGCATACACGCACGCAGGCGCTCAAAGCGGTGCTAACAGAATATCAGCCCAAAAATGCGATTGTATTCTGCAACCGTAAAACGCAGGTAAATGAAGTCGTAGAAGAGTTAATAGAAGATGGTTTCAGTGCAAAGGGTCTTCAAGGTGACATGGAACAGCATCAACGTACATCGGTGCTTATGCAGTTTGCCAGCGATGCGCTACAAGTACTTGTAGCCACCGATGTAGCTGCGCGAGGGCTGGACATTGACGATGTAGCCTGCGTGATTAATTACACAGTAAGTGAAGAGCCGGAAACCCATATTCACCGCATTGGCCGTACGGCACGCGCGGGCGCAAAGGGCATGGCAGTGACGCTAGTGAGCGATGACGAAGAACACTTTTTGCGAAAAATAGAAGTGTTACAAGAAAGTGATATTCCGCTTAAGGGCGCGCAAAGCCTACGTTTTCATAAAAACAAAATTACTCAGCCAGAATTCACCTGTATTTCGTTAAGTGCGGGTAAAAAGGAAAAGCTTCGCCCTGGTGACCTGGTGGGTGCCCTTACCAAAGATGCAGGCATTCCTGGCGATGACTTGGGCAAAATAAAAGTGCAAAACAGTATGAGTTTTGTTGCAGTGAAAACCCGAAGCGTAAAAAAAGCCATGGCGCAATTTAGAGAAGGTAAGATTAAAGGCAAACGTATTAGAGCCAGAAAACTTTAATAGGCGCGCTTCAAGCTTGCTTTAACAAATAAGTTTGATGTTATACGAAGGACGATGAGTGTGGTTGCTGAAACTGACTTAAATGTTTTACTGAAAAATCTGAATCCTGTGGCAAATAGCGAAAATTACGTTTTTACTACTTTGGCTGCTGAGAGATTAACCAGTACGTTGATTAAAGCGGCTAAGGGCATGTTTCAGGAACGCGAGGGCACCACGCTCATTCTTCCGGTTGCCGCCGCCGAGAAAGCTAACTTGCAATTTGAGGGGTATTACCGCTGTATAACCTGTGAAGTGCATTCCAGTTTGGAAGCGGTAGGCATGACAGCCGCTATGTCTACTGCGTTAGGTAAAGCAGGAATAAGCGCCAACGTGGTCGCCGCTTATTACCATGACCATATTTTTGTGCCAGCCGAAAAAGTCGATGTGGCGCTAGACGTTTTAACGTCGTTGTCTAACTAATCCTACCTTGTCTGTTTTCTTAAGAACGCGTTAACAAGGCCAACCGTTAAACAATATTGCGCGGCATAATACGTCGTCATAACCCAAAAGGCTGATAGTGGAAGCGGCGTTTTAAAAACCGACTGGGCGAGAATGGCATCTGAGCCCACAAAAAGCATAGCACCAGTTATAATTAGCTTGGTTCGTCCGAGGCATACCGCGGCTAATCCCATTAGCGTGATAACGCTAATATAGGCGACGACAGGGTAAAATAAGCTTTTCGATGCTGGCAGGATATAAGCGGCCATCAGCGTGGCGAAACTAACGATAATAATACTCACTAGCCACTTAGTTTTGTGCGAAATAACATTGTCGTTGTGTATCCATTGTTGACGGCAATGCAGTGAAGCAAAGCATACGGCGTAGGATAAATGCGCGAGGAAAAAGCACGATAATCCAGTTATAAAACTTTCCTCAAACGGTATAGCCAGACTAATATCTCCAGCCATGCTAAAAAGTAGTGCAGCCAACACGACATATCGCGGCGTACTATTAAGCTTTATAAACGCAAATACCATCAGTACACAGATAGGAAGCGCTTTAGGTAGGAATTGTGCGACATAAGGTGAAAACGGCAGCGTCGCTAAGTAAAGCAGCGCAAAGATTATAAAAACGATAGTTGCTCTTACATTCATATTTAGTTATCTAAAACAGCTTAATTCTATTTTTTGTTACACCACAAAAAAGCCCCAGTTTGACGAACAAAACATGGGGCTTTAACTGTCGTATTGTCTACGCTTGCATGTGTATGCGAATTACCAAATTTTCACGCGTTCTTCTGGTGGTAAATACAACGCATCTTCTTCAGTCACGTTAAACGCTTCGTAGAATTCTGGTACGTTGCGAACAGCACCGTTAGTGCGGAACTTGGTAGGTGAATGAGTATCGGTTTGTACTTGGCTGCGCAAGGCTTCTTCACGGTATTTGCTGGCCCACACTTGGCCGTAACCAATGAATACACGCTGATCGCCAGTGAAACCATCTAGTTCAGGCGCTTCCTCACCATCAAGAGACAGATGATAAGCTTTAAGTGCGATGCTGATGCCGCCAAGGTCGCCGATGTTTTCACCTAAGGTATATTCACCGTTCACGTGCAAGTCAGGCAGCACCTCAAACTGATTATACTGTTCAATTAAATTTGCAGTGCGTGCTTCAAACTCGCCGCGATCTTCATCAGTCCACCAGTTTCTCAGAACGCCGTCACCGTCGAAAGTTGACCCTGAATCATCAAAACCATGGCCAATTTCGTGACCAATTACCGCGCCAATACCACCGTAGTTAACCGCGTCTTCGGCGTTCATATCAAAGAACGGAGGTTGCAGGATAGCCGCAGGGAATACAATTTCGTTTAGCGGTGGGTTGTAGTAGGCATTAACGGTTTGTGGTGTCATGCCCCATTCATGGGTCCACACTGGGCCGCCTTGTTTCTTCAACATTTCCTCGTATAGCACATCTGAAGAACGCTTTAAATTTCCAAATAGGTCACTGGCATTAACCGTCAGAGCTGAGTAATCTCTCCACTGGTCAGGGTAACCAATTTTCACGGTAAACTTAGACAATTTGTCCAGCGCTTGCGCACGAGTTTCATCTGTCATCCAATCAAGATTTTCAATACTTTCTTTGTAAGCCAACAGCAGGTTGTTAACCATTTCCATCATGCGCTCTTTCGCTTCAGGCGGGAAGTGCTGTTTTACATAGACCTTACCGATAAGTTCACCAACGTGGGCATTTGAAAGACTCACTGCACGACGCCATTGTGGCTGCTGCTCTTCTACGCCGCGAAGCACTTTGCTGTAGAAGTTAAAGTTTGCTTCATCAAGTTCGGCGTTCAGACGGCCGGCAGACGCATTTAACAAGCCCCATTTAAGAAACGTCTTCCAGTCCTCAAGTGAGGTTTCAGCAATAACGCCATCAATGTTTTGCATGTAGTCTTTTTGTAAAATGCCGAGTGAAGGAATGTCGCTAATGTTAGCTTCAGAAAGGTAAGCGTCCCAGTCGAACTTAGGCATTAAGGCTTTGAGCTCTTCAATGTTCAGCTTGTTGTAATTGGCAGCAAAGTTACGGGCTTGCTCTTTTTTCATGTGCAGTTGAGCAATCTTCGTCTCAAGCGCGAAGAGCATATCTGCGCTTTCTTTAGGCGCCTCGAAGCCCGCTAGCTCAAACATGGTTTGGATATGTTTAACGTAGGCATCACGAATGGTTTGTGACGTCTCATCGTCCTTGAAATAGTACTCGCGCTCAGGAAGCCCCAGTCCCGACTGCCACGTATACATCAAATATTCTTTCGGCGATTTAAGATCTGGATATTGGGTTAGGCTAAATGGTGTGCCGTAGCCATAGCGAGCGGCGTATGCGAAGTACTCGGCGAGATCGGTATAGTCTTCAATAGCATCAATCTTGGATAGCTCTGGTTTTAGCGGCGTCGTGCCAAGTTCGTTGCGGGTTTCCATGTCCATATAGGCACGGTAGAAATCCCCCACTTTTTGTTCGTCGCTTCCCGCTTTAAAGTCACCTTCGGCAGATGATTTTATAATGTCCATTACGTGATCTTGTGCTTCATCGCGAAGGATCACGAAAGAACCGTAGCTCGATTTATCTGCTGGTATTTCAAAATTATCAAACCATTTGCCGTTTACATAGCGGAAAAAGTCATCACCTGGGTCAACAGACAGGTCCATATTTTCTTTTATGACACCTGAGGAAAGCTCCTGTTGAGTCTCTTCAGTGGCCGCGCTTTGTGTCTGTTGTTCTGTGGACGAATTTTGTGGGCTACAAGCCGTTAAGGCCAGCGCCACGCTTAAGCTTAAAACGCTACGTAACATGTCGAGTTTTTCCTTTTTATTTTATCGGTAGTGGTGACATCTACCGTTAATTTGTTTTTGGCTCGAGGTAATAGCTCTTTCATTTATTTGAAAGGTTAAGAACCTGAATCACCTACTTGCCTTTTATAATCACACATGTTTTTAGCATGGCAGTGCTAACAGAAAAAGTGTTTATAGTGAAAATACACAGCTTGTAACAACTTGGGGCCTCAATTTCGTTATAGTGATTTCTCTCACCAGAAAAAAGACAGGAAAGGCAATGGAATTAGACAATATCCTTTTTGACAGCGTCTCGCCTTGCGAATACGCAGATGCGCTTCCAAGAGACCAGTTTATGGATTACGCCATAAAACCTTTATGGGATGGTATCCCGCGTATAGCTGGCCCAGCTTTCACCGTAAAATGTGCACCAGGAGACCATCTTATGCTCCATGCGGCAATTTATCGCGCAAGCCCTGGTGACATTATTGTCGTAGAGGCCGATGACAAGTTCGCTGTCGCTGGTGGTAATGTGTGTGCAATTGCTCAGGCTCGCGGGATCAAAGGTTTTGTTATTGACGGTGTGATTCGTGATATTGCAGAAACACGCGAAAACAAGTTTCCCGTGTTTGCTCGCGGTGTGGTACCTAAGCCGGGTGCCAAGAAATGCGTGTCGCCGTTAAATCAGCCTATAAAATGTGCAGGCGTAACTGTTCATGCAGGTGACATTATCGTGGCGGACGAGGAGGGCATTGCTGTTATTCCAAAAGCGGATGCATTAACGGCTTTTGATACTGCTAAAAAGCGGGCCGAGAAAGACGGGGCTATGACGTTAGCGCAATGGCAGGCCGAGCACGCCAAAAAAGTGGAGAGTATTCTGACAGAACTCGGATATACAAACGAGTAGTCTTACCAGTTAAACGAACCGTGTTTGTCTATGTCACTGCCAGCGGTTCACGACATTATCCAATTGGGGCTGGTTGTTCAGTCACACCATCTAACAGCTTCTCATCGTTTAGCAGCCATGACCAAGTGTTCTATCAAAGGGCGTGGTCATGAGCTTTCTAACACGGTAAGAGAGAAGGAAATCAGCCCCTATTTTTACAAAGTATTAATCAACTTTAAGTGAACTTTGCGGTAAAACATGACGCAAAGTTCAACACACTTTCAGTTATCGTGTAGAATTGTGACCTAAGCATTTTGGGCATACGTAAACGTGCTCTGTCACCGAATAATTAACGAGTTCTACATGTTTTCATTTTTTGAAAAGCTGACCCAGCCTTTCCCCGATACACCGCCTACTCAACCACCAACAGGTATCATTGCATTTTGTAAGTACTACACCAAAGGCATGTGGGGCGTCATCCTTACAGTTTCGGTGCTTAGTGCGATTGTGGCCATGTTAGAAGTAGCGCTGTTTGGATTTCTAGGCCAGTTGGTTGACTGGTTCTCAGAGCAAAGCCGAGAAACCTTTTTAGAGGACCAAAAATTCACGCTTATTGGCATGGGTTTAACGGTTCTTGTTTTCATTCCTTTGTTTATTTTGTTGCGCTCGCTGTTTTCTCGCCAGTCCTTGATGGGTAATTACCCCATGCGCATTAGATGGCAGGCACACCGCTACTTACTTGGGCAAAGTTTAACCTTTTTCCACGATGAATTTGCCGGGCGTGTTGCCACCAAGGTAATGCAAACCGCATTATCGGTGCGAGAAACGGTAACTAAAGTGCTCGATTTGCTGGTGTACATCAGCGTTTACTTTATCTCCATGGTTGTGCTTATCTTCAGTACTGACTGGCGCTTAGCCATGCCGCTTATCGTGTGGTTCTTTGTGTACATTGGCATCTTAAAAGTGCTGGTGCCTAAACTAAAAGAAGTATCACAAAAACAAGCGGACGCGCGTTCATTGATGACGGGGCGTATTGTTGACAGCTATACCAATATCACCACAGTGAAGCTGTTTTCGCATAGTCGCCGTGAAGCTGATTACGCAAAAGAAAGCATGGATGGTTTTCTTAAAACGGTTTACCCGCAAATGCGTTTGGTCACCGTATTGGAGTTTTGTGTGGAAATGGCTAACGCCATTCTTATTTTCACTATTGGCGCGCTATCTATTTATTTGTGGATGGAAAACATCGCAAGCCCCGGCGATATCGCCATCGCTATTAGTCTGTGTTTACGACTAAACGGTATGTCTCATTGGGTAATGTGGGAAGTATCAGGCTTGTTCGAAAACTTGGGCACAGTGCAGGATGGTATGAATACCTTAGCACAGCCGATTGCGGTTAAAGACAAGCCTAAGGCTAACGCCCTTAAAGTAAATGGTGGCGGAATTAACTTCGACAACGTGCACTTTTCTTATGCCGGTGCCGATGATAAACCGATAGATGTTTTTAAAAACCTCGAATTGAACATCAAGCCCGGAGAAAAAGTGGGCTTAGTGGGGCGTTCTGGCGCAGGTAAATCAACATTAGTTAACTTATTAATGCGCTTTTACGATACCCAAAGTGGCCGAATTATCATTGATGGGCAGGATATTACCCAAGTGGGGCAGGAAACCCTACGAGCCAAAATCAGTATGGTAACGCAGGATACTTCACTGATGCACCGCTCGGTACGCGACAACATTTTATACGGGCGTACGGATGCGACAGAAGAGGATATGGTTAGGGCGGCTAAGCAAGCCGAAGCGCATGATTTTATCCTTACACTTACCGATAGTCACGGTAGAACAGGATACGACGCACATGTAGGTGAGCGAGGCGTTAAGCTTTCAGGTGGTCAGCGCCAGCGCATTGCCATAGCTCGCGTATTGCTGAAAGATGCACCTGTATTAGTGCTGGATGAAGCCACTTCAGCGCTAGATTCAGAAGTTGAAGCGGCAATTCAAGCCTGCTTGGATAAAGTGATGGAAGGCAAAACCGTGCTCGCTATTGCACATCGCTTGTCGACGATAGCGCAAATGGACCGGTTGTTGGTGCTCGATAAAGGCAATATTGTAGAGCAGGGCACACATGCCGAACTCATTGCTCATAATGGTATATATGCGAAGCTGTGGGCGCATCAAACCGGTGGTTTCATTGGGGTAGAATAATCTTAGAAAGAAATAATCGGAAGAGCATCTGGGAGCGATAAACCGCTTGTATCTTGAAAGTGGTTAAGTATAATACGCGTCCCTCCCTTGCGATACCGCACTTTCCTAAGAAAAGACGCACAACTCCCAAGGGCAGTGTAAGTAAATTTTGCGACATAGACACCACAGGGGTGTAGTTCGAATTGGTAGAACAGCGGTCTCCAAAACCGATGGTTGGGGGTTCGAGTCCCTCCACCCCTGCCAAATTTACTTAAACGAAGAATTTTAAATTGCGCATTGAATAAGTGCGTAAAACAACGACGCTGTAGTGCTAGGATCGTAACATGAGCGAAAAGACGGAAAATCAGTCCAATGCATTGGACATGTTTAAATGGGTAGTGGTTTTTGCACTGCTTGCCGGTTTAGTAACCGCTAACACAATGTACGGTGAGATCTCGGTACTATACCGTGCCATCGCGATTGTAGTAGTAGTTGGTATAGCTGGTTTCATCGCAGCAACTACCGAAAAAGGTAGTACCTTCTTGAGCTTTGCTAAAGAGTCTCGCACAGAAGTTCGCAAAGTAGTATGGCCAACCCGTCAAGAGGCGAACCAAACTACGCTTATCGTACTTGCAGCGACGTTAGTTATGGCACTAATTTTATGGGGACTAGACGGCATCATCGTTCGTGTAGTTGGCTTTATTACTGGAATAGGAGCATAAACGTATGTCTGAAGAAGAAGCAGTAAAGAAAAGATGGTACGTAGTTCAAGCCTATTCGCAATACGAAGCTCGCGTTAAGAAGACGCTGCTTGAATATATTAAAATGCACAACATGGAAGACTACTTCGGTCAGGTACTAGTACCAACAGAAGAAGTCGTTGAAATGCGTGCAGGTCAAAAGCGCAAATCAGAGCGTAAGTTCTACCCGGGTTATGTATTGGTAGAAATGGCAATGACAGAAGAGTCATGGCACTTAGTGAAAAGTGTTCCTCGCGTATTGGGCTTCATCGGCGGTACATCAGACCGTCCTATGCCAATTACGCAAAAAGAAGCGGATGCTATCCTAAATCGCCTTGAAGAAAACGTTGATAAGCCAAGACCAAAAACATTGTTCGAGCCAGGCGAAGTGGTTCGCGTTACCGACGGCCCATTTGCAGACTTCAACGGTGTGGTAGAAGAAGTAGACTACGAAAAGAGCCGCGTAAAAGTATCGGTACTTATCTTCGGTCGTTCTACACCAGTAGACCTAGAATTTGGTCAGGTAGAAAAAGGTTAAGTCTATTCAAGCTACTGTATAGTATTTTTAAAAAGCCCCGTTTGACGGGGCTTTTTTGTAGGTGATAACAGGTTAAACGGCGTGGGCGTAAAAATACTGACCTTTCGATGGTTTTTTATTCTAATTAGCCCTTGCATAGTAATTAATCACCTTATATAATGCGCGCCCTTTTAAACGGAAACGGGAAGCCGATTGAGCAAATAATCTCTGTATTTGCGAGGCGTTAGACCCAAACAAGAGAGCATGTAAAATGGCTAAAAAAGTAAGCGGTATTATCAAGCTTCAGGTTGCAGCTGGCGCTGCTAACCCAAGTCCACCGGTTGGTCCTGCACTAGGTCAGCACGGTGTAAACATCATGGAATTCTGTAAGGCTTTCAACGCGAAAACTGAAAGTCTTGAGAAAGGCGCTCCAGTTCCAGTAGAAATCACTGTATACGAAGATCGCTCTTTCACATTCGAAACTAAGACTCCTCCTGCGTCTTACCTGCTTAAGAAAGCAGCGGGCATCAAGAGTGGTTCTGGCCGTCCTAACACTGAAAAAGTGGGTAAAGTTACTCGCGCTCAGTTGGAAGAGATTGCTAAAACTAAAGAGCCAGACCTTACTGCAGCTGATTTAGATGCAGCGGTACGCACTATCGCGGGTTCTGCTCGCTCAATGGGCTTGAACGTAGAGGACTAATCGAATGGCTAAATTAACTAAACGCGCTCGCCTAGTACGCGACAAAGTTGACTCTACTAAAGAGTACGAAATCAACGAAGCAGTAGCGCTTCTAAAAGAACTAGCAACTGCTAAGTTCGCAGAAAGCGTTGACGTATCTGTAAACCTTGGTATCGATGCGAAGAAATCTGACCAAAACGTTCGTGGTGCAACTGTACTACCTAACGGTACTGGTAAAGACGTTCGCGTTGCAGTATTCACTCAAGGTGCAAATGCTGAAGCAGCGAAAGAAGCTGGTGCAGACATCGTTGGTATGGACGACTTAGCTGAGCAAGTTAAGAAAGGCGAAATGAACTTTGACGTAGTAGTTGCTAGCCCAGACGCGATGCGTGTTGTTGGTCAACTAGGTCAAATCTTAGGTCCACGTGGCCTTATGCCTAACCCTAAAACTGGCACTGTAACGCCTGACGTTGCAACTGCAGTTAAGAACGCTAAAGCTGGTCAGGTACGCTACCGTAACGATAAGAACGGTATCATCCACGCTAGCATCGGTAAGATTGCGTTCGAAGCGAACCAAATTCAAGAAAACCTTGAAGCACTACTTGAAGCACTGAAGAAAGCTAAGCCTTCTTCTGCTAAAGGTACATACATCAAGAAGATCAGCCTAAGCACTACAATGGGTGCTGGTGTTGCTCTTGATAAGGCTTCTGTAGGTCTTTAATTTCGCTGAGCTAACGCTCATCGAAATCTCTTAAAGGTTATGGGTTGGAGCTGTGGCAATTAGCAGTGCTAATAAGCAGCTCCCGTCCAAGACCGCAGGTGCGGTGTGGTGAAAGAGGTAAGAGAACTTTCACAGTCAACACACTGCTTAATACAACAACCTGCGCAGACGGTGGTTTGACTCAGACTCTCTGGGGTAACAAACACCGTAGAGCGGTATCAACCATGAGGGTTGGTATCAATCTGTGAACCCTGACGGCGGGAGTAGGTAACTACACACAAAGTCAGATACAAAGAGGTGAACTCAGTGGCACTAGGTTTAGCAGCAAAAAAAGAGATCGTAGCAGAAGTTTCTGAAGTTGCGTCTCGCGCTCTATCCGTAGCCGTTGCTGAATACCGTGGGATGGAAGTTGCAGAACTGACTGACCTACGTGTTAAAGCTCGTGAGCAAGGCGTATACCTAAAGGTTGTACGTAACACTCTTGCAAAGCGTGCTCTAGCAGACAGTCAATTTGCAGACTTAGACAGCGCCTTAACTGGCCCGCTTATCTATGGTTTCTCTATCGACGCACCAGGCGGTGCGGCACGTCTTTTCAAAGACTTCGGTAAGACTAACGATAAGCTTAAAGTTACAGCACTATCTATTGGTAGCGGTCTTCTTGGTCCAGAGAAATTGGACGCAGTTGCAGCACTACCTACCCGCGACGAAGCGCTTGCGAAACTACTTGCAACCTTCAAAGCACCAGTTGGGAAATTCGTTCAAACAATCAACGAAGTTCCTGGCAAGTTTGTGCGTGTATTGGCGGCGGTCAAAGACACCAAGTAATTGGCGTTTTTGGCATATTGATTTTTTTAACATTTTATACCCAGGAGTTTAGAGAACATGGCTCTAACTAAAGAAGATATCTTAAACGCAATCGCTGAAATGCCGGTAATGGAACTGGTAGAACTAATTGAAGCGGCTGAAGAGAAATTCAACGTATCTGCTGCAGCTGCTGTTGCTGTTGCTGGTCCAGCTGCTGGCGGCGACGCTGCTGCTGCAGAAGAAAAGACTGAATTCGACGTTGTAATGACTTCATTCGGTGGCAACAAAGTTGCAGTTATCAAAGCAGTTCGCGGCGCGACTGGCCTAGGTCTTAAAGAAGCTAAAGAAGTAGTTGAGTCTGCTCCTAAAGCTATCAAAGAAGGCGTAAGCAAAGATGAAGCTGAAGCACTTAAGAAAGAGCTTGAAGAAGCTGGTGCAGAAGTAGAAATCAAGTAATCTGACCTAGTCAGATTATTGCCTGAGACGGCAAGGCTGGTGGTTTTTTGAACCACCAGCCTTTTTGCGCTGTATAGTGTGTAGAAACTAACCCTTGGTTACACTACTTAAAGCGCCATTCGGAAATACCCATAAAAAGCATAAAAATCCAACAAGTTAACTAATAATTGGTTAAATTTTGTTGTATGCTGGTGTATCTGCCCGAAAAAGGGTTGTGGAAGTTTGTTGCTTAGTGCGCCATTTGAAACGCAGCTTTTAGCCCATAGCACGCGTTTTAAAGCATTTTGCAGCAGGTTGGGTCATAAATCAGCAGGCTGAGGAACCCATGGTTTACTCTTATAGCGAAAAGAAACGTATCCGTAAGGATTTTGGCAAACGCCCACAGGTACTGGAAATTCCATACCTTCTTTCAATTCAGCTTGATTCTTTCAAAAAGTTTATTGAGACCGATCCGGAAGCTCAATACGGTTTGGAAGCAGCATTTCGTTCCGTTTTTCCAATTAAAAGCTACTCAGGTAGTTCAGAGCTTCAATATGTAAGCTACCGCCTGGGAGAGCCAGTTTTCGACGTTAAAG
Source organism: Alteromonas sp. ABH4_453 (assembly GCF_056160665.1). Taxonomy (NCBI): domain Bacteria; kingdom Pseudomonadati; phylum Pseudomonadota; class Gammaproteobacteria; order Alteromonadales; family Alteromonadaceae; genus Alteromonas; species Alteromonas sp. ABH4_453. Next base: position 459,120 of record NZ_JBSWXP010000002.1, read on the forward strand.
AATGTCAAATTCGTGGCGTAACTTTCTCTGCTCCGTTAAGAGTAAAACTACGGTTAGTGTTGTTCGATAAAGACGCTGCCCCAGGTACAGTAAAAGATATTAAAGAACAAGAAGTGTACATGGGCGAGATCCCGTTGATGACTGAGAACGGTACGTTCGTTATCAATGGTACTGAGCGTGTTATCGTGTCACAACTACACCGTTCACCTGGTGTATTCTTTGATCACGACAAAGGTAAAACCCACTCGTCAGGTAAAGTGCTTTATAACGCACGTGTAATTCCTTACCGTGGCTCGTGGTTAGACTTCGAGTTTGACCCGAAAGATAACCTATTCGTACGTATTGACCGTCGTCGTAAATTGCCTGCAACCATTATTTTGCGCGCACTTGAAATGACGTCTGAAGAAATCCTTGATACTTTCTTCGACAAAGTTGGCATACGTATCAATAAAGACAAGTTGATGATGGAAGTGGTTCCAGATCGCCTTCGTGGTGAAACTGCCGCTTTTGATATTATCGATGGTGAAGGCAACGTTGTTGTTGAAACTGGTCGTCGTATCTCAGCACGTCATACTCGTGCACTAGAGAAAGCAGGTCTTACTGAGCTAGAAGTTCCAGCTGATTACCTAATTGGCCGCGTATACGCTGCTACTTACGTAAACGAAGATACTGGCGAAGTTATTGTAAGCGCGAACGAAGAACTTACCCTTGAGAACCTAGCGGCGCTAAGCCAAGCGGGTATCAAAGAGTTCGAAACGCTTTACATCAACGAACTTGACCACGGTTCATACATTTCAGATACGCTACGTATCGACTCTTCAACTAACCGCTTAGAAGCACTAGTTGAAATTTACCGTATGATGCGCCCTGGTGAGCCACCAACAAAAGACGCAGCAGAAACCTTGTTCGATAACTTGTTCTTCTCTGACGAACGTTACGATCTATCTTCTGTTGGCCGCATGAAGTTCAACCGCCGTCTAGGTCGTGAAGAACTTATTGGTTCAGGCACGCTAGATAAAGAAGACATTATTTCTGTAATGAAGCAGCTAATAATGATTCGTGACGGTAAAGACGAAGTAGATGATATCGATCACCTAGGTAACCGTCGTATCCGTTCTGTTGGTGAAATGGCAGAGAACCAATTCCGCGTTGGTCTTGTACGTGTAGAACGTGCAGTTAAAGAGCGTCTAAGCTTAGGCGACCTAGACAACGTAATGCCACAGGACCTAATTAATGCTAAGCCTATCTCGGCTGCGGTTAAAGAGTTCTTCGGTTCATCTCAGCTTTCTCAGTTCATGGACCAAAACAACCCGCTATCAGAAGTAACGCACAAGCGTCGTATTTCTGCATTAGGCCCGGGTGGTCTTACACGTGAACGTGCAGGCTTCGAGGTTCGAGACGTACACCCGACTCACTATGGTCGTCTATGTCCAATCGAAACGCCGGAAGGCCCGAACATCGGTCTTATCAACTCATTGGCGAGCTTTGCGCGCACCAATGACTTCGGTTTCCTTGAAACACCTTTCCGTCGCATTGTTGACGGTGTGGTAACAGACGAAATCGATTACTTATCTGCAATTGAAGAAGGTCAATTCGCAATCGCTCAGGCTAACATTGCGCTGACTGAAAATGGCGAGTTGGTAGACGACCTAATTCCATGTCGTCACCGTGGTGAAACTACTTTGATGCCAACTGAAGACATCAAATACATGGACGTTTCACCACAGCAAATCGTTTCAATTGCTGCGAGCATTATTCCATTCCTAGAGCACGATGATGCAAACCGTGCACTTATGGGTGCGAACATGCAACGTCAGGCAGTACCTACATTGCGCGCTGATAAGCCGCTAGTTGGTACCGGTATGGAAAGAACTATCGCGGTTGACTCAGGTGTTACTGTAGTTGCTAAGCGCGGTGGTGTGGTTGACTATGTTGATGCCAGCCGTATCGTAATTAAAGTAGACGAAGATGAAATGCTTCCAGGTGAAGCGGGTATCGATATCTATAACCTGACTAAATACACGCGTTCTAACCAGAACACTTGTATCAATCAGAAGCCTACCTGTAGCGTTGGTGACCCGATTGTTACTGGTGACGTGCTAGCTGACGGTCCTTCAACAGACCTAGGTGACCTTGCACTTGGTCAGAACATGCGTATTGCGTTCATGCCGTGGAATGGTTACAACTTCGAGGATTCAATCCTTATTTCTGAGCGTGTAGCACAGGAAGACCGTTTCACTACAATCCACATTCAAGAGCTTAGCTGTATCGCTCGTGATACTAAGCTTGGGCCAGAAGAGATTTCTTCTGATATCCCGAACGTGGGTGAATCTGCACTAAGCAAGCTTGATGAATCAGGTGTTGTTTACATTGGTGCGGAAGTGAAAGGCGGTGACATCCTAGTAGGTAAAGTAACGCCTAAAGGTGAAACTCAGCTTACGCCAGAAGAGAAACTACTACGTGCAATCTTCGGTGAAAAAGCGTCTGACGTTAAAGATACGTCTCTACGTGTACCTAACTCTGTTCACGGTACCGTAATCGACGTTCAAGTATTTACCCGTGATGGTGTAGAGAAAGACAAGCGCGCGCTAGAAATTGAAGATATGCAGCTACGTCAGGTTAAGAAAGACCTTACTGACGAATTCGAAATTCTTGCAGATGGTATCTTTGCCCGTGCACAAACTGCACTTCTACGTGCTGGTGTTGACCAAGCTAAGCTTGACAGCCTGCCGCGTGAAAAGTGGTTTGAAATCGCACTTAACAGTGAAGATGCACAGCTAGAGCTTGACCAAATCGCTGATCAACATGCTGAAATCAAATTAGACTTCGATAAGAAGTTTGAAACTAAGCGTCGTAAGATCACACAAGGCGATGACCTAGCGCCTGGCGTACTTAAGATTGTTAAGGTTTACCTTGCGGTTAAGCGTCACATCCAACCGGGTGACAAGATGGCCGGACGTCACGGTAACAAAGGTGTTATCTCGACTATCCAGCCTGTAGAAGACATGCCATACGATGCTAACGGTACGCCGGTAGATATCGTTCTTAACCCACTAGGTGTACCGTCTCGTATGAACATCGGTCAGATCCTAGAAACTCACTTGGGTATGGCTGCACACGGTCTTGGTGTGAAGATTGATCGCATGATTAAAGAGCAGCGTGAGCTGGCTGAACTGCGTGAGTTCTTGAAGAAGGTGTACGAGCTTGGTGAAAATCACCAAGAAGTTGACATCGATAACTTCACAGACCACGAAGTACGTCGCTTAGCGGAAAACCTTCGTAAGGGTGTTCCAATTGCAACGCCTGTGTTCGATGGTGCTCGTGAATCTGAAATCAAAGAAATGCTGAAGCTTGCTGATATTCCAGAAAGCGGTCAGATTTCATTGTTCGACGGTCGTACCGGTCGCGAGTTTGAGCGTCCAGTTACGGTTGGTTACATGTACATGCTGAAACTGAACCACTTAGTAGACGACAAGATGCACGCGCGTTCTACTGGTTCTTACAGCCTTGTTACACAGCAGCCTCTTGGTGGTAAAGCACAGTTTGGTGGTCAGCGCTTCGGTGAGATGGAAGTGTGGGCACTTGAAGCATACGGTGCAGCATATACCCTTCAGGAAATGCTTACTGTTAAGTCAGATGACGTTAACGGCCGTACCAAGATGTACAAGAACATCGTCGATGGCGACCACAGAATGGAACCTGGCATGCCAGAATCATTCAACGTACTACTTAAAGAAATTCGCTCGTTGGGTATCAACATCGAGCTTGAAGAAAAGTAATACGGCAATCGCCGCGTAATGTTATGAGATGGCCCGGCGCTTGCGCCGGGTTCTAGAGACTGACTCCGCTGGGAGAGTAATGTGAAAGACTTATTAAAGTTTCTAAAGCAACAAAACAAGACCGAAGAATTCGATAATATTCGAATTGGTCTGTCTTCACCTGACATGATCCGTTCATGGTCATTTGGTGAAGTTAAAAAGCCTGAAACAATTAACTACCGTACGTTCAAGCCTGAGCGTGACGGTCTGTTCTGTGCGCGTATCTTTGGTCCGGTTAAAGACTATGAATGTCTTTGCGGTAAGTACAAGCGCCTTAAGCACCGTGGTGTTATCTGTGAAAAGTGTGGCGTTGAAGTTACACTGACTAAAGTACGCCGTGAGCGTATGGGTCACATCGAGCTAGCTAGCCCGGTTGCACACATCTGGTTCCTTAAATCACTACCGTCTCGTATCGGCCTTATGCTTGATATGACACTTCGTGATATTGAACGTGTACTTTACTTTGAATCATACGTGGTTACAGAGCCAGGTATGACTACACTTGAGCGCAGCCAACTTCTTAACGAAGAAGAGTATTTGGATGCACTTGAAGAGCACGGTGACGAGTTTGACGCGAAGATGGGTGCTGAAGCAGTATTCGATCTTCTAACGGTACTTGACGTAGACGCAGATGTAGCGGCTATGCGTGAAGAGCTGCCTTCAATCAACTCTGAAACCAAGCGTAAGAAAATTACTAAGCGTCTTAAGTTACTTGAGTCATTCCAACAGTCTGGTAATAAGCCAGAGTGGATGATCATGACGGTTCTTCCGGTACTACCACCAGATTTACGTCCTCTAGTACCACTAGATGGCGGCCGTTTTGCAACGTCTGACCTTAACGACCTATACCGTCGTGTAATCAACCGTAACAACCGTCTTAAGCGTCTTCTAGACCTAGCTGCTCCAGACATTATCGTACGCAACGAAAAGCGTATGCTTCAAGAGTCTGTTGATGCGCTTCTAGATAACGGACGTCGTGGTCGTGCAATTACCGGTTCTAACAAGCGTCCACTTAAGTCGCTTGCAGACATGATCAAAGGTAAGCAAGGTCGTTTCCGTCAAAACCTTCTTGGTAAGCGTGTTGACTACTCAGGCCGTTCTGTAATTACCGTTGGTCCAACGCTACGTCTTCACCAGTGTGGTCTTCCTAAAAAGATGGCACTTGAGCTATTTAAGCCGTTTATCTACGGTAAGCTTGAAGGTCGTGGTCTTGCGACAACAATTAAAGCAGCTAAGAAGCTTGTAGAGCGCGAAGCACCAGAGGTTTGGGACGTATTAGACGACGTTATCCGCGAACACCCGGTACTACTTAACCGTGCACCTACACTTCACCGTTTGGGTATCCAAGCATTCGAACCTACACTAATTGAAGGTAAAGCGATTCAGCTTCACCCTCTAGTGTGTGCGGCGTACAACGCCGACTTCGATGGTGACCAAATGGCGGTACACGTACCGTTGACAATCGAAGCACAGCTAGAAGCACGTGCACTTATGATGTCAACGAACAACATCCTGTCTCCAGCGAACGGTGAGCCAATCATCGTACCTTCACAGGACGTTGTATTGGGTCTTTATTACCTAACGCGTGACAAAGTAAACGGCTTAGGCGAAGGCATGGTATTTACCAGCCCGAATGAAGCAGAAAAAGCGTACCGTACAGGTAATGCTGAGCTTCACTCTCGCGTTAAAGTACGTATTACTGAATATGACATCGATGAAGATGGCAATAAAACTGAGAAAGTAACGCTAACTGACACTACTGTTGGTCGTGCAATTTTCTCATTGATCCTTCCAAAGGGTCTGCCGTTTGAAATCATCAACCAAGCAATGGGCAAGAAGCAAATTTCAAAACTATTGAATGCTTGTTACCGTACGCTAGGTCTGAAAGATACAGTAATTGCTGCTGACCAAATCATGTATACCGGTTTCCACTACGCGATGATCGCGGGTGCGTCTGTTGGTATCGACGATATGGTTATTCCTGCTGCGAAGAAAGACATCATCGATGCAGCGGAAGCAGAAGTTATTGAAATTCAGGAACAGTTCCAAAACGGTCTTGTTACCGCGGGTGAGCGTTACAACAAAGTTATCGATATCTGGTCAAATGCCAACGAAAAAGTTGCTAAGGCCATGATGGATAACCTTAAGACTGACATCGTAATTAACCGCGATGGCGAAGAAGAAGAGCAATCATCATTTAACTCTGTTTACATGATGGCCGACTCGGGTGCTCGTGGTAGTGCCGCTCAGATTCGTCAGCTAGCAGGTATGCGTGGTCTGATGGCTAAGCCAGATGGCTCAATCATCGAAACCCCAATTACGGCGAACTTCCGTGAAGGTCTGAACGTACTACAGTACTTCATCTCAACTCACGGTGCTCGTAAAGGTCTAGCGGATACCGCACTTAAGACAGCTAACTCGGGTTACCTAACGCGTCGTCTAGTAGACGTTGCACAAGACTTGGTAATCACTAACGACGACTGTGGCACATTCGAAGGTGTTCAAATGACACCACTAATCGAAGGTGGTGACGTTGTTGAGCCACTACGCGAGCGTGTACTAGGTCGTGTGGTAGCAGAAGATGTACTTAAGCCAGGTACTAACGAAGTACTAGTAGAGCGTAACGTTCTTCTAGACGAAGCGTTAGTAGACATGCTTGAAGCTAACTCAGTAGACCAAATCATGGTTCGCTCGGTAATCACTTGTGACAACGACTTCGGTGTTTGTGCTAAGTGTTACGGTCGTGACCTTGCACGTGGTCACATGGTGGGTAGCGGTGAATCAGTTGGTGTTATTGCAGCACAGTCAATCGGTGAGCCAGGTACACAGCTTACCATGCGTACGTTCCACATCGGTGGTGCGGCATCAAGAGCATCTGCTGAGAACAGCGTACAAGTGAAAACAGCAGGTAGCCTTAAGCTACACAACGCGAAGTTCGTACGTAACTCTGAAGGTAAAGTGGTTATTGTTTCTCGTTCAACAGAACTTACTGTTATCGACGAGCAAGGCCGTGAGAAAGAGCGCTATAAAGTACCTTACGGTGCTGTACTTAGCGTGGATGACGGCGCAACGATTGCAGCTGGCGACATTGTTGCTAACTGGGATCCGCATAGTCACCCAATCATCACTGAACGTGCAGCTAAGATTAGCTTCGCAGACATTGATGACTCTAACACCGAAATGCAGCAAGACGAGCTTACTGGTCTAACCCGTATCGTTGTTAAAGACCTTGCGAAAGTTAACGCGAAAGAGCCTAAGCTAATTCTTGAAAGCGACGAGTTCGGTCTTCAAGAAATTCGTCTTCCAAGCTTCACCACAATCGAAGCGAAAGAAGGCAAAGTGGCTAACGAAGGTGACGTGCTAGCACGTATTCCTCAGGAAAGCTCGAAGACTCGTGATATCACGGGTGGTCTACCGCGCGTTGCGGACCTATTTGAAGCTCGTAAGCCTAAAGAGCCTGCAATCCTTGCAGAAATCTCAGGTACTATCGGCTTCGGTAAAGAGACCAAAGGTAAGAAGCGTCTTGTAATTACACCTGCTGAGGGTGATGCATACGAAGAGATGATTCCTAAGTGGCGTCAGCTTAACGTGTTCGAAGGTGAGAAAGTGGAAAAAGGCGAAGTTATCGCTGATGGTCCAGAGTCTCCACACGATATCCTACGTCTACGTGGTATCTCAGCAGTAGCAAACTACATCGTGAACGAAGTTCAGGAAGTATACCGTCTACAGGGTGTTAAGATTAACGATAAGCACATTGAAGTAGTTATTCGTCAGATGCTACGTAAGTGTGTTATCACTCAACCAGGCGATACGCAGTTCCTTGAAGGCGAACAGGTTGAAGTATCGAACGTTAAAGTGGCTAACCGTGAAATTGAAAAACACGGTAAGATCCCAGCGCAGTACGAAACACAGCTGCTTGGTATCACTAAAGCGTCACTGTCTACTGAGTCATTTATCTCAGCGGCATCGTTCCAAGAAACAACACGTGTTCTAACTGAAGCTGCGGTTCAGGGTAAAGAAGATGACCTACGCGGTCTGAAAGAAAACGTAATCGTTGGTCGTCTAATTCCAGCGGGTACCGGTTTCGCTTACCATGAACGCCGTGCACAACGTCGCAAAGAGCAAATCGAAGAAATGTCAGTATCTGCTGCTGAAGCAGAACAGGCACTAACCGAAGCGCTTAATGCAGGTGCAGACGAAGATACTGCCGAATAAGGCATGATCATAGGAGTACGTTAACGTACTCCTAACAATTTGGCAGTCCAGTTGTACAGATTGCAGATAAATTAACTGCTTAACCTTTGTACACCTTGACAGTCAGAGCGATGATCTTTAATATTCCGCGACCCGATTTTGGATAGCCATCAAATGGCTCGATAAACGGTCGCGGTTTTTCGTATCAGCGCTCAGTGAATATTGACGAGCACAATGTTCACAAACAAGCGCGATTAAACAATTAATCGCATTAATATGGACCCAATCACAGTGATTGGGTTTTCGTAGTTTTTAATCAGGAGCTAGTTAATGGCAACAGTTAACCAGTTAGTGCGCAAGCCGCGTAGAAAGCCCGTTGAAAAAAGCAACGTAGCTGCTCTACAAGCTTGTCCACAAAGACGTGGTGTATGTACTCGTGTATATACTACTACGCCTAAGAAACCAAACTCTGCACTACGTAAAGTATGTCGTGTACGTCTAACTAACGGTTTTGAAGTTTCTTCATACATCGGTGGTGAAGGTCACAACCTACAAGAGCACAGTGTAGTACTTATCCGTGGTGGTCGTGTTAAAGATCTACCAGGTGTTCGTTATCACACAGTTCGCGGTACTCTTGACTGCGCAGGTGTAAACGATCGTAGACAAGCCCGTTCTAAGTACGGCGCGAAGAAGCCTAAATCTTAACGGTTCTCCGTTAGTAAGGCCAAACTGAAGTTTAAGAGTTTTGGGTTTTCCCTGAATTCATACGGAGAATAGAAAATGCCAAGAAGAAGAGTCGTAGGTCAACGTAAAATCCTACCAGAGCCAAAATTTGGTTCACAACTGCTTGCGAAATTCATGAATGTCGTAATGCTCGACGGCAAAAAGTCAGTCGCTGAAAGAATCGTTTACGGTGCGCTTGATATTGTTGCTGAAAAAACCGGCAAAGCACACCTAGATATCTTCGAGGAAGCGCTTGATAACATCCGCCCAACAGTAGAGGTTAAGTCTCGTCGTGTTGGTGGTTCAACTTATCAGGTTCCAGTTGAAGTACGTCCAGTTCGTCGTAACGCGCTAGGTATGCGTTGGATGGTAGAAGCTGCACGTAAACGTGGCGAAAAGTCTATGGCACAACGCCTAGCGGCTGAAATGCTAGACGCAGCAGACAACAAAGGTTCAGCGGTTAAGAAACGTGAAGACGTTCACCGTATGGCCGAAGCAAACAAAGCGTTTGCTCACTACCGTTGGTAATCAACGTTATTTAACTGAGAGAGATTTATGCCTCGTAAGACCTCGATTGAGCGTTATCGCAATATTGGTATTGTGGCTCACGTGGACGCGGGTAAAACCACGACCACAGAGCGAGTCCTGTTTTATACAGGACTGTCTCACAAAATCGGTGAAGTGCACGATGGTGCTGCTACCATGGACTGGATGGAGCAAGAGCAGGAGCGTGGTATTACTATCACGTCTGCTGCAACGACTTGTTTCTGGTCTGGTATGGAGCAACAGTTCGATCAGCACAGAATTAACATCATCGACACCCCTGGACACGTTGACTTTACTATCGAAGTAGAGCGTTCATTACGTGTACTAGATGGTGCAGTGGTTGTATTCTGTGGGTCTTCTGGGGTAGAACCTCAATCAGAGACAGTCTGGCGACAGGCTGACAAATATGAAGTGCCACGCCTAGTGTTCGTTAATAAAATGGACCGGGCTGGCGCTGATTTTGAACGTGTTGTGGGTCAAATCCGCAAGCGTTTAGGCGCAAACTGTGTTCCGATTCAAATCAACATGGGCGCTGAAGAGAATTTCCATGGCGTCATCGACCTTGTGAAGATGAAAGCCATCAACTGGAATGAAGAAGACATGGGTATGACATTTACCTATGAAGACATTCCAGCTGAATATTTAGATACCGCTGAGCAGTACCGCACCGAAATGATCGAAGCGGCTGCTGAAGCGTCTGATGAGCTTATGGACAAGTACTTGGAAGGCGAAGAGCTGACTGAAGAAGAAATCCGTTTAGGCCTTCGTACGCGTACACTGAACAACGAAATTGTTCTTGCCACTTGTGGTAGTGCCTTCAAAAACAAAGGTGTTCAGGCAGTACTAGACTCTGTTATTCATTACCTTCCGTCTCCAACTGAAGTTAAAGCCATCACTGGTGTGCTTGACGATAAAGACGAGACTGAAGCAGAGCGTCATTCAAGCGACGATGAGCCTTTCTCAGCGCTAGCATTTAAAATAGCGACCGACCCATTTGTGGGTACGTTGACCTTCTTCCGTTGTTACTCGGGTGTAGTAAACACAGGTGATACGGTTTACAACCCTGTTAAGGGCAAGCGTGAGCGCTTCGGGCGTATTGTGCAGATGCACGCAAAAGACCGCGAAGAGCTTAAAGAAGTACGCGCAGGTGACATTGCCGCCGCTATCGGACTTAAAGATGTAACTACGGGTGATACGCTTTGTGATCCTAATAACGTTATCACGCTAGAGCGTATGGAGTTCCCTGACCCTGTTATTTCAATAGCGGTAGAGCCTAAATCTCAGGCTGACCAAGAAAAAATGGGTATTGCCTTAGGCAAACTCGCGGCAGAAGATCCATCGTTTAAAGTTAAAACTGATGACGAGACGGGTCAGACAATTATCTCAGGTATGGGTGAACTTCACCTTGATATCATTGTCGACCGCATGAAGCGTGAATTTAAAGTTGAATGTAACGTAGGTAACCCACAGGTTGCTTATCGCGAAACCCTTCGTAAATCTGTTGAAGTGGAAGGGAAGTTCGTTCGTCAGTCAGGCGGCCGAGGCCAGTTTGGTCATGTATGGCTACGCATTGAGCCTCAGGAAGAAGGTTCAGGCTACGAATTTGTGAACGAAATCGTCGGTGGTGTTGTACCAAAAGAGTTCATTCCAGCGGTCGATAAAGGAATTCAGGAGCAGATGCGAAGTGGTGTTCTTGCAGGGTTCCCAGTACTAGATGTAAAGGTTACTTTGTTTGATGGTTCTTACCACGATGTTGACTCTTCTGAAATGGCGTTTAAGATCGCCGGCTCTATGGGTTTCAAAAAAGGCGCCGCAGAAGCAAATCCGGTGTTGCTTGAACCCACAATGAAAGTTGAAGTAACTACTCCAGAAGACTGGATGGGTGATGTAGTTGGTGACATTAATCGTCGCCGCGGCATGATCGAAGGTATGGAAGATGGCGTAGCAGGTGTTAAAATAATACGTGCAAAAGTGCCGCTTTCAGAAATGTTTGGCTACGCAACTGATTTGCGTTCACAAACACAAGGTCGTGCTTCATACTCAATGGAGTTCTTCAATTATTCTGAGGCGCCGAACAATGTGGCGCAGGCTATTATTGAATCTAGAATTTAATCTAAATGAAGGTTCGGTCCGGTCTATTGGTGGGTCGGACTTTTAACTTAGGAAACGAGAAAAATGGCAAAAGAAAAGTTTGAACGTACGAAACCCCACGTAAACGTGGGTACTATCGGCCACGTTGACCACGGTAAAACTACCCTAACTGCAGCTATCACTACAGTTCTTTCTAAAACTTACGGCGGTTCTGCTCAGGCTTTCGATCAAATCGATAACGCGCCTGAAGAGAAAGCACGTGGTATCACCATCTCTACTTCACACGTAGAGTATGACACTCCTACTCGTCACTACGCACACGTAGACTGCCCAGGACACGCTGATTACGTTAAAAACATGATCACTGGTGCTGCTCAGATGGACGGTGGTATCCTAGTAGTAGCTGCGACTGATGGCCCTATGCCACAGACTCGTGAGCACATCCTACTTGGTCGTCAGGTTGGTATTCCTTACATCATCGTATTCATGAACAAATGTGACATGGTTGATGATGAAGAGCTTCTAGAGCTAGTAGAAATGGAAGTTCGTGAACTTCTTAACGAATACGAATTCCCAGGTGATGACCTACCAGTTATCCAAGGTTCAGCTCTTAAAGCGCTTGAAGGCGACGCAGAGTGGGAAAAGAAAATCATCGAGCTTGGTGAAGCGCTTGATTCATACATCCCAGAGCCAGAGCGTGCAATCGACAAGCCGTTCATCCTTCCAATTGAAGACGTATTCTCAATCTCAGGCCGTGGTACTGTTGTAACAGGTCGTGTTGAGCAAGGTATCATCAAGGTTGGTGAAGAAGTAGAAATCGTAGGTATCAAAGACACTACTAAGACTACTTGTACTGGTGTTGAGATGTTCCGTAAGCTTCTTGACGAAGGCCGTGCAGGTGAGAACGTTGGTGTTCTTCTACGTGGTACTAAGCGTGATGAAGTTGAACGTGGTCAAGTACTAGCTAAGCCTGGTTCAATCACTCCACACGTTAACTTCGAAGCAGAAGTATACGTACTGTCTAAAGATGAAGGTGGTCGTCATACTCCATTCTTCAAAGGCTACCGTCCACAGTTCTACTTCCGTACAACTGACGTAACTGGTGCAGTAGAGCTTCCAGAAGGCGTAGAAATGGTAATGCCTGGTGACAACCTTAAATTCAAAGTTGAGCTAATTGCTCCGATCGCGATGGAAGAAGGTCTTCGTTTCGCAATCCGTGAAGGTGGTCGTACAGTAGGTGCTGGTGTTGTATCTAAGATCCTAGACTAATCTAGACTTAGCAACACAAGCCCAAAAAAAGCGCACTTAGGTGCGCTTTTTTTATGCCTGCGATTTTTTAGGTCGGGAGTGAAGCCCCATCAAAAACACGCCGAAGAGCCATCCATGGCGGCTTCGCAGCGGCGTCCCTGCTGCGATCAGTTTTTGATGGGGCTTCACTCCCTCCTTGATCGGCTTAGCAAAAAGTTTGAGGGGGAGAAGAAGTAACACGCCGTAAACCCATCCATGGGGGCATCTACACTGCGTCGCTGCGGTGTAGGGCTTCAGAGGGCAAAACAATCACTTCTTTCTTGCGGCACAGCAAGAAGTTGGGGGGATAAGAAGAAACACACAGTAAAACCATCCATGGCGGCTTCTCAGCAGCGTCCCTGCTACGATCAGTTTTCGATGGGGCTTCACTTCCTTCGCAATCTGCATAGCAGAAAGCTTTGGGGTGAGGAGAGAGCTCGCCGTGAAACCATCCCTGCTTTCAGTAAGAGGTACGACACCACCTTCCTGCGATGCCGGCGGGCAGAGAGCATACACTCACGCCCGTTACTCTACGTGAAATGAAAGCTTGTAAAGGAGAGGGGGAAGCGCGAGAAGTCTCTATTATTGCTACGAGAACGTTGCGTTACGCATTACAGTCATTGACGGTTATAGTCGGCTTCTCACCTTGATTGGGATGACGATAGGTAAGCTTACATACTTCGTCTTCTTCAATCTCATCATTGCTAAAGCCGCTAGTTTGTCTTTCTAGAGTAAAGGTAACCTCAGGGGCCGAGCCTGTTAATTTCCAATCTACTTCGGTGAAGTCTGCTACGAGTTTCAAATTTGTTTGTGTTGCGTAAGGGTAGCCATAACGTACGCGAATACCTGAAGTTAAGGTGGTATCAGCGCTGGTTTCAACGCCCTCAAGGAGTGATTTTGCATAGACAATATCTGAAGAAGCGACTAAGGCAGACTTTAAGCCCTGTAGCGCGCCCACTTGCGCGTCTTTTTGAATGTTTAAAAGTTTAGGTGCAGCAGTAACAGCAAGTATGCCAAGCACAACAATTACTATAATTAGCTCTATTAAAGTGAAGCCTTTATTTTTAACGTGCATACCTTACCGTACTTGGAAGCCTTAAACCGTTCGCGACCTAGTTAAAGTGTATACCATTGAATAAACGTTTCAATTTAGACATAAGCCTAAGTCTAATTTTAACCAAATGTTGATATAAAAAAGCTAGGCATTTGCCTAGCTTTAGTCTTGAAGTTCCTGTGCCAAAAGCGAATTACATTTGTTCTATTTTGTAACCTTTAGCTTCTAATAGGGCAATAACGCTGTCTTCACCCACTAGGTGCCCCGCACCCACTAAAACAAACTCTAGGTCTTCGTCACCGAACATAGCTTCAAGTTGAGGTAGCCAGTTTTGGTTACGCTGAGTAAACACGTCATCATAAGAAGCCGGAGATTCACGTTTAAATGTATCTACTACCAACTCATCAATTTGTTCAGTGTCGCCGTTTCGCCATGCTTTTATAGTGTTTTGTAGCATTTCTTTTAGCTCTGGTAAGGTTTCTAACGTTTCAGAAATAAGGCGATCTTCTTCACCCGCGCCCATGTTCGCAAGCATGTTGATTTGAAAATCTAGTGATTCTAAGTATTCGCTTGCTTTACCATCGCGTGCTGCTAGCTGCATGAAGTAGGCATCTACCCCTTGCCCAGCCATTTGAGAGCGTTGTGCTTCCATAGCAACTAGCATTGATGCAACCATGCCTGGCTTAAATCGAGCTAACTGATCAGCAGTAGCGCCGAAGTTAGCTAAATAAGCATTAAGGGCTTGATAGGTTTCTTCTGATACATCATCTTTGAGCGACTTACCTTGTGCGTAGGCAAGCCCTGCCATCATTTTCTGTTGGCCTTCAATGTCTGTGGAAGCTGGCATTTTGACTTCGAACACTAGTGTGTCTGCTTGCTCATAAACGTCGGTAAATTCACTCGGAAGAGGGAATTCAGAAATGGGTAAAATATGGATAGTGCCACCTACATATACGGCATCTTCACCGTTAGATATTTTCCAAACGGACGTTTGGCTATCAGTGTCGGCTATAGCAGTTGTTACTGTAGATACAGCGAGTCCTAATGAGAACAGTAGTTTGTGTATAGAAAAGCTTTTCATCTTCATCCCTAAGGTTATGTACTTATTAGCTAAAGCGTGCGATTTAGCATCCCTTCGCTTTCAAAAAAAGTCGTAATCATTTTAACGGTAGTGAGTAAATTATAAGCTAGCATAGCAAAATGCAATCTAGATATAACCTGTACTTAGTGCAGTTTTTTCAGACTACCTAGAAAAGGCGCATTTAGGTCTAGGTGAATGCTAGCAATTGAAGCCGCAAATCAGACTAAGCTTTACATTTATGCGGATTGGTATTACAGCTTTGTTCACGTACCTTAACTCTTATAGAAAGCTACACATTTACGTAAGGCGTTTATTCATTATGAAATTAATATACCTACTGATGTACGTACTTGCATTGTTATTTACTCCTACTACATTAGCTACTACAAGCCCTATGCACAGCAATAAGCCACCATTACCCCAAGCAGCCAGTGAGGCGCTCATAGAAAGCATCTCAGCATTTCCCCACTTCGCCAAAGAAGAAATAGTAGCGAGTACGCCTCGTACTAATGAAGCATGGAGAAACTATGTTCACGCTAGAAATAGCGAGCAAAAGAAAAAGATTAAAAAAATGAAGAAAGAGCTTAACGTGGATGTTGAGCTTATTGATTTAAATGATGTGGTAGTGCGCAAGCTGACACCTAGAACGATTACTCCTGAATTTAAAGACAAGGTTTATCTTGATATTCATGGTGGGGCGTTTGTGCTTTTTGGCGGTTTGCCGAGTATCGAAGAAGGGCTTCTCGTCGCTGAACGGTTAGGTATCGTGGTATATAGCGTTGACTATAGAATGCCACCAACGTTTCCTTTTCCCGCTGCTTTGGATGACGTAGTTGCAGTTTACAATGCTTTACTCGACCGAGTTGGTAAGGGAAATGTATTTGTGGGAGGAACATCGGCTGGAGGTGGTCTAGTGCTTTCACTAGTCCAGTATCTCATCAGCAGCAAAAGCCCTCTACCCAAAGCTGTGTATGCAGGCACGCCTTGGGCCGACCTTACCAAAACCAGCGATAGCCTTTCTACAAATGAGGGTATAGATGGTGTGTTGGTGACCTACGATGGGGTACTTGAAGCTGCCGCAAAACTATATGCTGGCAAAAAAGCACTAACAGACCCAGCTATATCGCCACTTTACAGTTCTTTTGAAGAATTCCCGCCAACTTTGCTGGTGACAGGGACGCGAGACATGTTTTTAAGCGATACGGTAAGAGTGAGTCGTGCAATACGTGATAGTGGAGGTGTTGCGCAAATAGAATTCTTTGAAGGGCTATCCCACGCCGAATATTTGATTTTCTATAAAACGCCAGAGTCGGAGACCACTTACAGGTCGATGAAATCCTTTTTTCTCTCTGCCATCTGATTCTAATTAGCCAGTACGCATACCGTTCAGTATGCGTACTAAGCGCGGCATAACACAGACTTAACTAAACGAATATTTAGAAGCCATCACAACCAAGCAAACACTACAAAGCAAAATTTACGAACCAAAGATTACTGTTAATACAGTAACGATAGCGCCGATACCGGCAATTTTAAGCCCATTCTTGTACATGGGTAGTTTGGGAACAAACATCAAAAACGCGGAAATCACAAAAAACAGCAGGCCTACGCCAAAGCTAATATTAAGCCAAAAGAGAGGACTATTGTTCGTTGCTTTGTGAAGCTTCACCATTTTAGACAGAACGAGAGGATAGTCTTTTTTGGTGATAGTGGCTTCACCCGTAGCTTTATTGTACTGGCCTACATTAAGTACGATTTCGTCTACGTTTTCACTTGTGACTTTACTACCTCTCATTTTAAGCAAAGGCAGCAGTTCTTCACCTGATAGGTTTGCTTCAAATTGCCTGGTCTGGACTTGTTCATACTTCAATATATCGGTAGGGCGAAATATCAAAAGAATGCCGCTGATAGCGTATACCCCCATTATGCCCGCGAGAAAAAAACCAAGCCAACGGTGATATTTGCGAAAAGCCATGTGAAATTTAGGTGATGCCATATTTTTATCCGCCCCAAAAAAAGAGCGTAGTTATAAACGAGAATGCATCTTATTTAAAGTGCTGATTTCTTATTTGACCAAAATTTACGTTAAGTAACCGTTTTGGCTCAAGCTTGTGCGAATCAGAGTCGTAAAAAATCAACCAAGTGGTATGAAGAGTTGGAAAAAACTAAGTTCGAGTTAGACTTTAGTCTTACAATGGCGTTAAACCATGGCGACAAATGGTTTAATGTTAAAAGACAGACACGAGCCTTTTGAACTTTGATACACGCTAGAATTTTAAA
Organism: Alteromonas sp. ABH4_453; assembly: GCF_056160665.1. NCBI lineage: Bacteria > Pseudomonadati > Pseudomonadota > Gammaproteobacteria > Alteromonadales > Alteromonadaceae > Alteromonas > Alteromonas sp. ABH4_453. Next base: position 476,194 of record NZ_JBSWXP010000002.1, read on the forward strand.
GGCTTTAGAAAAACAATATTAGGATAATAATATGCAGTCTATTGCCATAGTGATACTGGGCATCATTGGAATGTTGCTCGGTTGGTTCGTCTATTCAAAATTTATTGCGAGCCGCATATTCAAACTGGATGATAGTTTTGTAACCCCAGCCCATACCATGCAAGATGGTGTCGACTTTGTTCCTACCAATAAAGTAGTGTTATGGGGCCATCATTTTACCTCAGTAGCAGGCGCAGCACCCATAGTAGGGCCAGCAATCGCAGTTTATTGGGGCTGGGTTCCTGCCGTACTTTGGGTTGTCTTCGGCACTATTCTGTTTGCCGGTGTCCACGATATGGGCGCGCTATGGGCAAGCGCTCGTCATAAAGGAAAATCCATGGGAGCACTCTCTGAGAGCGTTATCGGTAAACGCTCCCGTGCGCTTTTCATGATAGTAATATTCCTAGTCCTTCTTATGGTTAACGCTGTGTTCGGTGTTGTTATCGCTAATTCTTTTGTGTCTCAGCCCAATGCGGTTTTTCCTGCGTGGATGGCGATTGCAGTTGCATTGATTATCGGTCAGTTGTTAAAGCGTAACTTCAGCCTTATTCCTTTGTGCCTTGTCGGCATTATCGTGCTTTACGCCTCGGTATATGCAGGCAGTTATATTCCACTGAGTCTACCGGAAACCATGTTTGGTTTGGCCGATAAAGCGAATTGGATAATCATTCTTTTTGTTTATGCTGCTATTGCCTCCCTATTACCAGTTTGGATGTTGCTACAGCCTCGTGATTTCATTAACGGTATGCAGCTGCTTGTTGGCTTATTCTTGCTTTACGGTGCGGTATTCTTTGCCATGCCGGATATCACAGCGCCGGCATTTAATACGCAAACGGCAATAGATTCACCAAGCCTTATCCCGCTGTTGTTCGTCACTATTGCGTGTGGTGCGGTTTCTGGTTTCCACGGCATTGTGTCATCGGGTACCAGCTCTAAGCAACTCGACAAAGAGACAGATGCGCGCTTTGTTGGCTATTTGGGCGCGGTCGGTGAAGGCTCATTGGCACTTATTACCATTGTCGCGGTTAGCGGTGTGGCGTTCGCAGCTTCACCTGAAGAATGGCACGAAGTATACAGCCACTTGGGTGCGGGTAGCGTGGGTGCATTTATCACAGGTGGCGCGAACCTAATTCAGCAAGGTTGGGGATTGCCGGTAGATTTCTCTTCAACGATCCTTGCGGTAATGGTTGTACTGTTTGCAGGTACAACTATGGACTCTGGTGTACGTCTTCAGCGCTACATCATACAAGAGTGGGGCGATATCTATTCTATTGGTGCACTGAAAAACGGCGTTATAGCAACCCTTGTGGCGGTTGGCTGCTGTTTATTACTTGCATTTGGTGCAGGCGGTGCGTCAGGTAGCGGCGGTATGATCATATGGCCCCTATTTGGTTCGACTAACCAAATCCTAGCAAGTCTTACCCTACTAGTGATATCGGTTATGTTGATCAAGCTGGGCCGTCCTGCAAGGTATACGCTAATACCCATGGTATTCGTATTGATCATGGCTTTCTTTGCTGGCCTGATAAAGCTTAAAGAGTACTACGTAGAAGGAAATTATTTGTTGGTCTTCTTAGATGCGGTAGTGCTGGTGGTTTCAGTACTCGTCATGCTCGAAGCTTTCTCTGTAGTGTCTAAGCTTAAAAAAGGAAACGTAGCACAAGAATAAACAGCTTAATGGCTTATTGAGCACTGATTCGATTTTTCATGGTTGACCTCTGAGTTTAAAAAGCACACTCTCGAGATAGTCAACATTCGGCCAGTACATTTGTACTGGCCATTTTTATGCTTTTACAATTGGCCTAATCAGTTTTGTTGATTTTCTGTCGCACTTTATATCTGTTAATATTTAAAGCGTTTAAGACTAGGTGACTTTGTACACGAGTAGTGTATGTCTGCAAGTAAGGCAGCTTATGTCAGGGTTACAAGAGAGGCTATGTGTCAGATATCATTTTACTAGGGCAAAATTTTCTTGCGTTGTTCATGGAATCAGCGCCATGGCTGCTGTTGGGGTTACTGGTCGCAGGAGTGATGCATGAGTTAGTGCCTGTCTCTTTTCTTGAAAAGCACATGGGTAGTGCATCATTTGGCTCGATTAGCAAAGCAGCTATTATCGGCGCGCCTTTGCCACTTTGTTCATGTGGCGTTATTCCTGCCGCGCTCGGTTTGCGCCGAAGTGGTGCTTCTAAGTCTTCAACGATATCTTTTTTAGTATCTACGCCCGAGACTGGCGTAGACAGTGTCTCTGTGTCATACGCATTGCTTGGGCCTCTATATGCCATTGTTAGACCCATCGCGGCCATTACAAGCGCCATTTATGCTGGTTCGATGGTACGTTTTTTCGCAGAAGCAGAAGAAACTCAACAACGACAGTATGAGGTGACGGAGTCATCGTGCTGTGGGTCAAAGCAAGCACCCAAACCAGAATCACAAATACAGGCCAGCATCTCCTGCTGTGCAAGCGAAAAAACACATGCTCATAGCCACGAAAGCACAGACACGCCTTTACCCGAGTCTTCGCCTTCGAAAATCACAAGCGTGCTTTCATATGCCAGCGGCAAGTTGCTCGAAGATATTGTGGTGTGGCTACTTATTGGTTTAGCGCTCGCCGCCGCTATAAAAACCTGGGTGCCTACCGACTTTTTAACGCAATGGGGTGATGGTGTAGTCGCCATGCTTGTTATGGCACTTATAGGTATTCCTATGTACATATGCGCCACCGCGTCTACACCGCTAGCGGTTGGCTTTCTGGCTGCCGGGCTATCACCAGGTGCTGTGCTAGTATTTTTAATGGCAGGGCCTGCCACTAACGTGTCAACCATGGGCATGATCAAACAAGAAATGGGCACGCGAACGTTAGTGCTTTACCTTTTCAGTGTTATCTCTGCAAGTATAGGTTTTGGTTATGCACTTAACTACTTGGTGTCCTCGCTTTCTTTATCTTCAATGATAAAAACAACCAGCCACGTTCATGAGCACGGGGCAAGTGTTCAGATAATCTACGGGTTATGTGCAATCCTGTTGGCTGGGCTTATGGTGAGGCTGGGCGTGAAAAAGCTGCAGCAACACCGTCATAACCAAGAGCAACATTCGGCGTGCTGCGGCTAACCGTAGCCCAGCGGATGCCTTTCATATTAAAGTGCTCAAATGATATTCATAGAGCGCTTGTATATCCCGCTCTATTATCCATAATAGTCGTTCATCTAATTAAAATTAAAACGCGTTTAAACCTACAAGGACGCTTGGAATAACTACATGCTTTTACTTATTGTGTACGTCTTCATTGCACTGGGCTTTTCTTTTTTGTGCTCCATTGCAGAGGCTGTAATTCTGAGTGTTTCGTCTGCGTACATTTCTGTTCTAGAAAAAGAGGGTAAAGCCAGTGGTGCGCTATTACGTAAGCAAACCGATAATATAAATACGCCTTTATCAGCGATACTAACGCTGAACACTATCGCTCATACTATGGGGGCGGCAGGCGCAGGTGCGCAAGCGGCCGCAGTGTTCGGCGATGCCTATTTAGGTGTTATTTCAGCAGTGCTTACGCTGCTTATTCTTATCTTTTCAGAAATTATTCCAAAGACACTTGGCGCTACCTATTGGCGGGCATTAGCGCCGGTAACCGCATATTTTCTTAAATACCTTTCAATTGTACTTATGCCGTTCGTTAAAATGTCTGAGCTAATGACGAAAGGCTTTAAAGAAGACAGCCCACTTCGCGGGTTAAGCCGCAGTGAACTTCACGCTATGGCTGAATTGTCAGGCCAAGAAGGGCAGCTAGCTAATCATGAAGCGGCGTTTCTACAAAGCTTGTTAAGCTTACACGAGCTGAAAGTGAAAGACGCCATTACCCACCGCACGGCGCTGTTTAAAGTCTCAGAGTCGATGACGGTGGAAGCGTTTTTCCATAAGCACGCAAATATTGAGTTTTCACGTATACCTGTGTTTGAAGATAGTGATTCTGAGAACATTACTGGCTATGTTATGCGGTCTGACTTGTTGGTCGCGCAGGCGAGAGGAAACACCGACAAGCCACTTTCAGAATATGCCAAAGATATGGTTACCGTGTTAAACACTATGCCGCTGTCAGTCACCTTCGAGCACTTCATCAATAAACATGTACATATGCTGCTGGTAGTCGACGAATACGGTGGTTTAGAAGGGGTGCTTACGCTAGAAGACTTGCTAGAACGCTTGTTAGGTGTTGATATCGTAGATGAAAAAGACACCACGGTAAGCATGCGTAGGCTTGCTAAAATGATGACCAAGCGTAAAGAGCAGATGATGATCAAAAATGTGCCTGATGCATCGCTTGAAAAGTCGGCAAACAAGAAATAGCTTATAAACTTAGAATGCGTTAATCGTTAAAACAACTGTTAAGGATGATAAACATGATTTGGGCCGTAACGACTAAACGTTCGCTTTTTAAAAAAAGCGCCAGCACAAATGTTTCATGGCGTGCCCACATAGCTGAGCGAAAACCGTTTACACTCGCTGTGTTATTTTTTTCGGCTTGTACCTCAAGTATAGCTGCACAAGAACTTAGCATTCCCTGTGATGAAGCAGAAGAAAAAGCCCTTGCAGAAGCGAAAGCCAATGAAGTTGAGCGAATAACCTCATTCACACCTGCTACTCCTCTTGAGCGAGTGAATCCCAGATACCCGACTACAGCCGTGAGAAAAGGCCGTGAAGGCTGGGTTAGGCTGAGCTACGTTATCGATGAAGAAGGTCGAGTGAAAGACCCTGTTGTCGAAGATTTCTTCGGAAGTCCGTCTTTCAAACGCAGCGCACTATCAGCAGTTAAGAAGTGGCAGTATAACCCTGCATTAAAAGATGGCGAACCTACTCAACAATGCCATCAAGCGGTTCAAATGGATTTTGCTATTAACGGAAAAACTGGCGCCACTCGCAAATTTATTAAAGCGTATAAAAACGTAGATAAAACATTCAAAGCAGGTAATGTTGAAGCGGCAGACGAAGCGCTTAAAGAGCTATTGAGCTGGGATACGTTAAATCGGTACGAGAATACCTGGTTGCTCAACTTGGAGTCACAGATTGCAAGAGAACAAGGCGACATTGAAAGAGAAGCGAAAAGCCTAACGCGTTTACTTGCCAGTAATGGACAAAAGCGTTTTAACAATTCCGTTTTTGATGACGATTATGTGGCTTACGTATTACAAAGGAAAATACTTCTTGATGCGCAGCGCGGGTATTACGCAGAAGCCCTAAAGTCGTACAGCAGGCTTCAAGAAATGGATGAGCAACAACCGCGTATTGACGAAATTGCCGCAATAGTAAATCAGATTGAAACATCTATTGCGTCTGAAAAAAATCTTAAGGTACCCGTAAGCATGGGAGACAACGGACGTTGGTTCCACACACTGGTAAGAAATAAGTTTGCTTTTAATAACATACAGGGCGACCTTGATACGGTTGAAGTGCGCTGTGATTCTCATCGAGAAAAGTTCACCGTAGCCGAGGCTCACGTTTGGCATATTCCACAAAGCTGGGGTCAATGTCAGGTTATGGTAAAAGGTGACGATGCCACCACATTCGATCTAATCGAAGTCGCTGAGAGTTCATAAGTTCGCTAAGACTAGCTAAAACTAGATAAAGGGAATTAACCAGATGGACCGTAAGTTACTTATAGCTGCGATTGGTATTGTCGCGGTTTTATTTTACTACTTGCTTGATGTTTCATCTGGAGCTGAACCCAATACAAAGTACGCAAACAAGAGGGCTGGCGAAGAAACAGTACACCAACTTAGTCTTCAAGAGGAATCTCACTCAACGCAAACGATTCTGCAAAGCGAACCTCACGTTTCTTTGTCGCCAGAAAGTCACAGCGCAAGTCGATGGTGTTCCATAGAAGCGGAGCCCAAGCATTCAGAGAGTGTAATAGTCGAAAAAGAATCTTTAGAGTGGGATATCGAGAGAGGTGATATTTTACTAGCCGCCGAAGATTCAGTGTTTGAATCACCAAATGCTACTTTGCTAGCGCCTTATGCAGAACTGGATTTACAAGATCTCATTGCACACGCAAAAAACGATGATTTATTCGCATTATTGACTCTTATGCAGCGCAGAGATGTTCCTATGAAACATCGAAATAATGCCGCTCGTCATTTAACGGTAATGGGAAATACTTCGACTGCCTTGTCACATTTGATTGTTACAGAACTGACACGAGCCAATCATATTTTCGAAATAGAAGGGCAAGTCAATGAACAAGTAAAAGCACATGTAGTGAACAGTTTAACGTATGTTAGCTATGGGCTTGAGCAACTTGATGTAACGGCGCTTCGCAGTTATTTGTATTTTGTTCGGCGACACGAAAATGGAAGTTATGCCTTGGATTTAGAAGCGGCACTTTCTCAAAAGGAAGTGGAAACCGTGAAATTTGCAAAAGCGCAATTTAAAAAATACTTAAACAAAAAAAGAGAAGAAAAGTACCTTTCAACTATCGAGGGAAAAGCGTTTCCGAAAGTGGCCAAACGTCAATTTGAAAAAAGCTTAGCTCTTGAATATCGTACCTTTGGAAGTCTGATACTGGGCAGTAAAAGTCTGAAAAACATGGGTTTTGATTTTGAAAATCTACCAGATTGCGCTAAGCGTTTATTTTAGAAAAGAATAGCAATATAAGTCGATTAAATACGCAAAAAGATAACTCTGATGGAAAGCAGGTTAATTAGAAAGTGGCTGTAAGTGCCAACTGGAACAAGTGCTCGGTAAAGTGCTCGCTGTCTTGAAAAAAGCGAAGGTTTTGCTGAGTGCCTGAGTTTATTTGCCACTCGGCGGTTATTGAGAAGTGTTTGCTAATATTGCGCCCAGCGCTGATGGTAAGCGCACGCCCTAAACTGCCATTAGGGTCGAGCGCGTAATTGTCATTATCATTGACTTGATACCAGTCAGCACGTGCAGCAAGCATGTATGGAGTCATGCTGTATACAGCAGCAACAAAGCCACTATTAAAATCGTTATCTACAATACTTTCACCCATTAGAGTGTCGCCCACCAGCAACTGAGAAAATACCGTAAAGTTAGGGTTAAACATGTAGCGAAGCGTTAACGAATGAAAGCGTGTATGCCATGCGTAGATGCGATCAGACTCGACTGCATTGGCGTCTGCGTTGTTATCGTAATAGTAGTAGCGCATTTCAGCCTTACGCTTGTACGCCACATGTGCGCCAAAATAGTAGCCGAAGCGGTTGTCTATTTCTCTAAAGGGTTCGGTCCATGCAGGAGCACCCAATCTATCTTCATCGATGACACCTGGTATAGGTAAAAAATTCACCCGTTCGTTGTAAAGTGACTGTCTATCGTGAAGTGCAAAGCCACGCCAAGAAAGTAACGTACCTGTGGTGTCGTTACCTTTAAATACACTGCCCAATACTTTCCATGACCAGTTACTTCGCACTTGTCTGCCATTTTGTCTAAAGCTAAATTCAATGCCACCGGTTCTGAGTTCTTCCCCTATCCAGCTGTTTATGGCTGAGTTAGTGAGGAAGTGAGGTGATAGCCAGCCAAAATCTGTGTTTTCAGCAGAAATGGCTGGATAGAATGCTCCAACTTTTACTTCAGGTTTTATCGAAGAGGCACTAAGTGGCCGATACTTGAGATATAGCTGAGAAAAGTTGAGCCGCTCTTCGCCATCACTGTAAGCGTTTATAACACCAGATAATGTCCAATCGTCAAACAGTCGCTGGTTAGTTGAGATAACGGCTTGAGAAAAGTGTAAGCCATCACCTTCGAATCGCTGGTGGTTTGGGCCAAAGCCTTGGAAGCTTTGCGTATTTTCTTTTAGTGCCCACGTTCCACGCAATAAAAAATCTGTTTCTGCGTAACTAGCTAACGAAAATGCTAGTGACAATAGCGTTAATAGTTGAGTAGCAAACCGCATCAATAGTCGCCGAAACCAGAATCGAATCCGTCGTCACTGATTATATTGGTACTAAGCGCCCATGTTACTTGAGTATCGGCAGATACAGAAATGGACTGTGGAGGGAAAGCCTTTTCACCTTCTACTTGTGGGTGCCAAAAACGTACAGTGTATTCACCATGTGGAAGTGAAACTAAAGACCGTCCTTCATCATCAGATTTTCCAAAGTAAGGAGAGTCTGAGACGACAATGTAGCCCAGCATCCAATCATGAATATTACAGCCAATATCGACAACACCTGCGGCGTCGAACCGCAAAGGCTCGGCAGTAAACTCTTTATACAGCTTTAGTTCAAATTGCTTTGTGGGAGAAAAAGAATAGACGTGATGAAACAAGTTATCTGCATTAGGAAAAGTCACTTCTGTGCCCGCTTTTACTACAAGCACGTGAGGAACAAACTGTTTGTCTATTTGATTCATTACGGCCGGTTCTTGTTCTGGCATCTGATGCGCCTCTACCTCGAACTGAGGCTCAAAAAGAAACACGCCGTTGTCGACGGGGGTGCCATCACTATCATTCAGCGTTATAGAAAACCTTGCGGTTTGCTCATCTTGTCCTAACGCCATGCTTGAACAAGCCATAAGAAGAAGGGCGCTAAAAAGGGTTTTGTATGTCATTAAAGTACCTTATCTACGTACCTTGTCCACGTATTACAACGAAAAGCATTAGTTGAATTATCCATAGAATAAACCCAGTAATATACAACTGCGTTACACCTTTAGTATAAGACCTTGTTGACGAGGTGTTTATTTCGTTCGCTCCCAAGAAAACGTTCGCGATAGTACTTGTGCACAGATTGTGCTTGAATTTAAGAGCGATTAAAGCTGAGAGAACTTTCTTACCAAGTTATGATAAACATGATGAAGTCCATCAAGCTGCTCTCGCTCTGCGGTGCCCGCGTTAACTAGCGACTGAATACTTTGGTCAAGCAGGAAAAGGGTTTCACGCATTTGTTGGTCGCTCACCATACTTTGCAGCCAGGTGATAGCGGCAATACGCTCGCCTTTAGTGACTGGCGTGACTTTATGAAGACTTGATGATGGGTAGAGTATGGCGCTTCCTGCATCGCATTTAACTTTTTGCTCGCCAAAACCTGTTTGAATAACAAGTTCACCGCCTTCGTACTCGTCTTTATCGGTAAGAAAAATCGTCATCGACATGTCGCTGCGTAAGACATCGGGCGTATTTGGAATACGCATAATTGCAGCGTCTACGTGATAGCCATAGGTTTGTGACTCACTGTAGCGATTAAAGCACGGTGGAAAAATGCGTTGAGGAAGAGCTGCGGAGATAACTTTGGGGTGGTTACCTAGCTTACTCAACAAGAGGTTAGCAAGCTGTTGAACACGCGAGTCTTGGGCATCCGCCTGACCGTTATTTTTGACGCCTGCAGCCATTCCCATTGCCGTATTCTTGCCGTCAACAAAGGGGACACTAGACAGTTGCTGACGAAACTGAGCAACGTCGCTTTTCGTCAATAAGTCATCAATAATAATCATTTTCTCAACGCTTTTTAGAGTGGTTTCTATAAAAAAGACCTAGGCGGTTGCCCGCCTAGGTTGTGCTAGCATTAAAATTCGTAGCTAACGGTACCTGTAATGTTGCGACCATCACCGATATACATGAAGGCGCCAGAACGGTAGGCTGCCGTCCAGTATTCTTCGTCAAACAAGTTTCCAATGTTAACACGGAAAGTTAGTGACTCTGAGTGATAGTAGTTGGCGAATAGATTAACCACTTGATAATCAGGAACTACGATAGAGTACTCTCCGGTTTCAGCGCTATAGCCAGCTGCAGTATCTGGTTGGCCGCCGTACATTTCTGACTGGTAGCTATAGTCTCCACCAAAGGCAAACTTCTCATTGGGCTGATAGCGCATTTGTATGTAGAAGCTTTCGTCTGCGAAGTTACTTAGCGCAAGACCGATGTTATCTTCGCTGTAAGACTCAAGAATCTCAGAATCCATAAATGCAGCAGACGCCTGAATGCTAAGCTTATCGGTAATATCACCGCTTAAGCCAAACTCAATACCTTCTACGCGGTTTTCACCTGTGTTTAATGTACCAAGCGTTGAGTATGCATCACCTACACTCTCGTGTACGTCGCTCTTAGTGATGCGGAATAGCGCTGCATTTGCGACAAGTTTTTCATTAAACAGCGACCATTTGGTGCCAAGTTCGATGTTTTCTACTTGCTCAGGGTCAGCTTGAGATGCTTGCTCGGGCGTACCACAAATACCGCCATAACCACAGTTAGCACCAAGATCTGATTCACCGCCGTTTATGTTGGTTGCCGTGCTATACGAAGCGTAGATGTTACCGTTTTCGGTCACATCGTACACTAGCCCTAAGTGACCGTTGTAGAGCTCATCTTCGAAGGCATACACTTGATCACCACCACGACCCGACGTCGCATTAGTATAGTCGTAGCTATCTACACGCAAGCCTGCGAAAACATTAAAGTTATCGGTCAGCTCAAAGGTGTCCATAACGTATAGTGAGTAAGTTTCAATGTCGAATAGTGCATCCACATCGCCACGGGTAAAGGCTTTGCCCATCAACGAACTAATGTTATCAACTTCATTGCCACTGCCATCTAGTAGGCAGTAACTTTCAGATACACCGCGACGACCGCCGGTTAAACAGTTTGACGGATTAGTGTAGTCCATATTGAACACGCCATTGTCTACCGATTCGTCGGTGTATTCAAAACCGAACACGAAACGGTGATCAATACCTGCAAAAGCCGTATCCCAGAATAGGTTAAACTGGGTAGTTACATAGTCAACTTCCTGCCAACCTTGGTGGTTGCTCAACGATAGTGTATAAGCACCTGGTGCAGTAGGGTCGGTTGCGTCACGGTTAGTGCCGCGCATTCCCGTGGTAATGTATTCGTTCTCTGTCTTACCTACACGGGTGGCGTTATAAAAACGCACGTTGTCACTGATATCGTACTCAGTACGTAAAGTGAATGTAGTCACTTCGGAGTTCTGAAAGTCTTCGTCTTGTGCATATACAGGGATATCTTCAAGCGGGTAGCCCGCATCCCTGTCGTAATAGCTACCTAAATCAGGAATGTCTTCAGCGTTTAGGTAATAAATATCCCCGGTAAATGACAAGCGGTCAGTAGGCTGATTCACGTAAGAAAGCTGAACCCCTTCACGGTCACGCTCAATACCTTCACGACCTGGCTTATCTTCAGATGAATACAGGCCGTTTAAGCGCACCGCGCTGCTTTCAGTAAGCGTTTTGTTCAAATCCACGGTTACACGCTTATGCTCGTCTGTACCAACTGCGGCATCAACACGGCCAAAGTTATAAGCGGTAGACGCTTTTTTGGTGATAGAGTTAACCGCACCACCTGAAGAGCCACGACCGGCAAAGGTTGAGCTAGGACCTTTGGTAATTTCAACGCGTTCGGTTGCGAAGCTTTCACGGGTTGTCATACCTGGGTCGCGAAGACCATCAACGAATACATCACTGCGCGCTTCGTGACCACGAATAATATAGCGGTCACCAAAAGCATTACCATTCTCACCCGTACCTAAAGTTACGCCTGCCTGTGCCTGCAGTATGTCTTTTAAGTCTGTTCTTCCGCTTTCTTGAATTTGGTCTTGAGTAAGAACGCTAATGGTTTGTGGTGTATCAACAAGGTCTGCTAAGCGACGAGGATCGCCAGATTTATTGTAGCGGTAGATGGATTGCTGTACGCCGTGAATTTTAATCAGTTCTATTGCTTCATCAGATACGGCTTCACATTCAGCAGACGTTGCATCGCTACACGTTTCTATCTCTTCCTGGGCTATTGCCGCGCCACTACCGAATGCCAAAGCTGCGGCAATGGTCTGGGCGCCCATAGTTAATTTAGTGTTTTTCATCCTGTTTCCCTTGAGTGTGTGTAAGGAGGACGAAGTCTATTTAATAAAAATGGATATGTAAACATAAATGATAAACATTCTCATTTGATTTGTTTTTAAAGTGTTTTAATAAATGCTTAATGCTTTATGTTGGTGGATATGGGAAATGTTACCAGCACAACCACACCAGATGCATCTTCTCTATCGTTCAGCGATAGTCGGCCTTTGTGGAACCGGGCGATCATATTTGCAATATACAATCCAAGACCAAGATGTGGAGATTGTGCAGCACTTTGCAGGTCTTTCTCTTCTCTTACCGATACCATGGACTGAGTAAGCTGGTTCTTCATCCCTTTAGGAAGCAACGGCCCCGGATTACTTACAGACAACGTCACCGATTTGTTGAGCCTTTCCAACTGAATAACAATTTCATCGCCTTGCTGGCTGAAATCGACGGCGTTTGAAACAATTTTATCGAAAAGTTGGGCAATGAGCTCAGGAGCGCCATCAATCAATAAACTATTGTCCGTTGATATGAATGTCCATTTTCTTAGCGAGTAAGTGTGCTGATAGCCCTCTACACATCCTTCGATGACTTTCACTAGATTGAAGGTTACTAAGTCTTCTTGCTCAATTGCCTGCTCTAATCGCGTGGCTTCACTCATACTGTTTAAGATAGTACTTAGGCGGTTTACGCCCGACTGAGCCCTTTCAACAAATACTGTCTGTTGATCAGCATCGTGCACGTGAGACAGCATATCTAGTGACGACTTTACTACGGCAATGGGTGTCCTAAGTTCGTGAGATAAGCGGGATGCCATGTTTTCTAAATAGGAGTTGTACTGCTGTAACCGTGAAAGCACATCCGCAAATGAACGGGATAAATCACCAATTTCATCACGCTGATTTGAAACCGGAAGGGTGCCAATGATTTTGCCATTATCATCTATCACCGCTTCGGTGTTATCGCGAAGGGAGCGAATGCGGTTTGAAATTCGCGTAGCGAACAGCAGTAATCCTAATGTACCGATAGTCATTACTGCCAAAATAACGTGAAAGAGCTGTTCTAACGCCCGGTTCCGCAACGTACGAATACCATTGGTGGTTTGCTCTACAATAACCGCACCCATTACGTTGCCTTCAATAAAAATAGGGTAGGCAGCGGAAAGTACTATGGCTTTGTTATCGGGTGACAAACGCCATAGTGAATCGGGTTGGCCATTCAGCGCAGTGCCTAAATCCTGCCCTACCAATGCATAAGCATCGTCTAGCTCGTCAATAAAGTCGGCCGGTGGCCGCGTAAGAATCTGATAATAAAGTGGAAGTAACCACTCACTCTCAACCCAGTGCCAAATTGCATTTGTAGAGGTTTCTTTTTCATCTACTTCAATGCCAGTGGCCGATTGAATGTCACCAGCGCGGGCGAGTACGCGTTTGTGCTTATCTACTACCCACACCCGTGAATCAGCATATTTTAACCCAGACAGTATGCGTTCAATTTCGGGGGACGGTGTGATTACAGTGCCCAACTCAGAGAGCTCTTTTGTATTCGCCGTGCCTAACGCGTACTGCTTCAATCGACTTTCATTGTCGTCTATATCGACAAGTGTAAATGCTAAGCCGCCTGTGGTCATAGATAGCGGAAAGCGCAGTTCAATGTTGTAGCCCGTGGCAGTCTCTTGCCATCTGCCCTGAATAGAGAGCGCGTTCTCTACCGCCCGTGTCGTCGTTGTGTTGTCCGCGAGCTTGTATGCATTTACCCAGCCACTCTCATAAGGGGCAACAACATACCTAGCTAATTCTCCCTGTGGAGTTTCCATGCCCACAAGTAAGTGGTCGCCTGTCTCCACGCTTAAACTATTGGGTTGCCGCCAGAGCAGCATGTCATCACTGACTTCAAACATGGCATACAGAAATTGACCGTAGCGCCCCACCATATGCTTGAACGATAAACTGGTGGGTTCACCTGCATAACCATTGTAGTACTCAATAACTTCGCCACTGCCATACTCACTCATTAACTCGCTGACTTGCTGCCAGTCGTTAAGCTCGCCATCCAGTCGAATGGGGGACGGGATAGGCGGAGCGTAAAGATCTGTTCCAGGGCGCACGTCTTGAAGATACGCCGATTGGCTATCAAATAAAGCGGGGCGTTCGTGAAGGGCAGTGGCAACAGCTCGCGCCGTGCCAATCATGGTTTGCTCTTGACCGTTTCGCAGATACTGTTCTAACTCCCACACATAGTTATAACCTAAGTAGGGTATGGTGAATAAGAACAGCGACAGCACCATAAGCTGCAGACGAATAGAAAAGCGAAATCCCATGTTTGTAGTCGGTTGCCCTTATCATTTAATCAGATGAAACGTGGTCTTGGTCGAAAGCCAGCTACAGCTGCCAGCGATACCCCATGCCGTACACGGTGTCGATATGATCGAAGTTTGAGTCTAGCTGCACAAACTTCTTGCGCATACGTTTGATATGCGAAGTAATGGTGGTGTCATCTACCACCATTCTAGATTCATCCATAAGCTGTTGGCGGCTTTTCACATGACCTGGACGCTTAATGAGCGCATGTAACATCCAAAACTCTGTGACCGTCAACAATACGGGCTGGTTTTGCCAGCTTACCGTCATTCTCGATACATCTACTTTTAAGTCACCTACTTTTAGCTCATCTTTTTGCTCTGTGGGGGCAGCAAGTAAGTCTGTACGCCTGAACAAGGCTGCAATGCGTGCTAGCAAGTGAGCCATGCTGATATCTTTAGTCAGGTAATCATCGGCGCCCATTCTAAGGCCGCTGATAGTATCTACGTCGTTATCTCGTGCAGTAAAAAAGATGATAGGTAGGGTTTGTGATAGGCCTCGCAGTTGCTGACACAGCATAAAGCCCCCCTCAATTTCATCTTTCAAACCAATATCGATAATGGCTAAGTCGGGTAGGGTGTGGTTAAACGCTTCAGCAGCAGAAGGCCTGTCCTCATAGGCATTCACGCTATAGCCCTGCGCTTTAAGCGCCATAATGTAGTTTTCGCGAATGGCCGCGTCATCTTCCACTAATGCAATTGTCTTTGGCATACATTAACCCGCAAATATAATTCTGATACAGCGAACACTATACCTATGAATGACAGCTGTTGCCTAAGTTCGGCATAAAATCCTCAAGCCTGCCTCATTTACGCCATATTTGAGAGAGGCCATCGTGAAATTTTAGCTGGTATAACATTGAGAAACGCGACTTTAAATAAGACTCTGCGCACTTCTCTACATGCTGATTGTACAGGCATTTTAAATCACCACTACATTTCCACAATTGCGCGCTTTTTTCGCCATGTATACCGCGTTAAATAGCAGTTGTCTGTCGAGTTCAGTGTGTAGCTGCAAAGTACACCAAGCGAGCATGGCAGGTTGTACTGTTTCTCCATCTTTTATTGAAAGTTAAGCGTGAAACAGTGCCGTGGAAGTGGTAAGGCTGAACTTCTACGTAAACCTTTACAGACTGCTATTAAGCTACCCTTTGCGCTGCGTACTACCCCAACGGTACGCGGCGCTTTTTTATAAGGGTTGAAAAAAGCTGTTTCCGCTCTCATTTACAACTGTGTAAAGCAACCACTAAACGCGAGTTTATTCATTTAATAGCATGAACTAGGTTACACTTCGTTGGCTATATATTGTTAGCGCAAGATAGCAACATCTCACTCAAGTTGGTTAGGGCGTGCTGACCTTTGGTTTGCATCAAAGGTCAACACGTCTTAGTGGTCACACTCTCACTACGGGCAAATCATGAAAGCGTTAGACATTAAAGGGTTAACCAAAACCTACAAAGGTGGCGTACAGGCTTTAAAAGGCGTCGACCTCACAGTTCAAGAAGGGGACTTCTTTGCATTACTTGGTCCTAATGGGGCGGGTAAATCTACCACTATTGGTATTATCAGCTCACTTGTTAACCAAACTACTGGCAGCGTTTCGGTATTTGGATATGACCTCACAACGCAAAAAGAGCAGGCTAAAGCCTGCATTGGACTGGTGCCACAAGAGTTCAACTTCAACCAGTTTGAAACCGTACTGCAAATTGTATTGAATCAGGCGGGTTACTACGGCGTACCGCGCAGTATTGCGAAAGAGCGCGCTAAAAAATACCTTGCTCAGCTTGACCTGTGGGAAAAACGCGATGCCCGCGCCCGTGAGCTATCGGGCGGTATGAAGCGAAGACTCATGATTGCCCGAGCACTTATGCATGAACCGAAATTGCTTATTTTAGATGAGCCAACCGCGGGCGTAGATATTGAAATTCGCCGCTCTATGTGGGGGTTCTTAGAAGAGATTAATCGTCAGGGGATAACCATTATCCTCACTACCCACTATCTTGAAGAAGCAGAAATGCTGTGTCGCAATATCGCCATTATCAACAAGGGCACCATTGTCGAGAACACCAGCATGAAAGCTTTATTGTCTAAATTAAGCCTAGAAACCTTCGTATTGGATATCAAAATTCCAGAGGGCATGACGACGACAGATGACCTACTAACGGGCTTTGAACACCGTTTGATTGACGACCATACCCTTGAAGTTGATGTTGAGAAAACGGAAGGATTGAACCCGGTTTTCACCCAGCTAAGTGAAAAGAGTATTCAAGTAATGAGCATGCGCAATAAATCAAATCGCCTTGAAGAGCTATTTGTGCGTTTAGTTGAATCAGCGAAGCAAGCTGGCTAAACCCACAGCAGGTAAAGGTGAAAAACATGAAAACTGAAAGTACACAAATGAACACAGAAGAAAACGTGGGTTGGTTTAAGCAAAACTATGTGGCGCTAACCACCATTTGGATAAAAGAATGCACGCGCTTTTTGCGCATATGGGTACAAACTCTGGTGCCGCCAGCTATTACCATGAGTTTGTACTTCGTGATATTCGGTAGCCTCATCGGTAACCGTATTGGCGAAATGGGTGGCTTTACTTACATGGAATTTATTGTGCCCGGCCTCATTATGATGTCGGTGATCACAAACTCCTACGCCAACGTGTCATCTTCATTTTTCAGCGCAAAGTTCCAGCGCAATATTGAAGAGCTATTGGTGTCACCTGTGCCCACGTCGGTTATCATTTTGGGATATGTGGGCGGTGGTGTAGCCCGCGCCATACTTATAGGTATTATCGTTACCTTGGTGTCGTTGTTTTTTGTTGATGTTCAAATACACAATTTGGGCATTATTGCGCTCACGTTGTTACTTACTTCTACCTTGTTTGCGACTGCAGGCTTAATTAATGCGGTGTTTGCGAAGACCTTTGATGATATCAGCGTGGTCCCAACGTTTGTATTAACACCGTTAACTTACTTAGGTGGCGTGTTTTATTCACTTACCTTATTGCCTGAATTCTGGCAGTGGGTGAGCAAGGCGAACCCTGTTGTGTATATGGTCAACGGGTTTCGTTATGGGTTCTTAGGCGTATCTGACGTTAACGTGACACTTTCGCTTACTTTGTTAGTGGGCTTTAATGCACTGCTATTTGGCGTGGCGTACTACCTACTTAAAACTGGTAAAGGTATTCGTAGCTAATGGCCAGCGGTAATTCGAGAGAAATCACCACGTCGCAGGTGGGTATTCACGATAAGTTAGACGACTTAGTGAAAAAGTACCAAGCGAGTGAAAACAAGCGACCCATTAGCGACCATACTCAGGCTGCTTTTGACGATGTTAGTGCCTGGCTTGATGGCTTTAGCGACGCTAGTAGCGAGATTATTCTAGATTCTTGCTGCGGCGTTGGCGAAAGTACGGCAAATATTGCAAGAGCAAACCCCAATGCGCGTGTTATCGGTATTGATAAGTCGGCGCTACGGGTAGATAAGCATGAACATTACAGCGCACAGCAAAACAACTATCGGGTTGTTCGTGCCGATGTAAATGACTTTTGGCGCTTAGTAAAGCAGTCTAATTGGAACGTGACTCAGCACTTTCTGCTGTATCCCAACCCCTATCCTAAAAAGACGCAGGTTCAAAAGCGCTGGCACGGTAGTGCGGCCATGGTGGACCTGATGGCGGTCACCCCTAATATTGAGGTGCGTAGCAACTGGCTTATTTATTTAATGGAATTTGCACAAGCGGCAAAACACTATGGCATGGTGTCTGATTTATCTGAAGTCACTGGTGATGATCACATGACGCCGTTTGAGCGAAAGTACCGAGGGAGCGGTCAATCGTGCTGGCAGCTTAACTGCCGTAGCGAAGAAAGCTGAGTCTGCTATAGCAGCAAGAAATACTGAAAGCTGATAAAAGTGGGGTGAGATGAAAATCTCGCCCCGTTTGTTATTCAAATTCGTATAATTCGCTTGTTAATGGCGCGCAGTGGCACTTCGCACATTCGCCATGGGCGGACTAAACACATATCCCTGTGCATAACGAATGGGCAGGCGTTTTACGCGTTCTAGATGCGCCTCATCTTCTACGTGCTCGGCAATAGTGCTTACTCCATGGCGTTCACATAGCGACAGCAGATAGTCTACATATTCCCTCACTGCCTCTTGTTCGTCATAATGTTTAATTAGCCCGCCAGCGAGCTTAATCCCCCGAACCGGCAAGTTCATAAGCGCTCGTATGTTACCTGGGCATGATCCAACGTTATCGATGAAAACGCCCAGCCCCACATGCATGCTTTTTTCGATAAATGCGGTAAGGCTTTTCGGATTGGATAGGGCAGTAGAAGCACTCACTTCTATACTTACACGCTCCGGCGTGGGGTAGCTTGCTAAATGGGTGATGAGGGTATTAGTAAGCTCAATATTGTGCAGGTCATTGGCAGTTATATTGATGTTCCAAGGGATATTAACGTCGTGAAAATAGCTGGCACATTGCACAAACATGCTCGCTGCAAGCGTATTTACATGTTGCTCTCGCTCTATAAGATAAAGAAACTCACTGGGAAGAAAAGTCTTATCTCCTCGAGTAATAAGACGTGCCAGGCACTCATATCGCCACACACCGTGGCTGTTTAAATCAACAATGGGTTGAAAATAAGGAACAATATCTTCTATGGAGAAATCCTCGGATATTTCGCGAATGGGCATAAACCGACCTCCTTGCAATAATGTATCTAATAGTGACTGATACGTCGCTGACACCTGCACTTAACAGCTATAGCAGACTGCACATCCGCACTATTCATAAATTAAATATAGTTGAGAGTGCAAAGTTTTGCGGTACTAATTTGAAAGAAGTCTGGAGTTAGGCTCAGGCTTGCGACGCTGAGCCAATAGGGTTCTTACACAACCCCATAAATTATAAGAAATTGACTAACTAGTCTGAATGTTTCACATATGACAACGAATTGGCGGTGTCTGCCCCTTGGCGAGCATTACAATCTGATGTAAAGTGCGACACCCTGAAAGTATTGTGATAAGTTTTCAGGTTTGGCAACGAATGGACCGCGTCAACACGCAATAGCCCTGCCGATGTGCCGTTAAAGGATACATTGGTTAAATAGCTGCACCAGTTGCAAAATAACTGCGTTGCAAGCTAGTTGGCTAGAAGGAAAAGTAAGTGTCAGGCCGGTGTCCTACAAAACCGCCTGTTGATTTCGCCCAATAAACGTAAGCGAAATGTGTGATTGTTTTAAGTATGAGGTGTGTTGAGTGGGTGAAGCACAAGTTAGTTTAGAGCACCTGTTTAGGGTCTTTACCAAGCCTGAACACAAAGACTCAAAGCTGGCTCAAATAGAGCAGCATTTATCTGACAATATCTTAGATTTTTTGTCGCAGCACGTCGTGACAAAAAAGACGTCGTTAGAAGAAATTGAAAAAGACTTTTCAGACTCCAAGGTGCCTGAGTCACCCGAGTTTGTGTCTACTCATGCTGAAAGCTTGTTAGACAAGCTTGTTGCGCATTCAGTTAATACTTACTCGCCTACCTTTATTGGTCACATGACCTCAGCGCTGCCCTATTTCCATTTGCCGCTTTCTAAGTTAATGGTCGGGCTTAATCAGAATCTGGTTAAGATTGAAACATCTAAAGCGTTCACACCACTAGAGCGTCAAGTGCTGGGTATGATGCACAACCTTGTGTACGACCAGCCTCAGGATTTTTATGATGAGCACTTGCACAGTGCCGCGCATTCTTTAGGCGCTTTTTGCTCTGGCGGAACCATTGCTAACATCACCGCATTATGGGTGGCACGCAACAAACTACTTGGCCCGCAAAAAGGTTTTTCAGGTGTGGCTAAAGCAGGTCTTGCCGCAGCCTATCGCCATTACAATATTAATAATTTAGGCGTGATGTGCAGCAAGCGCGGCCATTATTCGCTCTCAAAGGCTGTGGATGTCCTGGGGTTAGGTCGCGAGCAGTTGTTAACTGTACCAGCGCCAAAACAAACTCTTGACCCATCAAAAGCGCTTCGCATTGGTAAGCGTTATCAAGAGGAAGGCAATAAGCTTCTAGCGATTGTAGGGGTAGGTGGCACCACTGAAACAGGGCACGTAGACCCGCTAGACGAGCTTGCTGACGTAGCCAAAGAGTTAGGCTGCTGGTTCCACGTGGACGCGGCTTGGGGCGGTGCTACGCTATTCTCAGCGCGTTATCGCGACAGACTAAAGGGAATAGAACGCGCAGACTCAGTGACTATCGATGCGCATAAGCAAATGTACGTGCCTATGGGCGCGGGCATGGCGCTTTTCAAAGACCCACAAAATGCTAACGCTGTGAGACATCATGCCCAATATATTTTGCGTGCAGGCTCTAAAGACTTAGGGGCTACCACGCTGGAAGGCTCCCGAAACGGTATGGCCATGATGGTGTATTCGGCGCTGCATATATTCGGTCGAAAAGGGTATGAATTGCTTATTGATCGCAGCATCGATAAAGCCAAAGACTTTGCGCAGATGATTGATAAAGCTCAAGACTTTGAATTGACGACCACACCTATTCTGTCACTGTTGACCTATCGCGTTTGTCCCGCTGAAGTGCAGGAAAAGCTGAAGCATGTGAATGTTAAAACCCGCAATGCTATTAATGAAAAGGTTGATGCCCTTGTTGTTGCCGTACAAAAGCAGCAGCGTGAAGCAGGTAAGTCATTTGTATCTCGTACTCGCCTTGAAGCGCCAGATTATCCTTCCCAGTGTATTACTGTGTTTCGCGTGGTGTTAGCGAACCCACTTACTAGCCATAACGATTTGGCCACGATTTTGGCTGAGCAGCACTTAATCGCGAAAGAAACACAGGCGTGGAAAGAACTCATGGATTTTGTTCGCGAAGCAGATACCGTTGCTTTATAGGTGTTAGCTTTTCAAGTGTTAGTCTTTTAGACGCTAACGAAAAAGCTAACTTCTCAGAACGAACAAATAAAAAAACGCCCAATGCGGGCTCTGTTTAAGAGTAATGCATTGGGCGTTTTTTCGTTTATAAGTGGCTTTCGCTTAACGTCGCGTAATTTGCATATTATCAATTAAGCGCGTCTTACCCATAAACATAGCAACCAGCAAAACTAACTCTTTATCGCTATTGCTTGCCGGTTCAAAGGTAGCGGCGTTAACCACCTGACAGTAGTCTTTCTTAAAGCCTTTTGCTTCAAGGTTAGCAACCATGATATTTTCAAGCTCAGCAAAGTTAGTATTACCATTTTCAATGCTCGCTTTAATACGCTGCATCTCTTCAAAAATAGCACTTGCTGTGTCTTTTTCTGCGTCTGTCAGGTAGCCATTTCTAGAACTCATTGCCAAACCTGACGATTCGCGCTCAGTAGGCACGCCATGAACTTTTACCGCCATCGACAAGTCGCGCGCCAAAGCGCGAATAACTTGTAGCTGCTGGAAGTCTTTTTCACCAAAGAAGGCATCGTCTGGCTGCACCATGTTAAACAGTTTGGTCACCACGGTAGCGACGCCGCGAAAATGGCCGGGGCGACTTGCCCCACAATGAGAGTCGGAAATGCCAGGCACTTCAACGAATGTCTGCGCGTCCAGCCCTGCTGGATACATTTCTGAAACGCTAGGAAGAAACACGGCGTCAGCACCCACAGAAATAAGCTTAGCTTTGTCTTCTTCAATGGTGCGTGGGTAAGCGTCTAAATCTTCGTTCGCGCCAAACTGCATGGGGTTAACAAAAATGCTAACCACGACTTTGTCGTTGTGCGCTTTCGCTTTTTTAACTAGTTTGAGATGACCATCGTGCAGGTTGCCCATAGTGGGGACAAAGCCTACGGTTACACCATTTCGACGCCACGTATTTACGGTGTCGCGCAATGCCGAAATATTATCAATCACCTTCATAATTTACCTCGTTACTCGAAGCTGTGCTCTGCCGATGGAAACGCACCGTTTTGCACATCATCAATGTATTTCGATACTGCTTTACGCATATCGCCGGTTTCTACAAGATAGTTCTTGGAGAACTTAGGCATGTAGTTGGCGCTTATACCAAACATATCATGCATCACTAGAATTTGGCCGTCGGTATCTTTCCCTGCCCCAATACCAATAACTGGTATAGTCAGTGCTTCGCTGACTGCTTTCCCTAATGATGACGGGACGCACTCAAGTACCAGTAACTGAATACCGGCTTCTTCTAATGCCTTTGCTTCACTAAGCAGCTTTTCTGCCTGGCTTGCTTCACGACCTTGTACTTTAAACCCACCGAATACGTGAACTGACTGGGGCGTTAAGCCTAAGTGGCCACATACAGGTACGCCGCGCAGGTTTAAGCCTTTGATGGTATCGCACAACCAGCTTCCGCCTTCCATCTTAACCATACTTGCACCTGCAGCCATAAGCTTTGCTGCATTGGCGTAGGTTTGCTCAGGAGTGGCGTAAGACATAAACGGCATATCGGCTAATACAAAGGCGCGTTCAGTGCCGCGACGCACACTTTTCGTGTGGTAGGCAATGTCATCGATGGTGACAGGAAGGGTGTCGTCCTCACCTTGAAGAACCATGCCTAAAGAGTCGCCAATAAGAAGGGCGTCTACGCCTTGTTCATCAAACATTTTGGCGAAGCTGGCGTCGTAAGCGGTTAAAGAGGTGATCTTTTCCCCAGCCTGCTTTTTCTTAAGCAAGCCAGATACTGTTACTTTCTTCATGACATGTCTCAGATTGATATTGTTGATATCGTGTGGCGAACTATACGGATTTTGTTGCTAATTGGAAGTCTCGCAGGCGACTAAGTCCGTCTAGCGAGCAGTTAGCAACCCACGCTGAAATAGGCTTACCATCGTGCATTACCATATTGGGGGCAATTTCAAAGAGAGGTACCATAACGAACTCTCGCTCTGCCATACCATAGTGAGGAATAATCAGGTCTGCAGTATCGATAGTTTCACTGCCGTATAGCAATATATCTAAGTCCAACGTGCGCGGGCCCCAGCGCTCACCTTTGCGCTCGCGGCCTTCTTCTAGCTCGATGCGCTGAAGGTGTTTTAATAGTCCGTGAGGTTTAAGCGAGGTTTCTATTAGACATACTGCATTAATATAGTCAGGCTGGTCTTGCGGCCCCATCGGCTTACTGGAATAAAGCGAAGAGGTTTTAAGTACGCGAGTATCTTCTAATTGGTTAACGGCATCAAACGCACGCTGCGCTTTTTCTTGGCTATTGCCAAGGTTACTACCTACGCCAATGTAAACGTGCTCTTTATGCATCAGGACCTCGTTTCGCTGCTGGTTTACGCTTGCGCTTACGCGGGGCACCTTTTGGTCCGCCTTCACTTTTGCGAAGGGCGTTGAGCATGCCTTTTTGCTTACCGTTGTCAGCGTGTTGGAAGTGTGTCCACCACTGGGCTAACTCAAGTAGATCGCCACCTTCAATTTGGCCGCGGGCAAGCAAAAAGTCATAGCCTGCTCTAAATTTAGGGTGCGTGAGCAATTGAAACGCGCGACGACCAAAGCGTTTAGGAAGACGTTGCTGTAAAATCCATATGTCCCGTACCACGGTAGAGAAGCGTTTAGGGATCATAATACGTTGTGTTTGACGTGCGATAACCTCGCCTGACGCAATATTAAAGGCATCGTGAGCATTTAAGCCAGACTCGCTTTGTAAGCGTTGTGACTCTTCTTCAACCGGATACCAGAGTAGCGCGGCGTAGAGGAACGCGGGTGTTACACGCTGGTCGCTATTAATGCGCTCGTCGGTATTGGCAAGTACGCGACGTACAAACTGCATTTCTCGGCTGTTTTCATCTTTTAAAAACGGCGTAAGCTGAGGGAATAAAGGCTCGATTAAGCCGTATTCATGCAGCATTAAGAAGGTTTCTTCTCCCTTACCCGATAAAAACAGTTTAAGGGTTTCTTCAAACAAGCGTGCAGGTGGAATGTTCTGTAAAAGGTTGGCCAAAGACTTAATCGGAGC
The DNA here is from genome assembly GCF_056160665.1 of Alteromonas sp. ABH4_453. Lineage (NCBI taxonomy): Bacteria > Pseudomonadati > Pseudomonadota > Gammaproteobacteria > Alteromonadales > Alteromonadaceae > Alteromonas > Alteromonas sp. ABH4_453. The sequence continues at coordinate 500,348 of NZ_JBSWXP010000002.1, forward strand.
AGAGGTTTTCGCTTCAATACGCATACCAAGCTTAACGGCAAAGCGCACCGCTCGTAGCATGCGTACCGGATCTTCACGATAGCGTGTTTCCGGGTCGCCAATAAGCTCAACTTCTCGTTTTTCTATGGCGGCTAAGCCATTAGCGAAGTCTTTTACCGTAAAGTCTGCCACGCTGTAATACATGGCGTTAAAGGTAAAGTCACGGCGCTCAGCATCTTCTTCAATGGTGCCAAATACGTTATCGCGTACTAACTGCCCATGAGCGTCACGTTTTGCAACAGCTTTGCCCTTGGGAAGGTTTTCGTCTTCGTCAGTCTCTTGGTGGTGACCACGGAACGTGGCTACTTCAATGATTTCGCGGCCAAATACAATGTGGGCCAAGCGAAAGCGCCTGCCTATAAGGCGGCAGTTTCTGAACAAGCCTTTAATTTGTTCAGGTGTGGCGTTCGTCACCACGTCAAAATCTTTTGGTTCGTGACCCATCAAAATGTCGCGTACACAGCCTCCTACCAAATAAGATTCGAAGCCAGCTCCATTAAGGCGATACATTACTTTCAATGCATTTGCGCTTACATCTTCGCGAGAAATGCCGTGTTCTCCACGGGTCATAGTCCTAGGCTTCAAAGCGTTAGAGGACGAGCTCTCTTTTGAAAAAGCGCGCTTAACAGATTTAAAAACACGATGAATGATGATGGTATCTCCGCAGACTTTAAAGGTTAGCTATAATAAGTGGATTCATGCTGTGGAACAATAATTTCGGGTGTTTTCACTACTTTTTTCCTATCCCACATAGAAATAGCCGTCTTAAGCGTTGAATCAATATCACCAAATTCTGACGCATTTGGAAAGGAAAAGCCCAAAAAGTGCATCACACGCACGAGATTATCTAACGCTGTTTCGTTTTTAACCGGCGCTGCACGGTTTTGTTTACTTAGTTTTCTGCCTGGTGCCACGGCAGCGACCGGCACGTGACCGTATTCAGGAGTAGTGTAATCCAGCGTGTGGTATACCGCGCGCTGTAATGGCGTGACATCAATTAAATCACAGCCTCTAATGACATGGTTAACCTGTTGAAATACGTCATCTAAAATGACCACAAGGTTATACGAAAATAAGCCATCTCGTCGTTTCAGTACAACGTCTTCCGCTAGCAATTCAGTGCTTGAATTAGACGGCATAACTTTACCCATAAGCACGTCATTAAAGGGTTCAAGTTGTGAATCTACCTTCAAACGAACGGCACATTCTCGTGTGGCTGAGCACAACGATTTGTTACGACAGTGGCCGTTATAAACACCGCCCATGGCTTTAATCTGCTTACGTGTGCAGGTACAGAAATAGGCTTTTTCTTGTGTAAGTAAGTCATCGAGAACCGCTTGATAGCGGGCATGTTGTTGGCTTTGATAGATGACGTCGCCGTCCCAATGCAGACCGTGGGCCTCTAACGTAGTGAGTATGTCTTTATCGACACCTGCAATACAGCGCGGCTCGTCTATATCTTCCATGCGAAGCAGCCATTTTCCGCTATGGCTTTTAGCATCCAGGTAGCTGGCAACAGCGGTAACTAGCGAACCGAAATGGAGTTGACCGGATGGAGAGGGAGCAAAACGCCCTACATAGTGGTTATGCATAATAAAGGCTTAACAAAAAGCCCCATCTTTTCGGGATGAGGCTTTCTATATCAACGTAATCGAGGCTAGTAACTTAACCTTGAAGTTGTTTTTCTTTGATTTCAGCCATAGTCTTACAGTCGATACATAAATCTGCTGTAGGACGCGCTTCTAAGCGACGGATACCAATTTCGATACCACATGAATCGCAGAAGCCAAAATCGTCTTCTTCAATTCGCTTAAGCGTTTTTTCAATTTTCTTTATTAGCTTACGCTCACGGTCACGTGTACGTAACTCAAGGCTGAATTCTTCTTCTTGAGCTGCACGGTCTACAGGATCAGGGAAGTTTGCTGCTTCATCCTTCATGTGCGTTACTGTACGGTCAACTTCTTCGCGAAGTTGGTTGCGCCAAGCTTTAAGCAATAGACGGAAGTGCTCCATTTGGGGCTCGCCCATATACTCTTCGTCAGCTTTTGGCTCGTACGGCTGTAAACCTGCCAGCGCTAATAGTCCTAGGGATTTTGTTTCTTTTCCTGTTGGCATCTGCCACATCTCCTACACTACGACATCCATCTTGTCCTGATTGGACCGATATCTATATCAGACTCGACAACTTCAGGCAATCAATCGTGTCTATGTAATTATTATGCTGGTGTATTGCTTTCATAAATTAGCCAGGCGTTTTTCATTTATCCAGCTGGCTACCAGCAAACGCATTAGTGCGTTCTCCCACTAAAACAAGGCGCAAATATGAAGGCGAAATGAAAAAAATCAACCTATTTTTTATAAATTTAAAGGGAGTGTTTGATTTAATAGGATTTTTTGTTCGTCTATTATACAGCTTGCCGCCAAAATCGTTACACCAGCGTTTGCGGCAATCTTTACGCTTTCTGCATAAGTTGGATCAATATGCTCAGCCACTTGTACACTTTTGATGGCGGTGTGTTGTACGCAAAATAATAGACTGGTTTTTATACCACTGTCAGATAAACGAGCAAGTTCTAAACAGTGTTTCGCGCCGCGTTGAGTGACTGCGTCGGGGAAGAACCCTTTGGTTTCATCAGCTAAGGTGACGGATTTAACTTCCATATACTCAGTAACACTCTGATGTTCAGCGTTTTTTCGTGTTAATGCAAAGTCGAACCGGCTATTGGCGGTTGGCGGTGTTACTTCTGCTTTCCAATCTGTGAGGTCTGAAAATTCGCTTAGCACCTTGTTATCTAGCGCTTCCGCCACCAGTTTATTAGCATTGTGCGTATTAATGCCGATGAAATGACCATCAAAGGTTTGGGCTAGCTCCCATGTATACTTGAGTTTTCGATTTGGGTTGGTGGACTCACTTAAAAAGACAGTGTATCCAGGAACAGCACAGCCAGTCATAGCGCCAGTATTAGGGCAATGTGCAGTTACAATAGTGCCGTCGTCTAACTCAACATCGGCAAGAAATCGCTTGTACCTTTTTATAAGGGTGCCGCGTAATAAGGAAGGTGAAAACTTCATGTGTCGCCTTTTTTAGAATGTAGGTGAAAACACGTTAGTGTGTTTCGCTAGTTGGCATGTGTGCTTTTGAACGAGCACTTATAGCTTATGCGGTTAGTGAACAACAAGCGCAGTAAACAAGGCGCCAAAGAGTAACAAACATTTGTGCAAGCGCAAAAAGCGCTTTGCAATAATATAACGATGTAATAAGGAATAAAACGCGATGGCAGAATTTACCGTTAGCCTTTCTAGAAACAGTGCTGAGGCAGTGTGGGGCGAGAGTGCTAAGCTTTCTTTCACTGAGTCAGGTGCAGTTATTCATCTACCTGACGACAAGCTTAATGAGCGTTTAATTCAGCAAGCGGCAAGAAAGCTAGATGGCTTAAGCCTGCCAGCAGTCACGCTAAGCGGCGATTGGCACAAAGAGCAGCAGTGGGCTTTTGCACTTAGCTTCACGCGTGCGCGCAAGCCAGCGTCAATAAAATGGGCCGAAACGGCTGACAAAGAAGCGCTAGAGCAAGAATATGCGGCGTTACTATTTACCCGTCAGCTGGTAAACGAAACACCTGAAGACTTAAGCCCTGAAACCTTGGCAACCCGAGCAGCACAGTGGCTTAAATCAGTGGGTGGTGACAAGGTCACTTACTCAATGACGGTAGGTGAAGATCTTAAAGAGCAGGGCTGGATTGGCATTTATAATGTGGGCCGCGGTAGTGAACGTCCGCCTGCAATGCTGGTACTTGATTACAACCCAACAGGTAATACGGATGCGCCGGTTGATGCCGTGCTAGTTGGCAAAGGTATCACGTTCGACAGCGGTGGCTACAGCATTAAATCTAGCGAAGGCATGTTAGATATGAAGTGTGACATGGGTGGCGCAGCGACTGTAACAGGGGCATTAGGGCTATCTATTTCTCAAGGCAGTGAAAAGCGTATTCAGCTTATTTTGTGCTGTGCAGAAAACCTTATTAGCGGTCACGCTTATAAGTTGGGTGATGTGCTTACCTATAAAAATGGGGTAACCGTTGAAGTTGTTAATACCGATGCTGAAGGGCGTTTAGTGCTGGCTGATGGTTTGATGGCGGCAACAGAGACGGGCGCACCGCTAATTATTGATGCAGCAACACTAACCGGTGCTGCAGTGGTTGCACTGGGTTCTGACTACCATGGCGTATTCTCGTTAGATGATAATGCCCGCGAACAAATGCTTAAAGCAGCAAAGGCAGAAAACGAACGTTTTTGGCCGCTACCACTTGAAGATTTCCACGCAGAGCGCTGTCCATCGGCGTTCGCAGATACAGCAAACAGTCGCCCGATGAAAGGTGGCGGTGGTGGCGGTGCATCAAACGCTGCGGGCTTCTTATCACGCTTTGTTAAGCCAGAAGGCTGGGTACATTTGGATTTAGCCGCTGCTTACCATGGCGGGGCAACATCTGAAATGCCGGTAGGGGCAACAGCGAAAGGTATTCGCTCAATCGCTAGAATGTTAAAAGACTTTAGTGCTTAAATAAAAACAGCGTTCGACGGTGCCAATGACTGTCGAACGCTATTTTATCGTAAATTAGATCCCACCCAAGCGTTCGGCCAGGGTTTTATAGCGTTCAACGTCGCCGCTATCGAAAAGTGGATTACCGTCAGTATCTTTGTCTTTTGATACTAATAGGCTTTCACGTTCAAGGCGCTCTACGCGTACCTCTTGAACGCCTAAAAAAGCAGCCACTTCTTTAACTGTCATCAAACTCATTGTAATTTTTCCTATTTTGATTGTTATTGTTCTGTATTAACAAGGCCTTTGCTTTGGGCAAAGCAGAAAATTTTTTACCATTACATCAAAAGTGCAATGGTTAAGACATTACCTAAAAGGCGAATAAATTGCCAAGCAACAGGAGCAGCCCAAGCGGTTGGGCTTCGCGCAGCGTCGACAAGAGACTTGTCGATATTAGCGTTTCACGCTGTCACTCTGTGTTGCTATCCATTCTTTTAGTTAAGCGCATTTTTGCTTTTTTTCGAGTCTTTTTCACAATTCTTTGACTGTTATAGGTGTCGGTTTACCCTTCTTTATTTAAAACATACGCTCAGCAACCATAAAGAATAGCGACAGAATGTTAAAAGATGTTTTTAACTCTTCCCGCTTGGTTTACCATTGCGCGCCAAAACCATCTATCAGCATGAATCTTGAGTTAAACTCTGAGGTTTATGCTTAAATTAAGCGTAAATGCTTCTTCGGAGACAGAAATAAATGGATACTTGGTCCGCTGCCGTCATGCTTTTTCTGATCATGGACCCTCTCGGTAACCTGCCGGTTTTCATGTCGGTACTTAAATCGATTGAGCCAAAACGACGTCAGTTTATCCTTATCCGAGAGTTGTTATTTGCACTTGGTATCTTATTTTTATTCCTATTTAGTGGTCAATCGGTACTCAACTTTTTAAATGTTGAGCAGGAAACTGTGAGTATTGCTGGGGGGATAATTTTATTTCTTATTGCGTTGAAGATGATATTTCCATCGTCTGGTAATCCAAGTGGTCTTGCCGTGGGAGAAGAGCCTTTCTTAGTGCCACTAGCCATTCCTATGATTGCAGGGCCTTCAACACTAGCAGCCTTAATTTTACTTGCCAATCAAGCGCCAGACAGGATGGTTGACTGGTCAATTGCGCTTGCTGCGTCGTGGTCAATCAGCGCAGTGATCTTATTATTCTCAAATGTATTCCATAAAATTTTAGGGGAGCGTGGCCTAGTTGCGATGGAGCGATTAATGGGTATGATCCTCGTTATGATCGCTATCCAAATGCTTCTTGATGGCGTTACCCAATATTTCATGCATGCCACTGGAGCCCTTTAAATGGCAAAGCAAAAACTTAATACCTTTGGGCGTGTTCGCGCCTTAGAAGGCTGGAAAGCCGTAGCATTCGGTGCGGCCTTACTAGAACGAATGTTGCCCAACTATACGCTTTTTTGCGAATTAACAGAAAGCGGTGACGTAAGCGCTTTACGTAACTGCTTGAATTTAGTTTGGGAAACCTTGAAGTCACCCAAGAGCAAATTCAACATTGCGGTACAGCTTGAGAAAGTTGAAGTGGCTACACCTGATACTAGTGAGCATGACAACTACGGTGTTTACCCCGCCATTGATGCGGCGATTGGGTTAGCTGGCCTTCTCAACTTGATGGCGGGAGACGATCCGCAAGGTGCTGTGGTCATCAGCAAGTTATCGCAAGGCAGCGTAGAAGCCTATTTGCTAGAAAGCGAAGAAGCCGATGACGAGACTGTAAAAGGGCATCCGCTGATGGAGTTTGAAGTTGAGGTACAAAACGAATTGCTTGATTATGTAGAGCAAGCCAAATACCCAGCGAAAGCGGCAGATGAAATGAAAGCACTTGCCTTGGAAGCGGGAATCTCCAATATTGGTCTTGAGCTTTAATGACAACGCAACATGGTCTTGCTTAGGTAAAACGAGCAACAAAACCTTAGCTTCTATGCTCAAAAAAGCCGTGTACTTATTTAAAGGTCACGGCTTATCTCTACTCAATTGAGGCTCTTCAATCGCTATCAATCAACATATCTCAATTAACATATAGCGCAGCGCGCTAGTTTGTTTGTCTTTAATAATTTGCCAATGGGCGGGGAGAGCGGGTGTTGTTAGCGCACTTTCGTGCTCCAAATACACCACGCTACCACTATGAACAAGTTTGTTATCTACTAGCGCATCCAGCGTAGGTGCTACCAATGATTTCGCAAAAGGCGGATCGACAAATACAATATCGTAGGGCGCTTGATTGATGCCTTTTAAAATACCTAGTGCGTCCCCTTGGTGAACGGTTGCTGACGCCAGTTCACTTGCTTTTAATAAGGTAAGATTACTTTTAAGCTGGTTTGCTGCCTGTTTATCCAGCTCTATAAAATCACAATGTGCTGCATAGCGAGACAGAGCTTCTAAACCTAGCCCACCAGAGCCTGCAAATACATCTAAGCAGCGTGCATCGTTTATGTACGGCATTAACCAGTTAAACAAGGTTTCTTTGTTTCTGTCTGTGGTTGGTCTTAACCCTTCTGCATTGAGCACGGGTAACTTTCTACCACGCCATTGGCCACCGATAATGCGTATTTGCCCAAGACTATTTGTGCTTTGGATTTTCCCTGATTTTTTCCCTTTTTGGGATGAATAAGGTTTTTTTGCAGAAGATGGTGCCCGAGTAGGGCGAGAAACTCGCTTCATAGTGGCTGACAATGGTATCATGCGTTCATACATTAGGCGGCAAGTGTAGCCGAAATTGCTAAGAATTTATAAGGATTTGTCCTAACGATGTCGAAACTTTTTGGCTGGTTCAGTAAGAACAAAAAAGCAGATAAACAAAAAGCCCAAGCGGAAGAAGAAGCTCGCTTACAGGCAGAAGCTGAAGCGCAGGCGAAAGCTAAAGCGGAAGAAGAGGCCCGCGCAAAGGCGGAGGCTGAAGCAAAGGCGAAGGCGCAAGCGGAAGAAGAAGCGCGCTTACAGGCAGAAGCTGAAGCGCAGGCGAAAGCTAAAGCGGAAGAAGAGGCTCGCGCAAAGGCAGAGGCTGAAGCAAAGGCGAAGGCGCAAGCGGAAGAAGAAGCCCGCGCTAAGGCAGAAGCTGAAGCACAGGCTAAAGCGCAAGCGGAAGAAGAAGCCCGCGCTAAGGCAGAAGCTGAAGCGCAGGCGAAAGCCCAAGCGGAAGAAGAGGCTCGCGTAAAGGCAGAAGCCGAAGCACAGGCTAAAGCCCAAGCGGAAGAAGAGGCTCGCCTACAGGCAGAAGCTGAATCACAGGCTAAAGCCCAAGCGGAAGAAGAGGTTCGCGCAAAGGCAGAAGCTGAAGCACAGGCTAAAGCGCAAGCGGAAGAAGAGGCGCGCGCAAAGGCAGAAGCTGAAGCACAGGCTAAAGCGCAAGCGGAAGAAGAGGCGCGCGCAAAGGCAGAAGCTGAAGCACAGGCTAAGGCCCAAGCGGAAGAAGAAGCCCGCGCTAAGGCAGAAGCTGAAGCACAGGCGAAGGCCCAAGCGGAAGAAGAAGCCCGCGCTAAGGCAGAGGCTGAAGCCCAGGCGAAAGCCCATGCGGAAGAAAAGGCTCGCTTAAAGGCAGAGGCTGAAGCACAGGCCAAAGCCCAGGCGGAAGAAGAGGCTCGCGTAAAGGCAGAAGCCGAAGCACAGGCTAAAGCGCAAGCGGAAGAAAAGCCAAAAGAGAAAAAGTCACTATTCGCACGCTTAAAAGCAAGCCTATCTCGCACAAAAGAGAATTTGGGCAGCGGCATCGTTAGCCTATTTAAAGGCAAAACCATTGACGATGAGCTGTACGAGGATCTTGAAACACAGCTTTTAGTGGCCGACGTGGGCATGGATACCACTCAGAAAATTATTGACCACTTGACTGATAGTGCGTCTCGTAAAGATCTTAAAGACGCGGAAGCCTTGCTGGACATCATGAAGCAGCAAATGTCGGGCATGTTGTCTCAAGTGAATCAGCCTCTTTCTGAAGTCATGAAAGCGCACGATTCAAGTGAAGGCCCGTTTGTTATCTTAATGGTTGGCGTAAATGGTGTAGGTAAAACCACCACTATTGGTAAGTTGGCTAAGCAGTTCCAGCAAGAAGGTAAGAAAGTGATGCTTGCTGCGGGTGATACGTTTAGAGCTGCTGCCGTTGAACAGCTTCAAGTATGGGGCGAACGCAATGACATTCCCGTTATCGCACAGCACACAGGCGCGGACAGTGCCTCGGTACTTTACGATGCGCTAGAAGCGGCCAAATCGCGGGGCACAGATATTCTTATTGCTGACACCGCAGGGCGTTTGCAGAACAAGAACAACTTGATGGAAGAGCTTAAGAAAGTGGTTCGTGTAATGAAAAAGATCAACCCGAACGCGCCTCACGAAGTCATGCTTACATTAGACGCTGGAACTGGGCAAAACGCGATTAGCCAAGCTAAGTTATTTAACGAAGCCGTAGGCTTAACGGGTATTACCCTTACCAAATTAGACGGTACAGCAAAAGGCGGTGTTATATTCTCTATTGCCGATAAGTTTAAAATTCCTATAAGGTATATAGGTGTCGGCGAAAGTATCGATGACTTACGCCAGTTCGACGGACAAGAATTTATTGACGCATTGTTTAGTGAAATGGACACACCTGAAAGCTAAAACCAGCAAAGCGGTAGGGAAAAATAATGATAAAGTTTGAGCAGGTAAGCAAAACCTATCCAGGCGGGCAACGCGCGCTTAGTAAGGTTAATTTTCATATTGCCCCGGGTGAAATGGCCTTTTTAACAGGGCACTCGGGTGCAGGAAAAAGTACGCTACTTAAACTTATCAGCCTAATGGAGCGCCCTACAGTAGGGCGCGTTCTTATTAATGGCCACGACCTTAACGCTATTACCCGTCGAGACATCGCTTACATTCGACGCGATATCGGGATGATCTTCCAAAGTCACCAGCTGTTAATGGATAAATCGGTTTTTGATAACGTGGCGTTACCTCTTGTCATTGAAGGGTACACCCATAAAGAAATTCGCAAGCGTGTAGAAGCCGCCCTTGAAATGGTGGGGCTTAGAGACAAAGCCCGTTGCTTACCCATTACGTTGTCTGGTGGTGAGCAACAACGGGTGGGTATTGCGCGAGCGGTAGTGAATAAACCGCCCTTACTGCTAGCCGATGAGCCAACCGGTAACCTCGACCCTAAACTTTCAATGGAAATTATCCGCTTGTTCGAAGATTTTAACCAAGCGGGAGTATCGGTGCTTATAGCAACTCACGACTTAGGGTTAATTGCTCGTATGCGCTATCGCACGCTCACTCTTAAAAACGGGCAAATGATTACTGATGGCCTAACCGACGATGTAAGTGACGCGGGTTCAGGTAATGGCGAAGGAGAGTGGTCGTGAGCATTTTATTTAAAGGTCGCGCCCAAGGCGCATCTTCAGCAAAAGTAGGCATGGTACAAACTATTATCATGTTCTTTGTTAGCCATGTGCGACAAGCTTTGTCTAGCCTTGGAGAACTTTGGCGACAGCCTTTAGCCTCGTTAATGACAATTGGTGTATTGGGTTTAAGTATAACTTTGCCGAGCACACTTTATATCATGGTAAAAAATACGGAGAAAATTACCGCGGGCTGGGATCAGGCATCGGAAATTTCCCTTTTTCTAAAGCCTAATATTAATGCAGCAAGCTCTCAGCAGCTGGTGGCTAGATTAAATACCTGGTCTGAGATAGATAGCGTAGTTTACATTCCTGCCGACGATGCACTTAAAGAGTTTCAACACTTGTCTGGACTTGGAGATGCTATTGCGTATTTGGAGAAAAATCCGCTACCAGATGTTGTACTTGTAACGCCTAACGAAAAGCATGCGTCACCTACAGCGGCTAAGGCGCTCTTAGACAAACTGCGTCAGCAACGAGAGGTAGACGTTGGCAAACTTGATATTGAATGGCTAGAGCGTTTGTATGCGGTTATTGATATCGCGAGGGATCTCGTCACCTTAATTGGCCTACTTTTGTTTATTGCTGTGGTACTCATCATCGGAAACACTATCCGCTTAAACATTCTAAATAAGTACGATGAAATTGTAGTAATGAAGCTGGTGGGAGCTACCGATGCGTTTATTCATCGCCCTTTCCTATATACAGGCTTCTGGTATGGCTTATTGGGTGGTTTAATGGCGTGGTTTGCTGTAATTATCATTCTTTGGTGGATGGATAGCAGCATAACGACGTTTGCCGCTATGTATCAAAAAGATTTCAATATTACTGGCCTAACCGGTTCGGCACTACTCATTATGCTTGGGCTGTCTGTTTTGCTTGGATTACTCGGTTCGCTTATCTCTGTGCAGCGTCACGTGAGAGAGATAGAGCCTCAATAAGCAGCGCAAGCCCAAAGCTTGTGTTACGCGTGCCACCGATTAAGCGGTAGCACGCGGGTAGTGTGATGAAATAGCGCTGCGTACGCCGTTACCCCATATAATCGCTTGGTTGTACAGCATATGCAGTCGCTTTTGATCAATATTTAGCATCTTGGCTTGTTTTATCACGTTCATCCATAGTGCACTTTCGAACGCGCGGACAAGGGTCATATAGTTGTTCATTTCTAGGTTTTTGCCTAGTAGTGCGTCGTTAACTTCATCAGACAGCGGCAGTTGTTTCACTATGTCAGTCATAGACTGGTCAAGTAATCCCTCAAGTAACGAGAACAGCCCCACTAAAAATGATATTGGCGGGTTGTTTTTGATGCCTCTTTGCTCGGCAAGTAAATCAAAGAACTTAGCGCGCACAAGTGACATATGAATGATTTCAAGAGGCTTCTCGTCGCCTAAGTTAGTTAAACTTAGCAACGCGATAAATTTCTTAATCTCAACCTCACCCATGTAATTAAGTGCGTGCTTAAGCGACGTAATTTTGTAGCGCTTATTAACGGTAGGGTTGTTGATGAATTTCAGCAACAAAAAACTTAGCGTGGCGTCGCGTTCGATAATTTGGCTGATGCGCTCAATATCAAAGTCGCTACTAGAACTTTCGCCCATCAAATCTACAATATTCATTTTAGAGGCTGGAAGCTGCTTCAGTATTCGCGCTTCAGGCTGGGAAAAGAAATAACCTTGGAAGAAGTCAAAGCCCAAGTCTACACAAGTAGTGAAGTTGTCTTGCGTATCAACCTGTTCGGCAATTAGCTGAACATTTGCATCGTGATAGCGAGGAATATGTTTTTCGATTGTTTCAAAGCGTGTTTTGGTGACGTCTACTTTTACGATATCGATAAGCGGGAATATATCGTGTTTTGAACCCACCATCATAGGATCGTCAATAGCGAGCCTAAACCCAAGTTGTTTTATGTGCTGACAGGCTTCGAATAGACCACTTACATTTTCCGTTGGGTCAGCTAGTTCAACAACAACCGACTCAGGATTAAGTGACGTTGGGAAACGAGAAATAATTGTGTCGGAAGAAAACGTAATAAACGATGTTTTCTCCCCGCTGATATCATCTAATCCTAATGGATGAAAATGTTCAGAAATATATTTCGCTTTTTCTTCACTGTGCTCTGGGTAGGCGCCAGACTTACCGTCTCGAAATAACAGTTCATAGGCAAATACACTTTTGCTTTTGTCTAAAATAGGCTGACGAGCTATGAACGCGAACATAATCTATTCCTGAGGCAACATGGTTTGACGACGTTTTTATTGGTATTTGATGGGCTTAGCTAATTGTAAGCCTAAACCCTAGTCTATGATATGTAGGCGTTATCTAACAACAATTCAATGATAAATTTACCAAGATGCAGTGTTGATGCATCGGCTATTCATCTTTCAATGCCGAGCTATGGATGTGTTTTGCCCACTTAATAGCTTCGTTATAATAGCTGTGCAATAGGCTTTGCTTTATATCGTATTTATTAGCAAACTGTTGAATACCAACCCATTTTGCTCGCTCAAAATATTGAACGAGCGTTAGACAATTACGCAACATGCCCGGTGTGCCACAAAGCGCGTTTTTTACATCATCACTGATAGGCACTTTACTCACCAAATCATCGATGCGCTGCTCCATCATTGCATCGAGCAGAGACAGAAGCCCAGTAAGAAAGCCTTTCAGCGGGTTATCTGAGTCTTTAAGTTGAGTAAATACCAGTTCACAAAACTTTGCGCGAACCAGCGCCATTTGCATGAGCTCACTGGGCTGCCCGTCGCTTAAATTGGCCAAAGCAAGTAAAGATATAAATTTCTTAACCTCTACTTCACCCATAAAAGTTAAAGCATGTTTTAATGACGTTATTTTATGGCGCTTATTAACCATAGGGTTGTTAATAAAACGTAGCAATAAATAGGTTAGCGAAGGGTCTCTTTCAATGATTCTGTTGACCTCATCGAAATTCAGTTTTGCTTGGCTACTTAAAGTAAGCAGTTCCATCATGGTTAAGCTGCTTGGGCCTAATTTCCTATGCCTAACAATTTCCGGTTTAGCAAGGAAGTAACCTTGGAAGTAGTCGAAGCCCATATCTTTGAATTTATTAAATTCATCATAGGTTTCAATTTTTTCAGCAACTAGCTTAATTTTATTCGATTTAAATCGCTCAACTAAAGCAGGGATCTTATCGTGAGGAATTTCGGTAATATCAATTTTTACTACGCTGGTAAAAGGGATAAAGGCTTCCCATTTCCCTTTCATGTCGTAGTCGTCTAGCGCTATTGGGTATCCAAGGCCGCGAATATGCTTACACGCCGCGACTAGAGCGTCATCTACATCTACCGTCTCAACAATCTCAATAACCACTTTGTTAGCATCTAGTGAAGTAGGGAAGCGGAACATCAGGGTATCACGATGAAAATTGATAAAAGCTTTTTTATCCCCAGTAATTTCCTCGATACCCAAGCTTAGGTGAGTAGATGTCAGTATTTTCGAGGTCGCTTCATCAGGAGGGATATCAGGGAAACAGTTCTCCTCGCCAACGCGAAAAAGTAACTCGTAAGCGTAAACTTCTCGGTTTACATCAAATATGGGCTGTCTAGCGACGTAAGCAAACATGAAGTTCCTCTTTGCTTTACTTGCCTTACTCCTTTCCTTAAGAATTTCCCTTCCAGTCTTTAATTGTTCTTGTCTGGAAAATGCTATGCAGCGGTCGTAGTGCAAAATCGATTAATTCAATCTAATATTTTCAATTTCCAGACAGAAAAGCAAGGTATAAAATGAGCATTCTTTCTTCGAGCCATTAATAGGCGTTGAGGTTTCAAGTAAGGTCGAAATAGGGAAGGCACTAACCATCAAATATTGAACGGAAGCGAGCAATCAATATTCGTTTAAATTCATATCAGTGAGATTAGCTTTCCCACTCAGGCATGTAATTAAAGTATCATATTCTCGTGGTTGAATGACCGACCACAAGCTTGTGATGGCTGTCAGGCTACAATGATGTATAGCGGACTGGTAGGTGAAGCGAAAAGCATAAGCATTCGATTTGGCTAGCCCAATACATCACCTAGCAAACGTAAACGACGCGTAATGAGTAAAGTTGAACTTTTTTTCTTAATTTAGGTCTTGATATTGTAGAAATAGTCACTATACCTACATATCGGTTAGACTTCATATCTTAATTAGGTCTCGCGCAGCTTCGGTTACTTTGCTACTATGAAGCGGCAATAAATGAGGTGAACAATGAGCAACAATTTGCAATCTATGGCCCTGTCAGTGCCACACAGCGGTAGCATTGAAGGCTACATCCAAGCTGTAAGCAGCATTGATATGCTTAGCGCTGAGGAAGAGCGCGAGTTGGCAGTGCGCCTTCGCGAAGACGAAGACTTACAAGCCGCTCGTAAGCTAGTAATGTCACATCTTCGTTTTGTAGTGCACATTGCAAAATCTTACTCAGGTTATGGCTTACCACAAGCCGACTTAATTCAAGAAGGTAACATCGGTCTGATGAAAGCCGTTAAGCGTTTCGACCCAACGGTGGGCGTACGTTTGGTTTCTTTCGCGGTACATTGGATCAAAGCAGAAATTCATGAGTTTGTACTTAAAAACTGGCGAATAGTGAAAGTTGCGACAACCAAAGCGCAGCGCAAACTGTTCTTTAACCTTCGTAAGGCGAAGAAGCGTCTTGGTTGGTTTACTCATGACGAAGTGCAAACAGTAGCGAACGAATTGGGTGTGAGTACAAAAGAAGTGCTTCAAATGGAAGCGCGTATGAGCTCTCAAGACCAAGCGTTCGATTTAACTGCGGATGAAGATGAAACAGGTAATTTTGCGCCAGTTCAGTATTTAGAAGACAAATCTTCAGATGTTGAAACTGACGTAATCAACAACGACTGGGATACAGCGGCGAGCAAGCGCTTGTACTCAGCGATTAAAACGCTAGACGAGCGTAGCCAAGATATCATCGAAACTCGTTGGTTAGCAGACAACAAGATTACTCTGCAAGACTTAGCTGATAAATATCAGGTTTCTGCAGAACGTGTTCGTCAAATTGAAAAGAATGCGATGAAAAAGCTTCAAGCAGCTATGGTCGCGTAGTGCAGCCAGTATATAGCTTATAACCAGCTTAACTTTGCTAAAAGCGCCTTAACGGCGCTTTTTTTATGAGTGTTTTTTGTTTGATGTGACGCGCTAAACCATAACGCTACTCTTCTTCGTTTTTCGAAGGGGGAAGCACGTAGAATACACCTTCAAATTCCGCTACTGGAGTGTCGCCATCCAAAATTGCTACGCTTAATTCAAAACGCGCTTTGTTGTTGTTTTCTAGCGGTTTGAACTTTCCAGACAAGGTCTCAATATTACAGATTGCCCTTGGCTTCATCGTGATGGGCTTATGATAGTGGATATCGCCATCGCCCAATACAATGTCACCGTCTAATCCACGCTCTTTCAGCTGCAAGTAAATCATGCCCCAGCCTGTTAATGTGGCTAAAGAGAAAATACTGCCAGCAAACATAGTGCCGTGAATATTGATGTTTTTGTTTAATGATGCACGGGTTTCAAGCGTGCGGCCAGTGTACTGGTAAAGCTTAATTCCCATGTGCTCGGTAATGGGAATGGTCTCAGACCATGTTTCCTGTAGCGATTTACACCACTTAGGGTGAAGTACCAATGTGTTGTTTTCAGTGAACTTCTTGACCATTTGTTGACGTTTAAGCATGCCTAGCTCGTTAGGTGCTTCACGCTCAACTTCAAAGCCACATGCGCTAAAAAAGTCGATAGATATTTCGCGGCTGTTCGTTACAGCGCGCTCGGCGCCCAAGTCTTTCGCAACGTTTTCAAGTGCGGCCATGATCATTTGGCCTAAACCTTTACGCTGGTGCCCTGGATGCACGGCAATATGCCGAATTTGTGCTTCTTCCGCGGTGTTCAAATGCACACGGCCACAAGCTACAATTTCGCCATTTCGATTGGTGATAATACGGTGCTCTGCGACTTGCTCATATTCGTCTTTTTCAGAGCCGGGAGGAAAATTCCATGGCTGACGTAAGTGCTCCCATCTAAAATGGAAATAGGCTTCAAATTCGGCGTCGCTTTTTGGCGTAACTACCTTGTACACAATAAACCAGCCTTCTTAAATGAATGAACAAGTATTTAAACGTAAGAACACATGAGGCACAAGCTTAATTATGTAAGCAAGTTTGGAATGCTGACTAAGCGTACGACTTCCCCAGCTAAACACTAAATTGAAAGGTAACGGGGCCGTCATTAATTAGGCCTACTTGCATATCAGCGCCGAACTCGCCGGTGGCCACCACCATACCTTTATCTTTTAAAGACTGAACGAACTTTTCATAAATGGCTTGGCCGTGTTCTGGCGATGCACCGCGTGAAAAACCAGGACGATTACCTTTCTGCGTATCGGCTACGAGTGTGAACTGAGAGACCACCAGTATTTCGCCTCCCACTTGCTCAACATTTAGGTTCATTTTTCCGTCTTCGTCACTGAACATGCGATAACGGCAGAGCTTATTTGCTAACTTCTCTATCTGCGCGTCACCGTCTTCTTTCTCAACACCCAAGAGCACCAGCATGCCTTTACCAATTTCGCCGATAACATTACCGGCAACGGTGACATTGGCTTCCGATACGCGTTGAATTAGTCCTATCACTTCGACGACTCCTGAATAAAGCGAGACATGTCGCGGGTAGCACGGCAGAGCGCGTAACCTATACTAGGCTCGGAAGTACTGTGCCCCGCGTCGGGGATAATTTGTAGCTGACTTTGAGGCCACGCTTTGTGAAGTGCCTCCGCCGCTTCTGTTTTGCAGATCATGTCGTAACGACCATGTACAATTGTTCCGGGAATATGACTTATTTTACTAATGTTTTCAAGAATATAGTTTTCATCTAGGAAGCATTGGTTAGATAGGAAATGGCATTCCAATGTGGCTAAACAGGTGACCAGCTGCATAGGGTAATTAGCTGTAGAGTCTCCCACGCCAGGTGGTAAAGTAATGCGCGAAAGGCGCTCTTCCCATTGGTACCACCTTTTAAGCGCAGAATGTCGGAGTACGTCATTGCTAGAACGTACCATCGCACTATAAAAGTTACAGACTGAGCTAGAGGTCACAGGCTCTGGCACATCCTTTGTGAATTTACGATAGTATTCGGGAAATAACTGAGCTGCACAGCCATTTGGCGATAAAAACCAATCCCTGTCTTCCTGCCTGGCTAAAAATACGCCACGTAGAATGAGTCCTGTTACTCGCGCCGTGTACTTTAACGCGTAAAGCAGTGCGAGCGTTGACCCCCACGAACCGCCAAACAATAGAAATTTAGGTATTGAGAGGTGTATTCGAAGCGCTTCAATATCTTCAACATTGGACCATGTATCGTTATTAAGTGTATCGGCAGCGGGGGTAGAACGGCCGCAACCGCGTTGCTCATAACCTATTATTCGATACTTGTTGCTATCAAAAAAGCATTTGTAGTTAGGCGGTAAACCTGCGCCAGGCCCGCCGTGAATGAAGAGGACGGGGATGCCGTTGGGATTCCCACTTTGTTCGAAGTAAAGCGAATGCCCACTTCCCACTTCGATAAATCCGTTTTCATAGTAGGTAACATCGGGGTAAAGTCGTTTCATTTTGTTTCTGCGCGTTGTGTGAGTGCCTGTTTTAGTTTAGTTTATTGTTATACAAACGTTTGCGTGCTGACTGCTTCAACGCTGCTTTTGCTTGTTAAGTAAGCGATTAACGCTAAGTCTATACTATAGAACAAGTGTCATTACGTGCTAGCTAATCATATTATAGTCATAAATGCGAGGATGTTTATATGGCAGGTCAAGGATCGGGCGGTAATGTAATTGCCGCAATTTGTAACTTCTTTATTCCCGGGTTAGGTCACCTAGTCCAAGGGAGAATTTTAGGCGCATTGTTCTTTTTCGTAACCGTGGGCGTATGTTATGCCTTAGCTGCAACGGTTGTGCTTGCCATCGTATTTTGGCCTTTAGGTGCCCTTCTGCATTTGATTTGTATTATAAGCGCAGCACGTTTTAGAGGTGGAGTAACCGCATGAAGTTAATCGCATCAGCATTTGTTGCTATGCTTGCCCTTAGTGGGTGTCAGTCTGCATATTACGCAGCATGGGAAAAGGTGGGCGTTGAAAAGCGCGATATCCTAGTTGACCGGGTTGAAAATGCAAAAGAATCGCAGGAAGACGCACAAGAGCAGTTTAATTCTGCATTAGAAGCATTCAGTGCGGCTGTTGCGTTTGATGGCGGAGAGCTAGAAGATGTTTACAACCGCTTGAATGGTCAGTACGAAGACAGCGTAGCCGCTTCAGAAGAAGTGAGTTTACGTATTGATAAAGTAGAAAGCGTTGCCGAAGCTTTGTTTGATGAGTGGTCGGAAGAACTCGAAAAGTACGAAAACGCCTCGCTCAAGCGTGATAGTGCAGCAAAGCTTCGCGAAACGAAGCGTCGTTACGCTTCGTTAATGACGGCTATGCGCAAAGCAGAAAGCAAAATGCCGCCGGTGTTAAGCGCGCTTCAAGATAATGTGCTGTATTTAAAGCACAACCTAAATGCCAGCGCTATTGGCGCACTGCAGGGCGAACTCTCTACTATTGAGAACAACGTTGCCCAGCTTATCAGACAAATGAATTCAGCGATTGCTGAGTCTGATGCGTTTATTTCTTCAATGAAAAACTAGCTTTTGGGCACAGATAGACACGAAGGGAGCCAGCGGCTCCCTTTTTTATTATAAATCTGTAGGGCTAATTATTCCTGAGGGACTTTGCGCGGTTCATTTTCTGCTTTTCGGTTTTCAAAAGCTTCACCTAGGCTGCAGGTAAATTCAGCACCAAACAGCACAATGATCCACGATAAATACACCCATAAAAACAGAATAGGTACCACCGCAAGCGCGCCGTAAATAAGTTCGTACGAAGGAAAGTTCGTAACATAAAGCGCAAAGCCTGACTTGGTAATTTCAAAAGCGATAGTTGCCACGATAGCGCCAACCAGTGCGTGACGAGCAAAGACTCTTCTATTAGGAACCACCATGTATAAAATGGTAAAAGCAAGCATGGCTGCGCCGCTAGGTACAAGGCTGAGTAAGAAAGTGCCCAGTCCAGGTGTGTATTCTTCAGTGAAAGCCGCAAGACCTGTCAAATAAGAGCTAACTACCACACTAGAGCCAATGAGCATCGGACCCAAGGTGATAACCATCCAGTAGATAGCAAAGGTATACACAATGGGCCTATCACTTTGCGTACGCCAAATTCTATTAAGGGTTTTATCTACATTTGAAATAAGCATTAACGCAACGACCAGCAGCGACAAAATACCAATGGCACTCATTTGTGAGGCATTACCCACAAAATCGGTCATGTATTTATGCACTACATCACTGGCGGTAGGAACAAAATTGCTAAATATAAAATGCTCAAGTTTGCTTCTTACCGAAGCGAAGGCAGGAAAGGCTGACATTATGGTGAAAGTCACCATGATAAATGGTACTAAAGATAACAAAGTTACATAGGCTAAGTGCCCAGCAGAGATAGTAATATTGTCTTCCCTACAGCGCTTTATGAAGATGCTAAAGAGATCTCTAACCTGAGGAGTAACATTGTTATATAAGGCTTTAACCTTGTCTAAATCCACTCAATTTCTCCTGACGATACCGTGGCAACGTTGAATAGCGTGGTCTTATCTATGCGGACTGGTATAAGGCATCGATAGTTCATTACATGTATATCAGATGGTAACTGCGAGCGGCCTTGGTGGCAAAGTTTAATGCAAGCTTTAAACAACAAAGGCGCATTAACTGCGCCTTTTGTAGCGTGCTTCATTAAAAACGTCAGCACGGCCCTGATTGTCGCTATGTATTAAGCGCCTGAACGCACGCCCAACATGTGGCAGATGGCGTAGCTTAATTCACTACGGTTCAAAGTATAGAAATGGAAGTGTTTTACCCCTTCTTTAGCTAGTACTTTAACTTGGTCCATAGCAATGTTAGCGCCTATTAAATTACGGGTGGCTTGGTCATCGGCATCAAGGCCGTCGAACATTTTGTGCAACCACCCAGGAACATGAACATTTGTAAACCCGGCAAATTTGACCAGCGTTTGGTAGTTGGTTACCGGCAATATACCGGGAACAATGTCTAAGTCGACACCCGCTGCGGCTGCACGGTCTCTAAATCGAAGGTAAACACTCGTATCGAAAAAGAACTGGGTTATCGCTTCTGTAGCGCCAGCTTCTGCTTTGCGCTTAAGGTTTAGTAAATCAAACTGCGCATTTGGCGCTTCAGGGTGCTTCTCTGGATAGGCAGCAACAGAAATATCAAAATCGGCAACGTCTTTTAGCAAGGCAACAAGATCAGAGGCATACATCTCTGTTTTTTCTACTCCTGGCGGTAAATCGCCACGAAGCGCAACAATACGGCGGATACCTGAGTCCCAGTAGTCTTTTGCAATTTGCTTAAGCTCATCACGGCTAGCATCAACACAGGTCAAGTGAGGAACCGCCGCGACACCGGTTTGCTGCTGAATGCGTTTTACTACGTCGTGGGTTCTGTCACGCTCACCGCTATTCGCGCCGTAGGTTACCGACATGTAGCTTGGCTTTAGCGGCGCTAGACGTTCAACTGACTTCCACAGGGTCTGCTCCATGGTTTCCGTTTTAGGCGGAAAGAATTCAAAAGATACATCAATATCACGCAGTTCCGACAGGGACTGGTTTAATGCATCGATACCTTGTGCGTAAGAAACCATGGCTTTTTCTCTCAAAAATGTAATCTTATAGACGTTTAGACGTCTAAATTAAATAATATATGTCTAGACGTCAAGAGGTTTACACTGCTCAATTGACCTTTTCGTGAACTTGTTTAGAATTTCTCTTCATAATATAAAAAAGAGTAGACCGAGTTAGTACAATGGCAGAATGGAACGGTAAATATATTCACCCCTACGCAGAGCACGGGAAAAAGAGCGAGCAGGTAAAGAAAGTCACTGTCTCTATACCTATTAATGTGCTTAAAGCACTTACTGATGAGCGTACCCGCCGCCAAATCAATAATTTGCGTCACGCCACTAATTCGGAATTGCTGTGTGAAGCGTTTTTACACGCGTTTACCGGGCAACCTTTGCCCAACGATGATGACCTGCGCAAAGACAACCCTAACCGCGTACCGGCTGAAGCTAGGCGCATTATGGAAGAAATGGGCATTGACCCAAGCTTCGAAAACGATGTGTCAGAAGATGACTAAAATTTAGCATTTAAATAAAAAACGGCGCTGTATTGAAAGCTAAGCTTACGATACAGCGCCGTTTTTTATGTGTTATGTGCTCTTATTCTTCAAGCGCACTTTTCAGTAAATAATGGTTGAGCGCTAATACATCCATTTTTAGCCTTGTGCGCTAGAGCTTTATTCTTCTGGGCTTTCAGGCACTCGTGCAACGCCCGACTCAATAGCCGCCTTAGATACGGCGGTAGCAATACGCTCGCACAAACGCGGGTCCATAGGTTTAGGAATAATGTACTCCTTACCAAATGTCAGACTAGTACTCTTACTGGCAGCTAGTACTTCTTCTGGTACAGGCTCCTTCGTGATAGCACGAAGGGCTTCTACTGCCGCTACTTTCATTTCATCGTTAATGGCCGTTGCACGAACATCGAGTGCTCCACGGAAAATAAACGGGAAACACAGTACGTTGTTAACTTGGTTAGGGTAGTCCGAACGTCCGGTAGCCATAATAAGATCTTTACGTACTTCGTGAGCAAGTTCAGGCTTTATCTCAGGGTCAGGGTTAGAACATGCAAATACAATTGGGTTTTCAGCCATCAAGGCCAGTGTTTCTGGTGGTAAAACATCCGGTCCTGACACACCAACAAAAATATCCGCGCCTTCCATTACATCTTCAAGCGTACGTTTGTCAGTATTGTTAGCAAATAGCTTTTTGTGCTCAGTTAAGTCTTCGCGACGAGTATGGATAACGCCTTTTCTGTCTAGCATATAAATACGCTCACGCTGAGCACCACACTTTATAAGCAGTTCCATACAAGCGACCGCTGCTGCACCGGCACCCATACATACAATTTTAGCGCTCTCTATGCTTTTACCCTGAATTTCCAGAGCATTAAGCATGCCTGCTGCAGTTACAATAGCGGTACCGTGCTGATCATCATGAAATACCGGAATTTTACAGCGTTTAATTAGCTCTTGTTCAATCTCAAAGCATTCAGGTGCTTTAATGTCTTCTAAGTTAATGCCGCCAAATGTGTCAGCGATATTCGCTACCGTATTAATAAACTCTTCGGTCGTTCGATGCTTCACTTCAATGTCAATGGCATCCAGTCCTGCAAAACGTTTAAACAGAAGGGCTTTACCTTCCATAACAGGTTTCGATGCCAGTGGGCCTAGGTTACCCAACCCTAAAATCGCGGTTCCATTACTGATAACTGCAACCAGGTTTCCTTTACCCGTGTACTTATAGGCGTTATCTGCATCTTCGGCTATTTCTCTGACCGGCTCGGCAACGCCTGGGCTATAGGCAAGAGCAAGGTCATCGACGCTATCGGCTGGCTTAGATAACTCTACGCGGATTTTTCCAGGTGTGGGTTTGGCGTGATAGTCGAGTGCGCGTTGTCTAAAATCTGACATGTAAAAAGGTATCCTTAGATGTAGGGTTCATCGGTGTTTTCGTTCACGCTCTGTCGCTATTTTATTGTCGTTATAGTTATAGGTAGATAAACGTAAGCGCGTTACAACCAAGTAATGACAAAAGTGATTATAAATAGTTGTTAGCAATAGGGCTTGTTGATCTTTGTTTTATAGCAATCATCAATAGGCCCTAAGGTGGCATGTGGAAAAAGCAGACTAGGCGTTAACCTTTACTGATTTTGTTCACATACCTTAATGGATACAAGCCTCAGGTTTATGTACCCAAAAGCGCCACAAGTCTTGAAAGTAATGCATTATTCACAGAATTAATGCTTACTATCAAAGTGCCGATCGCAACTCTAACACAGCCAATCACTGTGTACATATCTGATCAGAATTCTTATATACCAATGTAGGTTAGGCATACTAATTAGACCAGTAAAATGGGGCTATAATTGCCATTCATACTATTTATTTTGACTTGTTATAACATTCTGTAGGTCTATTGTGTGGAGGATGAAAACAAAGCTATCAAAGGGATCTACGTTCTCATAAATACATAGGACAGAAACCCAAATCAGGAAAATAGAACGCAGGGAGATACCTCGTTAATTCTCCTTCCAATATTTCTGATAAAATCCTGTGAAAGCCCACTCTAAATTCGCACTGAAGGCGAGGATATGACAGAAAGAAAACTAATAACCGTGTTAACCGATGTGTGCGAAAGCGTAAAATCTGCCAATAATGGATTTGTTTGGCTAACTCACTTAGGGCATTGGAGAGCGCCGCAAGTGATTGCCGTGTTTAATACTGAGCAGGAGAAGCAGCGGGCGTTAACTAATGGTTGGGATATAGACTTCATAAACCAAGTGAATATAGCTTTGGCGTCAATTAAGTCAGCACCCGTTGGTATTTATTTTGATAGCGAAGAAGAGTGTAAGAAAGTGAGTGGCGGCAATTGGGATAGGCATTTATCTAATATTAAAAACCTTCACTGAGTTCAGGTTACGCTGAATGTTGTTAATTAAGCTAAAAACGTTTTCAGAAAGGCGAGTTGCAGGGCTTGTTAAACTGGCTAGGTACTGGCCTGACGTAGGATAACGGCGGTAAAGCGCTGTTTGGCACACCTTGATTGTGTGAAGCGTGAATTTTAAACAATAAAAAAGCGCCATAAAGGCGCTTTTTTCGAACTCGATATCAGGCTTACTTTTTGCCCAATGCACCGAAACGCTTCTTGAAGCGATCAACACGACCACCAGTGTCAACGTTACGTTGCTTACCAGTGTAGAATGGGTGACATGAAGAACATACGTCTAGGTTGATGTCTTTACCAAGCGTAGAGCGAATCTTCATTACGTTACCACATGAGCAAGTTGCTGTGATTTCTTCGTATTTTGGGTGGATATCTTGTTTCATTGGGTTACCTCACATAATAAGGCCGTATCGCTATACAACCCGAAGTCGCACACCATACGTTACTTAATTCAAATGATAAGTCGTTCAAAGAACAGCCTATCGCAAAAGAGCGGCGCATAATAAAGGATGGCAGGGCCTTGATCAAGCGGTTTTTGGCCAAATGCTAAACAAGAGAGCTAGACAAGGTAGCCGTATAAAAAGGCCAAACAAAAAACATTCCTTTTATGCTTACCTGTAAAGTATGTTTAAATATTTGTCTTTCAAGGCTGGGCCAAATGCTCTAGTAGCAAAATCACGCTCTAGTGGCAAAAACATGCTCTAGTAGCAAAATGTGTAGCTAGCTGTTAGCAGCGCAAATTGCTGTAATGTATAGGCCTGCAAGTAGCTTCAGTATAATTAGTTTCAACATAAGAAGCTTAGTAAGCGCATTACGCGCTGTAACAGTTGTTAAATAAGGTAAAACTTTCGCAATGGCCTTTATCCAAGTTGCCGTGCCAGTGCCACTGCGCCAACTTTTCACATATACCCACGATAACGCATTAAGTGCGGGGGTAAGAGTGGTTGTGCCTTTCGGTCCGCGCAAACTTGTGGGCGTAGTTGTTGAAACCCTACACAAAACAGAAAGCGACATTGAAAACTCCAACAAGCTAAAAGCTATTGAGTCGGTACTGGACGATAGCCCCATTATAGATGAGGTGCTGCTGAAAATGGCCCAATGGCTGTGGCAGTACTATCATCATGCGCCGGGTGAAGTGCTGCACGCTATGCTGCCTGTTTTATTGCGCAAAGGCGAGCCAGCAGCGCCAACACCCCAAGACATGCTAATGCTTACCGAAGAAGGCAAGCAAACGACTGCAGACACGTTATCGCGAGCGCCTAAACAACAAGCCTGTTTTTCTGCTTTGGCCGGTGGTGTCTTATTAGCGTCCCAAGCGCGCAAGCAGTATGGCGCACCTGCGGTAAAAGCGCTTGTCGAAAAGTCATTGGCAAGCATTGAGGAAGTCGCGCCTGAGTTTAAGTCAGGCAGTTGGCTTGCCTCGTTATCGGTGTCTGAAAAGCCAATTCCAGACACAGAGCAGTCAGTTGCCATTGCCGCGCTAAACCGTCAGCAGAGCAACTTCGCGGTAAGCTTGCTTGAAGGGGTTACCGGTAGCGGTAAAACGGAAGTGTATCTTCAAGCTATTGAACCTTTACTGCGCGAAGGGAAGCAAGTGCTTATCCTTGTGCCAGAAATTGGGCTTACGCCGCAAACCGTGTCACGCTTTGAAAAGCGCTTTGGTATTGCAGTGGGCGTTTTACACTCTCAGCTTTCTGATAAAGAACGGCTACAGGTGTGGCAGCGAGCAAAAGCCGGTGAACTCGGTATTATCATTGGTACTCGTTCGGCTATTTTCACTCCTCTTTACAACCCCGGTATGCTGATTGTGGATGAAGAGCACGACGAGTCATTTAAACAACAAGATGGACTTCGCTATCATGCCCGTGACCTAGCAGCCATGCGGGCTAAGCAGCACAATATACCTCTTTTATTAGGTAGCGCCACGCCCGCACTCGAAACACTTAATAATGCGCTAAGCGGTCGCTATGCCCATTTGCAGCTAACTAAGCGAGCGGGAGGTGCGAAAAGCACGCATCAGCATGTGTTGGACGCGCGTGACCAACCCATTCACTACGGTATTTCGCAAGGCTTGCTAACGATAATGCGCCAGCATATCAACGCGGGAAATCAGGTATTGGTGTTTGTGAATCGCAGAGGCTATGCGCCAGCGCTGCTTTGCCATCACTGCGGCGAAACCGTCATGTGTAAGCGTTGTGACCGGCCTTATACTGTGCATAAAGCGCAGAACCGACTTCAGTGTCATCACTGCGGCGGTATGCGTTCAATGCCATCAAACTGCGAAGCGTGCCATCACAATGAATTAGTTACGGCGGGTACGGGCACCGAGCAAGTCGAGCAAGGGCTTGCAAGTTTATTTCCCGGTGTTAAACAGGTACGAATAGACAGCGATACCGTGCGGGGCAAAGATAAACTGCACCAAACGCTAGATGCAATAAACCGCCAAGAGTACCAGCTGCTGGTAGGTACCCAAATACTATCAAAAGGTCATCATTTCCCGCATGTCACCTTAGTGGCAGTGCTAGATTGTGATGGCGCACTTTTTAGTGCCGATTTTAGAGCACCAGAAAAGCTCGCTCAGCTTGTAACTCAGCTTGCTGGAAGAGCAGGGCGCGCCAGTAAACCTGGTGAGATGTGGCTTCAAACTCACAACCCCCATCACCCTTTGCAACAAGATTTAGTGCACAATGGCTATGGGCATTTCGCCAGACACGCTTTAATGGAGCGAAAAGCGGCAGGGCTTCCCCCATTTATTAGCCAGTTTGTCATTCGCGCAGAAGCGACCGACAGCAGTTTGGCCTATCGCTTTTTACAAGACAGTAAGCAAGTATTTCTCCAGCAGCATGCCATTGAGTTAAATGGCCCGTTTCCTTGTCTGGTCGAAAAGCGGCAAGGCAGGTTCCGCTTTATGCTGGTATGCAGTCATGAAAAGCGTGCGCCGCTTCACAATGCGCTGCGTTTGGCGCTGCCATTTTTACAGGCGTTGCCACAGGCAATGAAGGTAAGGTGGTCGATAGATATTGATCCTACCGATTTCAGTTAGCTTGTTGGGTAGCAATACGTTAAAATTTCCGCAGGATTGAAGTGCAGAAAAGCTGCTGCTTCATAAAGATTTGGTATATGACGTTTTCTTACGCATACAAACAACGATAACAAGTAGGAATATTGCCGACTATGGCTCAACGCGATTATGTCTCTCGTGGACGCTCTCCTCAAAAAAAGAAGCCTGCTGGTAAAGGTAAAAAGCCAACAGCAAACGCGAAATCTAACGCCCCAGTTTCAGGTAAGCTTCCTATCGTACGCCTTATTGGTATTTTCGCACTGGTTATTGGGTTTGGTGTATTTTTGTGGTCGATAAAAGACAACGTAGAAGATGATGTAGATACACAAGCTTCAAGGCCTGTGGCTCCCACAGAAGAGTCTTTACCTGAACTACCAGAAGAAGAATGGGAGTATATTAAGACCCTGCCTGGATATGAAGTAGAAGTTGAAGTCAAAGAGCAGGAAAAGTCGGATAAACGTTATCTAATGCAGTGCGCCTCGTTTAGAACCCGCGCGCAGGCTGAAGAGATGAAAGCCAAAATTGCGTTCCAGGGTTTAGAGGCTCTTATCAGGCACAGCACTGGCAGCAACGGCGATTGGTTCCGCGTTATTCTAGGCCCTTACGAGTCGAAAAGAGATGCGGAAAAAGCCAAGCACAGCCTGCGTAAAGTTAACATTGCCACATGCCAAATTTGGTACTGGAATTTGTAACTTTTGTTGGTACAACTTATTTTGAAGAAGCGCGGAGTGGAACGAGGAGTGCGTTCCACTTGCTATATGGTGTTTCCTAGCGAGATGCCCTAGTCATGTGCACGCCATTAAGTATAAACCACACTATTTGGCCTAAACCGAATATAGCGGTCGATGCTTCCAACAGTACATTATCCGAAAAGACGGAAAGCCCTGAAAATAAGGTGAGAATACCCGCCGTTCCTATGGCAACACCAAGTACATGAGTTGCCTTGTCGTAAACCCCATGTTTAATACCCATGTAGCTAATTAACAACACCCATATTGCGCCGATGAGCTCTATACCTCCACCAAGTGCATCAACCACTATATCCACACTCTTTAATACAACAATTGCGTTGTCTTCATTGGTATTAGAGTAATTGGCCAAAAACGGAAGACTTACTAAAAAAATAAACGTGCTGGCGAGTACGAACGTTGCCCACATGTTCCCAATGGCGCTGTTATAGCGAGCCATAATGGGAGAATGGTTTTTAAATACAGCCTGAAGCGATTGATTCAATAGAAGCAGACTGAAACTAAACACAATACCAATTACCATGTACCCCATAAAAAAGGTATCGCGCTGAGACACAATAAACTGTAAATGACCAATGTCAGAGGTGTCGAAGGGTGGTTCAATAAGGCCGAAAAAAAGCACAAAACCAAACAGGTAGGTAAGGGCACAAGCAATGGCTGCGATGCCTCCAGCACGCTGAAGATGCATATGAAAGCCTTAAAATAAGTTTAAACTGAAATTATTACGCGACAAATTTCAGCTGGCAGCAAATTTGATTTGTAACAACAGTTGTCACTCGCGCGCGGGGAATCAAGACGCGCGGCTTCCTCCGCCAGTAGGTTCTACAAAGCAAAAAAACTTAGCATCACCCTAATTCTGAATCGGCGAGAATATGGCTACAAAAAAATGGCGTTTTTAATAAGGTCCGTATACGCTAAGCCCATCTAGTAGGCAGTTCTGAGTGCACATTCTTTTGTCTTACCCTTGAAATTAAAAAGCCTTCCCCCACTTATTTGTTATTGAATTTAAACGCTGCTGCCTTTGTAACATGAAAAAACGCAGCTGCGCCCAGCTAAACGGGGAATTAACGTGACAACGATTGTATCTGTACGACGTGGGAATCAAGTGGTAATGGCCGGTGACGGACAGGTATCACTAGGCAATACCGTAATGAAAGGTAATGCGCGCAAAGTGCGCCGTTTGTACCACGACAAGATTCTAGCGGGCTTTGCTGGTGGCACGGCCGACGCTTTTACGCTATTTGAGCGCTTTGAAGCAAAGCTTGAAGCGCACCAAGGCCATTTAACCAAGGCGGCGGTTGAACTTGCCAAAGACTGGCGAACTGACAGAGCGCTACGCAAACTCGAAGCCCTACTTGCCGTAGCCGACGAAACCGCGTCATTTATCATTACAGGTAACGGGGACGTAGTGCAGCCAGAGCAAGATCTTATCGCTATTGGTTCTGGCGGTAACTATGCGCAAGCGGCAGCTACCGCACTTTTAGATAATACCGAGTTAAGCGCTAAGGAAATTGCTGAAAAATCGCTGACCATAGCCGGAGATATTTGCGTATTCACTAACCATAGCCAAACGGTTGATGTACTAGATTACTAAGTAATAGCGAAAGCTGTTATTGGCTTGTTGTCGTTCGTTTGCGTAGCAAGTACAACAAGTATTGTTAGAAAAGGGTTTATTCATGTCTGAGATGACACCAAGAGAAATTGTTCACGAGTTAGACCGACACATTATCGGTCAACAAGATGCCAAGCGCGCTGTATCTATTGCACTTAGAAACCGCTGGCGTCGTATGCAGCTTGAGCCTGAGCTGCGCCAAGAAGTTACACCAAAAAATATTTTGATGATTGGTCCAACGGGTGTGGGTAAAACCGAAATCGCTCGCCGTTTAGCTAAACTTGCTAACGCGCCCTTCATTAAAGTTGAAGCGACTAAGTTCACCGAAGTGGGCTATGTGGGTAAAGAAGTTGAAACCATCATTCGTGATCTTGCCGACATCGCGGTAAAGATGACGAAAGAAAACGAAATGAAGAAAGTGAAATTCCGCGCAGAAGAAGCAGCGGAAGAGCGAATTCTAGATGTTTTGCTTCCTCCTCCAGAAGACGCGTGGGGCAACAAAGAAGACGTTGAAGATCGCGGCACCCGCCAAGCATTTCGCAAAAAGCTTCGTCAAGGCGACTTAGACGACAAAGAAATTGAAATTGATGTGGCACTTCCACAGATGGGCGTAGAAATTATGGCGCCTCCTGGTATGGAAGAAATGACTAATCAGCTTCAAGGCATGTTTCAGAATTTGTCGGGTTCGCAAAAGAAAAAGAAGAAGCTGAAAATTAAAGAAGCGTTCAAACTGCTTATTGAAGAAGAAGCAGCACGTCTTGTAAATCAAGAAGATTTGAAAGAAAAAGCTATAGAGTCAGTAGAGCAGCACGGTATTGTGTTTGTCGACGAAATTGACAAAATCTGTAAGCGTGAAGGCAATACATCAGGCGATGTCTCTCGTGAAGGAGTCCAGCGTGACTTGCTTCCACTTGTAGAAGGTTCAACGGTGTCGACAAAACACGGCATGGTTAAAACCGACCATATCTTGTTTATTGCTTCAGGTGCATTCCAAATGAGCAAGCCGTCGGATCTTATCCCAGAGCTTCAGGGTCGACTCCCAATTCGCGTTGAGCTTGCTGCGCTGAAAGTGGGCGACTTTAAACGTATTCTTACCGAGCCAAATGCATCATTAACTCAGCAGTATGTTGCGTTAATGAAAACGGAAGGTGTTGATATCAGTTTCGATGACTCTGGTATTCAGCGTATTGCCGAAGCGGCATGGCAGGTAAATGAGCGTACTGAAAACATTGGCGCTCGCCGTTTGCATACCGTGCTTGAACGCTTGATGGAAGACATCTCGTTTGACGCCTCTGAAAAGAGCGGTGAGTCATTCGTGATTGATGCAGACTACGTTAACAGCCACTTAGAAACCTTGGTGGATAACGAAGATCTTTCGCGTTTTATCCTTTAAATAACTGGTAAGTAGAGGTCTCTTCATGTAATTGGGTCATGAGCATTTGCTTCTACACAAACAGTTAGTAAAAAGCCGACTTTATAAATGACGTCGGCTTTTTTATTGGAAAAAAGTAAGGGTTAGTCTGCCACTTTTTCCCAGTGATCCTCAATTTCTTCAAGACGAATTATACTTGCAGCTTCTTGAGCCTGAGTATCGGCAAGAAGATCAAGAAAGTAACTCACAGGGTTATTCTTTTCTTGGCTTTCCATGTACAGCGCCCTTAAAGCAGCATCTGTTGTCCTTGGAATTTTCGTTTGACCTTTCTCGTAACGTGCAATGGTCTGTTCATCTACACCAAAACGAGTCGCGAGTATTTTTTGAGAAAGATTCAATTCAATACGTAAGAATTTAAATTCATCGTGCGCAAGGGGTCTGCTGGTGTCTACAATCGCTTGAGCGATCGCGCTATGGAGGCCGTTCATGTCGTCAATACTTGTGTATTCTTCGCCGTCGACAGTCTCAACAGTAACACCATTTTTCAAAAACACATTTGATAACCCACTTTCAGTGTAATGGTACATATAAACCTCTCAAACTATCCAAACAGTAACTAGAACTGAAGTTGGATTATCATGATGATTCTTTAGTGCTACGGTTAGTTCAATGACTTTCCCCGCTGCTAAACCTTTTAGATTAAATTTCCAGTCACCGGTTATATCAAGATATGGCCCTTCCCTAAAAACCGAGTATTTACTCTTGAGTAAAGTCATCACCTGACCTGTAGTTACCCCTCGCTCATGCATACGCTGCTTTACATGCTTACTCCACCGAATTCTATGAGTATGGTTTTCTGCAAGGTCGCTCATTATCTTCCTTGCAGTTTCCGCTGTAAGAGGGAATTCCTTAACGCCTTTGGGGGACTTTGGGGCCATAATTACTTGTTCGTTACCTATCATATTGATAGGTTTGGGGTGTGTTGTCAATAAGCATTGTTAACAGTTATGTAAATAACAGCTGAGAGAATTTACAAAAACGCTTAGAGGCAAATGGGCTTTGTTAAAATGTTATAAAAACTAAACCTCCACAAGCAGTGCCACCAATTTGTCTGTAATATCTAGACCGGTATCGTTTTCTACTTTCAAAAAGCAGGGACTTGGGTTAGCTTCGAGAAAAAAGTACTTTTCCTTGGCACTTCTTCGCCAGTCGATTGCGCACCAATGCATGCCTAACGCTTGGCAAATTTTAATAGCCAGACGCTTTACCTCTTTTGGCACTATTGCCACTGATATGCTCGCCCTATCGTCGTTCCGGTAGTCCAATTCTTCTGAATCAATCTGAACGCTGAGCACATCATTGCCTAACACGTAACTTCTGACGTTTGTGCCTTCAATATATTTCTGAAAGGTCACCGGACGTTCACTAAGCAAAGTATTAAGTAAAGGCCGCATATTAGGCTGTTTATTTACAAACTGCGCCGTGCGACCGCCGCGTACTGGCTTATAAACAACTTCTCGCATGTTGCTGCAAAACTGAGAGGCGACTTCGGGGGCATTGCCTACGAAGGTGTAGGGTATATTCGCACCTAACTTCCCTGCAACTCGTGATTGATAAGGCTTACATTGGTGGCTTCTCACGGCGTCAATAGAATTCACCCATTTGATGTCGCTATAGCTAAACCAACACAGTAAGGTGCTCGCCCGTTCTTGCTCGACCCAAGTAGCATCAGCTAGCAGGTTAGGTGGCTTATCGTTAGGCTTTTCGGCCTTAATTTTGTTATTCACCGTGTGCTCGGGACGACTATTCTCATCTGATGCTGTCAACGAAGTTCCCGGCAAATATTCATGCCAGTAAGCCGCTAGGGTGTTCGAAAAAGTCACTCTGGGTTGGTCGCAGAGTGTCGGCGAATTGAAATGAACCAACCCGTCATCAAAGTCAGGGTCATAGCTAATACTCCATGCTGAACCGAACTGTTGTGTATTGGCGATATAAAAAGGGGTAGCTGCTTGACTGAGTGCCTTCGCTACGTGTTGAATTTGTGGGTCTTGCTCACTTCCTAAAAGTGCAACGTGCATTCGCGCTCCTTGCTAGCGGACTGGTATATGAGTATCTGTTTGTAGAAAGCGCAACATATGGAAAGGTCATAAACACTGGCTATCCATATGTTGGCACTAAGTAGTTAAAACGCTAAGACAAAATATCCGGTAGCTTGCCGCCGCCTTCACCAATGGCCATGGTTATATAAACCGGCTCTTTCGGTGTTGGGCCGACAACCGGCACGGTATCGCTTAAGCGAGCGCGAAGGCCGCCGGATACCTCAAAAAGATGGGCTTCGGCTAAAGCAACGGGTTCATTGGTTGTTGGTTGGTTGTTGGTTGGTTGTGACTTGGTTGAAGGTGTTTCATAAAGTACGCTCCTTGTAATGGCGTGTTGAGTAATGAAGTAGATGCGCTTAAAGCGAAACTACTTCTTGGTAAAGAGTTCGAAAGCAGCAGGCAATAAGTGCGGAACGACTACTGATATTGAGTTTTTTATAAATGTTGGCGCAATGGAACTTAACGGTCCGCTCGCTGATAAATAACTCAGAGGCGATGACCTTGTTAGAGCAGCCTTCCATTATTTTGTGGACGACCTGCAGTTCACGTTTTGACAAACAGTCCATGGGAATAATACTGTTGTTAGCGGTAAGGCCACTCGCATCTATTTTCATGCGTTCGGTTGCTGTTATTAATACTGCGGGTTCTCTTACTTCATGGTTTTTCATTGTGTTTCTCCGTGTTTACCTGATGTTGCGCTTCCTGTTACTTCAGTGGGAGAGCTTGGTTGTAGTATGCCGTCTTCCAAACGATAAATTTTGTCTGCCATAGCAATAGATTGGGGGCGATGCGCCACAATAATTCGTGTCATGTTCAACGCTTTGAGGTGATGATTAATTTTGGCCTCGTTCTCCATATCAAGGTGGCTGCTTGCCTCGTCTAAAAATAAAATATCTGGCTCTTGGTAGAGGGCTCTTGCCAGAAGTACACGTTGTTTTTGACCGCCGCTTAAGCTGCTGCCCATATCACCTACAAGAGAGTGATATTGCATAGGCATGTGCATGATGTCTTGATGAATACAGGCAAGCTGTGCGACGTAAACCATTTTCTTAAGGTCAGGTACTTCTTCAAAACAACAGATATTTTGGGCGATGGTGCCGCTTAAACAGGCGTCTTCCTGAAGCACTGATGCGATGACGGGTTTAACACCACTTGTGTGCTCAATGAGGCCCTCTGAGATTGGATAAAGTCCCATCAGGCATTTAATTAGTGTGCTTTTCCCACAACCACTGCCACCTATGATTGCTACTATCTCGCCAGCATTTACACACAGCGTTAGGTTTTTAAACACCCAAGCATTGGTTTCACTATAGCGATAGCTGAGCGCGGTAGCTTTTAGTGCTATTAAGCGTGGTTCAGAAGGCTGGCACGACGCCGTGCTTTTATCATTAGGCGCTAAAAAGTCAGGCGAAAGCGGATTGGACGTAAAAGCGGTAGGCAGGTCTGCATTAGCGCAGAGAGCACCTTGCCCGTTGAATGTGCTATCATTGTTATTTTGCAAGCGTGGCTTTTGCTGTGCAGGCGTAAGCAAAATATCGCTTAAACGATTGAAGTGGACACCTAGCATATTCAGCTCAATCAGCCTGTTAATTACCCCATCTAGTGCACTTACAAAGCGTGTCTTGTATGCCATAAATGCGAGCAACATACCTATGGAGAGTGCGCCTTCCATCACTAAGTTTGCACCAACGTAGACTACCACTAGGTTTTCTGCGCCAAATAAGAATTGGTTAGTCAGCGTACTACCTATATTAATTTTGCCCAGTGTGATGTCTTTATTCAGAGTGGCGACAAGCTTGTTTTGCCATTGACCGTGACGCTGTACTTCTTGTCCGTATACGCGAATAGGCAAAATGGCACGCACGCTTTCCATAAAGTGGCTTTGCTCAGACGCGGCAAGGGCAATGCGTTCAGTAGTTAGCCTTTTGATAAACGGTAAAAGCCCAAGTCGAAAGGCAAGGTAGACAAGCATAATCACAACCACAATAAGGGTAAGTTTGAAGGAATACAAAATCATTACCGCCAAGGTGATCACGGCCATAATTCCGTCCAGTACTGCAGACACTACGCCCGTGGTTAAAAACTCGCGAATACTTGCCAACGACCCGAAACGGGATACCACATCACCAATATGACGCTTATCGAAGTAATCCAAGGAAAGAGAAAGAAGGTGCTTAAATACTGACGCTGACATCTGAAGCTGAAGACGAGAGGACACCGATAAAATAACTAACTTTCTTACTCCGCTAGTAAAAGTTTCTATAACAAGTAGTAAGGCAAAACCAATAGCAAGCGCTTTTAGCAAGGCATCGTTGTTGTAAATTAGTACGTCGTCTACCACTGTTTGCATATAAAAAGGCGTTGCAAGTGCGAAAAGCTGCAACACAATCGACAGTGCGAAAAGCGTAAGTAAATTTCGTTTAAACCCAACCGTACGAGAGAAAAATTGAGCAAGACCAAGGCGCGGTGCTGACCTCTTAGGACTGAAGGTGTCGCTTGGTGAAACTTCTAGTGCAATACCGGTTATGTATTTTGATGCTTCTTCAAACTGAAGCTCTCGCCGCCCAAGAGCGGGATCATGAATGGTAAGGGTTTTCCCTTTTACTTTGGTCAGCACCACAAAGTGATTCATATTCCAGTGTAATATGGCAGGGCAGGAGAGCTGTTTAAGGTGTTCCATTTCTATTTTTATTGCGCGGGTTTGAAACCCCAAGTCGCTGGCAATTCCCATTACATCTTTCAACGTTGTGCCGCGCAGCGAAACGGACATGGTTTGGCGTAAGGTGTTGAGGTCGCGCTTGTCACCATAATACTGTGTAATCATAGCTACACATGCCAGTCCACATTCAGCCGCTTCACTTTGCAAGATAACGGGGGCGCGCTTTGTTGTATGGAAAATATGGGTAGAAAGAGGGTGTGTTATGCTCAACATGTTCAAAGCTTCCCTGTAATGCTGTATAGCGGTTCCATTAGCCACTCCAAAAGACTACGTTGACTTAAATCCACATCTGCAGAAAATGTCATTCCAGCCTTTAACGAAATACGATTTCCGTAAGCCAATATTTCGTTTGCGCTGAGGCTTGCAGTAACAAGGTAGGTTGGCTCGCTAATTGAAATAGGTACATCTTTAAGCTCGCCGGGCAAAATGAGCGACGGAGAAATATTTACTATTTCGCCAGACTGGACACCAAATTTTTGATAGGGAAATGCGTCGTATCGAATATGCAAAGCCTGTCCTTCCCGAATAAACCCTGCCGAGCTAACGGGAACTGCGATACGCGCTTGTATGTCGCCATTCTCGGGAAGCAGTGTTAGAAGCGGGCGAGAACTATCAACGGTATATCCTGTTTTAACCTGAAGGCCGGACACTACACCGGTGTGAGGTGCATACACGGTCTCTTCAGCGTCGCTTTTGTAACTCACAATTTGGTGATTAAGGTCACTGTATGCGTTCTCTATATTCGCCAGTTCATTGGCTTGCTGTTGCGGCAAAGTAGAAATTTCGTGATTAATTGCTGCAATATTAGCTTGTTCGATTCTCAGATCCTTTTTGGCTAATGTGAGCTGTTGCTCTGTTGTTAAACGTTGCAGCGTATGGTTTTCAAAATCGGCTTGGCTTATATGACCTTGTTCAAGCAAGGTTTGAGCTTTCTCCCATTGCTTGGTAGCTAAAAGCCATTGGGATTGTGATATTTCAACAATGGCATCTTGCGCCGCTAGGGCTTGCTGGGCTTGAAGGTGTTGCTCCTCTAAACCATGTTGCTGAGCTACATGCAATATTCGAAGCCGCTGAATACTTTGTAATGTCCGATGCTGCTTCGCCTCAAGCTCTGCAAGTAACTGCGTGCTAACCTCATTCCCTAGAGCGTCCCTATTGCTGTAACTTATCGTTATAAGGGGGGCTCCTTGTTTTACTAACTGCCCCTCGCTTACTAAAACATTAAGTACTTTTCCACGTCTTGCGTCGGCGTATAGTTTAAATACACCGTGGTTAGGCTCTAACCATCCACTGACTGATGCCTTGCGCGCATAACTTTCTGTGTTCAAATACACTGCAACGGCCACAACCCAAACAATAAGCAGGCCTGAAATCACCGAGTAGACCGGTTTAGGTGTCATTAAAAAGCTTCCTTCCGTAGTATTTAATTGTTCATTAATGACTTCTTTTCTAAACAGCCCTGTTCTCATCAGTATTCCTTTCTATCTTGCTCTCAGCACTCAGAACATGGGGTTAAAACCACTTTAGTTCTCGATGCGCTACATCACATAAAAAGTATCTGGCTGCCGCTTCCTTGTTGGCTATTAATCCTTGGCGTCGCAATCCTTGATGCCTCCGTTTTGTTACTGCCAGATACCTTGTGGTCAACATAACTGCGATGACGGTGATAACTTTAGGTGAGGTAAAATTTTTGAGAATTATGCCTAGGGTCTATGTTTAAGCTGCAACTACTCTGATTGGGTTTGGCGCATTTTTGAAAGTGCTTGGCCTAAAATTGAAAATTGATTTTGCTCAAAAATTAGCTAAAAAATAAAAAGAAGTCATAGACCTGTATAAAGAATGTGCTATAAAAAACAAAGGAATATGAAAATAAAACGGTAAGAGCACACAGAAGGAAGCCTCATGTTTGTACCCAGTATACTTTTAAAACAACTTTACACACGCGCAAGTCTAACCAAGACAGATAAAGGCTTATCCTTTTCTCTGAAAAATAGATTGAAAGATGCAACCATCAAAGAAGTGAAATGGATATCACTTGATGGAGAAAAGATTTCCGAAGACAAAATTTCACTTCAACTCACGCCTGATTCCTGCATTGCTGTAAATGCATTAAATAAGTCGGACGGCGAGCCGTTTGCACTGCGTCAAACTATAACCGTACACTTGGATATCGATGAAGCCCCTTGTCCTGAAAAACGAAAGTTGGGTATCTGCTTT
This sequence comes from Alteromonas sp. ABH4_453, assembly GCF_056160665.1. Lineage (NCBI taxonomy): Bacteria > Pseudomonadati > Pseudomonadota > Gammaproteobacteria > Alteromonadales > Alteromonadaceae > Alteromonas > Alteromonas sp. ABH4_453. The sequence goes on from NZ_JBSWXP010000002.1 coordinate 537,868, forward strand.
TCTGCTTCTCCCTTTGGAAAACTCAAATTTGAAGTAGAAGATAATATAACGGCGCCTGGCCAACGCAGTGCGTTTATTCCTCGTGACGATATGGATGATTATGGCGAAAGCATTATAAAAACACGCCAAGAATATTTTGAAAGCGCTACGGGTAAGAAAATTGATCATGTAGGTAAATACTCTATCGACCCGCAAGCCCTTAAAGGAAATATCGAGCATTTTATTGGCGTGGCACAGGTTCCTATCGGTATTGCTGGGCCTCTGAAGATAAATGGAGAACATGCACAAGGAGATTTCGTAGTACCGCTAGCGACCACAGAAGGGACATTGGTAGCATCATACAATCGCGGTATGAAGTTACTTAACATGAGTGGTGGCGTAACGGCAACAGTAGTTGATGACGCCATGCAGCGCGCGCCGGTATTTATTTTTGAAAATGCACGAGGTGCCAGAGACTTCGTTAAGTGGATAAAAGAGAATTTTGAAAAGATTAAGGAAGAAGCAGAAGCGACCTCAAGCGTTGCCAAGTTGACTTATATCGACCACTTTCTATCGAATAAATTTGCGTTCTTACGGTTTAACTTTAGGACCGGTGATGCTGCAGGTCAGAACATGGTGGGCCGCGCAACTTTCGCGGCATGCGGGTGGATACTCGACCATTATGAGGGGATAGAGAACTTCTATCTTGAATCTAACTTCGCTACCGACAAAAAAGCTTCTCAAATCAACATTATGCGTACCCGTGGTAAACGGGTGACAGCTGAAGCCACCATTAAGCGAGAGCATTTGTTAGAAGTAATGCGTGTTGACCCGAAGCAAATTGATTACCACGGCCGTGTAGCTGGCGTAGGGTCATTCTTATCTGGTGTAAATAACACGGGCCTGCATTCGCCAAACGGCATTACCGCTATGTTTATCGCCACAGGGCAGGATGTTGCAAACGTATCTGAATCATCGGCGGCCATGATGTACTCAGAACTTACTGATGATGGCGACCTGTATGTGTCTATCACCATACCATCGCTTATTGTTGCTACTTATGGCGGCGGTACCGGTATTGGTACACAGCGAGAGTGCCTAGAGTTATTAGACTGTTATGGTCGAGATCGCGTGTATAAATTTGCAGAAATCGTGGCGTCAGTAGTGCTGGCTGGTGAGATATCGCTAGCCTCAGCGATCAGTTCGTCAGACTGGGTTTCGTCGCACGAACAGTACGGGCGAAACCGTTAGAACGACTAGAATTATTGGTGGAAAGTAAAAAGGGCTTCACATAATGTGAAGCCCTTTTGTCTAGCGGTTCATTTACTAATGTTCCCAATGATAGTGGTGTGCTTTTGCTTCCACTTCATCTGCCGTTTGTTGCGGCATAAAGGTGGCATTGTCTTGTTCGAAGAAGAACGGCTTGCGTTTTTCTTTACTCCCCACTTCGTTCATCGTCGCTGACTCATAAACGCGGCCATTGAGTACGGTGTATTCTACGAATTCACTCTTTTTAATGTCGCTTAGTACATCACCATCAATCACGACTAGGTCAGCAAGTTTACCTTTTTCGATGCTGCCAAGGTCTTTGCCCATTCCTAGGTGTTTCGCGCCATCAATTGTACCGCCGCGTAGTGCTTCCCAAGGCGTGAAGCCACCTTGTTCCATAATCCACAGTTCCCAGTGCGCAGCTAAGCCTTCGCGTTGCCCATGAGCACCAATATGTACACTGACCCCATTATCTCGAAGCTCTTTGGCGTAGCTTGCTACGTTTTGGTGGTTGTACTGGTTTTCTGGCGCAGTAGGTCTACGAATTGCGCGGCTATCCAGAATAGTCGATGGCGTATAACGAAGAAGACGCGGGTTCTTCCACACTTCGGTTTTGTCGTACCAGTACTCTTCACCCATCATGCCGCCGTACGACACAACAAAGGTCGGCGTATAGCCAAACTCTGTGGCTTTCCATAGCTGAGTGACGTCGCTGTAGCCTTTTTCCACAGGAATGCTGTGCTCTAAGCCCGTGTGACCGTCTACCAGCATAGTCAGGTTTTGTTGTAACTTACCGCCACCCTCTGGCACCACCATCATCTCTTGATTTTTTGCCGCCCACAGCACTTGCTGACGCTGGTCACGACGCGGCTGGTTGTAGCTTTTCACTGAAATTGCACCGGCTTCTTTCAAGCGCTCTACGTGGAAATAGGCATCTTCATAGTTATTGATAATCGCTTTGTAACCTAATCCCTCTGCACCGTATAAAATCGTGCCGGTAGAGTAGATACGCGGCGCAACGATATCACCTTTACGCTGAAGTTCTGCCGCAGCGAAGATTTCTGTCGTGTCGTTTGATGGGTCGTGAATAGTAGTTACACCGAATGACACATTCGAGTACTGGCTCCAGTTTTGCTGAGGAATAATCTCATTACGGCCCTGTGATCCGTGGGCATGTGCATCAACCAGTCCAGGAATGATGGTTTTACCTGAGGTGTCTATTTGCATAGCATCTTCAGGAATAGCGATGTCGCCACGTTTACCTACTGCTTCAATGCGATTGTCTTTAATTAACACAACGCCATCTTCAATGACCTCTTGGGTATTGTCGGCGTCGCGCATGGTGACCACTTTACCGCCAACCAAGGCTTTGTAGCCAGAAGGCTTGTCAGCTTTAGTGGTGAACGACAAATCCATACCTTCAGCTACAGGCTCAGGCAACGTTTCTGCTGCGCCATCAACAAAGGCAAAAGCTTCATCAAGTGAACGGCTAAATAGGGTAGGGCCGTTAAACCAGCTAAGGGTTTTGTTGTCAGGCGACCACGTCAGGTATTCACCTGCACGGCTTGAAAGCTGCGTTACCGGCAGCGAGGTCATGTTCGGGCCTATGGTAATGCGCTTGCCATTTTCGACAAACGGCGCCACATAAGTTTTAAATTGGTAAACAAACGCAACCCATTTCTTATCGTGTGAAAGTTTGTACTCACTTACCTTATCTGCACCGTAAAGGTGAGTTCGTTTGTCGTTGCCTTTAAGGTTAACGCTTGAAAGTTGGGTTTCGTAGTAAGCTTCGCCACCTGCTGATTCGGTGAAATACACTCGGTCGTTGTTACCTGCGAAATGCGCGTTGTAACCGCCTTCAGAGACTTTTTCTACTGTGTCTTCTTCAAGGTCCGCTACATAAATTCCTGGCTCAACCGAGTATTTAGGGTCGAGTAAATAGCCGCCCGTAAACTTGCGGAAAACCACTTTTTCGCCATCGGCCGAGAACGAAGGCTCAATGTAGTGACCTGGCTGCTGAGTAATCACCTTTCCTTTACCGCCTCGGGCAGAAACTACGCGAACGGTGCCTAGGTCTTGGTCATTCCAAGTCGTATAAACAATCGACTTTCCGTCGTTTGAAAAGCGCGGGTAGTACTCGTCGTGATCATTTTGTTTTGTTAAACGCTTAATTTTGCCAGATTTAACGTCGCGCACATAAAGTTTACCTAATGCTTGGAAGAGTACGGTCTTACCATTAGGCGACATTTGAGACCAGCGGATCATGCGAACGTCAAATTCATCTGGTGCTACATCAACGTCAAAACGTAACGCATCCGCGAATTTCACCGTGCCTTCAACGGTTACGTCCATGGTGCTGGTGGTTTTACCTTTTACGTCGATGGTGTGGAACTTACCGCCTGTCCAATATACGATTTTGCTGCTGTCCGGCATCCAGTCGAAGTAGGCGAAGTAACCTTCCGAGCCAAAGCCTTCTTGCATATCTCGCTCTAGTTCCAACGTCAGCGGTGTTTCTACACCCGTCTTAATGTCTTTAATAAAAAGCGCCGTTCTGTCTTTAACACGACGAACAAAAGCAATGTATTTACCGTCGGGTGAAGGCGTAGGGACTACAGCGCCGCCCGTGCCGCTAATATAGCGGCTCTCTTCGCCAGTTTCGCGATCGTAGCGGGTGATTGCAAAAATGCCTTCTAGCGGGTCACGGTTATATTCAAAGCGGGCGCCCGGAACGGTGTTTTCAGTGAAATATATGTATTTGCCGTCGTGAGAGAATACAGGGTCGGCAATGTTTTGTTGGTCGCGCTTTCCGCTGTTACGGGCTTTAATTTGTAGGCCGTCGCCACCTGATTTGTGGTACATCCAAATCTCGCCCGCCGGAATACTACGGCTAGACATAATGCCTTTGGTAACCACAAGGTATTCGCCGTCGGGGCTCCATTTAGGGGAGTGGATAAGGTTACTTTTCTCTTTGGTTACCTGACGAAGGTTACTGCCGTCAATGTCCATAACCCATACGTTACTTAACCCATCTTTATCCGAGATAAATGCGATTTGCTTGCCGTCAGGAGAAATGGAAGGGTGAATATTCCAGGCGAAGTCTTGCGTAAGCGGCGTTGCATCACCGCCACTTATACTAACTTTGTACAAGTCACCCAGCATGTCGAAAACCATAAACTCGCCATTTGGCGCCACGTCTAAGCTAGACCACGTGGTTTCATTGGTTTTGATGGTAACTTCGTTTAATGCATAAGGCGGGTTGTTAACGTCCCACTTTTCAGATTCATTTTCTGTTTTTTCTTCACCGTCGTTTTGGGCATATGCAATAGGTGCTGCACTTAAGCCCAACGCGCTTACCAGCGCTATGGCTAGCAAGTTTTTCTTTGTTGTTATCATAATAATGTTTCCAAGTGCTTATTTTTTATTTCTGTCGCCATCAGAGTACATGAACTCACTTACTGTTTTGTACCCTTCATTTGTAAATTTAAGGTTAAGCTTACTGCAAAGTAGGCGAGATTCATTTAGTTGATGCGATTGTAAGTATGATTTTAACGTTCAGTCATCTTTTCATCTATTCTTTCATCACTGTCAATGATGCTTGTCTATTACAGCAATAGCCGCTAATTTCGTAACAAGCTATTAACAACAAAATGTGTGGATATAATCGTGAGCGACGCTGAACAACAATTGCATTATTCTACTTGTACGCTTTGTGAAGCAATGTGTGGCATTGAAGTAGCGACGAAAGGCCGTCAAATATTGTCAATAAAAGGGGATAAAAATAACCCCTTTAGCCAAGGTCATATTTGCCCGAAAGCCAGTGCGCTCAAAGACTTGTACGACGACCCTGACCGTTTAAAGCGCCCCGTAAAAAGGGTAAGACTTGAAGGAGGAGACAGCGCCTGGGAAGACTGCACCTGGGAAGAGATTTCGTGGGATGAAGCCTTCGACCTAGTTGCTAATAACTTGCACCGCATTCAACAGACCCACGGTAACAATGCGGTAGGTGTATATCTAGGAAATCCCAATGCGCACAACATGGGTTCTATTCTTTTTGGCCCCTATTTTTATCGCGCGCTGAAGACCCATAATCGTTACTCTGCCACATCAGTTGATCAACTGCCGCATCATATTATCAGCCGCAGACTTTTTGGCCATATGTCGCAGATTCCCATTCCTGACATCGACCACACGCAGCACTTTATGATCATTGGCGGGAACCCGCTGGCATCCAATGGCAGCATTATGACAGTGCCAAACGTGAAAAAACGTTTGAAGGGTATTCAAAAACGCGGAGGGAAAGTGGTTGTTATCGACCCTAAACGCAGTGAAACCGCTGATATAAGCTGTGAACATTACTTTATACGTCCTGGCAGTGATGCGCTGTTACTACTGGCTATGCTGCATGTATTGTTTGAAAAGCAACTGCACAAAATGGATGAAGTTTTACCTTATGCTGAAGATATAAAAGCGGTTGAAAAATACGTTCGCGATTATTCACCACAAAAGGTGAGCGAGCTTACCGGTATTTCGGCTTCACAAATAACTCAGCTTGTTGTGGATTTCTGCAATGCCGATTCTGCAGTTTGCTATGGCAGGATGGGGGCTAGCGTGCAAGCGTTTGGCACGCTAACTCAGTATCTGATTATGCTGTTTAACATGCTAACCGGAAACTTGGATAGGCGAGGTGGCATGATGTTTACTCAGCCAGCCGCTGATACCTTGCCGGTGTCAGGCAAAGGGAGTATGGGGGATTTTACATCACGGGTGCGCGGGCTTCCTGCCTTTGCTGGAGAGTATCCTGTAGCCTGTTTGGCTGAGGAAATCCTTACCCCAGGAGACGGGCAAATTAAGGCCATGGTAATTGGGGCAGGTAATCCCGTAGTCACTACGCCAAATGCAGAGCAGCTTGATAAGGCGTTTTCTCAACTCGACTTTATGGTTGCGGTAGATTTCTTCGTTACCGAAACCTCTCGCCATGCTGATGTAATTCTTCCTCCGGTAACCGCGCTAGAACGCGATCATTACGACATTGTTTTTCACAACTTTGCAGTGCGTAATTTCGCTAAATATTCCGAAGCTGTGGTGGACATTGATGAAGATCAGTTAACCGACTGGCAAATTTATCTGTCGCTGGCTAAGAGGCTAGATGCACTTAACGGAAAAAGCACGGCCCACTATCGATCGCTTTGGCAAAAGCAGCCTAAAGGCGTGGTTGACGACCTTTTGCAAAGAGGGATGTACGGTAAAAATGGACAGGGTGAAAATGCTGGGTATAAGCTTTCTTTAGAGACGTTAAAAGCGCATCCTCACGGTATCGATTTAGGGCCGCTGCAAAGCGCGTTACCGCACGCAATTTTTCACGAAAACCAAAAAATACATTTAGACTTTGAATATTTTATGGCGGATTTGAAAAGGGTTGATGCTCACTTTTTTAACGAGCAGAGCCAGCCTAACTCGCTTGTACTCATTGGTCGCCGCCATATAAAAACCAATAACTCATGGCTTCACAATAGTCCTAGAATGGTCAAAGGTAACAATCGCTGCACTTTGCAGATAAATCCAGCGGACGCGGATAAACACGATGTTAAAGATGGAGATGAAGTGAACGTACGGTCTCGTGTGGGGCAGCTAAAAATAAAGACTGAAATCACAGATGCGATTATGCCGGGCGTAATTTCTATTCCGCATGGGTGGGGGCATGATAAGAAAGGTATTAAACTATCGGTCGCAAGCCAGCACCCCGGCGTTAATACGAATATTCTTACCGATGATCTGCTGGTAGATGAGCTTTCCGGAAATGCGGTATTAAATGGCGTACCGGTGGAACTTGAAAAATTAAGATGAGGGAAGTTTCGTGTGATTTGATATTTATGCTGTTTTTATTGAACCTTGGGTTGTTCGACAGGGGAGCGAGTTGCTGAATAGTTTTCGTGCAATTCGGATTACATGCCTAAGAGCAAGCAAATCGAGATTTTTCGCCATATGCAATGACATATCTACTGTAAAGCAATATATTCTGATCATTGAGTCAATGACCTCCTTGACGCAAGTGAAGGGCCTGAATATGTATTCGAAGCTCTTTACCCCTACACGTATTTGCTTGTGGCTGACTTGCATGAAAAGCCAAACGCCATTAAACCAGTCAGTCGCTAGTAGAGTTTCATGTCGGAGATATTGAGGAAGTAGGAGGACTGGTATTGCTGTACTAATTAAAAATACCCAAATTCACTATGTTCTCACAGCCTCAATACGACCACGACCACAGCCGTGATGAGGCGGTAGTCGCTTGTGAGCATGTGGCTTTTAGATTTAACCTATGCGCTTATCTCTCATATTGGGCTGCTTGTTTCGGGGTGAATCATAAAACGGAAGCACAACAGTAAACTCTGCACCCTTACCTTTTGGTGTAGTTACATTTTTCACAGTAATCTCACCTTTCATGTGGTCCTGAATAATCATCTTCGACATATACAAGCCCATTCCTGTACCCTCTCCATGTGCCTTTGTTGTGAAGTACGGCTCAAATATTCGCTGAATCACTTCCGGTGCAATACCGCCGGCGTTGTCGGTAATGGTTATTTTGTTAATATCAAAAACAATGTCTATTGATTTTTTCTTATTCGTTTTCCCGTTAAGCGCATCTCTAGCGTTGCTTACTAAATTCAAAATAACCTGCTGAAACTCAGACCTGAATCCTTCTACATCGCCTGTTGCTCCAGACATACTTATCTCAATACCATTACTTTGCAATTGTGCTTGCTGCAGTGCAACTACCGACTCTACTGTTTTTGCCGTATCGAAAACTTCTGTATTTTTTTCTACACGAAAGAAATTTCTAAAGTCGTCGACCGTTTGGCTCATAAAGTCGATAGTGACTAAATTTTCTTTTATGAAGCGATTAATATCGTCATCGGTAATACCTTTTTTCATTTTGTATTTCAGTGTTTGAATGCGCAGAGCAAGCTCGTTTAATGGCTGGCGCCATTGATGCGCTATAGCACCTATCATTTCACCCATTGATGCCAATTTGGCCTGCTGTGTTAGCACCGCATCTCTTTTTTGGTCTTGCTGATATTGCGCATAGTTTTCTTCACTTATGCCAAGTTGTACTCGTTCTTTAAACTCAAGAAATACCATTGATGAAATATCAACACTTTGAGCTAGAAAAACCCAAACAATGATTGTTGTACCACAGGGGGAAATACCCACTTGTTCTCTTCCAACTACAAGGTTTACACGCTGATAAAAGGCATTGTTAAACGGAAACGCGATATACATTTTGTTGCTGCTAACACTGGCCGTTACCTCTACCCCTAGCTCAGATATGGCCTCGAGCGCAATGCCTTTCATCGCGATAAACTGTTTGTCACTTAGGTGTAAATAGTTTTTCAATTCCCTTATTTTCTCACGCGCGACTAACAGGGACTCGAGGACACAAAAGAAAGTTTCTTTGTCTGGTAAAGCAACCACATCAGGAACCGGTCCGTGGTTGTGCGCCATTAGATCCGAATGTGTTTGAATGTTTTGTTTTTCAGAGGCAGTTGAAATGCTATGAACCTGTTTGTTCTTTGAGGATATTGGCTGCGCTGCCAGTTGCTCTGTTGCCAATAAAGAGTTTTCAATTATCGCATGACTTTGCTTTACACCTTCCACCTTAAGCACAAGACAACTTGCATCGTCGTCTTTTCTAGCATGCTGTGACATGATTTCTTCGCACACCTGCTCTGCTGACGATTTACTGCAGTCAGATAATGCCTTTTCAAATGAAGTGACACCGTCAGATGAAACTGCAACACCATCGCCTTGATGAAGGCTAATAACGTATTCTTTAATCGATTCAGGGGAGGTAAACCCAAGTACGCCTTTTTGCGTTTTGAGTTGTTTGACTGAAGATGAGTTAAACTGCAGTGCCTTAATGTCACCAACGCAAATATAATGTAACAGCGACTGAGCTGTGTCTATTCGACCCACGAAAACTGTTGCACCAAACTTTTCAATGCCCTTTACTTTGCACAGGCCTTGAAACAGCGCTTTTATAGATAGGTTTTGGTTGGCATCTACATAACAGCGCAAGTCCTCTGCCAATGCTCCCACTTCAACATTACCGTGTCCGCCGACATCGCCAATAACAACCAGGATGTCATTTTCACGCTCACAAACGCTGACGAAGTCGCCGCACCCTTTCTTTGAGGTAAACGGTTTTAGCTTAAAGCTGTAGGACACCATGCTAATAGTCTTTTATACAGGTAATGCAGGTACCTCTGTCAGACGTTTCTAAACTAAATTCGTCTGACATCCTTACAATTGATGACATGCCTAATCCAAGGCTTCCCGATGAGCTGTTTCCCTCAATAAATGCTTGTTCGATATTCATTTGCATTCCTTTGCCGTTATCCACTGCTTCAATAATGCACTGCGAGCCAGAGTAAGAGAGCGTAATATTTCCACTACAGCCATACTTAATAATATTGTAGGCCAGCTCAGAAGTGACTGTAGCAATCTCAGTTACAGCTACTTCGTCTGCGACATGTTGCCTAGTTAAGAACGACACGTTATTAAGCAATACATGTACGTCAGTGTTTGCTTGAATTCGATAACGCTTTGATTGCATGGCTAACATCCAATTCAGTGTCGAAGGAAATATCTGCGTCAAAGGTAAGTAAGACAGCCGCTGTATAAGGATTTAAACCACAAAAAATAACCCTTCTTCCCATCATTTTTAGACCTGTATGCAGTGCAGTGAGCTTTTCTATGTCGGCTCTTACAATCACGTCTAATAAAGTTAAGTCAATAACCACTTGCTGGCTTCCCAATACATCAACTTCCTTACAAAATGCATAACAAAGCTTATCCTTATTTAAATCCTCTATACAAAGATCTACTACCGACACTCCCTGCATTTGAGAAACCTTACTGTGAAGCGCTGACATTATAATTTCACCAGCTCATAACCAATCAATCTGTACGCTTCTTTCATTGCATCTTGAAGCGTCGTGGTGGTGATGAGATCAGACACATCCATACCAAGATTAACGATATTTTGTGCTATTAATGGTGAAATGCCGGAAACAATCGCACGACAACCCATTAGTCGCGTTGCTTTCGCAATTTTGACAAGGTGTGCAGCAACTGAGCTGTCCACAATATTGATACCAGCAATATCGATAAGTGCAACGCGAGTTGATTGCTCTTTAATGTTAACCAATATATCTTCCATCACTTTTTGTGACTTCACTGAATCCATGGACCCAACAAGGGGCACCATCAGAACATTTTCTGCAATTTTTAAAAGTGGTAGGTCGAATCGGCTAGCAAGAATTTGCTCATTTAAGTCTTCAATTTCAGTTTTCTGTTCATCTATTTTGCTGTTTTGACTGGCAATTGTTGCATTTTGATGCTGTATTTCTGTGTTTTCTAAGATTCCATTAGTATGTGTTGCCATTGCCTTTTCCTTTTGATTTTCACTGTTCAAAAATAGAACAATCCTGCCTTTTTAGAAACCGAAGAGTCTTATACTTTAGTATAAAAATAATGGATGGGATTGAACGTTGATTAATCAAAAACTATCTTTTAATAAGTCACGAAGAATGGAATTGTCGTATGCTTACTGGGCTTAATATATTGATTGCAGATGATTCTGCACAAACACTGGAGATGTTGTCTTTTATCATCGAGAGCGAAGGTGCCCATGTGCGCACCGCGACTAATGGTCATGAGGCAATTCAACGAACTCATGAGGGCGCTTACGACGTTATTCTGATGGATATTCAAATGCCAATTTGTGATGGTGTCGAGGCCACGCAACACATACGACAAGAAGGAGTGCTAACGCCCATCATTGCTGTTACAGCCGCTACAGAATTTGAGGCGCAAGCGTTTTTATCAAAAGGTTTTTCTGACTATTACCTCAAACCCGTAGATTTTGAACAACTCAACGAAAAGATAACATCATGGGTTGAAACAGCAGCCAATAAAGCAGCAGGTTAACATTGTCTGCGTTTATTTAGTTTTAGACCCTATATAAATAATAGAGTGCATCCAATGCGTACATTAAACGTATGTAGCAAACCATGGCCAAGCGGGTTTGGATACATGTTGGATTTATTCATCTAAATGCAAACTATAGTCACCAAAGCCTCTTAACGTACTTCTACCAGCTTGTTGCGAAACCAGTGTTTTTTATCATATGTCTACCGGTGGGAGTGATTGAAATAGCAATTGGCGTTTAACAAACTATGCGTCAAACACTTCAGGAAATTTAGCTTCGAGCTTGTCTGACGGCAGCGGCCTACTAAACAAGTAACCTTGTCCCTGTTCACAGTCCAACGATTCAAGCATTTCCTGTTGTTGCATTGTTTCAATCCCTTCGCACACTAATCTCAAATTGAGTGACTTGGCCAAAGTTTTAATTGCAGTCAAAATACTAAATGCTTGCTTGTTTTCGCAAATATCTCTTATAAACGCTTTGTCGATTTTCAATAAATCAAAATTGAAACTTTTCAAGTAAGACAAGCTTGAGTAACCCGTGCCAAAGTCATCTAATGCCACGGTGACGCCCAGAGACTGAAGCGCAGAAATCGTTTTGTTAGCATTGACTACGTTTTGTAAAAGCGCAGACTCTGTAATCTCAAGTTCGAGCAAAGGTGGTGGCACGTCATATTCTTGAAGGGTGCTCGCGATGAGCTCTACGAAGCCTGGCGCATTGAATTGAGAAGCGCCGATATTAACGGCGACGCCTATCCTCACGCCTCTATCCAGCCACTTTTTCACTTGCAAACAACTCTTCGCAAGCACTTGCTCTCCTAATAATTGTATCAAGTTAGATTGTTCAGCAACTGAAATAAATTTATCTGGCGGTATCAGCAGTCCTTCATGCCCAACCAAACGCACGAGTGCCTCAACACTGGTTATAATGCCGGTTGTTAATGAGTACTTAGGCTGAAAGTGAATGATTAATGCGTTTTCATCCAAGCGCTGGTGAAGCAGTTTCTCAATATTGACGCGCTCTTTAAGCTCATCAGTGAGGGTTTCGTTATAAAAGGCATGCGCATTACGCCCCTTACTTTTGACCTTAAACATTGCGGTATCGGCATGTCGTATTAGGTCGTCAGCGGTATTAGCATCGTTTGGATAAATGCTAATTCCCATACTCAATGTTAAGCGATAGCGCTCATCTAATATGTTGAACGGTTTACTTATCTCTTCAAATAATTGAAAGGCAATTTTGTTGATGTGTTCGTGACTTGCACAGTCAACTAGGAGCACTACAAATTCATCTCCTCCCACACGCGAGATTATCGCGGTGTCATCACATACCATTTGTAAACGGTTGGCGACCGTCTTTATAACTTCATCACCTCTGTCGTGTCCAATTGTGTCGTTGAGGTATTTGAAGTTGTCAATGTCGAACATAAGCACAGCGACAAGATAGTTTGTATGCCTTGCGCGCGCAATTTCTTGCTTCAATTGATTGTTTAGGGAAACTCGGTTTGGAAGTCCTGTCAGGTAGTCGTGGTTTGCAAGGTGAGTCATCTGATTTGCCAGGGCAACGACATCGCTAATATTTTGAAACGCTAGTACTCCACCAATGAGGTCAATATTATCGATATCAAATAACGGACTCGCAGTCAGCTCTATTTGATATCGTTCACCCGAGCGACTGCAAAGCTCGACATCAAGTGACATCGTAATCTCGCGCTTTTGAGACATAGCGATATCAAGTGGGTCGAGCGTCGCAGACGTGTTACTCGAGTAGTTTAATTTAATAATATCTGTGATTGCATTACCTGTTGCCTCAGAGGCTAGAAAGCCAGTAAGTCGTTGGGCAACTGGGTTAATGAACGTTACTTTTTTATTAATATCAGTGGCAACGACGCCATCACCAATTGAGCGCAATATTGTTTTTAAGTGTGTTTTCTCGGCATGGGTTTGATTTAGTGCTTTTTTGACCGACTCAGCTTGTTGTCTTATGACCATTTGGTTCTTAATGCGCATCAAGCATACGTTGGTGTGGATAGGTTTGGTAATAAAATCTACTGCACCGAGTTCGAGTGCTTGTACTTCTATTTCAGCATCATGGTGGGAGGTTATAAAAACGAAACTTGTTGAAAGTAATGTTGGTATTTTTTGAAGTAACTTACATAAATTAAATCCATTGATTTCGGGCATTTCGATATCGAGCAAAACAATATCGGGCGTATATTGCTCTGCCAGTGACAATGCATGTTGAGGTGAAGTGGTCTTTATGACTTGATAATGAGCATTTAGCGCGCTTGCAATAACCTCAAGCTGAATGACTTCGTCATCGACAGCAAGAATTACTCCCTTATTATTACACGTTGACGACATGCGCTAAATCCCTACAAACTTTCCATTTTCACTATTAATCGTGGCTCTACTAGTTGCAAATGCAACTTAACGCTTCGAATGCACCCTTAAATAAAACTAGCAGTATTTTGAAATTTATAACTATTAGGCAAAAGTATAACCAAGCAGACGGAAATTTATCCCAAGGTAATGAGTTGTTTTCAATAAAATTAAAGTAGCGTTTTAAAGCACGAGCAGTGGAATTTAAATCTTTTGCCTTCCTGTAGTTGACTAGATGATTAATCCAAAGGTTTACAGGTGTAATATATTCGTGGTTTGAATAATAAAAAGTTGGGATACCTTCGAGCTTAATATGCCCACTATTGGGTACCGAAAGGGGAAGCACAGAGAAAGGCTTGGATTGAATCACGTAAGTCATGTACTACCCCGAATGAATCTAAGAATTTCTAAAGGGTAGTACATTTTCCAGAAAGTGCTCAGCTACAGTCTAACGTTCCAGAACGCGATCTACATAGTAACAAACTCTTCGCCACTAGTTGGGTGAATAGCCACGCATGCATCAAAGTCAGCTTTAGTTGCGCCCATCTTAATTGCAACAGCAAAACCTTGCAGAATTTCGTCCATGCCATGACCAATACCGTGTAGGCCAACTACTTTTTCATCTTTACCCGCGCATACAAGCTTCATCTTTGTCATTTGACGGTGTCGGGTCACTGCTGTGTACATAGACGCAAAGCTCGAGGTATATACTTTTATATCGTCCTCGCCATACTGCTCAATGGCTTCAGGTTCTGTTAAACCTATTGTACCGATAGGCGGGTGGCTAAAGACAACCGTAGGAATAAGCGAGTAATCCATGTGTGCGTCTTTTTGGCCGTTAAACAGACGTTCGCTTAGCAAGCGGCCCGCTTTCACTGCTACTGGAGTAAGCTCGGCTTTACCGGTAATATCACCTACTGCGTACACGTTTTTCACTGTGGTATTTTGATATTTATCCACTTTTACTGTGCCGTCATCACTAAGCTCAACGTCAGTGTTTTCAATATCGATTTTGTCGGTAGAGGGTTTACGGCCAATAGCCCAAATTAAGCAGTCAGCTTTTAACACTTCGCCATTGGTTAAGTGTACAGATAGCTCGCCATCGTCAGCCTTTTCCACTTTCTCAACGCTGGCATGGTCGTGCAGTTTACAGCCTTCAGCGTGGATCATATCCACCAAGGTCTCGTGAATAAGCGGGTCGAAATTTCTAAGCGGCGCGTGTTTGCGAACCACTAGGTGCGATTCTGTGCCAAGGGCATGAAGTACACCAGCTAGCTCAACACCAATGTATCCGGCACCTACCACAACAGCACGCTTAGGTTGCTCTTTAAGCGCAAAGAAACCATCAGAATCAATGCCGTATTCGGCACCTTCTATATCTGGGATGATTGGGCGGCCGCCTACAGCAATCGTAATATGATCAGCCGTGTACTTTTCGCCATTAACTTCTACCGTGTTGTTATCAATGAACTTTGCGAAACCACGGATAAGCGTTACATCGTTTGCAGTAAGAGCGCGGTCGTAAGAGGCATGAATACGCTCAATATAAGCTTGGCGGCTGGCAATCAGGCTGTCCCAGCTAAAGTGATTTACCGACAAATCGAACCCGTATTCAGGTGCGTAACGGTGCACGGCTTCAGCAATTTGTGCACCGTACCACATGGCTTTTTTAGGCACGCAGCCAACGTTCACGCAAGTACCGCCAATATCTTTTGCTTCAATGATGGCGGCCTTCTTTCCGTGTTTAGCTGCACGGTTTGCAGATGCGATACCACCGCTGCCACCGCCAATACAAATATAATCAAAATGTGTCATTCAAAAAGCCTTCTTTGTCGGTTAGGCGAACGTAAGCGATAAGCATAACTGCCTTCGGCAGGTTCGCACAGCAAATCATTCTCTATTGGTCTTGTCATAAAGACCAATCAAAAGACCGAGATTTGCTTTAGGGAATTTCATTTAGTTTAACAATGGGGACAGTGCAGCCTAATTAAAAGGCTAAGATAAAGCGAGGCATATTCATGCATCGCGCTTCCTATTTTCAGCACGTAACCTTTAAAGCTTATTCACTTATAGTAGCAGAAAGCTCTTCTGGTTCTATTTGAATACTAAACGCTTTTCCACGTTCTTCTTCAAAGTGTACGAGTTTTTGAATGGTAGCGTCACTAAACACGTGACCTTCAGGAAGAATTAGAATATGACTATCGTTATATAAATTTTGGGCAAGGACCATGCCTGCCTTAAGCTGCGTGGCTTTCAGTGATGTAGAGAGCAGTTTAGACGTTGTCACATCTTCTGCTTCAAGTAGAAGGTCCAAAAACTCGCCGTCATAGCGGGTATTTCGGTGCTTTTTCATTTCTAATTTGGCATCGCGAGGGCTCATTTCCACACCACTCATTCTGCCGGTTACTAAGCGCCAATAATCTCGGGCAATCGCTAAAATACGTGCGCCTGCGGGAATTTCTTTGGCAACTTTGTTATACAAACCAGAGCCATTGTAGTGCTCGAATTGAAACTCGATGATGTCTGAAACTTGATGCAGCTCGTGTGCCGGTGCAAGGATCAGTGCCGCCTGTTTGGTTTGCGACAAGTAATTTTGCTGCTGTTGATATTTAAGCTTTGAAAATGGCGCTTTGAAATCTTCGGTTTCAAGCCCTAGCAGGCCAAGCTCACAAATAAGGCCGGCATAGCGCACTTGTTTTATTTCGTCTTTCTCCAAACGAGCAATACGCGCAAGTTTCGACGCTAACTCACTCACCTCAATAGCAAACTTACCGTTGATGTTTGGATTAATGCTTATAACGTTGAACAGCACTTGCTCCATGGCAATATTGTGCTTTTCTATTTTATTTAGCGCGGCCTTTATTTGGCGAGTACGCTTTTGTACCACTTGTTCCAGCGAAGCGTTTACGTCTCTAAGCTTTCTGTTTTGAAGGCGAGTAAGTTTTTGAAGTCGCGTATTTTCGGCCTTCAATTTCACCCGCTCTAACCCTTCCTCAACCACAGATATTAATTCTTGGTTATCCCACGGCTTTTGAAGATATCGATGAATTTTACCTTGGTTAACGGCTTTAATGGTTGATTCGATATCTGCATATCCAGTAAGGACAACTCTAAATGTGTCGGGATAATTAATAGCAACTTGTTCAAGAAGCTCGGCGCCCGACATTTGAGGCATTTTCATGTCTGAGATTACAACGTGGACCTCGTGATTACTCATCAGTTCCAGTGCTTTAGCACCGCTGTCAGCAAGGAGGAGCGTAATATCCATAGTGAAGAGCGCGCGTTTAATTGCACGAAGAATATTAGGTTCGTCGTCGACAAATAACACGGTATAGGTTGAAGCTTGTTCAGTAGGCTCTGTCATAAAAAATAATCCTTATACGCGACGTAACTAATATCACATGCTATTGCATTATTTGACACTGTAACTTCATGCATTATTAGTCTCACCGTTATTTTGTGAGTCTTTGGAAACTGGGTTAACTGGAAGCGCTAGCGTAAATGTACTGCCATCTCCCTCGGTGCTAGTGGCAGATAGCGTCCCACCGTGTTCTTGCGCAATACCAAATGAGATTGAAAGTCCTAAACCCGTTCCTTGCCCTTCCGGTTTCGTAGTGAAAAAAGGGTTAAACAGTTTATCAAGATGGCTTGGCGGTATTCCGCAGCCGGAATCTTCTACTCGTAACTCAACAAACTCGCCAACAGTGCACGTTGTAATAATGATTTTGCCGTTTTTGCCAGTAGCTTCAATAGCTTGACCAGCATTAATGAGAAGGTTAGTTATCACTTGAGATATTTTACCAACATTCATATCTACATCAGGGATCCTTCCCAAATGCGTTTCAACTGTACATATGTATTTCAGTTGGTTATTGACCATGGCCAATGTGGTTCGCACACAATCATTAATGTTGTGTTTTTGCATTTGATCGCTATCAACGCGTGAAAACAATTTAAGCCCTTTCACTATCTCAGCGACGCGCTGCAAGCCCTCGCGAGAGTCACCGAGCAAGTCGGAAATATCTTCGTTGATGAAAGCCATATCCTGATTGCCCAGCATTTTTTCTAGTTTATTAAGGGCCAGCGCGCGCTTTTGCTCATCCTTCTCGTCTAAAACAACCTGAATCTGTGAAAAAATCATTTGATAAGTCGCAACGTATTCACTGAGTGTTGAAATGTTGCTGCTAACAAAACCTACAGGGTTATTGATTTCGTGGGCAACACCAGCGGCGAGTTGCCCTACTGATGCCATTTTTTCAGCCTGAAGAAGTTGTACTTGGGCCTCTTTTAAATCTTTGTTCGTTTCTTCTAGCTGATAGTTTTTCTGGTTGAGTAAGGCTGTCCTGTCTTGCACTTTTTCTTCAAGAAGTGTGTTTAGTTCTTTAAGCTCATCTTGTGCACGCTGGCGCTGTTCGTACTCTTCCTTTAGCCGCTCAACGAGTTGATTGAATGCCTCAGCGACCTCGCTTAATTCATCTTTACCCCTAACAGGAACAAAAACTTCTTTATAGTCATTGTTTCTTACCGCCTCACCTAAGTGTTTAGCACCCTGCAAAAGCTGCTGAAGCTGAGACATTAAAAACGAGCCGAGTAAATACGAACACAAACCAACTAAAACGAACTCCATCAGAGCAAGGGTTACCGTCCAGTTTCTAACCCTAGAGACCGATTCAGTAACTGAGGCTATGTTTAGGCCAATTTCCACATAGCCGTATAAAGTATTGTTTACCATGATTGGAGCGCGGGTGTCATATACACCATCGTCTGCTTCTGACACCGACAAGTCTGCTTCAAAGGGACGGCTAAGCGCGGCTTCACTTCCTTTCTCTACAAATATATTGTTGGTTTTGTCTTTTACTCTCACGTAAGAAATATTAGGGTTGGTTAATATCTCGGATACATCTGCATCAAGTGAAGCTAAGTCATAGCTTAAAAAAGCATTCTTTGTTGTAGATACAAAAAGTGCAACCGTGGTGTCTGCTGACTTTTTGATGTTGCTGTCAACAAGATCGTTTAACAATTGAAACACGGTCACAATGAGCACCAGCAGCAAAAGTGCAGCGATACTTGCAATTCCGGTAATCGTTTTAAATCGTAACGACAGCTTCATATGTTCATTTCTCATAGGTGCGGTCTTGAAAGTGACGCAATCCCTAGGTCTCTCACGTCGTTCCAATCGCTGTCTCTAGAGGCAATAAATCCGCCCAACCCAATGTCGCTTAATATTGAGGACTTACTGCTGTCATTAGATAATGCAATCAATGCATTAAGAATAGCTTGTCTATCGTCTTCTGCCATTTTTGGGTGTGTCGCGATGGGGTGGGGCGTATAGCCCTCGCTTTGCCACAGCACACGAAGGTCATTTTTTATTGCCTCTGGAGAAATGTTAAACGTGCGAAAAATTCCGCCACCTGCTTTAAAAAAGTTACGCTGCACTGATAAGTACACTGAGTCGTGAGATTTCACATAACGCGGAATGAATGCGACATTATTTTTGCGTAAGTGAGCGCTGGTAATAATAGTCGCTGCAAACGCAGCGGGCGCAGGAAAGGCAATTTCAGCCCCGTTTAAATCTGAAAGCGTTTGAATTGGACTGTCCTGGTGGACAACAATAAGCCCACGTATTTTCTTGTCTGCCTGATGAGCAAGTGCGCGATAACCCACTGATTCGTTAAAAACCACGAAATGATAAGGGTTCATGTACGCTATATCATACATCCCAGCAGTCAGGTTATCCTCAAAGCTTGGAATGTCTTTGGCCGTTCTAAATTCAATGTTAAGACCAGTGTAATTACTTACGTAATCAATAAATGGTTGCCAGTTCTCGGTCATTTTCTTGGCAGATTGCTGAGGAACAACGGCAAACGTCAGCACTTTCCCCACAGCTGAAAGCGGAACCAAAGTAAACCATAGAGCGATTAAAATGCACGTTGCTGGCCAAGACATAGTCATTTCCTTCCCATTCAAATTACATTGACATGAATTGCTCTAGCACATTGGTAAGGTCATGATTTGAAAAAGGCTTTTGAAGTGTCGCATCAGCACCGATTTCCAGCGCACGCTCAAGACTTCTGTCGTCTAAGGCTGATATGACGATAATTTTCAAATCTTTGTATTTGCTTTGTTCTCGAGTGAATTCGATAACACTATAGCCATCCATGCCCGGCATACTTAGGTCCAGCGTCATAACTTTAGGCTCGTACTGGCTTAACATGATCCCTGCTTGGAACCCCCCAGTCGCGATGTACGAATCGAAGCCTGCGCGTCTTGCCACACGCTGTATCGACTTGGCCACCGGCATTTCGTCGTCTACGATCAGGATGGATGGTGAGGCAATTCCTATGAGCGCATCAGGAATAGGCATATCATGGCGTTCAAGGAACTCAATAAAGTCCTCCACAAGAATACGATTGTTACCACGTCCCGGAAGCTTGAAGCCCTTAAGCTTTCCGCTTTCAATCCATCGAATTACAGTGCGAAGGTTTACGTCGCAGTACGAGGCTATTTCGCCTGAGGTTAAGGTTTTCATATCAATGCCCTGTAGATTTATTAACCAGAATTATAGCTGTTATATGACTAGGAGACAAAGTAGACAAAAGGATGAAATGTGACATTTGCGACACGCTTGGGACGGTTGTGGTGTGAGACCAGGCGAATCTGACGACTACCCTTGCATGGGAAAGTGCGCTTAGCTTAGTGAGCTATGGCGCAGTTTCGTGATCCATAGCCTTAAACTAGAAGTAACTTCAAGATGGGTCAACAGATGCGTAAACAATAACTTGCTTTTAGTCAGCGAAGCCCCATCATTATTCTATCAAAGTGTTAAGAGTGAAAAAGATTATGACAACCCCTGCAATTGAAATGGTAGATGGTCTACCAATTTTTTCTGCTATTGAACCTGCCTCTATCAAGCCTGCAATTGAAAAAGCCATTGCGGCGTGTAAAAGCGAAATAGATGAGGTCGTGGCGTCGAAAGATTACTCTTACAAAAATTTAGTGCTGCGCCTTGAAGAGGTGGACGACCGTTTAAGCAAAATGTTCTCGCCCGTCTCTCATATGAACAGCGTGGTGAGCAGCGATGAATTACGTGAAGCTCACGATGCGTGTTTGCCATTACTGTCTGAATATGGAACTTGGGTAGGCCAGCACGAAGGCCTTTACAATGCTTACGCTTCCCTCAAAGCGTCTGACGAATTTGCGGCTTTAAGTGAAGAGCAACAAAAAGTAATTGAAAACGCCGTTCGCGATTTCACATTGTCAGGTGTCGCACTGCCAGCGCAGCAAAAGAAGCGTTTTGCAGAGATTCAGGCAAAGCTTAGCGATCTATCATCAACCTTTTCCAATAATGTGATGGACGCCACTATGGGCTGGACTAAACACATTACCGATAAAGCCGAGCTTGTCGGTATGCCAGAGTCAGCCCTTGAAGCAGCGGCGCAAGCTGCGCACCAAAAAGACTTACAGGGCTGGTTGTTTACACTAGACATACCGTCTTATCTGCCAGTAATGCTTTACGCCGATAATCGCGAACTTCGCGAAGAAATGTATCGTGCCTATGCCACAAAAGCGTCTGATCAAGGTCCGAATGCGGGTAAGTGGGACAACACCGACATTATTAAAGAGACTTTAACGCTGCGTACTGAACTGGCTGAATTGCTTGGCTTTTCAAGTTATGCAGAGCGTTCACTTGCAACCAAAATGGCAGACTCAACCGATCAGGTCATCGGTTTCTTACGTGATTTGGCAGCTAAGTCTAAGCCTCAGGCAGAGAAAGAGCTTGAAGAAGTACGAGCTTATGCGAAAGAAAAGCATGGTGTTACTGAGCTAGCGGCATGGGATTTACCGTATTACAGCGAGAAACTGAAACAGGAAAAGTACACGATTTCTGATGAAATGCTGCGCCCTTATTTCCCTGAAGATAAAGTGCTGTCTGGTTTATTCGAAGTAGTACATCGCCTGTACGGCTTAAAAATCATTGAGCAGCCTGGCATTGATACATGGCATAAGGATGTACGTTACTTCACCATTACTGACGATGCCGATGTGATGCGCGGCAGCTTTTACCTAGACTTGTACGCACGAGCTAAAAAGCGTGGCGGCGCGTGGATGGATGAATGTCGCGTACGTCGCGAAAAAATGAATGGCGAATTGCAGCTACCCGTTGCGTACCTTACCTGTAATTTCAACGCACCTGTAGGGGATAAACCAGCGCTATTTACCCACGATGAAGTAGTGACCATGTTCCATGAGTTTGGTCATGGGATTCATCACATGCTTACTAAAATGCGCGTAGCTGGTGTGTCGGGTATTAATGGTGTGCCATGGGATGCTGTTGAACTGCCAAGTCAGTTTTTAGAGAACTGGTGCTGGGAAGAAGACGCGCTTAACTTTATCTCTGGTCACTATGAAACTGGCGAACCGCTTCCTGCTGACTTACTTGACCGCATGCTCGCAGCACGGGACTACCAATCTGCGATGCAGATGATACGCCAGCTAGAATTCAGTCTTTTTGACTTCTTGCTGCATAGCGAAAAGGGTAGTGAGGTAGACGTACAGGGCACATTGGATAAAGTGCGTGAAGAAGTGGCGGTAGTTATTCCTCCATCGTTTAACCGTTTCCAAAACGGCTTTGGTCACATATTTGCTGGTGGCTACGCAGCGGGCTACTACAGCTATAAGTGGGCTGAGGTACTTTCTGCCGACGCGTACAGCAAGTTTGAAGAGGATGGTATCTTTAACCGCGACACGGGCAAAGCGTTCTTAGAAAACATTTTAGAAATGGGCGGCAGTAAGCCTCCTATGGACTTGTTTGTTGCTTTTAGAGGGCGCGAGCCGCAAGTTGACGCTTTGCTTCGTCACAGCGGTATTAAAGGCTAGGCACACATGGAAGAGTCGAAGTTAGAGTCTTTTCAATCTATTTACCGGAGAGCGTGCGAGCGCAAAGGCGGTGAAAGAGTGCTTGAAGCCATGCTCCAAGCACCACTTTCTAAAGCACAAATTGAAGCAATTCCTGACGACCGCTTTTTAGCGGCGATGACCAAAAAAGTGTTCCAGTCGGGCTTCGTGTGGCGAGTTATTGAGCAAAAGTGGCCTGACTTTGAAACCGTATTTTTCGGGTTCGACATTGATAAAGTGTTGTTGATGCCCGATGAAATGCTAGAGCAAAAAGCGTCAGATAAGCGCATTGTTCGCAACTATAAAAAAGTGATGACAGTGCGTGACAATGCCATGATGATCAAAGACGTAGCCCTGGAGCACGGTAGCTTTGGTAAGTTCGTAGCAGGCTTTGAAAAAGACAATATCACTGAGCTTTGGGCGTTTTTGAAAAAACGCGGTGCACGATTAGGTGGCAACACCGGCCCCTACATGCTTCGTGCACTAGGTATAGACACGTTTTTATTCTCTCGTGACGTGGAAGATTATTTGCGAAAGAATGACATTATCGACGGTGGATTAACCTCGAAAAAGTCGCTGTCGGCGGCCAATGCGGCATTTGCGCAATGGCATGAGGAAAGCGGCCGTTCTTTGCAAGAGATCAGTGCCATTGTTGCCTATAGTTGGGGCACAAACAATCAGGTAGCGTAGAGCAAGCTGCTCTAGTCTTCTAAACAAGCGAGCTTGTGCCTTGCAGGCTCCGCTTTTGTAAAGGTCAAAGGCTTGATTTACATCAGGAGACAGTCAGGCATAAAGCTTTTGCTTGAGCACACAATCCTATACACTTCGGCATTAATAAAAATATTCAAATTACAGGACTGTCATGAGCGACAATCAAACTCCCGCTACGCAAGCAGACTCTGCAATCGACAATGCTAATGAGCATACAACGCACTTTGGTTTCAAACAGGTGGATAAAGGGCAAAAAGCCTCTTTAGTTGCTAATGTTTTTGACTCTGTTGCAGCAAAGTACGACGTAATGAACGATTTTATGTCGATGGGAGTGCATCGTTTATGGAAGCGTTTCACAATAGACTGCAGCGGTGTTCGCGCTGGCAATAAAGTATTGGATATTGCCGGTGGTACTGGCGATTTAACCGCTAAGTTCTCTCGCTTAGTAGGCCCGACAGGGCGCGTAACCCTTGCCGATATCAACTTGTCTATGCTGAAAGTAGGCCGTGATAAGCTTCGCGATCGCGGCTTGGTAAGCAACATCGATTATGTGCAAGCTGACGCGGAAGCACTGCCTTTCCCCGATAACCACTTTGATGTGGTGACCATGGCATTCGGCCTTAGAAACGTAACGGAAAAGCAAAACGCGCTAAATTCTATTTTTCGCGTGTTAAAGCCAGGCGGCCGTTTACTGGTATTAGAATTTTCTAAGCCTACGTCAGAGCAGCTCAGCAAACTTTACGATATGTACTCGTTTCACATTTTGCCAAAAATGGGTCAGCTAGTGGCGAACGATGCAGAAAGCTACCAATACCTTGCGGAAAGCATACGTATGCACCCAGATCAAGAAACCTTGAAGGGGATGTTCGAGCAGGCTGGCTTTGAGCAATGTGATTACCAAAACCTGACTGGCGGTATTGTAGCGCTACATAGAGGTTATAAGTTTTAATGCCTACTTCTGCGCTGGTTACCGCTACGGCTGAATCGGTTTTGAACAAGTTGTTGTCTTTAGACCAAGACAGCGAAGCAAGGCTAAAAGCGCTTGCTGGCGCCAGGCTTACCGCGTTCATTTCGCCGCTTCCTTATGGTATTACGCTGTCGTTTTCTGACCGTATTGACGTACTCAGCGAACTAGGCTCGTTTGAAGACGCCGTCGCGTCCCTGGGGCCGAAAGACTGTTGTATTAAAACGTCGCTACAAACCTTGCCAGAGTTAAAAGAAACCAGCCAATTGACGCGTCTTATCCAGCAAAAAGCCCTCTTTTTGGAAGGAGAGCTAAATGTTGCTCAGCAAGTCAGTGCTTTGTTTCAGCAGCTCGACATCGACATTGAAGAACTGCTGGCACAAAAGACTAACGATGTTATTGCCCATCAAACCGTGAAAACGGTGAAAACCGTGCACGAGAAGTCGATGTCAGCGCTAGCGTCCATGGCAAAGGTATTCGGCAACGCCGTAGTAGAAGAAAAGCAGCTTGCTGCACACAAGCTGGCGGTTATGCACTTTAGTGACGAAGTAAATGCGCTTCGCGATCGAGCAGAAAATGCCGATGCGAGACTGCGCCGCCTAGAAGAAAAATTTAAGTAAGATTGAGAGAAACAGGCTCATAAATGCGTATTGTTAGGTTATACCGAATTAACAAGGTATTGTTGGAACACGGCTTAGACGAACTTATTCCAGCAAAGTGGTTACCCTGGTACGCGCGGGCTATGCGTCATACCATTTTTTGGGTGCGAAACAAGCACAAGGGCAAGTCAGCCGGCGAGCGTATTACCCTTGCACTACAAAACCTTGGGCCTGTTTTTATTAAATTCGGCCAGATGCTCTCTACCCGCCGAGACTTGCTTCCCCCTGCCATCGCTAACGAACTTGCTCGTTTACAAGACAAAGTTCCGCCGTTTTCATCTGACGCTGCACAAGACATTATCAAGCAAGCGTTGGGCCTTTCTGATTTAAGCGAATTATTTAGTGAATTTGAAAAGGCGCCGCTGGCGTCTGCCTCTATCGCCCAAGTTCACGCGGCAAAGCTAAAGCATAACAATGAAGACGTTGTGGTAAAGGTGTTGCGCCCAGATATTCGCGATACCATCGTGGCAGACATGGAGCTATTGTTTAGCTTGGCTAACGTGCTTCAACGCTGGCTTCCTGATGGCAAACGGCTGCGTCCTGTCGAAGTGGTTGTGGAATACCGCAAGACCATTGTTGATGAGCTGGATTTACTGCGTGAGTCTGCGAATGGCATCCAGCTTGGTCGCAACTTTGATGGTTCTGACGCGCTGTATGTACCTAAAATTTACAGTGACTACTGTCGCAGCAATGTACTGGTTATGGAGCGCATTTACGGCTTACCTATTTCTAATGTTGATGCTTTGTTGACCCAGAATACCAACATGAAAAAGTTGGCCGAGCGCGGTGTGGAAGTATTCTTCACTCAGGTATTTCGCGACAGTTTTTTCCATGCAGACATGCACCCGGGCAATATATTTGTATCTACCGAACACCCTGAAAACCCCAAATATATCGCCATCGATTTTGGCATTGTGGGTACGCTCAATCGTGAAGATAAGCGCTATCTGGCTGAGAACTTTATTGCCTTCTTCAACCGCGACTATCGCAAAGTCGCGCAGCTTCACGCCGACTCAGGTTGGGTACCGCAAGACACAAATATCGATGAATTCGAGATGGCCATTCGCACGGTTTGTGAACCTATATTCCAAAAGCCACTAGCTGAAATATCCTTTGGTAACGTGCTGCTGCAGCTATTTAATACGGCACGACGTTTCAATATGGTTGTGCAGCCACAGCTTGTGCTATTGCAAAAAACATTGCTGTATATCGAAGGCTTAGGCCGTCAGTTGTATCCTCAGCTCGACCTTTGGAAAACCGCTAAGCCGTTTCTTGAAAACTGGATGAAAGAGCAGGTTGGCTTTACCGCCATGATGGGGAAGGTGAAAGACAACTTACCTTTCTGGTCTGAAAAACTACCTGAAATGCCAGACCTGCTGTACGACAGTTTACAGCAAATGAAGCGCTTGCCTTTACAACAACAAAGGGCCCATTTGGCTCTGCTTCAAGAGCAAAAGAAAACAACTCAGACCACTCATTTGAGCGTAGTGGGCGCCACCTTTGTGCTAATGACAGCAATACTGCCAATGTACGATTTATCTTGGTATTTTCCTGCAAGTACAGGCGTAATCGGCGCAATTTGCTGGTATTTAGCGTGGCGAAAAGGGCTGTGATTTTTGTTACGCTGCGGTGAAATATTTATGAATTCCGTAGTTAATTAATTAATTTGTATAGTAATCGTCCCGAAGAGTGTTATAGTGGATACGGCTCTAAGCCAAAGTCTTTAAATAGACGCGATTTTGTATTATTTGCTATATGTAAAACCACTCGAGTTACCCGGTAATTTGTTGTAAGTTGTTTGTCCATTCGTAAGTAAGACCCAATACTCCGCCAATTTAAAGACTCTAAAGAACTTAGTTACACGCGCTTATGCGCAATTTAATACGATATTTGAGGTCTATACGACATGTCTAAAGTTACAGGCACAGTTAAGTGGTTCAACGCTGATAAAGGTTACGGTTTTCTAACTCAAGATAACGGCGGTAAGGACGTATTCGTTCATTTCCGTGCGATCATCTCTGACGGTTACAAAACGCTTCCAGAAGGTCAGCGAGTAGAATTTGAAGTTGAAGAAGGTCAAAAAGGTCTTCAAGCTGCTAACGTGCAAGCTATCTAAGAATTCAAAAACGGCGGTCATTTGACCGCCGTTTTTCTTTCTATTGTCTGCATTTCCACACCCACGCTAAACGCGCGACAAAGCTTTTAGTCCGTACCGCTTTTGGTCTATATCATTTTTAACGAATAACGCTTTCATCAATAGCTAGTCTACTGCGTCGCTATCGCCATCCTCTCTCGGCTGCACCACATAAGCAATCGTTCACCCCAATAAATTTGAAGCTCGCAGCATATTCCTAATATCAGTACGCCACGGTATTGCGTAGTCATAGCGTTTAATGCTTTACTCATTGCAACGCCCATTTGGGTAATACCAGTCCGCACAGTTAATTACCCACTCAGCGAGACTTAAAGTGTTCGTAATCGCGGCGATAAATACGTCTACAGGGAGTGCTAAATGCGCATGAAATCAACTATTCGATCTTCATTGGCCACCGCGCTAGTTATTCTAAGTTCAAACCTTGCTTATGCTGCTCAGGCAAATGGACAAGTCGATGAGCAGGGTGTTTTAGCAATGGTGCTTAATACTGAAATCCGTATGGCAGACGTCGTGCCTAGTGAAGAAGAACGTAAAAACTTGAAGCAGCAAGCGAAAGACAATTACGCAGGTATGCTTGATTATGTGGTCCGTGTAAATGCGTCTAACAGAATTTATGAGCTTGTTTTAGAGGACTATGCAAAACAAAAAGGCATAACTGTTAATCAAACACTGGTAAGCAAGTTTATCAAGAAGTTTGAAGGTCAGGTTTCAAGTGAAACGGCCACGAAACCCATTAAAGAGATAGCGGCCAAGCAGGTTATACAGTTTCAAACAGAAAAAGCGATGTATGAAGAGTTTGGAGGGCGTGTTATCTTTCGCCAGTCTAACCCGCAAATGCCGATTGACGCTTACAATACACTGCTATCTCGCTATCGCGATGCAGGTAAACTTAGCATAATAGACGAGGACTTGCGGGATGCATTTTGGGATGTATTCACGCCTCCCTTTCAATACGAAATTGCACCAGAAAATGTCGACTTTAATCAGCCTTGGTGGCTTTAAATAGCCTCCATAAAAGTAAAGCGCCTGACGTAATTCGCTGAACAACTGAGAACATGGAAATAAAGGGCAACATCTCACTATGCGTAGTGAAAAAATAAGCGGTATAGACACAATAGATAAAGCCATTTTGGCCATGCTACAGAATAACGCTGACACGCCTGTCGCAGAAATCGCTGAGCAAGTTGGGCTTACGGTAACGCCCTGCTGGCGGCGTATTCAAAAGCTAGAAGAGAAGGGCATAATCTCTAGGCGAGTAGCGCTGTTGCAAGCAAAACACTTGGGGCTGGCTATGACCGTTTTCGTGCAAGTAAAAGCGGGCAGACATGATGGAAAGTGGCTGGCAAGTTTCGCTAAACACGCCGCGTCATTTGATGAAGTTGTTGAATGTTATCGTATGTCTGGCGAATACGATTACCTGCTCAAAGTTCTCGTTACCGATATGGATTGCTTTGATCATTTTTATAAGCGCTTGGTTAACGGTATAGAATTTTCCGACGTCACTTCAAGCTTTGCAATGGAGCAGATTAAGTACACAACCTCGGTACCGTTAAACCACATTTAAAATCCAAAAAAATGGGGCCGGTTTGACGGGCCCCATATAAATTAATGATTTTGTTCTTCAACGTGCTGGTCGGCGAATATCTTGGATTTCTTTTTGATTTTACATCCTAAGATACGCTGCGCATTTTTACGGCCGATATAGTGAGCGACTGTGTAGGGGTGCGCGCGTTTGAAGAACCGTGAGAACGAATGGAATACATTTTCCATAGTTTTGGCTCCTTCTAGTAAAAATTGCCCCAAATAAAATATAGTAATATTGCAGTTTGATGTCAATAAAATATTTAACGGTAAGTAACGTTTAATTTTTTGATCACACCTTAAGGGGAGACTAGCTAACGCTAAACATCCTCTAGTCATTGGTATACATTGTTCGAGGGAAAGGATCATATTTTGATCGCAGGTTTTCAGATCGAGTTCGTAGATTGGGGATACTGGTCGCCGCAAATGCCCCAAGCACAGGAAAGGCTTCGGACCCGCAAGAAACTCGCAATGTATTGCGTTTAGTATAGCGCTGAATAGAAAGTGAACACCATTGAATTTCAATGATGTTCACTATTGTTTAAAGTAATCAGGATCTGCAGAGATCCCATTAATAAATGCTAGTAGTAAGAAAGCTTCTCTGATTTACCGGAGAATATTTTATACACCATGGCCGTATAGGCTAAAATAATGGGCACAACAATGACTACACCTACAAGCAAGAAGCGTAGGGAGCTAGCGTCACTGAGCGTATCCATCACTGTCATTTGACCAGGTATAATAAACGGGTAGTAGCTAATGCCAAAAGCGGTAAAGCAAAGCAAAAATACAAGCAAGGCTATAAAGAACGGAAGCCATTCGCCTTTACCTTGAGCGTCGGGCAGTTTCTTAAGCAATACCCCACACAATGCTAAAAGCGCAAAACACGCTACCGGAATAGCGAAAAGCACATAGCCCCAAGGCGCTGATAGCCATAAGTCTCGCACGTCATCATGTAAAGTTAAGTTAGCGATACTTACCGCAGTAATTCCCACAGCCAGTACAATTAAACCTCGGCGTGCCCAATAATATGCTTTTTCTTGAAGCTCACCTTCGGTTTTAAGTATTAACCAGCACGAGCCAATGAATGCGTAGGCTGCCGTAACACCAAACGCAGCGAGTAGAGCAAAGCCTTGAGCCCAAATATCTGTGCGAAGCCCTGTCACGTAAATACCCAACATGTAACCTTGCGCGAGCGCAGTTAAAAGCGAACCGTATTTGAAGACTAAATCCCACTTACGCTTTTTCACTTGAACAACTTTGGCGCGAAAATCAAATGCGACACCGCGCAAAATAAGCCCCAACAACATGAAGGTGGCAGGCAAGTACAAGGTTTGTAAAAACTCACTATGGGCTTCAGGGAAAGCAATAAGCAGTAGACCTATGGCGAGCACAAGCCACGTCTCATTAGCATCCCAGTAAGGGCCTATGGAGGCTATCATGTCATCGCGAAACGCTTCTGTTCTTGGCGGAATAAGTACACCCACACCCAAGTCGTAGCCATCTAAAATGGCGTACAGCAATACAGATAGACCAAGTAAACCCACATAAATATTTCCGAGCATTTCTGCTGATACATTTTCAAACATGTTTGCTCTCCTTAAACCGTGCTTGGGTCTGGGTCAGTAGGTTGCATTTTTGCCTTGGCAACTTCGCGCTCTTCCGTCGTTATCTCTTCAATTTCAACGGCTCTTCTGCACATCAACATAAGTGTTCCCATGTATGCGATTAGAAGTACCGTATAAATAACAAGGTAGAGCGTGAACGACAGAGCAATATTCGCCGGTGGCAATTGGGTAACGGCATCAGCGGTTCTTAATACACCACTTACCAAATAGGGCTGACGGCCTATTTCCGTTACGTACCAGCCTGCTAAGGTAGCAATCCAGCCGCTAAACGCCATGCCTGCAAACGTGCGTTTAAGCCAAATTGGGAAGTCTTTGTTACGCATAAGGTAAAGACTGCCAAACCATGACACAGCGAGCATCAACATGCCCATACCCACCATAACTCTGAAGCCGAAGAACACAGGGGCTACGGGCGGGTGCTCTCCTTCAAACTCATTGAGCCCTTTTATCTCGCCTTTAAGTTCATGGGTAAGGATTAAGCTTGCACCATAAGGAATAGGAATTTCAAAATGATTCTCTTTGCTTTCTTCGTCAGGAATTGCAAAAAGCAACAAAGGTGCGCCTTCAGTGGTTTCCCAAAGCCCTTCCATCGCCGCTACTTTCTGCGGCTGATGTTCAAGGGTATTTAAACCATGCATGTCGCCAGCAAAAATTTGCAGCGGGATTAACACTGCCGCCGTATAGGTGGCGGTTTTAAGCGCGAGCTTAGGCGCAAGCTTGTCGTCGCCTTTCAGCATGCGATAGGCCGAAAGCCCAGCTATTAGGAAGCTGGCCGTCAGTCCAGACGCTAACATCATATGTACAAAGCGGTAAGGGAAAGAAGGGTTAAAGATAATTTCTTTCCAGTTTGTGGCATACACCACACCATCGACCACTTCAAAGCCTTGTGGGGTTTGCATCCAGCTATTAAGCGCCAGTATCCAGAACGCAGATGTTGTGGTGCCAAGCGCAACAATAAGGGTAGAAGCCGTATGCAACCAGTTCGGAACACGGCGTATGCCAAACAGCATGATGCCTAAAAACGTGGCCTCTAGGAAGAAGGCGGTCAGTACCTCGTAGCCTAGTAGTGGCCCAGCTACATTGCCCACTTTCTCCATGAATCCAGGCCAATTAGTGCCAAACTGAAATGACATGGTGACACCGCTGACCACACCTAAGGCAAAACTCAGAGCAAATACACGTACCCAAAAACGATACATACGCATCCACACAGGGTGACCTGAAATATTAGAGCGCAGCTTAAAGTAAAATAGAAACCAGCCCATCGCCATGGTGATGGTTGGAAACAAAATATGAAAACTAATATTTAACGCAAATTGTAAACGAGACAGCAAGAATGCATCCACAGAAGGCCCCCTTAGTTAACGCTGTTTTTCCCCGGAAGTAGCTTGTCCTTAAGCTCAAGCATACGGCCGACGCCAGAACCCAACTTCATCAACGTGTTTAACTTTTCAGGCCCAAGATTTTGAAGCTCTTCAGACCATGCCGTAATTGATTCGAGTAAATCGTGAATTTCGTTCAGTTTATGTTGTGCATTGGCCTCTTTTTCATTGGCAGGTGCGTCAAGCAACAAATCACGCAGTAGACTCATGGTTGGGTCTATCTCGCGCTTTCTTCGTTCTTCAAATACTCTATTGGCCAGTGTCCAAATATCACCAGCCGGAATAAAGAACTCTTTTCTCTCACCAGGAACAAGATGTTGTTTAACTAAGCGCCACGACTGAAGCTCTTTTAAACCCATGCTGGTATTGCCTCTGGAGATGTTGAGCGCATCCGCAATTTCCTGCGCCGAAATGGGCTCTTCGTTTAAAACAATAAGCGCAAGAATTTGCCCAACTGTTCTGTTGAAACCCCAACGACTTCCCATTTCGCCAAAGTGCATAACCGCAGATGTAATTAAAGGCGTCATTTTCATTTTTACCTTCCAGAAGTTTCAGAAATTACTGAAAGTTTATTGCGTAGGATCAAGAAACACAAGTTTTATTCGTGATATCACGTACGAATTTTTGAAAATTTAATGTTCTTCATATTAAGCCTTGCCGCGATTTGACATGCTTCTTTAATAGAAAGTCGGTATCTTGTAAGATAAGTCTAGGAACACATTGCGAAAATTCGCTTTATTATATTTGGCTCGAAGTAATGCAAACAATTGACAATACCCCAACAACGCTTCAAAACTGTGAAGATGAAGCTATCCACTTTATTGAAAGCGTGCAGAGTTTTGGGTATGTCATTGCCATCAATCCTAGTACTAAAAAAGTTCAGGTAGTGAGCGAGAACATTAATGACATGTTCAACGTAGACGTCGTTCCCGGTGAAACACTTATCACTGAACTGATTGAAATTCCCTCTCCTGAAGCGTGCACATTCCAGACTATTCACGATGCTGTAAAAGGTGGAAATGTACGCCATGCCTACCAGTGGAAGTTTGCTGAAAACGCGCTCCATCTCAAAGATTGGGAGAAAGAGGGTAGTGGCGTTGCCTTCGATTCTAATGGCCTGTTAGTTATTGAACTTGAGCCAACCCCTCAACTAAGCTTTGAGGCGGCGCAGCAATGGGTGCCAATGGATGTAGATATTCGCGCATTGTTACCCAATGTCGATGACCGCGACTCCATAGGCGATGTTGCCGATGCTATCGCTCAAGTATTTAAGCAATACATAGGTTTCGACTCGGTCATGGTTTATCAGTTTGACAAAACCTACTGTGGTGAAGTGATTGGTGAAGCCGCAAGTGCAGATTCTCGCTCATTTAAAGGGCTGAAGTTTCCCGCTTCGGATATCCCTAGTCAGGCCCGTGAACTGTATCTAAAAAATCGAGTACGCTGTGTCTACGATGTAGAAGAGCAAGTTATAGGCCTTAAACCTTCGGTTAAAGAGGCCGAACGTCCGCCATTGGACTTATCAATGTCGATGGTTCGCTCTGTTTCGCCTATGCACATTGCCTACCTTAAGAACATGGGGATCCGCTCTTCATTTTCAGTTTCGCTTGTTTTTGAGGGTAAGCTGTGGGGATTGTTAGCATGCCACAACAGTGAACCTGCTTACATCGACCAAAAGAAACGTTTAGTTTGCGAATCGTTAGGTCATCTTTATGCCTGGCAGCTTCACACGAAAGCACTGCATAAAAAGAAAGAGCAATTTCAAATTCGCCAACGCAAGCTGAACTATATTGTTCACCAGCTTACTTCATTCACGAACCCGCTTGAGGCCATCACGCAGAAAGAAGGAGAGTTACTGGATGTTGCTGATTCGTGCGGTTTGGCGGTGGTTACCCCTACGGGCAACTATCTGGTTGGTAAGACTCCCACAGAGAAAACCTTGGCAAAATTACTCGAAAAATTTGCCATTAGCGGCTCTGAGCAGTCCATTGCCATAAACCGATTAACAAACGAAATTTTAGATAGTGGCGACCTAAACGGCATTCGAGGCATGTATATTTCCTGCGTGTCTTCAAAACTGGGCTACTACACGGTTTGGTTCAGAGAGCAGAAAGACAAGACCATTCGCTGGGCGGGTCGCGATGCAGCCAGAAAAGACGTTGGAAAGTCTCTTACTCCTCGTAATTCGTTTGATATGTATTTGCAAAGTGTCGCTGATGAATCGGTAGAGTGGACCGAAGATGATCAACTAATAATTGAAGGTTTTGATCATCTGTTTATACCTTACGCGCTAAGCTTAAAAGCGTCGCTCGATAAGCAAATTAGTAAATTAGAAGAGCTGGATAAAGCGAAAGATCAGTTTCTTGCCAGCATTTCTCACGAGCTACGTTCACCACTTAACTCCATTGTGGGGTGGACCGATTTAGCGCTTATGGATGTCGGTAATGTGGACAGAATGACTGATGCCCTTGGCGTGATAAAGCGCGCGGCATCAACTCAGGCAGCACTGATCAACGATATTCTCGATTTATCCCGTATTATTTCAGGTACGATGAAGCTCAGTACCCATTCGCTTAATATCGCAGGTTCCATATCTGAAGTTGCCAAATCTTTCGAGGCTGGATTTGCGAGCAAAAATATTCAGCTATCGATAAATTGCGAAGACGATCACACGCAAATTCTGGGTGACAATCTCCGTATAAAACAGGTCATCAATAACCTGTTGAGCAATGCGCTTAAGTTCACGTCGAAAGGCGGTACTGTGCATGTAAGAGGTCGAAGAGAGCATTCGAACTACCTTTTCCGCGTTAAAGACAATGGCAAAGGTATGACGCGCGAGCAGCTATCTCATGTTTTCGAACGTTTTTATCAAGGCAAAAACGAGCACAACAAACATGGATTGGGCTTAGGCCTGTCTATTGTGAAAAGTTTAGTAGAGATGCACGGTGGTGAAATTTATGCTGAAAGCGACGGACTTAATACGGGAACAACGTTTTACGTAACGCTGCCGATAGCGCCGCTTAATTTGCACGACGACATTATTGAAACCAAGAACTCTGAAATTAGCGACCTGACCGAGTCTTTGCGTTTGAAAGGCTTACGGATTTTAGTCGCAGAGGACGAGCAAGATGCCCGTGATTTCATCAAGCTGTTTTTAGAATCTAACGGCGCGCGAGTGAATGTTGTGAAGAACGGCCTGTTAGCATGGAAAGAAATTAACGATATGCCAGAAGCCTTCGATCTTCTGCTATCGGATATTGGTATGCCGGAAATGGACGGGTTAGGGCTAGTATTGAAAATGAGGGCAAGCGAAATACCTGAGATTGCAAAACTCAACGCTGTGGCGCTTACTGCTTACGCCTATACCTCTGATCGCGTTAAAGCACTTAAAGCAGGCTTTAATAACTATGTGTCAAAACCAGTAGATGGTGAAGAATTGCTGACAATTCTGGAAATGTATTTGCCGGAGACGTCACACTAATACGCTTGCCTTCACACGTACTCTTCGCACTGCAAGGTACCTACCAGCGGCGAAGCAATTGCTGGTAGGTGGTTTTATCTAGCAGTGACTCGCGAGGCGACGAATTTTCTATAGTGGGAAGCGCAGCACGCGCTTTCTCAAGCGATGTATATCTATCCCCGTCAATATAAAACGCGCTGGCTTCAGATGTAGGTTTACCGTCAAGGGAATAGGCGGTGTTTAACAAGTCTGATGTGGTAGTTATGTTGCTGTGCCCGATAAAGTCGGCAACGCCATCGCCATTCACATCTTTGGTAAGCCAAGCCAGTTCAAGGGGCTTATTCAATTCGCCTGCATTCTGCATCGATGACACAGCTTTATTGAACTGTGCAACAATGTTTTCAGCGTTAGCAACCTTTTTGCTGATAGCGATTTGAAACCCTGTTTTTGTTAAGGGTTTTGCGGAAAAGTGAAGGGTTTCTTCATTATCGTTAGCTAGCAGTTTGTTGAGCTCTCGTGCAAGAAGTTGGGAGGTAATTAAGTAAGGTGCTCTATCATCGGCAAGTTGGCGAAATGCATCAAAAGTGGTTGGGTTGCGCGACCATTTTATATTTTTAAGTAATCTGAATGAAGGCGTATTTGCAAAGCGATTTTCAATAGCGACACGGTTGTCTTTTAAATGAGGATACAGCTTCACGGCCTCAACATCTGCCTCTTTACTTACCGCGTAAAGATAAATGGGTAGATAAATATCGGAAAGTACAAAGCCGCTAGTGTCCTCACCTAAGTTGATATGGGCAAACTCACCATCTAATTTACCCGTTAAGATAGAACTTCCCAGAAAAGCTTGTCGCATGACCTGAAGTTGAATATCCAACTCCGCTTTTTTAAACACCTTTTCAAGTAACACGTTAATCCGAGCAGGCTCGCCATCGTCGCTGATATAGGTTTCGAATGAAGCTGCACCCAGTTTGGTCGTGGCGGCATTTACTTGCGAAACGTTAAAGCAACAAAGGGTTAGGCTAATAGCCAATAAAGAAAGGCGTTGAGTGAAAATAGAGAGCGAGAACGCGCTGAATCTTACCAAAGGTGAACTCCGAACTGCCGTTATGCATTTCCTACACTGTAATGCAGTTAGTCACTTAATTCCAATAAACACGTACTGGCTTAAATTAACAAAATGTAAGCGACATCAATATATTGAGTGTAGTGTCCACGTTCAGACTAGCTTTTGTTGAGTAAAGTCATTCGTGACGATAAGCCGGTTTCATTACCAGCTTAACGTCACGAACTTGATTGGATGCGTAATCGGGTGCGTATAAGTACGCTTAATATAAACGCCTAATATAAGCGTTTATTCGCCGAAGCTACCCGCAGGGCCTGGGTAAACGACAACGCTTTCAACACCGTCCTTGTTAACGCTGGCTACGCCAAAGAAGTAGTTGTCGATAACGACGTTCTCAAGCATAGCCTCGGTGACGTTACCCACATATTTACTGTATTCCCATTGCGGAGCATCAGTATGACGCCAGTATACTTTGTACCCTTTAAGCTGCG
The DNA here is from genome assembly GCF_056160665.1 of Alteromonas sp. ABH4_453. Taxonomy (NCBI): domain Bacteria; kingdom Pseudomonadati; phylum Pseudomonadota; class Gammaproteobacteria; order Alteromonadales; family Alteromonadaceae; genus Alteromonas; species Alteromonas sp. ABH4_453. The sequence continues at coordinate 574,474 of NZ_JBSWXP010000002.1, forward strand.
GGTTCTCTTCAGCGTCTAGGGCATCCCACTTTAAAAATGTTGAAGGTTGAACTGCACCGGCAATTTCTACATTTGCAGGTGGATTCGGTGCCCACGCCATTGCAGCAAGTGAAACAGCATTAAGGCCAGTAAGTTTGGCAGCGTAATCAAAGTCGACGCCATCCAAGGTGTCACCATAGGCAATACCGTCTTCTACGCGAAGGTCTTGATGCTGGCGGGTGTAGTTTTCGTTAGTTTCCATAATACGAATACCCGGATAGCCCAAGTCGTTAAACGGGCGGTGGTGGCCGCCACGACCAAAGCGATCTAAACGATAAATCACCATAGTGTCTAAATTTTCAATGTACTTATCAGCGATTTTATCGATATAGCGGGCAAGGTTACGGCTTGGTGAGTCAACTTCACCCCCGGTGAAACGTCGCATGCGCGCTTCTTTATCCGTTTCGGTTACGCGTGTACCTTCAGCAAACAAGCGAGCGGTTGTGTTGTTAATCACACCGTTAACCCCTTCGATATTGCCTATCATGTCATTGTTGAGCACGGCTTTAATTCGCCAGCCGTCTTTCTTAGCTTGGTTTGCCATAATACGTCCGCCGAAAAGCCCTTGCTCTTCGCCAGATAGTGCAGCGTAGACGATGCTACCGTTAAACTTGTACTTGGATAATACTCGCGCCGCTTCAAGGGTACCGGCAACACCAGAGGCGTTGTCGTTTGCACCTGGTGAATCAGAGGTGAAATCCATCACATCAGACACCCGTGAATCAATGTCGCCAGACATGATCACGTAACGGCCTGGATCAGTAATACCGCGTTGAATAGCAATAACACTAACCACTTCTACCGGCTCGGGAATACGCTTTTCTCCGCTGATAACTTCCGCCTGGTAGTACACTTCTAAGCAGCCACCACACTCAGCTGAAATTTTATCAAATTCAGATTTAATCCATCGGCGCGCCGCGCCTATACCGCGAGTATCAGACTCGGTTTCAGAAAGAGTATGGCGAGTACCAAAATTCACCAACTTGGTAATGTCTTTTTCGATGTTTTCGGCGGAAACATTTTTGGCAATATCGTAAAGTGCTTGGTGCTGTTCACTTTGTGCGTGAGTAGCGAAAGAAACGGTGCCGCTCAATAATACAGCAGATGTCAGCAGGGTGTTTTTACTTATTTTTGCGCTTAAGTTAGCGAGTGCGGATAGGTTTTTTATCATTGTTCTCTCCAGTGTTTATCTTTTCACCATAACCAATACGTGGCTTGGCTACAATTGGAGTAAACGATTTAAACTAGCCAACTATCGCAAGTTCGAAAACGATCTATTCTTTACTTTTTGATAAAAAGTAGAGGTGAGAGTATGTTTAGTGAACAGTAAATGAGCGAAGAGATTGAATAGTGACGGCTAGAGTATGTATAAAACGCCAACGACGGTTCGATGGCGATAGGAGGATATGATATATAAAAAGCGATGGGTATTAATACGCCTCGCTTAAACTTGGCTTATATAAACGCAAATGCGTCGCCGAATAGGTTCTCAACTTTTAAGCCGCGTTGTGTAAAGTCATCGCGTACTACTTTTGCCATTTCGAAGCGACCGGCAACATATACTTGAACGTTCGCAAAGTCAGCATGGTCTGCCATTACCGCATGATGTACCCAGCCTGTTCTGCCTTTCCACTCGTCGCATGCAAACTCGACAACCGGCACAAAAGTGAAGTGCTCATTCGCTTCAGCGAGTTCAGTTAGTTTGTCAGCTAAATACAAATCTGCCGCGTGTTTTCCACCCCAATAAAGGGTAAGTGGTGTTTTGTCTCCGCTGTTAAGGTGCTCTTGCAGAATAGAGTAGGTATACGAGAAACCCGTACCACCAGCAATAAGCACCATAGGCAGACCGTTACTTTGCAAAAATGCATTGCCATTACCTATATTTACGGTAATTTCGCCATCTGCACGCATGCGCTCTAGCACTTCACCGGCGTAACTGTTGCCAGGCTCTGCGCCAATGTGTAATTCAATGCGGTTATTATCAAAGGCGGCATTAGCAATAGAAAATGGACGCATATCTTTTTCGCCCATTACCACCATAGCGTACTGACCCGCTTTAAACTCAACAGGGCTTTCTGGTGTTAATTCAACTTTTTGAACCACTTCGGTCAAAGGCGTGATGCTTGCAACCTTACACTTAATTTCTGACATGTATTCTCTTCTAACCTTCTTGCTTAGCGTGTCGCCTTTTCATGCGCTTTAAGACAAGCGCATGCTTTAATAATCGTTAATAGCGCTACATCGAGTCGCTACATAATACCAAGACTGTCCCAAATATCATCAACGCGTTTTTTAACGTCTTCGTCCATCACAATGGGCACGCCCCATTCACGGTCGGTCTCGCCCGGCATCTTGTTTGTCGCGTCCATGCCCATCTTAGAGCCAAGCCCTGAAACGGGGGACGCAAAGTCCAAGTAATCGATAGGCGTATTTTCTATCATCACCGTGTCGCGGGCTGGGTCCATACGGGTAGTAATAGCCCATATAACATCGTTCCAGTCGCGGGCATTAACGTCGTCATCGCACACTATCACAAATTTTGTGTACATGAACTGTCGTAAGAAAGACCACACGCCCATCATCACTCGTTTAGCGTGACCTGGGTATTGTTTCTTCATGGTAACCACCGCCATGCGGTAAGAACAGCCTTCTGGCGGCAAATAGAAATCGACAATTTCAGGGAACTGCTTTTGCAAAATAGGCACAAACACTTCGTTTAGCGCCACACCTAATATAGCAGGCTCATCTGGCGGACGGCCGGTATAGGTTGAATGATAAATAGGATCTTTACGGTGCGTAATATGGGTAACGGTAAACACAGGGAAGTCGTCGACTTCATTATAATAACCGGTGTGATCGCCATAAGGGCCTTCAGGTGCAGTTTCATCTTGTGCAATATAGCCTTCAAGCACAATCTCCGCGCTGGCAGGTACTTGTAAGTCGTTACTAATAGACTTAACTACTTCGGTTTTATCTCCACGCAGTAAGCCAGCAAAGGCATATTCTGAAAGGGTATCTGGAACAGGGGTAACTGCACCTAAAATGGTAGCTGGATCTGCACCCAGCGCCACTGATACAGGATAGGGTTCGCCAGGGTGTGTTTGACACCATTCACGAAAATCTAGCGCACCGCCACGGTGTGACAACCAGCGCATAATAAGTTTGTTTTTGCCGATTACCTGCTGACGGTAAATCCCCAAGTTCTGGCGCTTTTTGTGTGGTCCTTTAGTAACACTCAAACCCCAGGTTACCAAAGGTGCAGCGTCACCTGGCCAACAGCGCTGAACCGGAATTTTTGACAAGTCTACATCGTCACCGGTAAGCACCACTTCCTGACAAGGGGCTTTCTTGAGTACTTTGGCAGGCATGTTAAGCACCTGCTTAAATACTGGCAGCTTCTCCCAAAGATCTTTTAGTCCTTTAGGTGGCTCTGGCTCTTTCAAATAAGCCAGTAATTTGCCTACTTCACGAAGTGCTTCGACAGACTCTTGACCCATGCCCATAGCGACGCGCTCTGGCGTACCAAATAAATTGGCCAATACGGGCATGTTGTGGTTCTTGGGGTTTTCAAATAAAAGTGCAGGGCCGCCGGCACGCAAAGTCCTGTCGGCAATCTCTGTCATCTCAAGGTCGGTATCAATCGGCTGGCTAATGCGTACCAATTCACCTTTAGCTTCTAGCTGGCGAATAAAGTCGCGTAAATCTTTGTACTTCATCAGTGCAGGTGCATCCACAAACTCAATTTATGGCAAGAATATACTATTTAGCGCCAAAGTCCGATCAGTAAGCGAGGTGTTTATACGATTAAACGTTTTACAGGTGAACTGGCCTGCAACATTGCCTCGCCCTGCTCGTAGGTTTTTCTTGGCAATATTAGTTAAATTACGCTTTACAGAGGTGCCATTTGGGTGTGATATAAGAAAGCGTTAAAAATATTAACAAATCTAAGGTGGATAGCGCTTTGGTGTACGCGCTTTAGTTTAGGCTTTGGCTTCTAGTGCTTTTATAGAGGTGCTTGAAAAAAGGTTCTGGACCAAAGTTTTATGCTGAGAAGTTTCAGCTGGCACAGTGCTAAACTCCTTATAACCCTTTTGCCTAAGGTGGTTACATGAGTTCATTCGATCAGGACATGCTAGACGAATTAAATTTGTTATTGAAGTTTCCCACAGACAGCCTGCTTCAAGGTTTGAAAATTCATCACGATGCAAGCCAAAGCATGGTGAATGCAGCGTCCAGGCTTTACTCGAAAGGCCTAATCACCCAGCCTGACGGCGGTTATCTAACAGATTTAGGCATTGACCTAGCCGATCACGCCCGCCATATCCAATCGGCCATGTGCCCTCGAAAAAGTAGCCACTGATCTTAAGAGGCTGGCGATAGAGTGAATGCAAAAAGACAGCGTAAAAGCTGAAAACAATTCGCCGCTAGCCTCCGCTTATAGTGTCCATGTGTAAAGATAAGTATGCCTTGGTTAAGATAATCTATAATTAGCCGATACCTTAACCAAGACATGGTAATCAACACATACTCTTTTGCTATGAAACGTATTCTACACACAGCCTTATTTATTTGTGCCTCTGCGATGGGCTTTTCTGCTTATGCCTTAGAAGGCGAAACCATTGAAGAGCTTCGCGCAGTTCAGCTTTACAGCCAAGACGCGTTAATCGACATGATCAACGCTAATACTCACTTAGATAAAGTGGTAGAAGACAGATGTCAGCTTGTTCAAGACATTGAGGCCCGTGCGGATGTATTAAAAGTGCCGGCCTACCAGTTTTTATGGGGGGACATGCTGGCGTGGGGCGTGTGCGTTGATGCTGAACCTTCCCGCGGTATTGGCTACATGGAAGATGCCGCAAATCAAGGTTTGCCAGCAGCACTTGAGCAGCTTGGGCGTTACTATGCAAAGGGTACGCTTGTGCAGCAGGATAAAGCACGCGCAGTGGTGTATTTGCGAGAAGCAGCCGCACTTAAAAACCTGAAAGCGCAGATTCGCTTGGTCGAGTTGTTTTTAGAAGGTCATGGTAGCCCTTACGACTATGAAGATGCCTACCACTGGCTTTATAACTCTGTGACCAATGATAAAAAACAGCACCAGCAAATAGCTTCATACCTCGCTCGCTTAGAAAAATTAATGCACCCGAGAGCTGTACGTGAAGCAAAGCGGCCTTTAGATAGTTAGATATTGCTAGTACTTAATAGATTGCAAACGACTAAATGATTAATAGAGGGGGTAGGGAAACAAACCTACAGGAAAGAAAGGCTAGTAAATACCCAAAGCGCCCTTCTGCAAAAGCGATAACCTTTTCGCATTGATGGCCTTAGAGTATTGTCGCTCTGAAGGGGCTTAGCGCTTTCGCCAGCCTGTGAGCATTGGACGAACTAATTGAATATTTCCCCTATGTTGCACAGCAAATACGGCAGCTACATGTACTAGCACGCATGCGTAGAGAATGTCGGCCATAATGCTGTGTATCCATTCCAGCGTACTATTACCAAACATGGCATCTATTTCTTCCATCATAAAACCGGTAATACCTAAACCCAGCAGTAGCATGATAACGGCCATTATCATCAGCCAGCCGAAAGGGTTGTGGCCATGGTGAGTGGGAATTTTCTTTTGTTTTACGTATTGAATATGTTCAGTGAAGGCCTGTTGATGTAATGCTACGTTAGAAAAGCTTGCGTATTCAGTGGCTACCTTTTTACTAGCTTCGAATTTGGTTGATAAAAAGCCCCAGCTAACTCGTATGGATATAAGTGCTACCGCAATGTAACCAGTTATTTCGTGATAAAGGCGACCTGGCTCTACAATAAAATAGTTGGTCACAAAGGTAGCGACAAGGCCCCAGTGGCATAGGCGCACCACCCAATCCCAAATATAAATGTCCGAAGGCGTATCTTTAGGTCTGTACATTACATAACTTTCTTAAGGTAAAATAAAAACGCTGCAATAGTTTGCAGCGTTTTCATCAAGTATTAAAGCAAGCGAGCTATCAGCCGTTTGCTAAAACACACTTAGTGCATTTCTTTCTTAACAATGCTGCCATCAACTGGGTTAAAGTAAATTTCTACTTTGTTTTCTTCTTTGTCGAAGCCGTAGATTTCGTAGCAGTTGCCGCCTGTTACTTTAAACTCGTTAATTTTGTAACCTTGCGCTAACAGTTGAGCCTGGAACGCATCTTGGTTTTGCCATTCAGCTTCAGGTGCAGTAGTACACTGCGTAGTACCGTGCTCCGCACTACAAGCACTTAATAGGGTCGCAGCGCCAATAGCCGTAGCCATCATTAATTTTTTCATTGCAGTCTCCATTTCGCTTATTAGTTAAATGTTGTTTCTGTCCTACGTGAAATGAGTGTACTTAGTTTGCTCTTTGATGCAAAGGGGAGTTTTTGCAATAGACATATATCGCGGCGTACATTTTTGTTATTGTCGATATTCACGATATAGTTTTAAAAATTAGCGCGGTAAAGAACTATCGTTAGCGCGAGACGTGGCTTTCTTTTTATGAAGGGTAAGCGAAAGTTCGAACCCACAGACACTTGCATATCTGACTAAAGTCTTCCAATTAGGGTTGCTATTCTCTTTTTCCAATCGGCTAATATTACTCTTGTGTGTTTGCATTTTTTGCGCAAGCTGCTCTTGAGTTAGCCCTGCCTCTTTCCTCATAGATATTAGCTGCTCGATAAGTGTGAACTCGCTTTCGAGGCGATCATATTCTTTTTTTACATCTTTGTTCTTCAATGCTTCACGCTTAAGGTTTTGCAAAGTCATAGCTAGTTAACCTCTTTCATTCTCAATCTGGCGATCTGTATTACTTCCTTCGGCGTCTTCTGAGACTTTTTTATGAACGCATATAAAATATGTATCTGTCTTCCTTTTGTGTAGCAGAATAGCCCCCTACCGATTCCTTCTTTTGCTTTAGCTCTGACCTCGAACAAACCTGTACTCATGGGTTTAGTATGAGGAGCCCCTAAGTTCGGGCCATGCTTTTCCATAAGTTCTAATAACCGTATAAAACGTGCCTGCACTTTAGGTGGCATAGCCAATATTTGCTCTTTAACGCCTCTGTGAAACTTGATCTCCCAATTCATCATTATTCCTATTGGGTTATCATTAATGATAACTTTTGTTGTGTATTTATTCAACAAAAGTTACATAGAGCTTTACTTAATAACAACTGAGCTCTGGTACAGAGCTGATTAGGGAAAAAGAAAGGGAAAGTCGTCTGTCACAAAAGTGCCTTTGACTTGTCACCTATGCTTCATCGAACCTTCGCAAAAGCGTTCTACATTCTTGTGCTTCGATAATTCTAAAAAGTAGGCAATGTCGCCAATCTATCGGTGAACTGCTTATAAAAATACATAAACACCCTATAAGCACACGAAAGGAATGATTTGATGCGCCCTCTCTACCCTCGAAGCGTTTTTCCACGATCTATGCTGGCTACAACGATTGCGTTCGCTTTATCAAGCGCAGCATTTGCGCAAGAAGTAACGCCCGACTCAGAAACTGACTATATAGAAGAGATTACGGTAACCGCCCAAATGCGAGAGCAGTCCGTAATGGATGTGCCTGTTACCATGGATGTCATAGGCAGCGAGTTTCTAGAGCGTACCAATATCATGGAACTTGACGAGCTTTCTCGCATATTGCCGAACGTTCAAATTCAGGAACAAGCCGTAAGCTTACCGTCTTTTAACATTCGCGGTGTCACCGATGATGTGTCATCAGTGTCGGCAACGCCTCGTATATCTGTATATCAAGATGGCTTTGACATCAGTAAGAAAACCGTAGCCAGCGTTGCGCTTTACGATATTGCTCGCGTTGAAGTGCTAAAAGGCCCGCAGCCAACTTTATTTGGTGTGGCGGCAGCCAATGGCGCGGTAAGCATTCACTCTAATCTTCCCACCTTCGAACAAGAGGGCGAAGTGCAGGTTGGCTATAACTCAGAGCAAGGCCAAGAAGTTGAGTTTATGTATAACCAGCCTGTTAACGACAACCACAGTTTCCGTATTGCCGGACTTTACCGAGAAATGGACGGCATTGTAGAAAACAATGCGTGCAGCGCTGACTCTTATTACGGTAATGCCAACATGTATAACCATTTAGGCGAAGAAGTACCGTGCAATAGCGAAGACCTTCAGGGTGTGTCGGTGCAAGCACTTCGCGCAACTTGGCTTGCAAGCTATGAGAAGCTAGAAATTATTGCTCGTGCGGCCATGGAATATAATGACCAGCCGGGTATCGCTTTTAAATCTGGCTCTATCGCACCAAATGGTGGAGATACCAGCCCTTTTACTGATGCTGAATTTAGTTTGGGTGGTGAGCTAGGTATCGAGCGTACGCTTCAAGCTTATGATTTAACCGTAAACTACGATTTCAACCAAATGCTTAGCCTACACGCCGACGCCTACTATAAAGATGTAGAGGTGAGCGAAGGTTTTGATGCTGACGGTTCAGCGTTGCGTATTCAAGACGCTTATTTTGATAACGACGCTACGCTTCAAGGCGCATCAATGCGCTTAGTATATGATTCTGGGGATAAACTGGCGGCGTTTGTTGGCGCATCTATTACTCAAGATGAATCGATTTTGCCTTACTATGTGATGGTAGACCCATTTATACGCGGTACTTTCGATGCAGTAAAAGCACAGCTTGAGGCTAGTTCTAATATTCCGCTTAATCAGAATATAGCGACCAACGCATCGCTAGAGGAAATAGAAGCGCTACGTGCCATGTTGGTGTCGCAGCTATTTAATGCCGATGGCTCACCTATTTCTAATCCAGCGCTACCGCCTATTTTTATACAAGGGCCGTTTACTTTTGAAGCTGAGCTAGACATAGCGTCTTATGTTGCTGAAGTGTCGTATTTTGTTACCGACAATATTAACGTAACGGCTGGTGTACGCTACATTGATGAAACCCGTTATACGCGAAATACCTTTACTACTGCAGACGGTGCATTTACTTTTGATGCAGAGCGCGACTTTGACGATACTCTGCCACGCTTTGCGGTAAGCTATGACGTGGACAACAACTGGAATTTATACGCGAACTACGCCAAGGGCCGACGTTCACCGGTTGTTGATGCTAACGCGGGTGGCGTTAACGTCACAAAAGCTGAAATTGTGGATAGCTACGATTTGGGTGTTAAATATCAAAGCGCCAACTTCCTGTTCTCAGGCGCTATTTTTACCTATGAATACAGCGACTATCAGCAAAGCTTTACCGACGCAGAAACCTTGCAGTCTATTACTGTAACGGTAGGCGACTCGACCATGTCGGGCATTGAGGGTATGGCGACCTATAACTACAGCGAAACGCTGACGCTAACAGCAAGCCTTGGTTTTTTAGACGCTGAATTTGCTGACAATACTGCTGATGGTTCTGAATTCCAGTATGGCGGTAATAAGTTCCGCTTAGCGCCAGAGGTTAGCGGCGCGATAAACATCAATAAAGTATTCAATATGAATAGTTTTGACATTGATGTTAACTGGCTTACCAGCTTCCAATCTGAAGTGTTCTTTGAAAGCAGTAATTACCCTGGTCTTTCTCAAGACACTTACTCACTTACCGATGTTTCGGTGAAACTGCTTCAAGACAACAGCAAGTTTGCCTACGAATTTTACGTAAACAACCTGTTTGATAAAGAGTTCTTAATTGATGCAGGTAACACGGGTGGCGGCTTGGGCATTCCTACCTTCGTTCGCGGTATGCCTCGTATTGCCGGTGTGCGTGTTTATTACGAGTTTTAGAAATACCTAAAAATTAAGGCGCTTAACTGGGTTAAGCGCCTTAATCTAAACAAATTCTATTTACTATGCGTTTATTTCATAGCTATGCGTGTTAACCACTTTTCCAGCTTTGGTCAAAATCGCATCCACATAGTGCCACGTCGCTTTAGCATTTTCCTCGCTAACGGTCAGTGTCATAAAACCGCGCTGGTGAAGATTACAGTACTGTAAGTCTTCAATAAGAAGGGGAAGATCATCAGCAAGGGTTTCTGCCATTTCACCGTCCATACTTAAATAATGTTCCATACCGGGTGATGTTACGCCTGGGGTGGCAAGTTCAACACCCACTTCCGTTCCGTCTTTAAGGGTTAGTTTGTTGTGCCAAGCATTATGAGTATCGCCTGCTAGAGCAATAACGGGTTTGCCGATGGACTTAAGCTGCATTAACACCTGTTCCCGTTCTACAGGATAGCCATCCCATGCGTCTAGGTTATATGGCATTACGGTATTGATAAGCGCAAGCTCTTGCTCACTAAGTGCGCCACCTTGCTTTTGTTTGCGTTTGATATTCGCGAGCCTATGTACATGAGCAGGTATTGCTTTACGCTCAACACCGTTAAATATCGATACAGGGAAAAGCATGCGGCCTATTAATAGCTGCTGCCCTAACACCTGCCATTTAGCCTGGCTTTGCTGCATTGAAGAATGTAGCCAGTTGCGCTGGGTTTCACCAAGCAGTCCGCGCTTAGGGTTACCGATATCTTTCATAAAACGGGCTTGGTCGAACACTTTTGTTTCAGCATCGCGATAGTCGCCGTACTCAAGCTGTTTGTCGCGGGCTAGAACGCGGGTATCTAGCATGTATAAGTCAAGAAGCTTACCAAAGGTGAACTGGCGATAAATTTCTAAACGCTCAGTGCCAAACGGTGGGCGGATGGGTAGCCATTCGTAATAAGCTTGAACGGCCGCAGCACGGCGCTCATAAAAATCGCCTTCATCTTCTTGATGATTTTCAGCGCCTTCTTTATAAGTGTCGTTAGTAATTTCATGGTCATCCCACACCACAATAAACGGCTTGTTTTGGTGTAGCGTCAATAAACCTTCATCCGTACGATATAGCGCATAGCGATTGCGATAGTCGGTTAGCGTATAAAGCTCGGTATCGTTATCAGGCGCATAGGTTCTGCCTATCTCTTTTGCATGTTCTGTTGCATAACCTTTGCCATCGTACTCATAAATGTAGTCACCCAAGTGCAAGACATAATCGATGTTGTCGTCCTTCGCTGCTTCCATATAAGGCGTGAAAAAGCCAGCGGGGTAGTTAGAACAAGAAAATATGCCGAACGTGACCTTTGATACATCGGTTTCAGGAAGCGTTTGGGTTTCACCCACAGGGCTGGTCTCATTAGCGCTTTTAAAACGGTAAAAATAACGGTTAGCAGGACTAAGACCTGCCACGTCAACCTTTACGGTAAAGTCATGCGTTGCTTTAGCTTCAACAATGCCGCTACTTACCACGTTGGCAAAATCAGCATCGCTTGCCATTTCCCATAAAATATCGGCTTTGGCTAAACCTGAGCCTGAATCTGTTGTTGGCACGGCGCGCGTCCAAATAATAACGGCGTCTTTTAACGGGTCGCCACTAGCCACACCATGAGTAAAGGTTGCGTTAGTTTGCGGTTGGCTATTTGCTGAATTGCTCACTGTGCAGCCTGCTAGCCCTGTAGACACCGCCACGCTCGCACCTGCGAATGACGACAGCTTTATAAACGTTCTTCTATCCATATGCCTGCTCTTTATAGGTTTGTAAGGTAACTGGTGATGCCATTGTTTTGTTGAACGCTCATGCAACAAAAACGAAAACTCATTTTTATACTGAGTGTTTGTGACATACAGATGTCAGGCTGAGAATCCATAATAAGGCACAATCTTTTGCCGTAAATACTGTTATACTGTGCAGCAAATAACCACATGAACCAAAACTGGTTTGTGTGTCTAAAAAATCATATTCAATGTTTTCCATAGCGCTTTTAAGAGAAAAGCCACCAACGAAGACGTTTTGAACAAAGCAATTAAAGGTAATTTAAAAATACATGAGTGACGATCCGCATTATCAGCGCGAGAAAGAGAAGTACGAAAATCCGGTAGCCAGCCGCGAATATTTAATGAGTTTATTAAAAGAACACGACAAGCCGTTGTCGTTTCTTGATATCTGTAACTTGGTGAACGCTTTAGACGAAGAAGCGCGAATTGGAATTCAGCGCCGACTTCGTGCCATGGAGCGCGAAGGGCAGGTGCAATTCACTAAGCAGAAAAAGTACATACTTCAAAACCGTGATGAGCTCATAAAAGGCCGAATTATTGGTCACCGAGATGGTTACGGCTTCTTGCGTCCTGAAGACAAAAGCGGTGACTTATTTATCAGTGCAGGGCAAATGAACTTGTTCCTTCACGATGACGTGGTAGAAGCGCGTATAAGTGGTACCGACCGTCGCGGCAGAAAAGAAGCCTTTGTGACGCAAGTTATTGAGCCGCGCAGCGAGCCTATTGTTGGTCGTTACTTTGTTGAGCAGGGCTTTGGCATGGTAGTGCCAGATGACAGTCGGTTGCAGCATGAAATTGTAATTCCTCCAGAAAGCACCAACGGCGCCCGCATGGGGCAGGTAGTAGTGGTGGAACTTACCCAGCGTCCACGCCGTAAAATGAGCCCGGTGGGTAAAATTGTTGAAGTACTTGGCGAGCATATGGCGCCAGGTATGGAAATAGAAATGGCGCTTCGCACTTTCGATATTCCACACCAGTGGCCGAAAGGCGTGACTAAACAGGTCGAAAAGCTTACCGATCAAGTGCCCGATGAAGCCAAAGAGGGTCGTATTGATTTACGCCAGCTTCCCCTTGTTACTATAGACGGTGAAGACGCTCGCGACTTTGATGACGCGGTCTATTGTGAACCATTAGATGATGGCGGATGGCAATTATGGGTAGCCATAGCAGACGTAAGTCACTATGTAAGAACAGGCTCAGCGCTAGACGATGAAGCCCAGCAGCGCGGTAACTCGGTGTATTTCCCTGACCAAGTTATTCCAATGCTACCCGAGGTACTGTCTAACGGTTTGTGTTCACTAAACCCTGAAGTAGACCGCCTTTGTATGGTGTGTGAAATGACCATTAGCGCGAATGGTAAACTGGAAGAATTCCAGTTTTACGAAGCGGTAATGAATTCACATGCCCGGTTAACCTACACAAAAGTGTGGAATATTCTGCAGGGTGACAAAGAGCTACATCAGCGTTACGAGCCTCATGTACCTCATTTACGCAATCTTCACGATTTGTACCGTGCGCTCAAAAAAGCTCGAGCCAAACGCGGGGCCATTGAGTTTGAAACCCAAGAAGTGAAGTTTGTATTCAACGCCCAGCGCAAAATTGAAAATATTGTGCCGCTAGTGCGTAACGATGCGCATAAGCTTATTGAAGAGTGCATGATCATGGCGAACGTAAGTGCGGCTCTTATGCTTGAAAAGCATGAGGCGCCAGCGCTATATCGTGTACACGATAAGCCAGATGCCGATAGGCTTACCGCATTTACCAGCTACTTAAGTGAAATCGGTATTCCTCATGCCATTGTGGAAGATGCCGAGCCAGCCGCATTTACCGACGTGGTGCTTAAAACCCGCGGTCGAGTAGACGAAGAGCTTATTCAAACTATGTTGCTACGCTCGATGAAGCAAGCGGTTTACGATGGCGAAAACGTAGGGCACTTTGGTTTGGCGCTAGAAGCTTACGCACATTTCACATCACCTATCCGTCGCTACCCTGATTTGGTGGTACACCGCGCGCTGAAAGGCATTATTGCTAAACAGCAAGGTAAAAAAGCGGTAAGCGGCGCTAAAAACTACACCGTTGAAGAAATTGAACAGTTAGGTGAACAGTGTTCAATGACAGAGCGCCGCGCCGACGATGCCACCCGGGATGTGGCCGACTGGCTTAAATGCGAGTTCATGCTTGACCACGTAGGCGACACCTTCGAAGGGGTAGTAAGCTCAGTCACAAACTTTGGCTTATTCGTACGTCTTACTGAATACCATATTGACGGCTTAGTGCATATTACATCGTTAGATGACGACTATTACCATTACGACGATGTAAAACAGGCATTGGTTGGAGAATCGGGTCATCGTCAGTTCAGGCTTGGCGACACAGTAGAGGTTACCGTGGCGGCCGTAAATCTTGACGAAAGAAAGATTGATTTATTACTCGATAAGTCTATGCTGCGCAGCACTAAAGGCAAGAAGGTAAAAGTGAAGACAGCTAAAAAGTCTTCAGACAAACCTACTCGCTTTGATAACAAGCCCCGCTCTGGTAAAGACTCTCGTTCTGATAAGAAAGGGAGCAAAGGTAAAGGCGGCTCAAGCTCGTCTAGTCGAAGCGGTGGAAAATCGCCAAGTCGCGGCAGCGCAAAAGGCGGTAGCAGCGGCAAAACATTGTCATTGAATAAAAGAGGTAAGCGTTAAATGGCGCAGCAAGAATGGTTATACGGTTTACATGCCATGCAGTCGGTACTTGAGAAAGAGCCGGAGCGTGTAATGGAAGTGTGGGTTCTAAAAGGGCGTAACGATGAACGCTTGACCAACATTGTTAACCAGGCGCGCCGTTTCGGCATTTCAGTTCAGTTCAGTCAGCGTAAGGCGTTAGATGATAAAGTGAACGGCGAACAACACCAAGGCGTTGTTGCTAAAGCGAAACCTGCCCGCGTAATGGATGAAGCTGACCTTGATAAAATACTTGAACGAGAGTCGCAGCCGCTAATTTTGGTATTAGACGGTATCACCGACCCTCATAATTTAGGTGCATGCTTACGCACGGCTGATGGTGCGGGTGTACACGCAGTAGTTGTGCCCAAAGATAAGTCAGCAAGCTTAAACGGTACGGTACGAAAAGTGGCCTGTGGCGCAGCTGAAGTTATGCCGTTAATTCAAATTACGAATCTTGCTAGAACCTTGAAGCACCTTCAAGACAAAGGGCTTTGGATTGTGGGTACCGCCGGTGAAACTGACAAAACCCTTTATGATGTTGATCTAAAAGGTCCTACTGCGCTGGTAATGGGGGCAGAAGGCAAAGGTATGCGTCGACTTACAAAAGAAACCTGTGACGAATTGGTTAAGTTACCCATGGCTGGTAGCGTAACAAGTTTGAACGTATCGGTAGCAACTGGCGTTTGTTTATACGAAATCGTAAGACAGCGTAGTTTGTAAACACCGGCAGATTGTATAAGCAGGCTTCCTGCAACTACTGTAATAATATCATTGAAAAAAGCGCGTGAGCCGAAAAGGAGCACGCGCTTTTTGCTTTTAAGTAAAAATTATAAGTGTTTAATATTTTGTTACATTTGAGTTTGTGAAATAAATGTTAATTATGGAGTTTTATTCCTAACATGAATTTGCTCGTAGAACACATTGGGCGTGCATTTCATTAAGTGTGGTGTTTTTTTAAGTATTTTAAAAGGTATAAAAAATACTTACCAGGGTTAAGGCAACATACTCAACCGTTTGATTTGCCGCCTAATATGAGCTCTGTAGCTAACCTGCTTATCGGTGGTTACCTACAAACCTGACAAACGGGTTGGTCGTTGCAACGCAGTTGCGTCGGTTGTCATGGATGAGCTTTTCGTATGAGGTAATGGTTATACCTGTATGTCATTTAATAACAAATAGCTTCAAAAGCACGGATAAAAACAGTGCTGAAGTTTATAAGACAGATAAAACAGGAAATAAATTTTGAACTCAAAATTAAATAAGAAACACACATGTCTAACAGCAGCTGCACTAGCTGTGTCCTTTGGTTTAATGACTAACTCTGCAGTGGCAGCAGGTGAAGGTCTAATCAAAGTTAAAGAAAAACCGCAAACGCTAAAACAAGCACTAGGCAAAAAACTCACTATTGACCGCCTTGTAACGGTGGATCAAGAGCGTTACATCATTAAGTTCAAAGATGAGATGGTAAGTGAAACCCTAGAGGTAGCCAACTCAAGCGGTAAGTTTAGTAGTAAAGCTAAGTCAAAGACTAAACTGAAAACCAAAAAGCCTTTCAACATTGCATCTGCTAAGTCTGAAGTAAGAAAAGCGGGTGGCTCTATCAAGAAAGAGCTTAAGAAGCATAAAATGGTGGCGGCTACCATGAGCAAGTCTGCACTAAATAAGCTTCGCAAAAACCCTAATGTAGAAAGTATTGAAGTGGACGTGCGTCGTAAACCTATGGCGCAAACTACGCCATACGGCTACACCATGGTCCAAGCGAATCAGTTTGGTCAGTCAGATACTACAGCTCGAAAAGTATGTATTATTGATACGGGTTATAACCTAGGTCACCCAGACCTTCCTGGAACAAACGATGGTGTTACGGGACAAGCAAATAATGGTGCAGTTGGTAACTGGTATAACGACGGCAACGGTCACGGCACACACGTAGCGGGTACAATTGCCGCGTATGATAACAATGAAGGTGTGGTAGGTGTATATCCAGGTGTAGATATGCATATCGTTAAAATCTTTAATGATAATGGCCAATGGACGTATGCGTCTGACTTAATCGGTGCAATCACTCAATGTCAGGATGCAGGTTCAAATGTGGTTAACATGAGCTTAGGTGGCGGTAGTTCTTCTACTACTGAGCGTAATGCTATGCAAAGCTTTACTGATGCAGGCATGTTGCTAGTAGCGGCGGCAGGTAACGATGGTAACAGCGCAAAGTCTTACCCAGCTTCATATGATGCTGTAATGTCGGTTGCGGCGGTAGACTCAAATGAGAACCGTGCAAGCTACAGCCAATATAACGATCAGGTTGAAATCGCTGCGCCAGGCAGTGCTGTGCAGTCTACCTATCCAACCAATACTTATGCATCTTTAAGTGGTACGTCTATGGCAACGCCACACGTGGCAGGTGGTGCAGCGTTGGTATGGAGCTACTTCCCGCAGTGTTCAAACAATCAAATTCGTAGCGCACTTAATGCAACAGCTGAAGATAAAGGCAGTGCGGGGCGCGATAACTTCTATGGTTATGGATTAATGCAGCTGGCTGATGCATATAACTACCTTAACACTAATGGCTGTGACGGAAGCGGCACAGGTGGCGGTGGTGGTTCTGAGCCCGGTGTAGAGCCAGTATCAGGTCAACTAACAGGCCTTTCAGGCACGCGTAGAAACTGGGATCGTTACACATGGACTATTCCAGAAGGTGTATCGCAAATGACCATTCGCACCTCTGGTGGCTCAGGCGACGCTGATCTTTATGTGAAGTTCGGCTCACAGCCAGAAACCAACAACTATGATTGCCGTCCATACCAAAATGGCAACAGCGAAGTATGTACATTTGATGCGCCAGCATCAGGTACTTGGCACATCGGTATTCGCGCGTATTCGTCATATAGCGGCGTAACGCTATCTTACTCGTATGAGTAGATAACCCCGTCTCCCAAGACACATTCAAGCCTGCTGCTCAGCAGGCTTTTTTTATGTCCATTACACACCTCGAATAGCCCTTTTGAATAAAGAAGGTACTACAACAAACCGTCAATTTTCATAAAGAAAGGTCAGGTTTGCAAAGATAGTGTAAAGCCCTGAACCAAGCTCTTTTAAGACAGCCATATCGCTGTATTGTGCGTGCAAATATAAGCACTTGTTACATGTGCCACTTTGCGTTCACGCAGTTTTAAACCAACAAAGAATAACTTCAAAGGACATCCAATTTATGCAATTGACCTCTCACTCTTTGCGCAGTGGAACATGGTTCCGTGCAGCGGCAATAGGTCTTGTGGCGCTGCTAGGGCTTACCGCATGTGGTGGCTCAGACAGCAGTAGCTCAGATTACTCTTATGCTTACATACAGTTTTATAACGCTTCACCGAATGGCGCGAATGTTGAAATGCGAGAGGTGGATGGAGACAGTTTTGGTTCAGCTCAATTTGGTGATGCTACGTCCATGTATTCTATGGATGAAGACGAATACGAACTTGAATTCATCCGTACTGACTCTGATGACCAAGAGGTTTACATTGACGAAATCACAGTAAATTTAAAAAACGGTTATAAAACTATTGTTGTGATGAGTGGCGACTTCAGCAACCCAACGTTTACAACATACTCGTATGAACGGGAAACCCTTGAAGACCATTTTCGCTTGTTTGCGCTTTCTGTGGCAGCAGACGATTCGTCGTATGATTTTTATATGAGTGAATCAGGCGACCCGTTCGAAGCCGCTAACTTCTTGGGTACTGTTACGACGGGTGACATGGTAGAGCTAGACTACTGGGATGCTGACGATGACAGTGAGTACTTCGATGAAGGAGAATACACTATTTACCTTACTGAACCAGGTGGTAATAACGTTGTGTTTGAGTCACAAACCCTTGATTTTGTGTACGAAACTGAGTATTTAATGACCCTACGTGATGTAAGTGGTGCTATTCAAGAAGGGCTTGTGGTCGATACGGTGCTGAACTCTTCGACAGTGACCGCGCTTACCGACGTAGAAGCCGACTCACAATATCGTATTTATAATTCGACTAACCTAGATGCAGAGTTGCAGGTAACATTTGGTGGCAACACTGACGAAGAAGACGTGAGCTTCACGCTTGCGGCAGGTGAATTATCTGAGTTTAGTACCATTCGCTATGGTGACTATCGCGTTACGGTTACTGACCCTTCAGGTACAGTAACATCACTTAGCAATAAGCTGATTACCCTTAACCAAGGTGAAAGTAAGGCTATCCTTATCTACAACACTGACAACAAATTAGGTGCAGCAACCTTTGTAGAAAGTGGCTTGCCTCAGGCTTACGATAAAACCATTAATTTTATAAACCTAGTTAGCGATTTTGATGACGTAGATTTCTACTTAGTGAGAAACGATGAAACCATAGATACTGCCGAGTATGATGTTCAAAATTTAGAGTTTGCTGAAAGCACTAGCGAAGTATTGCCTTCAGATTACTATGAGGTGATTGCGGTTTACGAAGATAGTAACGAGGAACAAGTGCTTTTAGATAGAACGGCTTTATTTGGTTTTACCGAAGAAGAAAACTACATCGTGACTGTAGAGCCAGCAGAGACGCCAACTGGTTATAAAATTAATGTGCTTTATTAACGGGTTAGTCTTTTTATTATACTAATTGATGAGAGGTAAAGCTTTCATCTCTTGAAATATCTCATAGATTAAAAAGGTCAATGTTAGCAATATTGGCCTTTTTAATTTGCAGTCTGGGAGGGCGACAATCCTCATGAGTATTATTCAAGACCTACAAACAATATCTAACGACAGGGCTATGTTGTTAGATGAAAAATTAGAGAACTTACTGTGTATCGGCACAGAGATTCTTCGCTTAGAAACAGGGATTGTGAGTAATATTCGAGGTGACCAGTACAGCGTTCAAAGTGTGGTTACGCCGGGCAATAACATATCTGAAGACGCTAAGTTTTCCCTCTGTGATACCTATTGTGCCGATGTGGTAAGTGCTGGCTCAGTGGTTTCGTACCATAACATCGATATCCAACCTGGCGCTTCCCACCCGTGTTTTGAAAAATATACGCTTAAAAGCTATCTCGCTGCTCCTATATATGTGTTTGGCGAGTTTTATGGCACGGTTAACTTTTCTTCGCTCTCTCCAAGAGAAGAGGTATTTAGCTCACTAGAAACCGATTACCTCCTACTTCTAGCCTCATGGATTGGTAACGAACTGGAGCGTCAGCAAGCACTCAATAATTTGAATGCGCAAAAAGTTGTTCTAGAAGAGCGAAACTCTTTACTTAATCAAATTACAAATTTAGCTGGTGTGGGTACTTGGGAACTGAATGTAGATAGCGGCTCGGTAGTGTGGTCAGGTGCGTTAAAACGAATGCTGCATGTACACAGCGAACGCGTATTGAAGCCAGAGGAAATCGTAAATTTTATTGTTAGTGAAGAACAGAGAAAAAATTACGTTAATCAGTTTCAGAAAATGATAAAAACAGGTCAAGACTTTGCTTACGAGGTTGAAGTGAAAACCGACGCCGGAGAGCCGAGATGGCTCGAAAGTAGAGCCCATCCAATAATGGAAAATGGACGTTGTGTAAAAGTGATCGGCGCTACTGTTGATATCACGCAAATGCAAATAGACAAAGCAGTACTCCGCCATAAAAGTGAACTAGCAGAAAGTGCGTTAAAAGCCCGAAGCGATTTTTTGGCCAATATGAGTCATGAAATTCGAACGCCTATTCACGGAGTTCAAGGAATGTTAGAAGCATTGTTGGCAACGCCACTTAATACAAAACAGATGGAGTTGGCTTCAATTGCATCGCAAAGCGCAGAGTCTTTGCTCAATATTGTGAACGGGATTTTAGACTTTTCTAAGTTTGGTTCAGGTGATATATCCTTCGAAGAAGACCCTACTAGCCTTTTCGAAACCATCGAAGAGCAAATCCCCATGTTTTTAAGGCTTGCTGAAGAAAAAGGGTTGGAATTTAGCGCAAATATAGCTTCTGTTAAGGGCATTACCTTTCTTGCAGACAAGCTGAGAGTGGGGCAAGTTCTGATTAATCTTCTCAATAACGCATTCAAGTTTACAAAAAAGGGGGAAGTCACGCTTGAAGCAAAATATACGCGATATGGGCGAGGCCGATATCGTGTGAAGCTTATAGTGACTGATACTGGCATCGGTATTAGCGCGCAGCAGCAAAAAATTATTTTCACTCCTTTCATGCAAGCAGAGAGTTCATCGGAGCGTCGTTTTGGCGGTACAGGTTTAGGACTATCCATTGTTAAACAAATCGTTGAACACTACAACGGTAAAATTGAAGTAAGCAGCGAACTAGGTATAGGTGCGCGCTTCACTGCAACACTAACACTTGACGACGCTAATGCGGGAGCGATAGCAGAGAAAAGGTCTGCGCTAAATGCAGTTTATACCCCAAGTGAAGAGGAATTAAGCACGCTAAAAGCGCTTGTCGTTGAAGATAATGAGATTAACCAACTGGTCATCAAAGAGCAGTTAAGAGAAATAGGATTGGCAAGTGATTTAGCAGTTAATGGAGAAGACGCGTTAGAGAAAGTGAAGCGCTCAATTGCAGAACAGTCACATTACTCTATTATCCTTATGGACTGTCATATGCCAATTATGGATGGTTTAGAGGCGACGAAACAGATCCGAAAACTAGACCATCAAAGTTCAACGCTTCCAATTATCGCGTTAACCGCTAACGCATTAACGGGAGATAAAGAAAAATGCTTGAAATCTGGTATGAGCGACTTCATATCTAAGCCTGTTGGTGTAAGTCGTTTAAAAGAATGTGTTTTTAGACATTTGAGTAAGCAGTTCGTAAACAACGTCTCAGCGCTAAAAGATCCTGCTTGATAACCTATGACGTGGTTATCAGCCCCGGCTTTTAGTCGGGGCTTTTTTATTGCACACATAGTTTAAAAATAATTCAATTTACCGCTATCACTTCCTTTTCTTTTCTGTTATTATTTCGCGCCCTTTTTATGGGGGTATGTACATAAAAGCAACGATATCCAGTTGTTTTTAGCAGCACTAACGACTCGGGAGAGTCTTAATTTAAGAGCGGAGCACTAACATGATCCAAATGCAAACTAACCTGGACGTTGCAGACAACAGCGGCGCTCGCAGGGTTCAGTGTATTAAGGTTCTTGGTGGCTCGCATCGCCGTTATGCAGGTATCGGTGACATCATCAAAGTTACTGTTAAGGAAGCAATTCCTCGCGGTAAAGTTAAAAAAGGTGACGTACTGAATGCAGTGGTGGTGCGTACTAGAAAAGGCGTTCGTCGTGCAGATGGTTCTACCATTCGTTTTGACGGTAACGCGGCTGTTATGCTTAATGCTAACAAGCAACCAATTGGTACGCGTATCTTTGGCCCGGTTACCCGTGAGTTGAGAAGTGAAAACTTCATGAAAATCATCTCATTGGCCCCAGAGGTACTATAAGGAGTCACGATAATGGCTAATAAAATTCGTCGTGATGATGAAGTAGTCGTATTAGCGGGTAAAGACAAAGGCAAACAAGGCAAAGTCCTTAAAGTGCTTATTGCTGATAACCGTGTAATTGTAGAAGGCGTTAATCTTGTCAAGAAGCACACTAAGCCAAACCCACAACTGGGCGTAGCTGGTGGCATCGTTGAGAAAGAAGCTTCTATTCACGTTTCTAATGTTGCGATTGTTAACCCGGCAACGGGCAAAGCAGATCGCGTTGGTTTCCGTTTCGAAGATGAGAAGAAAGTACGTTTCTTCAAGTCTAACGGCGAACTTGTTTAATTATATTGGAGAGTACGATGGCGAAACTGCATGATTTCTATAAAGAAACAGTAGTAGCTGAACTTGCTAAGCAGTTCGGATACAAAAGCGTCATGCAAGTCCCTCGGATTGAAAAAATCACTCTAAACATGGGTTTAGGTGAAGCAGTTGCTGACAAAAAGGTGCTTGAGAATGCTCAAGCTGACATGACGGCTATCGCCGGTCAGAAGCCTGTTGTTACAGTTGCTAGAAAATCAGTAGCGGGTTTTAAAATCCGTGAAGGTTATCCGATTGGCTGTAAAGTAACCCTACGCGGCGAGCGTATGTGGGAATTCCTAGAGCGTTTGATTTCAATCGCTATTCCACGTGTTCGCGATTTCCGTGGTTTGAATCCTAAATCATTCGACGGACGTGGTAACTACAGCATGGGCGTGCGTGAGCAAATCATTTTCCCTGAAATCGATTTCGATAAAGTGGATAAGGTTCGCGGTATGGATATTACTATCACTACCAGTGCGAATACTAATGACGAAGCACGTGCTCTGCTGGACGCGTTTAACTTCCCATTCAAAAAGTAGGGGTGTAGGGTTATGGCAAAAGAATCAATGAAGGCACGCGAAGCTAAGCGTACTAAGCTAGTAGCTAAGTATGCTGAGAAGCGCGCCGCACTTAAAGCGATTATCAGCGATGTTAACGTTTCTGAAGAAGAGCGTTGGGACGCTGTTCTGAAGCTACAACAACTGCCACGTGACTCTAGTTCTTCACGTCAACGTAACCGTTGCCGTGTAACTGGTCGTCCACATGGTTACCTACGCAAATTCGGTCTTAGCCGTATTAAGCTTCGCGAAGCAGCGATGCGCGGTGAAGTCCCTGGCCTTAAGAAAGCCAGCTGGTAAGGAGTAGCTGATAATGAGCATGCAAGATCCTATCGCGGATATGTTTACCCGCATCCGTAACGGCCAGATGGCACAGAAAGTTTCTGTGACTATGCCTTCTTCAAAACTTCGCGTTGCAATCTGTGAAGTATTGAAAGCAGAAGGTTATATCACTGACTTCGCTGCTTCTGGTGACGTTAAGCCTGTTTTAGAAGTTACGCTTAAGTACTTCGAAGGCAAGCAAGTAATTGACACTATCGAACGTGTAAGCCGTCCTGGTCTGCGCATCTATAAGAAAAAAGATGAGCTTCCAAAGGTTATGGGTGGTTTAGGCGTAGCTATCGTGTCGACTTCTAAAGGTGTGATGACTGACCGTGCAGCGCGTAACGCTGGCATGGGCGGTGAGATCATCGGTTATGTAGCATAACGGAGGAGTTGAAATGTCACGTATAGCAAAAGCCCCAGTAGACGTTGTATCAGGTGTAGAAGTTTCTATCTCTGGTCAAGAAGTTACTGTTAAAGGTAGTAAAGGCACTTTGACCCGCGTTTTCAACGACGCTGTAGAAGTTGCACAGGAAGAGAACCAACTTAAAGCACTTCCACGTGAAGGTTTCGCTGACAGCTGGGCACAAGCAGGTACTGCTCGCTCTATCCTGAACGCAATGGTTCAAGGTGTTTCACAAGGTTTCGAGAAAAAACTTACATTGTTAGGTGTTGGTTACCGTGCACAAGCACAAGGTGCCAAGCTAAACCTTACACTAGGTTTCTCTCACCCTGTAGTATACGAAATGCCTGAAGGCATTACGGTTGAAACTCCTAGCCAAACTGAAATCGTCGTTAAAGGCGCCGATAAGCAGGTGGTTGGTCAGGTTGCGGCGAACATTCGCGGTTACCGTCCACCAGAGCCTTACAAAGGTAAAGGTGTACGTTACGCTGACGAACACGTACGTCGTAAAGAAGCTAAGAAAAAGTAGGTGGGTGATACGATGGATAAGAAAACAGCTCGCATTCGTCGCGCTACTCGCGCACGAGCAAAAATTCGTGAACTGGCCGCGCATCGCTTGGTAGTTAACCGTACACCTCGCCACATCTACGCTCAGTTAATCGCTCCTTGCGGTTCTGAAGTGTTGGCAGCGGCTTCAACTGTTGAGAAAGATCTTGCAAAAGATCTTAAGTCTACAGGTAACGCTGAAGCAGCGACGGTAGTCGGTAAAGCAATCGCAGAGCGCGCGCTTGAGAAAGGCATTAAAACAGTGGCTTTCGATCGTAGTGGTTTCCAATACCACGGTCGCGTTAAAGCATTAGCTGATGCAGCTCGCGAAGCTGGTCTTCAGTTCTAGGAGTTTATAATGGCTAAACAAGACGTTCAAAATGGTGAATTTCTAGAGAAATTGATCGCTGTAAACCGCGTTTCTAAAGTGGTTAAAGGTGGTCGTATCTTTAGTTTCACTGCATTGACAGTAGTGGGTGACGGTAACGGTCGCGTTGGTTTTGGTTACGGTAAGGCACGTGAAGTACCTGCTGCAATCCAAAAAGCAATGGAAAAGGCACGTCGCAACATGGTTGACGTAGACCTTAACGGTCACACGTTACAGCACCCGATTAAAGGTCGTCACTCTGGCTCTAAAGTTTACATGCAGCCAGCATCTGAAGGTACCGGTATTATTGCCGGTGGTGCGATGCGTGCAGTACTTGAAGTAGCTGGTGTACAAAACGTACTTTCAAAATGTTACGGCTCTACAAACCCAATCAACGTTGTACGTGCAACAATCAACGCGCTGACAGAAATGAACAGCCCGGCGAAAGTTGCTGCGAAGCGTGGATTGTCTGTAGAAGAAATTTTGGGGTAATCAGACATGGCAACGATTAAAGTAAAGCAAACTAAAAGTGCAATTGGCCGTCTGCCAAAGCACAAAGCTACGCTTAAAGGTTTAGGCCTTCGTAAAATCAACCATGTTCGTGAACTGGAAGATACCCCAGCCGTTCGTGGCATGATCAACCGTGTACATTACATGGTTGAGATAGTGGAGGAGTAAGACATGCGTTTAAATACAATTTCTCCAGCCGAAGGTTCAAAGCCTACTGGTAAGCGTTCTGGTCGTGGTATCGGCTCAGGTCTTGGTAAAACAGGTGGCGTAGGTCACAAAGGTCAAAAAAGCCGTTCAGGTGGCCGTGTTAAGCCAGGATTCGAAGGTGGTCAGATGCCTATCCAGCGTCGTCTTCCTAAGTTCGGTTTCACTTCACGCAAGAGCTTTGTTACTGATCAAGTAACTCTTGCAGAAATCGCGAAGGTTGATGGTGATACTGCGTCTCTTGAGACTTTAAAAGCAGCTGGACTTGTTAAGAAAGAAATCCAGTTCGTTAAAGTTGTAAAGAGCGGTGAAGTTTCACGCGCTGTTACAGTAAGCGGGTTAAAGGTTACTAAAGGCGCTAAAGAAGCGATTGAAGCTGCTGGCGGTAAAGTAGAGGAATAAGCTAGATGGCTAAACCAGGATTGGATTCAGGCGCTAAAAGCGGCTTGAGTGAGCTTAAGGCAAGATTGTTGTTCGTACTTGGTGCGATTGTTGTATTCAGACTAGGTTCTTATGTTCCTATCCCTGGCATCGATCCAGCGGTACTTGCTGACTTGTTCGAGCAACAAAAAGGCACCATTGTAGAAATGTTTAACATGTTCTCTGGTGGTGCGCTTGAGCGTGCATCCGTTCTGGCTTTGGGCATTATGCCATACATTACTGCATCCATTATTATGCAGTTGCTCTCGGTGGTTCACCCACCGATGGTGGAGCTTAAAAAAGAAGGCGAAGCAGGCCGTCGTAAAATTAGTCAGTACACGCGTTATCTAACGCTTGTACTGGCTATCTTCCAATCAATTGGTATTTCGACTGGTTTGCCTAACCTGATTAATGGATTGGTGATAAACCCTGGCTTCGGATTCTACTTTACGGCAGTAGTGAGCCTAGTCACAGGAACTATGTTCCTTATGTGGTTGGGTGAGCAAATTACCGAACGAGGTATTGGTAACGGTATCTCTATATTGATTTTTGCTGGTATTGTTGCCGGTCTGCCAACAGCGATAGGTCAGACTGCGGAACAAGCAAGGCAGGGCGACATTAACTTGTTGTTCCTACTGTTGATTGGCGTGATTGTTATTGCTCTTACATACCTAGTTGTATTTGTAGAGCGCGGACAGCGCAGAATTGTGGTAAACTATGCAAAACGTCAGCAAGGCCGTCAGGTTTTTGCTGCGCAAAGCACCCATTTACCGCTAAAAGTCAACATTGCTGGTGTAATTCCACCAATCTTTGCTTCTAGCATTATTCTGTTCCCGGGTACTATCGCAGGATGGTTCGGACAGAATGAATCAACAGCGTGGTTGCAAGATGTAGCGCTTATGCTATCTCCTGGTCAACCGCTGTACGTGATGTTATACGCAGCTGCGATTATCTTCTTCTGCTTCTTCTACACGGCGTTGGTATTCAACCCGCGTGATACAGCAGATAACTTGAAGAAGTCTGGCGCGTTCATCCCAGGCATCCGCCCGGGTGAGCAAACGTCACGATACATTGACAAGGTAATGACTCGCCTTACACTGGCTGGCGCACTGTACATAACCTTTATTTGTTTAGTGCCTGAATTCATGCTGATCGCTTGGAATGTTCCGTTCTACTTCGGTGGTACGTCGCTTCTAATTATTGTAGTGGTTATCATGGACTTTATGGCACAAGTACAGACACATTTGATGTCTAGTCAATATGAGTCTGTGCTGAAGAAAGCTAACCTTAAAGGCTACGGCCGATAAGTTAGCCCCTTAATATTGATAGAAAGGGGAAAGATGTAATGAAAGTTCGTGCATCAGTAAAAAAGATTTGCCGTAACTGTAAAGTTATCAAGCGCAACGGTGTTGTGCGTGTAATTTGCAGTTCTGACCCAAAGCATAAGCAGCGTCAGGGCTAATCTAAGCGGAACAAGATATTCGCAAAGCTAAGTAAGCAGAACCTAGATAGTACTTGTCTGGTTCTGCTAGTTTTGTTTTAAAGTATTTTGAACCTTAATTTGCAATTTAGTCGACGGGTAAGTATCCTATCGGGCTTTTTAGGTCGTCGACAAATAAACAAGAGGAGTGCTGTTAATGGCCCGTATCGCTGGCATTAACATTCCTGAGCACAAGCATGCTGTAATCGCTATCCAAGCGATCTATGGCGTTGGTCCCACACGTGCGAAAAGCATTTGTGCGGGTGCTGGTGTTGCAGAAAATACAAAAATCAAAGAGCTAGACGAAGCTACTATTGATAAGCTTCGTGACGAAGTGGCTAAATTCACCGTTGAAGGTGATCTACGCCGTGAAGTCTCTATGAGCATCAAACGTTTGATGGACCTGGGTTGCTTCCGTGGTATTCGCCACCGTCGTAGCTTGCCTCTACGTGGTCAGCGCACTAAAACTAATGCGCGTACCCGTAAAGGTCCTCGTAAGCCAATTAAGAAGTAAACGGGGAGTAAGTTATGGCTAAAGCACCAGCTCGTAGCACGCGTAAGCGCGCTAAACGTCAGGTTGCAGACGGAATGGCTCATATCCATGCGTCTTTCAACAACACAATTGTGACTATTACAGACCGTTCAGGCAATGCACTAGCATGGGCGACATCTGGTGGTTCTGGTTTCCGTGGTTCACGTAAATCTACCCCATTTGCTGCACAGGTAGCTGCTGAGCGTGCAGGTGTTGCTGCACAAGAATACGGTCTTAAGAACCTTGAAGTATTCGTTAAAGGTCCAGGTCCAGGCCGTGAGTCTGCGATCCGTGCTCTTAACGCTACAGGTTATAAGATCACAAACATTACCGATGTGACCCCTATTCCTCACAACGGTTGTCGTCCACCGAAAAAACGTCGCGTTTAATCGACGGACAGTTGGAGAAAGATCATGGCAAGATATTTGGGTCCTAAACTCAAACTTAGCCGTCGCGAAGGAACTGACCTGTTCCTAAAAAGCGGCGTTCGCGCAATCGATTCTAAATGTAAAATCGATACAGCGCCTGGTCAGCACGGTGCCCGTCGTGGCCGTCTGTCTGACTACGGTGTTCAGCTGCGTGAAAAGCAAAAAGTTCGTCGTATGTACGGCGTTCTGGAAAAACAATTCCGCAACTACTATAAAGAAGCTGCACGTCTAAAAGGCAACACAGGTGAAAACTTGCTACAGCTTTTAGAACAGCGTCTTGATAACGTAGTTTACCGTATGGGTTTCGCTAGCACTCGTGCTGAAGCACGTCAGCTAGTTAGCCACAAGGCGATCATGGTAAATGGTCAAGTTGTGAACATCCCATCGTTTAACGTTTCTGCCGAAGACGTGGTTTCTGTTCGTGAAAAGGCTAAAAAGCAAGCGCGTATCGTTGCTGCTTTGGAACTGGCTGACCAACGTGAGAAGCCAACCTGGATTGAAGTAGACAGCAGCAAAATGGAAGGCACTTTCAAGCGCGTTCCTGAAAGAACTGACCTGTCTGCGGAAATTAACGAACAGTTGATCGTCGAACTTTACTCTAAGTAAAGCTAACTAAAGAGGAAGCATTGTGGGTTCTGTGACTGAATTCCTAAAACCGAGATTAGTTGAGATCGAAAACGTTTCTCCTACTCGTGCCAAAGTAACTTTGGAACCACTAGAGCGCGGCTTTGGCCACACTCTAGGTAACGCCCTACGTCGTATTTTACTGTCATCTATGCCAGGATGTGCAGTTACCGAGGTAGAAATTGACGGCGTTCTTCACGAGTACAGCACCAAAGAAGGTGTTCAGGAAGACGTAATTGAGATTTTGCTAAACCTTAAAGGTTTAGCGGTTCGCCTTGAAGGTAAAACTGAGGCAACCCTAACTCTAGTGAAATCTGGCGCTGGCCCTGTTGTTGCTGGTGATATTCAGCATGATGGCGACGTAGAAATTGCAAACCCTGAGCATGTAATTTGTACTTTAACTGGCGAAGCTGAAATCAGCATGCGCATTAAAGTAGAAATGGGCCGTGGTTATGTACCTGCTTCTACCCGTCGCTCCTCTGAAGAAGATGATCGTCCAATTGGTCGTTTGTTAGTAGACGCTTCATACAGCCCAGTTGAACGTATTGCTTACACTGTTGAGTCTGCACGTGTTGAACAGCGCACAGACCTTGACAAACTAATCATCGACATGGAGACGAACGGTACTTTGGATCCTGAAGAAGCGATCCGCCGTTCTGCTAC
This sequence comes from Alteromonas sp. ABH4_453, assembly GCF_056160665.1. Taxonomy (NCBI): domain Bacteria; kingdom Pseudomonadati; phylum Pseudomonadota; class Gammaproteobacteria; order Alteromonadales; family Alteromonadaceae; genus Alteromonas; species Alteromonas sp. ABH4_453. Next base: position 603,619 of record NZ_JBSWXP010000002.1, read on the forward strand.
TATCCTAGCTGAACAGCTAGATGCATTCGTAGACCTACGTGATGTATCTGAGCCAGAAGCGAAAGAAGAGAAGCCAGAATTCGATCCGATTCTGCTTCGCCCAGTAGATGACCTAGAGTTAACAGTACGTTCTGCAAACTGTTTGAAAGCAGAAGCTATCCAGTACATTGGTGACCTGGTACAGCGCACTGAGGTTGAGCTACTTAAAACGCCAAACCTTGGTAAGAAATCGCTAACTGAAATCAAAGATGTTCTAGCATCTCGTGGTCTTTCTCTAGGTATGCGCCTAGAAAACTGGCCGCCAGAGAGCATCGCTGAAAAAGATTAATCAGGTTTTTATCAAACTGATTTGTAGAGAAGGATAAAACTATGCGCCATCGTAAGAGTGGTCGTCAGTTGAATCGCAACAGCAGCCATCGTCAAGCTATGTTCAAAAACATGGCCGGTTCTTTGGTCAAGCACGAAGTGATCAAAACTACGTTACCAAAAGCGAAAGAATTACGTCGCGTAATCGAGCCTCTAATCACTATGGCTAAAGAAGACAGCGTTGCAAACCGCCGTCTAGCTTTTGCTCGCACTGGTGACAAAGAGGTTGTAGGTAAACTATTCAACGAGCTTGGTCCTCGTTACGAAGCTCGCCCAGGCGGTTACACTCGCATTCTTAAATGCGGTTTCCGTGCTGGCGACAATGCCCCAATGGCATATGTTGAGCTAGTTGACCGTCCAGTTGTAGAAGCTGAAGAAGAAGCAGTAGAAGCAACTGAAGAGTAATTAATACTCGATTAGAAAAAGGGGCCTGAGTGAAAACTCAGGCCCCTTTTTTTGTATTTGTTGTTTTGTTCTCAATATTATCTATTCGTACCGTAAACATCATTTATTTGGCATGCTTATTGTTAACATTTATTTAGGGCAAGAACTTATTCAAAGCTAAGTTTACATCTGTATTAAACAAGGCGAAGGCGTTAAGGAAAAAACGTGCTATCGGTTACAGGAAATTACCAGTCTTTAGGTCTTTCAACTTTACAAAACACAGCTTTATCAACACGCCTAGAGCGCTTAAGTTCTGGGTTAAGAATAAACAGCGCTGCTGACGACAGTGCCGGACTTCAAATATCTAATAGACTTGCTTCAGAGAAAAGAGCCTATACGCAACTGAACCGCAACTTAAATGACGGTATAAGCTATGCACAAATTGCAGAGGGTGGACTGCAAGAATCTGCCGCTATACTGCAACGAATGCGGCAGCTGGCAATACAGTCGCAGAACGGAGTCAATAATGTCAACGACCGTGCAGCGTTGGATAAAGAATTTCAGCAGCTAAAAAATGCACTGAATGGCATTGCGTACAATACCGAAGCGTTTAATCGTTTACCGCTAGTGGATGACAGCGATTTGCTTTCTGCTAACGTTCCCTCTCTTAGTAGCACATTTACTAACGGTGTCACTCAAAGTATGACAAGCGGGTTGCGCTCTATCGCTTATATTCCCGCAGGCTCTACCAACATACAGATTAACTTAAACGATAATGGTGCTAATGACGATATCCAACTGTTTAATGTAGATGGTAAACACTTAGCGGGCACCCCTTTGTCTGCGGGAACATGGAATAGTAACGGCATTTCAAATAGTGCATCCATAGAAAGTACGTTCTTCTTACCAACTAATGGGTATGAACCAACAGCGAGCTATGATGACAGCAATTTGCTAACTATAGGTACAGCAACTATAGATGGAAACAGTATTTCATTTACCGGAGATCAAAACGCAAGTGGTAACCTTAATGAAACCCTTACAATCGCAAGTAATGCTCAGCCGTTAATAATCTCTGTAATTGGTTCTGGTGCTTTCAATGTAACTGCTTCGTGGACGTCGCTTGGAAACGAAGGCGGACCAACCTTCACATTAGGCCCGGTAGACATAACCGCTACAAACCAACTCGGTGTTGGCACTGACTTCATTGAACTAAGTAAAACACCCGCTACGTTAGCTGACCTTGGGTTAGATGGCACATCACTACAGAACGAAAGCGATGCAGAAAGCGCACTCGAGCGAATAGATAGCGCTTTGCAGTCCGTAAGCGAAAGCCGAGCATTTTACGGCGCGAAAATTAATCAAATGGCATCAGCCATTAGAAACAATGCGATAGGCTTCGAAAATATAAGCCGCGCCCATTCACAAATAACGGACGCAGACTTTGCGTCAGAAACCGCACTGCTTACTCAAGCGCAAATAGTCGAACAAGCGAGTATATCTGTTCGGGCCCAAGCTAAGTCTAGCGATGAGCAGATATTGGGGTTGTTGAATGACACAGTTAGTCAAAGTGCATGAATAATGAGTTCTGTGTCTCGACTCTGATTCCAACACTTTAAATGAGACTATCATAATCTATGTGCCTTAAACCTAAATCATCATATTTTAAGACACTATTGTTTCAACTGTAGCTCAATACAACTTTGCCATTTAATCGTAATACAAATCTTTGTATACTAAACAGAGAATATATAAATAACAGGACGTGGGCACAGAACCCACACATCAAGGATATTACAAATGAAACCAGTAGTATTAGCTGGCGGCTCAGGTAGTCGCTTATGGCCAAAGTCTCGTGCAGCACTTCCAAAGCAGTTTCTGTCTCTCACATCAGACAGCACTATGCTACAAGACACAATTACTCGCTTAAAAGGCACGCCAGCTCAAAATCCAATCTTTATTTGTAATGATGCACACCGCTTCCTAGTAGCTGAGCAACTTCGTCAAAAAGATATCCAACACGGGGGGATTCTTCTAGAGCCTGTTGGTCGTAATACGGCACCGGCAATTGCATTAGCTGCACTACACGCCACAATTAATGGCGAAGACCCTGTTCTTCTTGTCCTAGCTGCAGATCACCTTATTAAAGACAACCAAGCATTTCACACTGCTATTGCTAAGGCCGAAAAGCTGGCAGAGCAGGGTAAACTTGTTACTTTCGGTATTGTTCCAGACCAGCCACATACAGGGTATGGTTATATTAAAGCGGGCGAGCAAGCGGGCGAAGGTTTTGAAGTAGCACAATTTGTAGAAAAGCCTGCACTAGAAACTGCAAAAGAGTATGTAGATTCTGGCAGTTACTACTGGAATAGCGGCATGTTCATGTTTAAAGCAAGCCGTTATTTGGAAGAGCTAGAAAAATATAACCCTGAAATGCTAGACGTGTGTAAACGTGCTATCGACACTGAAACACCAGATCTAGATTTCATCCGTGTAGACCACGATATTTTTGCAACCTGCCCAGATGATTCAATCGACTATGCAGTGATGGAAAAAACAGATAGCGCTGCTATGGTCCCACTAGATGCAGGCTGGAGCGATGTAGGCAGCTGGTCTTCACTGTGGGAAACTGCTGAGAAAGACGAAAACGGTAACGCTACTGTAGGCGATACAATCCTCGAAAACACCAAAAACAGTTACGTAAATGCTGAGCAGCGTTTGGTTTCTGTAATTGGTTTAGAAGACGTTATCGTAGTAGAAACTAAAGATGCCGTAATGGTTGCCCACAAAGATGATGCACAAAGCATTAAAACGGTTGTGAACAAACTTAAAGCTGAACATCGCCCAGAGTTTGAATTCCACCGTGAAGTATTCCGTCCATGGGGAAGCTACGATTCTATCGACAGCGGCGCCCGTTTCCAAGTAAAACGCATTACGGTTAAGCCAGGTGAAAAACTATCGGTTCAAATGCACCACCATCGTGCCGAGCATTGGATTGTAGTATCGGGCAGTGCAAACGTAACTATTGATGAAGAAACACAGCTAGTTACAGAAAACGAGTCGGTTTACATTCCAATCGGCGCAGTTCATGCACTAGAAAACCCAGGTAAGATTCCGCTAGAGCTTATCGAAGTGCAGTCAGGTGCATATCTTGGTGAAGATGATATTGTTCGCTTCTCTGATAGATATGGGCGCGTTGCTAAATAGTTAAGAGTGACATTTTGAAAAAGCACCGTAAGGTGCTTTTTTCGTTTAAGGGGCGCTCTCTTAAAGTTAAAATGCTGAATATCCTGTGTTGCCACTATTTGAAATAGGTTATTATTAGCGACAATAGCTGGTTTGCATGCTCAGTAGCTGAACCATGCGATATTAAGGAAAGCAGTTTAGCATTGCATAGGAATAGGGTGTTCACGCATTTTGTTATCAAAAGTATTAAAGCCATCTAATCTAAAACGATTAGCGTATCGGCTAGCCAAAAAGTTAATCATTGTCCCTCACCACCAGTTGACTGAAACCACGTCGGAAAGTAATGGCTCAAGTTGGGTATCAAACGGCGATGATCCGCAGTTTATTATTCATCCTGCTCGCCGCCTTCCTACTCGCAGCTTTAAAAAAGGGTGGTATCTTCTTCGTGTCAAAATAACGGAAGCAAAACATCAGTCGCACGTGGGAAAGTTGTATTCCAATTTACAGAAAGGCGAACTAACCACTGTTGACGTACCATGGCACAGCACCAAATTTGTAAACCGTCTTTTCTATCTTGAAAATAACAATACCATGCTTCGTTTCGACCCTTGTGAAGCAGAAACTGAGTTTACTCTGAACACGTTCATGATATCGAAAGTGCCGTCTTTCATTGCGATGCGACACATGAAACAGCGACTATATAGGCTGCTCAGCCATGTCGATGACGTAGAAGAATACCTTGATACAAACCGTAAGCTAAATGGCGGAAAGCTAATAGAGACAGTTTACGAAGAATATAATAAGACTTTTACCACAGGCGTCATGGAAAAAAGCTATCCGTTCTGGGTAGAGTTCGACGAGCCGCGCACGTTACAGAAAATGCAGCAAACCTTCACCCCAGAACAGTCAGAAGTGAAGTTTTCTATTATTCTTCCTACCTACAACACTGACCCTATTTATTTGAGAGAGTGTATCGATTCTGTTCTTCGGCAAGCTCACAAAAATTGGGAATTATGTATTGCCGATGATGCGTCGACCAACGCAGAGACTATTAGCACATTAGAGTCATACGCACTAAAGCACGCCAATATTAAATTGAACCTGCTGAGCGAAAACGGGCATATTTCCAAATCAAGTAACGCCGCTTTAAGTATGGTAACTAGCGACTACGTTCTACTGCTTGACCATGACGATACGTTACCTGCTCACACGTTATCCTTCTTTGCGAAAGCTATAACAGATAACGCAAACGCGAAAGTGCTTTATGGCGACGAAGATAAAATAGACGAGCAAGGTAATCGACATCAGCCGCACTTCAAACCTGATTGGAACCCAGATTTACTTCTAAGCCAAAACTACATATGTCACCCCGTAGTGTACAAAACAAGCGTGCTTAAAAAGATAGGTGGATTTAGAGTAGGTGTAGAAGGTTCGCAAGATCACGATTTACTTTTGCGGGCGACGGCCGGCCTTAAGCGTGATGAAGTTGTGCATTTACCTTTCATTCTTTACCACTGGCGTGTTATTGAGAACTCGACAGCCTCTAATGCTTCTGCTAAGTCGTACACGACAGATGCTGGCATTGAAGCCATAAGGAATTTCCTAGAACATTTAGGTCAAAATGCCTCTGTTGTTAAAGGTAAGTACCCAAATACATACAAAGTTAATTGGGCGTTGCCAAATGAGCAACCGCTGGTTAGCTTGGTCATTCCGACAAGAGATGGGTATGACATTCTAAAACAGTGTTTAGAGTCTATTTACGACAAAACGTCATACAAGAACTTCGAAATTATTGTTGTAGATAACCAAACGACCTGTGATAAAACACTGGGCCTCTTCAGTGAGTACACTAATACCAAAGCTAATTTCAGAGTTTTAAAATGGGATAAGCCTTTCAACTATTCTGCTATTAACAACTTTGCAGTCTCCCAGGCCGAAGGTGAAGTAGTTGGGCTAGTTAACAACGATATCGAAGTTATAAACGAAGACTGGTTATCAGAAATGGTGTCGCATGCCCTTAGGCCTGAAATTGGCTGTGTAGGTGCGAAGCTTTATTACCCTAACGATACTATCCAGCATGCGGGAGTAGTACTCGGAATAGGCGGCGTTGCCGGTCACTCTCACAAATATTTCCACAAGAGCGAACCCGGGTATTTTACCCGTTTGCATCTTGTACAGAATATGTCAGCAGTTACAGCAGCATGCTTACTAGTCCGCAAAAATGTGTTTGAAGAGGTTGGTGGGTTAAACGAACAAGACTTAACAGTTGCCTTTAATGACGTAGATTTTTGCTTAAAAGTTCACACCGCAGGCTACCGAAACCTATTTACCCCGTGGGCTGAACTTTACCATCACGAGTCGATAAGCCGCGGTGAAGAAGATACGCCAGAGAAAGTGGCGCGATTTAATAAAGAAAGTGAGTATATGAAGGATAAATGGAACAAGCTATTGTGCAATGACACAGCTTATAACCCTAATTTGTCCAATACCCATGAAAACTTTTCGCTTAAATAGTAACTGAATTTTAGAAGTATTATGAATAACAATTTTCCATTATTTTTTATCCATATTCCCAAAACCGCTGGTTCTAGTTTCCGCGTTGCTGCAGAAAGGTACTTTGGTTCTGATGCTACCTACTATGATTATGGCCAGGGTAATCAAGAAACCCATCCCGATATAATAAAATATGAATATGAACTAAAGGATAGATATTTAGCGGCCAAGACTATAAAACAGAACGCTAAGTTTTTGTCTGGGCATGTGATATATCCCAAATATGCCCCGTTTTTTCAGCCAAAAAGTGTTGTGACTTTTGTTCGAAACCCTGCACAGCAAGTGCGCTCTCATTACGAGCATTTTTCTAGGCTTCATGGTTATGAAGGAACCTTTGCCGACTTTATCAAGGAAAATCGCTTTGCCAATATGCAGTCGAAAGCTTTAAATGGAGTGTGGCCAGACGCAATAGGTTTTATTGGTATCACTGAGCGTTATGACGAATCAATTGCGCTGTTTAATAAGTATTATGAGACCGACATCAAAGTATTAGATATAAACAAAAACTCAGCAAAGTCTTCAGGCGCTTATGTACTAAGCGAAGATGAGCTGTCTCTTATCCGCAAAATGAATCATCAAGACTTTGCTTTGTACGAATATGCGTTGAAGCGCTTTGAACTGCATCAGTCCTTTGTAGAGCAAGAACTTCCTTTAATCAGATTTGGTCAATTACACGTTGCGCCAAAGGACAAAGGAATGCAGTTTAATATTTGGGGCTGTTGTTATGAGCAAGAAGGTGCACTTGCTGCTGATATTTTGTTAGATGATATTGTAGTTGATGAAGTGAAGTTGGCTGACTACAGACCGCTAGCGGCTGAAAGGCACATTCACCGCGACGGCTTCGTCGGAAAAGCCTATAGATATCCAACTTCTTTCAAAAAAGGCCAAACGGTAAAAGTCAGAGAAAAGCAGACAAATACCATTATTTTTGAAGATACAGTTAGCTGAACAACAGCAACTAAAAATACATGTGACTTTGCTATCGTCCGAATTAAATAAGCAGTCTTATAATGAAAAAACGTTCACAGAAAACAGCTATCCGTAGGGCAACAGGTGCTGCGAAACAAAAGGCGAGACTCTTTTTAAATGCCGTAATGCCAAAAAAACATAGGATTGAGCGCTCGGGTGTTATTAAAAGTGAATTGCACCTTCAAAGCCATAATTCTAGTTTATCAGACAGTGAGATGACTTTTATTCGGAACCTGCTGGAAAAAAGTGACAAATCCCTCGTGAAACGCCTTGGTTTTAAAAGTGGTACATTAGACGGTGTGTCTCAAGCGGAGATCACAGTTTCGCTGGACAATGCAAAAGAACTGGTTACTCACTACTCAGCGTCAACGGACATTACTACACTAGTTACCCTAATATTGAATCATGCAGAGTTTCCAGTTAATCATTTCATAATGAGTGTAAATCTAGCCCCCGAGGTCTTCAGAGATTTAGCAATACTATTTAGAAAGGTTAACACCTATACAAGCTTTTGGTTAATAGCAAGAGCCAAAATGCTCCGTCCAGAAGGGCCTGTTATATCCGAATTGTTTGAATCAATTACAGACGAATATATAGCAACGATCAATGTGGGGATCGGAGTTATTACCTTTAACAGGAAAGATCATTTAGCAAAAACGGTTGAAGCCGTTAAAGCGTTCACAACGGGTAATTATCAACTTGTTGTCGCCGACGACGGTAGTAAAGACGATACGGTAAAGTGGTGTGAACAAAATAACGTGCCTCATACGAATTGCGCGAATAAAGGTGTTGTTCGAAATAAAAACAGAGCCCTGTATTACCTTAATGAAGTCAAAAAAGTTGATGTGTTAATTCTGCTAGAGGACGACTGTAGACCAAATAAAGAAGACTGGCAAAAAGAGTGGGTGATTGCAGCGCTTTTATGGGGTCACATTAATTATGCGCATAAGCGAATTATAAATAAAGGCGAGGCCGTGGTTTCAGGTACAGGCTCAAGTACTTCACCGTACTTGTGCAAATTAGTTACAGGGCAATGTACAGCTTGCAGCAAGGATGCGATGGATAATATAGGATACCTAGACCCAAGGTTTAGTGGCTATGGTGCCGGGCATGTGGAATGGACAGAAAGATTTATTCGTCAGGGATATAACGGCACTATAGAAAAGCAGTGGGTTTATCCAGCAATTAATACTGGGTTAAATTCTGATGATGCGCCTACTTTCAAAAACCCTGATCAGCTTGAAAAAAACAGAGCGCTTAAAAAGAAAATAAGTAAAGAGTCTCACAAGCGTGAAGCTTGGCTTGGTAAACAAGAGAGGCTAGAATTTTTAGAAGAAATAAATTCCATTAGTCATTAAGCGGCAGCGACGCAAAAACTGTCGGGCAGTTGAAGCGATTATGTCTAAAATAATGTTGAAAATTTAAACAGCTCATACTAGGGTAATTATTAATATAATTCCAAGATAGCTATTAGTATTCATTAAATGACAAGGACGCCTTATGAATTGCATACGCATGTTGCTTGCCCAGTGTTGCCTATTCTCGCTAATTTTAACTTCCACTTATGTAAATAGCGCAAATTACCAGACGTTTGAAGAGTTACTAAATAACGAATCGTTGATTTTATCGGTTGATAAAACCACTCTTGATGAATATGGTATTCTAATAGAAGGAATACTAGTTAAATCAGATTCTGGTACATGGAGTTTTTCAGATTACACACAAACGCAAATTGTTCCCTCTTACAATGTAGTGTTTTCAGCTGGCGGAAATCAGCTTACCCAGACTTATCCAGATAAGTCCCATGGAAGTACTTCTTTCCAAATGTACGACGTTTACAGCGATACATATCGTGACCGGTGGGGCGATCTAGTTGCCGACCAGCTTGTTGCAGCTTTTGAACAGGGCTTGATAGCGCAAACGCCATCTTTACAGTGGACAATCGTAACTGACAATGTCGTGTACACTCTTTCTAACTCTGCAGAAGGTTATTTCGATGTTACCGCTAGCGTTACGGTAGAGGAAGTACTCTACATACCGGAACATGTTGTCAACGGAATAGAAGGTGGTTGGCAAGGTGAATCGGAAATTTCCGCGTTTTCAACTAATACATTTGATGATGTTCGTTTTGAGTTTGGCATAGAAGAGCGAGGGATTACGTTCGACACCTTAGAGGGCAAATATGCAGGCGTTCCCGTGGTCGATGAAATCGACTTCCATTTCGACGATGAAAAAAATTCTATTGTTCACGATATCTTCATGTTATCAAGTGTACCTACAACGTTATTAAGTCAAGTTTTAGAGGACTCATATACCGCCGAACTGAAAAGTGAAGAGATTCTGATAAATATGAACGATGTTTTGTTTATCATTACGCCTATCCAACAAGTGAATGAATCGGTATGGACTGTTCTTGTTGAGGTCAGCGCAGATGGAGAAACGTATCGCTTTGCTCGCGAATTAGTAGCTATGGATGGCTCAGCGGAAGACTTTGGTCAAAATTTGGTCTCAAACTTTCCCTTTGTTTACAACGCGAATATCAACGGTCGTGTAGAAGCCCAAGTAAATGAAAAGGGATGGGCCATTTGCGACATGTTATTTGCATATTCCTTCAGCGATGATGGCTCATTTAATAGAGGTATTTCCTGTAATAATGGTGTGATCCAAATGGGGAGTCCAGGTTGGACGTGGACCAACCACGAAGGAAAAATTTCATTAAATTTTGAAGCAAGTTATGCAATAAGGGAAAGAAATTGGATTCCACTAACTACTAATGAAAATGGGCTCACTTTCGTCTTAGAATATAGTACCTATGAAGACGTGTTCAATGGAACCAGCGGTGTGTTTATTGCTCCACGTATCAACTATCTGGAGTTAATCGACCTTAGTCAATACAAAGAAGAGTACACTGCCGGCGGTTTTAACGGTGATAACGACGGTGACGGAATCTCAGACTCTGATGACGATGACGATGATAACGACGGTATGGGGGACTTTTTCGAAGAAAGTTATGGCCTAAATCACCTAGATAGCAATGACGCCAATCAAGATGCCGACAATGATGGATTAACTAACTTTGAAGAGTTCACATTAGGAACAGATCCTACAAAATCAGATACAGATGGAGATGGTGTTCCAGACGTTTCTGACGACTTCCCTCAGGATGCTTTAAGAACAGACTCTACAACTCAACTATTCACGTTTACCTATACGTTTGACGGGAATACTAGAGGAACTGCTGGGCATGAACTAACTGCTGTTGTAGAAGGCACACTGCTAGACGATAACGATACGGTGGTTATCGCAAATGTTGTGAGTGCCTCTTTAGCCGGCGTTGACTATGCAATAACAAGCGACTTAGCTATACGAGCTGCTAATCCAGCTTATGCTGCAAGAATGAGCTTATCTGGTGACGTATTAGACTTCTGGGTGTGTGTACAAGGGTTCACATTTAGTGAAAACGGTGGTGACTGCTCATTCGGGGTAGACGGTGGTTTCTTAATTTCTCCCCAACTAGATTTCGAAACTTTGGCTTGCATCGAACCCGATGAAAACGGTGATTGTATCGTATGGGCTTGGGCTGGAATTCCCGAATTGGGAGATGATTATCGAGACGGCGATATTCCATTTAATTCGGCGAATTGGTCTGCACAGCAGTTAAATACCTACGCTCCTGTAAATGATCTGAACGCAGATGGTAAATCAGATTTATTATGGCGTAGCTTTGATAAAGGCTGGAACTTCTTGTGGACAATGAATGGAGTACAAACTGCTGCCGCGACTCCGATTAATGTCGTTCAAGAATATACTTGGACAATGGATGGTCTTGGTGATTACGACGGTGACGGTAAATCTGACATTTTTTGGAGAAACAGCGAAACAGGCATGAACTTCGTCTATTTGATGGATGGAGCGAATATCAAAAGCCGTTATGTACTAAACTTCGTAACCGCCGGCACTTGGCAAGTTACGGGGAATGGCGACTTTAATGGTGATGGTATTGGTGACGTAATGTGGCGTAACGTAGAGCGCGGTGACACTTGGTTCTATTTAATGGACGAAGGGCGTATAGGTTCTAGTGAGCCTTCACAATGGGTTACCGATCTTAATTACAAGGTAGCTGCAACCGGTGATATCGATGGTGATGGCGACGACGATGTCATATGGCGTAGAGCGAATACAGGCCGCATTTACGTCTGGTTAATGGAGAATGGAGAAATAAGTTCTCAATACAGCCTAATCATTGTTAATACAGATTGGGAAATTGCTGGGGCTGGTGACTTAGACGGCGATGGCATTGACGATATTATACTGAGAAACCAAGTTGATGGACGAAACTGGGCTTACATCATGAAAGAAGGTCAAATATCAACAAGTACCTTAATCAATGAGGTTGCTGACCTAAATTGGCAAATCGGAAATATCGGCGATTATGACGGTGATGGTAAGGCAGACTTTCTATGGAGAAATAAAGCTGCAAGCAGGAATATAATCCATTTAATGGATGGTACTGCGGTGAAAAGTCGCGGAGTATTGAGGCCTACCGATAATTCTTGGCAAGTCGCTAAATAAACGGTAAAAGAGAGAGCATATGCTCTCTTTTTTAATCTCTTAAATTTCAGTGTACAAGGAAGTGATAGTAGTGGAACACGCTAGAGTAAAGGATATATCTAAAGTTCTGTCTGTATGTTTATTTTTCGTTTTTTTCGCAACTTACTCGTGGGCTGAAGATTTAGAACCTCCAGAGCTTACGTCTTTTTCATTAACTTCTCGAATAGTTGATGTCACTGATACTTCTCAAACAGTGGAAGTGTTTATTGGCTTAAAAGATCCAAGTGGAGTTGAAACACCTCTTGTATCAGCAAGTGGCGTTGATAATGAAGGCTCTACAGGCTTTGCGGCAGTGTCACTTCATTCTGGGAGTATTGAAGATGGAGTTTGGAGAGCAGTTATCAGTGTAAGTGCTGGCTCTCCTTCAGGCCAGTGGAAAGTAACTATTTTTCCGGTATCTGACTTAGCATTTAATTCATGGGGACGATTCGGGCCGGGTGATGAGTATGACGCATCATTTACCGTAATATCTAACACTACAGACGATACGCCACCAAAGCTACAGGAGTTTTCATTATCAAGTAGTTCTGTAAATGTATTTGATAGTGCGGCTAATCTAACGGTAAGAATGAGAGTTACTGATACTGGAACTGGGGTTGAAACACCGAAAGTTACCGCTAGAAGTATCGATGGCGACGCTTCAGCAGGGTTTGCGAATGTTTCACTTTTGTCGGGAAACAAAAATGACGGTATTTGGCAAGCTGCACTAACAATCCCTAAAAATTCGCAAGAGGGTTTGTGGGAAGTAGTATTATTTCCTCTAAGTGACGAAGCAGGAAATTCTACTGGTTTTGGCCCTGGTGAGGAATTTAGCTCTACCTTTGAGGTCATTTCTCAAAATGATGATAAAACTCCGCCAGAACTTCTAAGTTTTTCGGTTGATAAACGCGTAGCAAACGTTACACAGGGAGCCGATACAATCTCAGTTACTATGCACTTAAGAGACGTCGATTCGGGCTTGGAGACGCCATTACTGAGTGCTTCTAGTTTGATTAATGATGCAACTTCTGGTTTTGCCAGTGTTTCTCTGATTGATGGTGATATTTATGACGGAACCTGGCAAGCCATTATAACCCTCCCTAAAAAGATTACTGGCGGCCCGTGGAGAATAAACCTATTCCCTTTATCAGACCTTTCCCAAAATAGCTGGGATACATTCGGTCCTGGTGAAGGTTACGATGACCGCTTTACCGTTATTAGGAGTGCATCTAATCAAGATGTAAACGCTGATGGCAAGTCAGATCTTCTTTGGCGCAGCTTCGCTAAAGGTTGGAACTTCTTATGGACAATGGATGGCACTTCAGTTGCTAAAGCTTCTCCGATTAACGTAGTACAAGAATACACGTGGGCAATGGATGGATTAGGTGATTACGACGGTGATGGAAAGTCAGATATTTTTTGGCGAGACAGCGAAACTGGAATGAATTTCGTTTATCTGATGAATGGCGCGAGCATTAAGAATCGCTATGTTCTCAATTTCGTTACAGCGGAAACATGGCAAATAGTAGGCAACGGCGATTTCAATGGAGATGGCGTAGGGGACGTCATGTGGCGAAACGTTGAACGGGGAGATACATGGTTTTACTTGATGCATAATGGTAGAATTGAAATAAGTAAGCCTTCACTCTGGGTTACAGACTTAAATTTCAAGGTAGTTGCGACCGGGGACATAGATGGTGACGGAGACGATGACATCATTTGGCGTAAGCTTGATACGGGTCTTATTTATATCTGGATAATGGAAAATGGAAGTATTGCTTCAAAATATAGTTTAAGAGCAGTGAGCCCAAATTGGGAGATTGTCGGCGCGGGGGATTTAAATGGCGATGAAACAGACGACATCATAATGAGAAACCAAGTCGATGGAAGAAACTGGGTATATATTATGAACAGCGGGCAAGTGTTAACGAGCTCACTCATAAATCAAGTTTCAGACCTTAGTTGGCAAATCAGTAATATGGGTGATTATGACGGAGATGGGAAGGTAGATTTTCTTTGGAGAAACAAAACTGCTGGTAGAAACCTCGTTCATTTGATGGATGGCACAGCAGTTAAAAGTCGCGGTGTGTTGAGGCCAACAGATAATAATTGGCAAGTAGCAAAGTAGTAGTCATTAGGGATATTTATGGCAGTCATCAAAAGTTGTGGGATATTAGTCGTTGCTTTGGTAGCAGTTATTTCATGTGGGGGCGGTGATTCAGAAAGTAATCTCTCTAATGATTCGTCTAGTCAACAAGACTTAAAGGACTCGTATTCTTTTACCTTACCTGTAGAAATTAAATCTGACCAGAGCGTCAATCTGACTTTGGCTTCAACGAAGAGTAATGGCGCATCAAATATTACAGTGCAGTCGTGGAGCTCTTCCTTAAGTAGTACTCCCAATATACAAGCAGCGGGTGAAGGTGCTTTTAGTTTTGTCGCTCCCCAAGTAAGAAAGCGCACACCTCTTACCATTACAGCTAAATTACTAACAGAGTCTGGCATTGAATTTAGTATAGATGCTAAAACTCTTATAGTTCCTTCCAAACCTAACTTAGTCGTTGTTTTTACCGATGACCAGGGGTACGCCGATGTAGGTGCTCACAATATTGTTAATGATATTGAAACTCCAAATATAGATAAACTAGCTGCTCGAGGTGCGTTGTTTACGAACGGGTACATCACAGCTCCTCAATGTACGCCATCGCGAGCGGCAATGATTTCTGGTATATACCAACAGCGCTTTGGGGTTGACGACAATCGCTATACTCCTATCCCTACCAACGTGGTTACTATGGGGCAGCGATTTTCGGAACTGGGATATACGACGGGGTTGGTAGGAAAGTGGCATTTAGAAATCGATCAAAATTCAAAGCCATGGTTCAGAGAAAATTACCCAAATACACCCATTGAACAGTTCGACCCAGGAAAATTACCCTCGTCAATTAAAGAGCAGTTTTATCCGTCTTCCATGGGCTATAAATACAACTATTTCGGTTATGCAAACCGATATTGGGCTAACTTTGATCTAAAAGGTAGTGAAACAGCGTTAGGGTGGGTAAATAACTCTGACTACAGACTTGATGTGGTATCAGATGCAGCCACACAGTTCATCGAGATGAACTACAACGAGCCGTTTTACCTTCACGTTGCTCATTACGCACCTCACGTTCCTTTAGCGGCTACAGATGACTATTTATCATTGTTCCCAGAATATGATTCTAATCGTCGTAGGTACGCGCTGGCGATGATGTATGCTGTGGATTCAGGTGTAGGTCAAATAGTTTCGCAGCTTGAAAAGCACGGTATATTAGAAAATACCATTATCGCCTTTATCAGCGATAACGGCGCACCTGTTGGCCTTGACTTTACCGATGCTCCGATTTCTGAAAAGGAGGCGTGGAATGGGTCACTCAATACGCCCTTACTCGGTGAAAAGGGGATGCTTACAGACGGTGGTATCAAAGTGCCGTTTATTGTCCAGTGGCCAAATGAAATTCAAAGAAACACGGTCATAGAACAACCTGTAATAAGTCTAGACGTTCTTTATTCAGCGATAAAAGCAGCAGGAGCAGACGAAAGCATGTTGTCGGAACTAGACGGAGTTGATATTTTTCCTACTCAAGATTCTGATATCAGCGGGCTTGCGAACCGCCCACTTTTTTGGCGATTTTGGAATCAGTCAGCAGTCCGCCTCGGTAATTATAAATATCTAAAAATGGGCTCTGAACACGAGTTTCTGTTCGATCTGACGAATGAAGAATCTGACGAAAACAACTTGATATCAAAAATGCCAGAGAAAGCAGAAGAGCTGAAAAAACTTTACGAGCAATGGAACAAAAAAATGTTAAGGCAGCCAGAGCAAAATAACCTTAACTCCTCGGAACGAGAATGGTTAGGATACTACCTGCAGCCCTAGTTCAATATAAAATACCACTAAGTAGCTGTACTTGATTTTCCCAGGCAGTTTTGCAAGTAGAACAAAGCCATTCCTTGTTTAAGGAATGGCTTTTCTTTTAACCTCATATGTTTTAGCGCTGTATAAGTGATTCGTTATTATTTACTATTCACCCATTGCTTTCATGCAAAACCAGCCGATATTAAATTATAAGAAAGGGACGAACGAGTGATCCACAGAATAACAGTAAGTGACGAGTTATTAGCTCACTTTAACGAACACCGTGTTTATTTTACGCCATTTGGAAATTGTAAAGTGCAAGGAAGGTTTAGACCAAATGAACAGTTAGTGTTTCCTTCTAATGGGCGTATTGAACCTTACTGTAATTTTTTAAATGGCAGCTTCTTATTCTCTATGGGGTCTTTTTCGTTTACACGCAGCGTATTTCCCATCAACACGAAAGTAGGCCGATATTGTTCAATAGGTGCTAGAACGACAGTCATGGGCATTGACCATCCAATTAGCCGTTTTACCACGGCGAACATAACTTATGACCGCCAAAATATTACGAACGCGCAGTTTTTTGCCGACCACCCTGAGGTCGAAAACTTTCAAGTAAATAATACAGAACCGAAAAATGGACTGGGTATAACAATAGGAAACGACGTGTGGATTGGTGAAGATGTTACTATTGCACGTGGAGTTACTATAGGCGATGGTGCAATACTTGCCGCAAAAGCGCTTATCACTAAAGATGTGCCGCCTTATGCTATAGTAGGAGGGCTTCCAGCAAAAGTTATCCGATATCGCTTCCCCCAAAATATCATCGACCAGTTAATGGAAATGAATTGGTGGGACTACCAAGTCCAAAGTTTGCTTTCTGCTTCTGCTGACATTCCAATAGAGGCATTTGTAGAAATGGCTCGTAGCGCGATAAAAAGCGGCGAAGCGCAACCTTATCAGCCGCAAGTGGTCGATGAGTCGGTATTAAAGCCTTATTTTTAATTGTATTCGTGCTAGTTCTTTTCAACGAATTGCTTACAATACGATGAGGTAGTGTTAAATAATGCTACCTCATTCCAAGCTGGTGTTGTGACTGGCTTATTTTCATTGTAACCAGCGAATAACCCGAAAGGTGTACGATCGTGGTCTTTTTCTGGATTTGCATGGTATCTGTCATTTCCCGCGGTCCATATAAAATAAGCTGCGGGTGCTTTATCCGAGCACGACAATGCGTGGTAAAACCCCTTTAAGTACTCAACCCTGTCGCTTTCAGTGTAATTTTCTTCTTCAGTGCTATTGCTCAACCTAAATCCATATTCATCTATCCACAATGGAAGGCCAGCACTTTGGTATACATCAACGTATACACTGATCGCTTTTGAATACTCTTGCCAACTGCTTCCCACTGGCAAAGAACGGTTATACAGGTTAACAGGAAGATATTTAAGGTTCAGGAAGTGCTCTTTCACCCATTTGATGTAGCTTAACGCTTGCTTTTTACTGCGATAAGTAACCGTATCAAAAAGATAATCCTGAGCAGCTAGTTCTGGGTTTTTATGATTTAGAAAGTGAGGAAGCACTTTCTTTAACCAGTCAGCTTGGTATTTAGCATTAGCAGGTTGAACGTCACCGCCAAGCATTACCATGTGAATGTGCTCTAGAGGAAGCCCCGATAGCACAGATTCGAAAAAGATAATGTCGCTTTCTGGTTCGGCAAACCATTTTACTCCAGAAAGCACGATCTCTATTTTCAGGCCGTTATCGGCAATTTTGTCGATAAGGTGAGAGAGCACTGACAAATGCTTTTTAGCTAAAACCGGATACACCTCATCCATATTGAAACCGCAGCGCGGCGCATAAATTTGATAAAAGTCTTTGCTAACAAGCAGTCTGACCCACTCAAAGCCGGCAGTTTTGATCTCACGAATAGTGGTATCGAAGCGCTTTTCAATGTTATCTCGAGTTCCTTTGCAGGCCTCATCACCAAAATAGAGCTTTTCGGCAATTTGGACTAAGTCCTCCTGATCTCTGCCATTAAGATAGAAGAAATTTATGCCTTTTGCGGGCCGAGAAGAAGAAGGTTGATTATCAATATGTTGTGATTGAACGCCATTTGAATAAGAAAAGCACACAATTAGCGCAATAAAAAAACGAATACCGGAAATTTTATATAAAACACTGAAATTTTTTTTCATATTGCCTCGATTTGGATGTAGATGGGGTGCCTTGCTATTGGTTTAATGGTAATATAACAAGTATCAAATGAATGATTAGTGCTTGGCAAAAGGAATTAGCAATGAAAACAATAGGTGTTATATCAAGCTTCGTTGTAATTGTCGCTTTTTTAGTCTTGTTCTTTTATCCCTTCACTAGTAACGATACCAATGTATCCTCGCCAAGCACAACTATTGAGCCTAATGCTGCGATAACAAGTGTTGATAAGCCAATAGATTCAGCCCAACCAAATCAATCAAATATTATCAAGCAGCAAATAAAAGATGACAACCTAGCAGCGGCCGAACTAGGCCTAGAGACCGATCCAGAACTTTTAGCCGAAATAGAAAAAGATATGCAGTTTTCTGAAGCGCCAGAGGGTGATGTTTCTTACATGTCGCCTGAAGCTGAAACACCGCAACTTTTAGATGAAGCTTTTCCAGGTGTTGCGCCTGACCCTCACTTGACAATGCCTGGTAATATTCCCTCTGAAGACATGGATACGCAGAGTGATATTGGCGAACCGTTAGAAAAAAATACGAAAATGGATGATTTACCACGTCACTAATTGATATGGTACAGGGTTACGAAGTAAAGACGGTTTGTACAGTGTTAGTAAACAGATATTCTAAACGTGTTAAGCAGCAAGTGTTCGGTAAGGTGAAGGCAGTATGAAGTTAGTAGTTATTGGTAATTGCCAAGCTAGGCCTCTTGCTGATTACATTGAAAAGCTAGTTCCTACGATACAGGTAACTGCTACCCCAATAGTACACTTATTAAAAGATAGCGATGAAGCTGACTATCGCGACGCATTAAATGAAGCTGACGTTATTGTTACGCAGTCTATTTCAGACAACTACCCTTGCAAGTTTATTCGAACCAGTGAAATAAAGCGTTTGTACGGTGATAAAACCCATACAATAGTTAACCTTTATTTCAGCGGGTTTACGCCAGATTTGATATATATAAGACATCCTGAAGTTACGACTTTACGTGGCCCTTTAGGCGAATATCACAATAAAACCATTCTTGACGGGTGGCTACTTGGTATAAGTAAACAGCAAGTAGTGGGGTGGTTATCAGATCCATTCTACAACAAGCAAGAGTACGGTAAAGAAGATGCAAAGTCGCTTAGTGAGTTAAAGACGCGAGAAGCATCGGTTGATATAAAAATTGCAGACTTCATTGAAGCTACCCGCGGTAAATCAAGAACGTTCTTCACGTTCAACCACCCCTCATCAGTGTTACTAATTGAATATGCTAAGCGAATTTGCCTGCATATTGCGGGTACAACCGGGAAAGAAGATTGTATTGATGCCAGCATCGAGCCGCTTAATCAGCTAATACCACTAGTACCACCAGGTATAAAATGTGTTGAGACGGGTAGGGTTGAGTCGAAAGGTACACGTGTACTTAGTATCAATGGGGCAGATATTGAGTTAGGCGAATCAGCCACTTTTACTAATGAAGAATTGGTATCTCAGTTCTACGACATTTATGAAAAAAATGCCGAGTTTTTAAGAGCGAAGTATGAAGCCTAATACAGTTGTTCAGTTCTGGAATACATCAGATTTACCAGAAGATATCTCAAAGTTAGTTGCCACATGGAAAGCGCAAAACCCTTCCATGGAGCACAAGCTCTTTAGTTACGAAACTGCACGTCAATTTATAGCAGAGCACTACGGTGCTGAAATTCAAAACCTGTTTGAAAGTGCTGCACTACCAGCAATGCAATCAGATATTTTCCGCGTAGCTTACTGCTTAAAAATGGGCGGTTTTTATATAGATTGCGGTACAAAGTGCAATGCGTCTATAACGCCGTTGCTTTCAGATGATGCTCTGTTTTTAGTAAGAAAGTGGCACGGCGGAATTTGGAATGGAGCAATAGGCTGCCGTGCAGGGCACCCTGCTCTGGAATGGATATGGAATCGCATTATTCAAAATTTGAAAGCGCGAAACAGTAACGATGTATGGAAGTTAACAGGGCCACTATCATTTAATCAAATGGTAGAAAGCAAAGCGTTCGAAAACACCGTAAACGTTGTAGAGCAGCCAGCAACTAAGCCGTACTTTGACATTGTTAATGAGCTTGAGCACAAAAAAAAGCACTGGTCGAAAGTACAAGAAAAGCAAAGCGTGTTTAAAGACAGCGTTGCAGCGAGTAACGATTTTAATGGGCACGAGCAAACGACTACAGCTAATACAGATAGCCCTGAATTGGCCATCGAGCATAACGCGCCTTCAGCTCAGATAGATACTGGCTTAAACTCGGAAAAGGGCGGGATAGAAGGCGTAGTAGAAGGCAAGGTAGAGTGCAAGGTAGAAATTGCGGGTGGCTTCGAGCGAGAAGACGTAAGCCGTTT
Source organism: Alteromonas sp. ABH4_453 (assembly GCF_056160665.1). Taxonomy (NCBI): domain Bacteria; kingdom Pseudomonadati; phylum Pseudomonadota; class Gammaproteobacteria; order Alteromonadales; family Alteromonadaceae; genus Alteromonas; species Alteromonas sp. ABH4_453. The sequence goes on from NZ_JBSWXP010000002.1 coordinate 624,145, forward strand.
AATTGTTAATATCAATAACGTTGTTCTTTCAACTGGAGTCGTGGCGAGTTTCCCGCTTATCATTAACAGGCGAGGGAACAGGGCCGAAGTTGAGTTTTATGAGCCTAAGCCAAACCGCCGTTTCCCGCTATCTCAGTTTATTGCCAGTGGCAATAACGGCGTTACCGATTATATGCTTGTTATGCCAGAGCAAATGGCAAGCAACGCTTTCTACAAGCTTTCCTCTAACGACCAAGCAGACTTAATAACTATACTAACGCAGTTAAACATAGCGCTTTTGAAAGAGCAGTTTGCCTTAAAAGATAACGTAAATGTAGGGAAAACGAGCAATTGGTGTAAAGCAGTTGAGCAACTGATTTCTGGCTTTACAGAGGCAAAGACAGAAGAGTCTGTTAGTCGTTTTTCACAAAACGAAGCCAGTGTAGTTGTTAAAAATCTGGCATTGTTGAGTGATACGAAGCAAGAAGACAATGTACTTGTATTGCGTGGTAACGCTTTGGTCGATGAAAAATCAGAACCTCAGCGTTTTACCCTCTCGCTACGTGCCGATAGCAATGTAAATGCAGTTACATCAGCAGAGCTTGATAATGCAGCGCTACTACCTAATAAAACACAGCTTTTGCACGCTGTGGGCAGTTCACTTCACAAAACAAACCTCAATGGTAAAGTATTGTCATATTCACTTGAACGTTGGTATTACGCGTTACAAAAATTCAGTGGGGAATGTTAAGTGGGTCAAAAACTAATTATTGCGCCTAACGAATTTTTATTTTCGTACATGGGTTTAGCAACTGAAAAAGTGGAAAAAGGCGCGCTAGCTTTAAATGTAGATTGGTCTGAAGAACTAGGTGATTCTGAAATAAACGACACTTTAATTAACAGTGTTGTACAGGCTGAGGCACCCCATATTAGCATTGCAGTAAGCCAGCAAAGTGATGAAGCTGCCCACGGAATAAAAGCGCTTCTTATGTCGCCGCAAGATTACATAGTGGCTTCATTTGCAAACGCGTTACCTAAACAGGCAGAAGTGACAGAAGCGATAAAAAACTGGGACAACTATTTTAAAGCTTTGCAACAGCATCAGTATCTATTGGATGAGCACTTCGCGATTGAACTGCTACCCACCTCAAGTTTGCCGAAAGAGTTACAAACATTAAGCAACACTGTTCGCTGCGCCCTTCAAAGTGAGACTGAAACCAACGAGTTGTTACAACAGTTTGAAGCTTTTAGCGCTCCCGACAAAACCCAAAGCTGGGTTGACGTTGTGTGCTTCGGTTTAATGCAGTACAACAACATTGAAAGCACAAAAAATGAGTGTGCTAAAGCCAATGAAGCTTTAAACACAGCTAAAAGCGAACAAGAAGCCGTTAAAAAAGAATTGGCTCAAAAATCAGAAAGCCTCGCCCAGCTAACTCAGCAGCTCGAAAAAGAGCAAAAAGAAAAAGAGGCAGCAGTAAAAGAGGTTACAAACACCAAAAGCACTGCCGCAGAATTAGACGCGAAAAATAAAAGCGCATTAAGCGAGCTTGCCAGTGCACAAGAGCAAGCTTCAACGTTAGCCGCAGAAAATAGCGAGCTTAAAAGCGAGAACGAGCTATTGCTACTGCAAACTCAGCAGCTACAAGAAGAGTTAGAAAGCGCTTTTGTTGAAGCTAGTAAAACCAAAGCTGCGGTTGCAGATTTAGAAAATAAGTATAAAGAAACAGCGAACAAGCTAACTGAAGCGGACGTTGAAAAGCAACGCATATCAAAAGAAAATAGCGAGCTTAAAAGCGAGAGCGAGCTTAAAAGCGAGAGCGAGCTATTACTACTGCAAACTCAGCAGCTACAAGAAGAGTTAGAAAGCGTTTTTGCTGAAGTTAATAACGCCAAAGCTGCTGTGGCAGACTCAAACACTAAATACGAAAAAGCAAACAGCCAACTAGCTGAAGTAAATGCAGAAAAAGAGCGCATAGCAAAACAAAATACAGAGCAAGCTAAGGAAAATGAATTACTGATGCTCCAAATTCAACAGCTGCAAGAAGAGTTAGAAGCAGCCTTCTCGAAGCTATCTAACGTTGAAGCGGATTTTGAACGCGTAGAGCAAAACTATAAGCAATTACAAGAAAATGCCAAAGCAGAAGAGATTGCATCAACGCACGATAAGGTTGTGGCTGAGAAAGTCACTGGCCTTGAAGAAGAGAAAGCGCTATTACTGCTTCAAATAAATCAACTACAAGAAGAGCTAGAAAGTACGTTTGCACAATCTAAAGATGCTAAAAAGGCAAAAGACAGCGTAATTCAGAATTTAGAGACAAAGCTAGCGCAGGCAGAGAAACACTCGCCTAAACTACAACGAGAGTTAGAAAACGCGATGAATGAACAAGAATTATTACAGCTACAAATAAAACAACTTCAAGAAGAACTAGAGTTTTATTTTACTGAATATCAAAAATTAAAAGGTGAGTCGCCTGATAACAAAGCACTGGCTGAATTCAAGAGCAAAGTAGAAGAGCGATTCCCACACTTGGTGCTAAGCGAAGGTGTAACCTTAACCGGTGGCGCAAACCAAAAAGACCTGCAGCGCATAACCGCCCGCTTTACGCAAGTTGAACATGGTGATAAGCACTGGAATGCGTTTTCTATCATCGTGAACGATAGAAAAGGTGTGCTAGATATAGAATTACATGCACCAGATAAAAAGCGCGTTTATCCTTTATCAAAATTCGTGAAAACAGGTAGCAACAAAGTATGTGACTTTTCGCTACTTAGCCCTTTTACCGATGCAGGTAAAAAAGCATTGGCAGAATTGCCTACAGTAGATCATTTATTGCTAATAGGCATTATTGAAGAGCTGCAAACCAAACTTCAGCAAGGCAACGTTCAGCGCACCGATGCAACAGCAAATTTAGACGTTGCATCATGGCCAGAAAAGTTACAAAAACTAGCAACGGCATTAAAACAACTAGCGCCAAAACAAACATCTAAACCGTTTAATTTCAAAAAGCTTAGCCTTAAACAGAATATGGTAGGAACTACAAACGAACACCTACTTATTTGTGTTGAAAACTTACAGGCAAACGGCATTAGCTTCCCTGCGTTCGACATTAAAGTTGGCGCTAAACAAATAAAAGATAAAGCATTTACCGAATATGGAAGCCTTGAGTTTAGAGAGCTAGCCAATAACCAAGCGCCGCTTGCTACCTGGCCGCCAGAAACTAAAGACAAGTGGGGGCTAAAACTAGTACTCGATTTGCCAGCACAGCTAAATGAAGAGCAGCAAAACGCGATAAATAGTTTAAAAGAAGAAGATCAAAAGTTTGTTAAAGAGCTGCTTACAAAGCTAGCAGATAGGCTTCATACACTAGACCGTAAAAAGCTTAAAGTGAACCAGCCGCTTGAAAACTGGCAGAAGCTAATAGCAGTGATGGCTGAAAAGTTCTAAAAGAACATTAGGAGGGGCTATGAGCGATTTATTACACATTGTAAATGGGCTGTCGGTGCAACCAAAGTGCGTTTTAGTGCTTGGAGCGCGTACTGATGCCACGCTTAATTGGCTGTTTTCTTTAACAGCATCAAAAGTTGTTTTAGTAGAGCCAGAGCCGGCAATGTTTGAAAAAGCCAATGCACTGTATAGCGCTAAAGGCAAGCCTAACAATGTAACCATAGCGCATGGTGTGCCGGTATTTGAGTCCGAGCAGAAAACAGTTTCTTATTTCGTATCAAATGTACCAGGGTTTTCGTCAACACTTCCTCCAAATGTTATTAAAAGTATACGACCTGCACTGGAATTCACTGAACAGGAAGTTCCGGTAATTAAGCTAAAGCATTTACTTCAGCAATTTGATATTTCAGAGAGCCGTTCTGGCTTACTTATTTCGCAGCTTAATGGTGGCGAGCAGCAATGCTTGAATAACCAAATATTAAATCCATTCACCCATGTGATAATTCAAAGCTCACTAAGGCCAATTTTTGGTGAAAGTAAACCCGCAGAAAAGCTTAAAAAAAAGCTTACAGAATGTGGGCGAGATTATCTTGAGTTAGCTGAGTCTATGCCGCCATATTCTAACTTTGTGGCAACCAAAAAAGTAAATGCTGAGCAGGCATTGAACTACTTCAGTCAAAGGCAACAGCATCGAGAAATCAAGTTAGAGCTAGAAAAGCAGTTGAGTGCTTCTCAAAGCAATGCCAACAAAGTTGCCGAAGAGCTACAGCAGGCTAAGCAACAACTGCAGACCGCCAAGCAAGAAGCTGAAGAAAAGCAAAAGGAATTGGCTGAGGAAAAATCACAACTGCATTCGGAACTAGAAGACTTAAAAGAACGGAGTCGAGAGCTTGGCGAGTCACGAGATCAGCATAAACATTGGCACCTCGAAAATAAGAAATTGGCTGAAGGCCTAGTAGAAAAAAACAGTTTATTAGAAACAAAACTAAGTGATTGTGAAAATCAGTTGTCAGCTTTAGAAAGCAACATGGCTGTTTTAAAAGAAAGCTGTAACGCGAGCTCGATAAAAGAGAAAGACGCTTTAAAAACACTAGCGCTAAATACTAAATTGATGAGCAAGCTACAAAGCGACTTGGACGAATTACGCTTTCAATATAAAGAAAAAGTTGAAACGGAAAAAGCGTTACAAGAGTTGATAGCAGAGCTGCACATAAAATTAAAACAGGCGTCAGTTTTTTACCATAACCTAGAGTCGCGGTTTCCTGAAATTGCGAGTGCGACCAAGGATCTTGGTTAGGGCTATGGATGATTTAAAAAACATGCAGCGTCAATTAGATGATGCATTGAATTTGTTAGATAAACACGATGTCTCGGCCAGACCTGATAACGAAAGTACTAATTTTGTAAATCATCTTCCGTTGAATGAAGCAAAAAGCTTAATCGAGCGCTGTGAAAAAGCCCTTGAAGAAAGTACGCTTAATACTAAGCCGACTATAAAGGTAATCCACCATTTAGCGTGTAGCGGTGGTACTTTGGTCTCCAAATGTATAGCTGCATTACCAAATGTATTTCTCTTAAGCGAGTTACATCCTACATCCAAGTTGCATATGGGAGGGGGCAAGCCGAAGTTTTTACCAGCAGATGTTATAACACAGTCAAGGTATGCCAGCGTTCCAGATGTCGATTCGTTAGCATGGAAAATCTTTACTGATAGTATAAAAACTACAGAGCAGCATGTATCCAGCTTTGGGGGGCATCTCGTCATTCGTGAACATACACACTCAGACTTCTGTGTAGGAGAAAATTTCACAAGGTATTCTTCTGTTGTGGAGCATTTATCAGAAGAGTTCAATGTGCTACGAGTTGCAACATTAAGAAATCCTATCGATTCGTACTTGTCTCTTCTAAATAATAAATGGGAACACTTTGAACCCAAAGGGTTTGGGGAATACTGTAAAAGAGTAGACACGTTTATTAGCGAATATACTCCAGAACAGATATTTAAGTACGAAGACTTTGTAGAAAGCCCCAAAGAAAGCGTTCAGAACATGGCAAAAGTGCTAGACCTTCCATTTTCTGATAGCTTCCTAGATACCTTCGATATTTTCAAAGTAACTGGAGATAGCGGCCGGTCAAGTAACAACATCTCCCCTCGCTCAAGGAGAGCAATCTCAGAGGATCTTTTGAGAAAAATGCAAGATGAAGATAGTTTCAAAATTTTAAAGGACAAGTTTGGTTATTAGCTAACTCTTTAGGTAAAAACTCAAATTGAACAAACTTTCTATACTTGTAATTAAATATAATTTATCAAAAATTTATTACATTAATGATCAAATCTTACTTGAATAAAATTAAGCTACAAAATGTAGTGTATTAACATTATTTTTAAATTTCTAAGTGGTTTAAAAAATGAATCGTGTTTTAGTTGAAAATGTTGAAAAATATGGTGATCCAGTTAAAAGAGATGTCTGTCGGGGGCTAGAAGCTCTAAATTTTCAGACAGTTTCTTTTGGTCGTAAAGTTGATTACTGTGACTACTGGGAAAAGGTTAAAAGCGTTGAACAAAATAACGTTAAAGTGACGCATGAGCAAATCCTATATGACATTAGAGGTTCTCAAAGGCGTTATCCCGAAAAAAGCCAAGAAGAATTAATAGAGAGCTACAGAAAAGTTTTGGATTCGGTTTTTGAACTTTTAACTTCTCAAGAATTTAAATTCGTAGTTATTTGGGGTGGACTACTTCAATCATCACGCGCTATTAAGCGAGTGTGTGATGTATTGAAAATAGAATGCTATGCAACTGAGTATTCTTTTGATAAAGGAAGGATTTATTTCGATAAATGCGGAATTATCGGTAACCAACACGAGTTTTCGAAAAAGCAAGTTTCGCTTCCTTTTTCGGAAAAAGATAAAGGACGAATGTTGGAGTGGGTAAAGGTTTGTGAGCATACCAAAGCTAGTTTTCCAAGGTCAAAAGTAGAAGATCTGATTCGTGCTCAAAAGTTTTGTTCTGATAGTAAGGTAAACGTTCTACTAATAGGTCAATGTAATATAGATACAGTTATTACGTATGATTTGCCTGATTTCGAAGATACTTTTTCAGCATATGAAGCCGTGGCAAAAGAAGTTAAAAAGTTACCAAACGTAAATTTGGTGGCAAAGCTACATCCAGGGGATAAAGTAGAGTATAAAGAGCGGATAAAATCTTTACTATCTGAAGGTTACGGTTATGAAGTGATTGATGACGATACTAATACATATTCTTTAATGAGCGTTTTCGATAAAGCAATTACCATTAACTCACAAGCTGGCCTAGAAATGTTAATGCATAAAAAAAACGTTCTCACACTGGGAGATAGCTTTTATTCCAATAACAACTTAGGGCTTAATTTAGCAAGCTTTAACAATTTAGAGTGCGCTATAGCGGCACTGGTCTCTTCCGACATAAGTGATGCGGACTACAGTGAAATATTATCTTATACACACAATTATCTTTATAATTATCTTATTGACAGAGATGTGAATGTTGCTTCAGGGATTGCGAAGAAAATAGGCTATTACGGCCAAAGGCGTAGAGCTGAATCCCTCGTTATAGTTCATCCATCAGCGTGCGACCATGGCTCAGCTTTTTATTTGCAGGAACTCTCAGAGAAGCTTAAACAGCAAGGTATAGAAGTTTTAATTATATCTGAAGGCGCATGCCCTCTAAATTGGAATGGTGTTCAATGGCTAAGGCTCAAGTTTAGAGGTAAGTTGTTATCGCGTGAAATTAAACGAGTTGTAACGGAATTTTCACCTTCATATATAATGCAAGTAGGTGTGCGGACAAGGACAATGAGAGCAGCTCTAGAGCTAAAAGTTTTGACTAATGCAGAGTTGATTGTCCAAGCGGAAGATGATGAAGACGCTGTATTTGAAAAATACTACCCCAAAGCGAACTTAGAGATTTTACGTGTATTAGATAAGCCAGAACTGAACAAAAATGATTTCCGTAGTTTCCTATCTTTAGTTGATATGGAGCACTCACTTAAAGTGTTTAGCGACCCAGAGTTTGACCGCTGGGTAGAACCCACTCTTCGTATACTATGCTACAAGTTATCTTCATTGCACTGTTCTATATGGGACGACATGGCTGATAGATTGTACGATAGATATCGAAAACCTTCGTTCATTATCCCCCCCGTAATTTCAGTTGATGAGTATGAGACTATCAACAGAAATAATTTTGACAAGCAAAAGTTATTAGAAAAATATAATGTAAGGGCGGATACCTTTTTAATTTTTATCAACGGAAGTATTTATCCATATTCAGACGAGTTTGAAGTTTTCGTTCAAGCCGTAAAAGAATTTAAAATTGGTGCTGGAGTAGGCGTAACTTTAATGATTTCAGGAAGGGCTCCTGCGAACCTAAAAGCCTATGCTCAAGCAAATTTAAAAGGTAGCGTTTACTTCCGTAATCTAAAATCTCCTAGTGACGAAGATTACAACAACTTGATTAAAGCATCAGACATAATATGCGCCCCTGGCTATAATGACGATTTTAATAAGTACAGAATGTCCTCTCGCTTAGTTAAAGCTATAGCCCTTAACAAGCCGATATTTACTTATAAGACCGGGTTCGCGAGTAAATTGAAGTCATTAGAGCATGGTTATTTTACTTCTTCTAATTCGAAGAATGAATGGGTATTCTTGCTAATGTGTGCTTTCCTTAACAAGGAAAGCGACGAAATAACCTACAATGCACGTAAGTTACTCATAGATAAGTTCTGTTCTAAAAATATAGCATCTAGACTTGCTAATCTTCTAAAATCAATGAGTAGTAATACTGGAAAAAATTCTTCGGCTCTACTGAATGAAAGGTACGCAGAAAAATTTTCTACTTATACTAAAGCTATGTCTCACAGTGATGATTCTTCACTGACGTCACACCCAACATATAAAAAAGTAATTAGCCATGGTTTATTTAACGTTTCCGCGGACGAGTTCTTCTCACTTTTTGAAAGTCTAGCTCAGACTGACAACTTAAGACAGCTAGAGGTGGTAATAAAGGTTTTTGAATTTGTTTATCGAGATGATAGAAAATTAAGAGTTAAGCTGATTGATTTGATCTTTAAGTTGAAGTTATGGGCATTGTGCTCTGAATTGATCGAGTCAATTTTTGCTAGTTTCACGGATAGCAGTAATGATTGTGCTTTGCTTAGAAGGCTAAGTATATGTAGTCGACATCTGGGTGATTTAAAAAGCGCCATTGAGTTTGGGGCAAAAGCTCTAGCATCGAATAAAAAAGCTGACATCGATAATATGATCTCCCTTTTGTATCACATAGATGAAAAGAGCATTAGAATTGATTTAGAAAGCTTTGGAATAGATAGGCAAAAGTTTGTTGAAACTCAAATTTTAAATGCAAATAACACACACCACTACAACAAGTTTGTCCGTGCCCTGGCAGAATCAATTGGAATAGAGCAATCACTAATCAGCAATTATCATAACAATGCATATAGTAGTTGCAGTAGTACCAAAGAAGCCCTCGAGTTTCGCAACCTAGAGTGGGTGAAACAAAATGACCAGTCTACTTACAGCGCTATAAAAAAGGGCTTCGGTGACTTTTTTGTAGCTCATGAGAGCGCTACTTTGAACGAGCTTGATACTAAAAACCTTGTTGTGTTCAAAGATGATAAATTAATTCCAATGGAAGAATATAAAGGCGATATTTGTGTGGTCTATTTACCCCACGTTTTCTATAGCCTAGTGTCTACTGCACAGAAAGCAAGTGGACAAGAGCGCTTTTCAAATGATACAAAGCGCGGTGTTCTCATGTTGATTGAATACTTAGTCAGATCAACAGATTCTGCGATAATATTTAAGCATCAGTTCCATAACTCAAAAATAGATGCGAGAAACCATACAAGTAGGTTTAGAAGAGTATTTAGCCATCACACAAAATCAATCGGTCAGGTTAGCAATGCTTCTCATTATCACTATAAACAGTCACCTTTTCCTGGTTATATGATGTTAGACAAACAAGGTTACTCTGGTTGGTCGAAAGCTTCCGAAATTTCACGTGCTGAGTTACAAAATGTTGACACCCATAGTGCAGAAACTTTCTTTGAGCAATTGGTTAACCAATTTGTTAACTTCAGACAATCGAAATATACTCAGAAAGATTCAGCTTTCAACGTTTCAAAACCCTTTGTATTCTGTGCGATGCAACTTCTCGATGATTCTGTTGCAAAACTGGCGAAGTTCAATTCACTAGACATGGTTAAGTTGACAGTCGATGCTTTGAAAGACAGCGATTACAACGTTGTTATAAAGCGCCATCCTTTCTGCAAAAATGAGGAGGTTGGAAAGGTGCTAAAAAGGCTAGAGAATGAAAAACATGTAATTGTTACTGATGCCTCTATTCACAAAATCTTTCCTAATGCTAGCGGAGTAATCACAGTTAACTCAGGAGTAGGTCTAGAAGCATTTCTTTACGGAAAAAAAGTGTTTGTGACAGGTACGGCTGAGTATAACAGTGTGGCAACTCAACTATTTACTGAGGATGCTTTTGCGGGTTTGCCGGCAGCTTTAAAAACTCAAGAGCCAGATTTGCACAAACAATTTTTGTATAAATATTTTTCAGAGTACCTTTTTAACCTAACTAAAAATTACGAACAGTTATCTAAATTTATAACACTTCAATAATTACAAAATGGAATTAGTATGTTTTCGAACTTCATAAATACCGCTAAAAGAGTAGTGGACATCGAACTTGAAGGGATTAGAGGTCTTCTTTCTAATCTCGACCAGTCCTTTGAGCTCACTGTGAATACGATACTGCAATCTAAAGGACGAGTTATTATTTGTGGTATGGGCAAATCTGGGCTTATTGGAAAAAAGATTTCAGCTTCGCTCGCTAGTACTGGAACTCCAAGTTTTTTTATGCACCCAGGAGAAGCTTTTCATGGTGATCTTGGTATGGTCACACCGGATGATGTATTCATAGCAATTTCAAATTCAGGCGAAACAGACGAAATTTTAAAAATACTTCCTTTTCTGAATGATAATGGAAATTTCCTTGTTGCAATGACGGGAAATAGTTCTTCTACCTTGGCTAAGGCTGCCAGCAGTGTTCTAAATATATCAGTTGACCGTGAGGCGTGCCCTCATCAACTTGCTCCAACGGCATCTACTACAGCAACACTTGTTATGGGTGACATCCTCACTGTTGTTCTGATGGAAGAGAGGAGCTTTTCACCTGAAAATTTTGCTAGGTTCCACCCTGGTGGCGCATTAGGTAGAAAGCTATTATCGAAAGTAGCGGACGAGATGGTGGCACTCCCACCCACAGCTTTAGAATTAGAGTCACCGTTTATAGAGGTTGTGTCTGCCATCTCTTCTGGTGAGCTGGGATTTGTAATCGTGCAAGGTTCTGAGTGCTACGACTTTTCCGTAATAACAGATGGTGATATCCGACGCGCTATGGAAGAGTTTAAGCAGGATGTGTTTAATTTAAAAGCTCAAGATATTGCCTCGCAAGTGCCGCTAACGATTACGACTCAAGCTAGCACGAAATATGCATATGATCTAATGGAAGCGAGCAGGGTAAATTTTTTGTTAGCTTTGGAAGGTAAGGAACTAGTTGGTGTCCTCAAAAAGTAGTTTTCTAAAAACACATCCAATTAAAGCTATTTTCCTTGATATGGACGAAACTTTGTGCGACACAAAAGGCGCAGATCGAAAGTTACAGATTTGGATAGAAAAAACGCTACTAGTTGATTACTTTGGCTGTATAAACAAAAGAACAGAATGGGCGAAGAGCTTTATTCTCGGCATCTATAAAAAGTATGAATACCAAACAATCCTAGCACACGCAAAAAGTAGTGACGAGAGAGATTTTCGCATCTCATTGATTGTGTATTTATTCGATAGATTTGATATGAGCTGTTCATATGAAAAGGGCGCAGAACTTCTGAACATAATAAGTGAAAAACGAATGGAGTTTTTCAAATTTTTTACCGGTGTCGGTGAATTATTGATTAAGTTGAGAAAAAACTATTCACTAATAGTAATTACTAATGGCCCAGTATTGTCTCAAGCGCCAAAGTTATCTGCAGTGAAAATGGGAAATTTTGTTGACCACATAATTATCGGAGGAGAAGAGCCTCACGAAAAACCTCACCCTAGCATCTTTCAAAAGGCATTATGTTTGGCTGGTTTGAATAGTAAAGAAGTAATTCATGTCGGCGATTCATATGAAGCAGATATTGAAGGTGCGAGCAGTGTTGGGATAAAAAACGTTTGGGTAAATAACGAGTGTTCCAAAGAACATCTCGCAAAAGGCAGTGCCGATTTTGTTATAAAAAGTGTACTAGAATTGCCCGCGATCATTGCAAAGATTGATAAGGAATATAATGACAATTAGGCATATCGTTATTCCGGCTAGGTATAATTCTAGTCGTCTTCCTGGAAAGTTGATGCTTGACTTAGGTGGAAAGCCGGTCATAGCGCACACTATAGAAGTTGCGAAAAAACTAGCTAGTTCGGTACATGTAGCGACTGATAACGAAGAAATATTTAATTGCGCGGTAGAGCACGGTGCTAATGCAATCATGACCTCAGATAAACACCAGTCTGGCACCGATAGATTGGCTGAAGCGGTTGGTAAACTGGCGCTTCCTGAGCAAGATATAGTCATTAATTTGCAGGGTGATGAGCCATTAATTTCGCCAAAGTTGCTTACACAAGCGGCAGATTTATTAGAAAGATATCCCAACGCAGGAATTGCAACGCTGAAACAGCCGATTCTGAGTGTTGATGAACTCATGAACCCTAATATTGTTAAAATAGCAATGGGTGAAGATTCTTCGGTAGTTTATTTTAGTAGAGCACCTATCCCATTTAATCGTGATGAAATGAGAGGCTCACTGACTGATATGCCAAGTGGCGAATATTATCGACACATAGGACTGTATGTATACAGGGTAGGGACTCTACTTAATATTAGCGAAATGAAAGAGCATCATCTAGAAGCTACTGAGAAGTTGGAGCAACTTAGACCGATAGCTAATGGTGTTAGGATTGTAGCCGAAAATGCACTGGAAGTACCTCATCATGGTATCGATACTGAGGAAGATCTCTTCCGTTTAAGAAATAAACTAAAAGTTGAAAGCGAATAAAATGAACCAACAAAAAACAATTAATTTAGACAACATCGAAATTTCAAATGACCTCCCTTTTGTTTTATTCGGGGGGATGAATGTTCTTGAGTCTAGGGATTTGGCTCTTTCGATATGCGAAAAGTACGTGGAAGTTACGCAAAAGCTAAATATACCTTTTGTTTTTAAAGCATCTTTTGATAAAGCCAATCGCTCGTCTGTTCATTCCTATAGAGGGCCAGGTATGGACGCTGGATTAAAGATTTTCGAGGAAATAAAAAGTACTTTTGGCGTTAAAATAATTACTGACGTGCACGAAATCTATCAGGCCCAGCCTGTAGCTGAAGTGGTAGATGTTATTCAGTTACCTGCATTTTTGGCGAGACAAACGGATTTAGTCGAAGCAATGGCGAAGACTCAAGCCGTTATCAACGTTAAAAAGCCTCAATTTTTGAGCCCCGGGCAAGTCGGGAATATAGTAGAAAAATTTGCCGAGTGTGGAAACGAAAAGATTATACTATGTGAAAGAGGGGTAACGCACGGTTACGATAATTTAGTTGTGGACATGCTGGGCTTCAGTGTAATGAAAAAGGCATCTAAAGGGGCGCCTGTTATTTTTGATGTTACCCATTCATTACAATGCAGAGATCCAAATGGCTCGGCTTCAGGTGGCAGAAGAGCTCAAACTGTCGAGCTTGCATTGGCTAGCATGGGAGTTAGGCTTGCCGGGTTGTTTATGGAAGCCCACCCAGATCCTGATAAAGCTCGCTGTGACGGACCGTCAGCATTTCCATTAGCAAAACTAGAACAATTTCTGGCTCAAGTGAAAGCTGTTGACGACCTTGTGAAAAGCTTCGAAAAAGTAGAAGTTGAATAATCTACTTATATATAAAGAACAATATACTAATTGATATATTAATGGGAATTTGCTGTGAAAAAAGCACTTATTACCGGTGTAACCGGCCAGGACGGCTCTTATTTAGCCGAGTTTTTATTAGAAAAGGGATATGAGGTTCATGGTATTAAGCGTCGTGCTTCGCTGTTTAATACTGAACGTGTGGATCATATTTACGAAGATCCTCACGTAGAAAACGCTAACTTCATTTTGCATTATGGTGATTTGACGGATTCTTCAAATCTTATCCGTATTATGCAAGAAGTGCAGCCAGACGAGGTCTATAACCTAGGCGCTCAGTCACACGTTGCGGTTTCTTTTGAAGCCCCTGAATATACGGCAGATGTAGATGCTATGGGTACGCTTCGTTTGTTAGAAGCTATTCGCTTCTTAGGGCTTGAAAAGAAAACTAAGTTCTACCAAGCATCAACGTCTGAGCTTTACGGTGAAGTGCAAGAAATTCCACAAAAAGAGACTACGCCGTTTCACCCGCGCTCTCCTTATGCAGTAGCAAAAATGTATGCGTACTGGATTGCGGTTAACTACCGCGAGTCTTATGGTATTTATGCATGTAACGGTATTCTGTTTAACCATGAATCTCCACGCCGTGGTGAAACGTTTGTTACCCGCAAAATTACTCGTGGTATCGCTAATATTGCACAAGGTTTAGAGTCTAAGCTTTACCTAGGCAACATGGATGCACTTCGTGACTGGGGCCACGCAAAAGACTATGTACGTATGCAGTGGATGATGTTGCAACAAGACAAACCTGAAGATTTTGTTATTGCTACAGGCAAGCAAATTTCAGTTCGTGAATTCGTGCGCATGTCAGCAAAAGAAGCGGGTATTACCGTTGAATTTAGCGGCGAAGGCGTGAAAGAAGTGGCAACAGTGACAGCAGTAGATAACGAAACTGCGCCAGGTGTGAAAGTGGGTGACGTTATTGTAGAAGTTGACCCGCGTTATTTCCGCCCAGCAGAAGTAGAAACACTACTAGGCGACCCAACAAAAGCGAAAGAAAAGCTAGGTTGGGTACCAGAGATTACCGTCGAGGAAATGTGCGCAGAAATGGTTGCACATGACCTAGGTAAGGCTAAGCAACATGCACTATTGAAGCAGCATGGTTATTCAGTTGCTGTAGCTAAAGAATAAGACACTATTATGTGACGTATTCTAAAAGAGCACGCTAGAATTGTTAGCGTGCTCTTTTCATTGTTCGCTTTAAGTAAAGTTGCTTCAACCTAATGACCTGGGTGTCTCCAACTACTTATTTGAGGCTAATTTAGTTAACTTACCTAAAATTTGATTCCACCAAAACGGCAGCCCTAGCTTTTGTAGAACCTCATACCGCTTGTCTGGCTCATTAAAGAAAGGAGCGAATTTAGACTCCCATTTTGCTAAATTTTCTTCGTTTATTACTTTTTCCGTCCAATCATTTACGAAGACAACAGGAAACTGAGCGTAACAAGCATTTAATGCAGAACTTTTTACGATAGGAATTGCGCCATTTAGTAAGGCATGCCAAGCTTTAGGGGAAGGGTCGAAACCACCTCCTTCCACACAAATTACGAACTTATGCGTGTGGCACAGTTCGAAAAAATGAGATTCGGAAACTTCGTCGGCTAATAGCGTGCAGTGATTTTTCCATGGTCCATTGGCTAAGGCACTGACCTTTTTTCTGGTTTCCCACTGCTGCCCTTCTCGAATTCTATGAGCACATAATACTGATTTAAAACGCTGCGAAAGCGTAGGTACGGAATGTAGAGGTAAAGAAGGTAAGGCTTCAGAATTAGGATAAACCAAGCCTAAAGGTATGGGCGATAAGTTTGGGTATTCACTAGAACTTAAGTTCTCTGCGTACCAATGAAGTAATTGAGGGTGTTCGATTATATTTTGAATGCAACGCGCTTCATCTTCGTTATATTCTCGCCAACGTTTGTCCCGCTGCTCCGGTATTGTTACATCTTCCGAGCCTGATATTAAAACGAAAGGCGTGTTTAGCTGAGGTAGAACGGTATCGTGAAAAAACTTTATTGCATCAAATGGCGCACGCAAGCTTAGGAAGATCGTTTTTGGATAATTACCAAGAAAGTTTTTCACTAAACTAGCTTTAGGTGCTTGAACATCTGACAATACAACCCAATCGCACTTTTTTGCAATACCAGAAATAATATATTGATCTGCCCCTAAATTTTTGGGAAACAGCCTTGTCTGTTGGCTCTCAATCGGGGGTACATGCAAAAGTTTAGTTTTACTTTCACTACCTATTAATAAGATGTTCGATCTTTCGAGGTGTTTTACTATCCGAGATGCTAAATCTAATTTTAGACGCGTGTTTGCGCATTTGCTTAAAAGGGCTCGGTAATGACAAAGAAGCTTATCTAAATTCTGTTCATTCAGTAATTTTCCATATGTACTGTAATAAAGATCTTCTCCCGCGTTATCTTTATACAAATTAGTGAGATTATTTATTTTTTCGTTCTCACCTTTATGAGTTACGTTCGTTAACTCTTTTCTACCTATTAAAAGGTTTAAAGACACCGAAGGATTAGTTGATTTTTTCCAAGATACGCTTTCATCATCTGCTTTATAATCTGCAAAATTGAGTAGCGCTTTCCATATATCATCTAATTCTTTTCTTAGATTAGATTCATTGACAAAACTCACGTTTAGGTTAGCTTTGTCGCTGATTAGCGAGCGCGCAAAGGGTAATGGTGCGTTTTCATCTAAGTCGAAGTTACCAAGTTTATTTAAGCTACTAAGAATGGGCGCACCGTTGAAAAGCGCCTTTTGGGTTACCAGTAGACACTGCTCTCGGTTACTCTTTATAAAAGATAATAGGCGATAGTTATAAGCTAACCACATCTTTGCTGCTAAGTCGGGCTCGTGCCAAAACCTATCATTCAGCGCCCCCTTAGAGCGGTTAGTTAATAGAGCAATTTCTCTGCTATGTCGGTGATGCAGAGACTCTATACAACTCTGCCACGGGCGGACAATTAAAAGAAAACGAGCCCGCTCACCCAGATGCTCTTGGTAAGCTGGCAGAAACAAACTCAAACGTGGATCTTTAATTCCCCAAGCAGTGCCAATAACGTCTCTCTTAGCAATATAACTTTTGAGCGAGGCAGTATGTTCTTCATTTAATTTAAGATTGGTATCACCGCAATATTGCCAGGTTGTATCGTGTTCATTAAGCCAACTTTCATGCATTTGTACAGCAGGCATGTCCTCAAAGTAACCTTTACGATTCGCGATATGAGGCTGAATAAGGTCATTACCTAAATTGAGGCCTGCGTTAGATAGCAAGTTACCGCAGGCTGAGGTACCACTTCGGTGGAAGCCCGTAAGAATGAGTATTGGTGAATTAGACATTTAAGTGCGTGTTGAGATTATTATTTATCTCAGGTTAATGACTTAAATCACGCAGTGCAAATCTAACTTCCTTTTTTCTTACGGTATTTTTTATACTCAATTTTGATACGTTCTGTGGTATCTTCGTCACTTACAAGCGCGAGGGTAGTGGCAAGATTGGCACCTGTTTTTAAGGGGGCTACAATACCCTCCCCATATCTATAACGCTCAATATTTTTAAGAAACATCCTTTTCTTTTGGGCACTTATATAAAATTCATATAAGAGAGTTTGTGTTTTGGAATCTTCCTTAAAAATTAATAACATATAATAATGACCAACGGGAAAGGCTCTCATTTTGTCTTTGTACCAAATTCGAAATTCTTCAAAGAGCTCGTCGCTTATAGAGCTCTCTTGTTCGTATTCATCAAATCGGCCTAACTCTGCGTAATACCGTTCTTGCCAATACATGGTTTCTTCCACAAAATTTTCATGTGCAGAATTTCTAGAGTCATTAATTAAAACCGTATTATTCCAATACTCTTGTGCTGGTAAAAATACGCCATTGAAGGGTGTTAGTTGCCAGTTTTGTTGTTCATATGTACCAATTACATTGGCTAGATATTGAAACTTGTTTTGACTGTGTGTGATAAAAACAATTATGTCGTTTAATTTTCCATGCTGGTCGCCTGAGTTACTTATATTCAACTTGGCTATAAGGCTTTGGTAACCCAGTTGCTCATTAAAGCTAATATAACTGCCTAAATCGTATTGAAGGTTTGAGGAGCTGAGGTATTCGTGAAGAGGCTTAAACTGAGTTAGAACAATGGCTACGAAAGATATAGAAACACTTATTTTTTCAGTCTTGGTCATTTGCAATATTTCCGTCATTCTATCGAGTCAATATTTACAATTGTGGTATTAATATCTTCAAATTGCTCGATACTAACGCTTATGTCTTTGTTACCTTGTGGCATGCTAAGCTTTTGAAACAAAGTTGTACGTGGCAGAGTTCTCTTCTCAGTCATTTTTTTCTCAAGAAGGTATTTAGAAATTTCTAGTGGTTTGGAACTCAGAAGCGTTATTACGCTAAGCTCTTTACTCTTAATGTGTTGTTTAGCAGACTCTTTAGTTTTAGCTATATAATAACTGCTCTGTTTAGATTCGCCTGATAGTGTTAGCCAAGGTTCTCTATTTTCCTCATCTTCTAGTCTTGTTTTTAGCACGCTTTCAACTTGAAGCATGAGTTGGTCAACAACAATAAAGCTATGGCCCTTTCGTTTGTGCGTTCCTGATGCACCGCCTCCAGCGAAAATTACTACAGGCTTGTCGAACGATGATGTTTTAGCACATACAATGATAAATTCACCTTCAGTATCTCTATACACATTATTAGTTCGAAAACCTTTCTGGGAATTTTCAGGTTCGATTAGATATACCCGCCAGCAATCAACTTCGGCTAGCACTGTGTTGGGTATGCCGATAAATGCAGTAATGAAAAAAAGCGAAAAATAATTAATTTTCATTTGCATAGACCTCTTCCAATTTTGGGGTCATACATCGTTTGATTTGCTCTACTTTATTTTCACCCTGGTAGTCTTTAAATGCTGAATCACAAGCTTTAAAGGCCTCGACAACAACAGATACACTTCCATTTGTTTCCAATACCTTTGGTGCGCTAGCTCGGCCGGAAAACGTCGGCACTTGCACGGTACTAAAAGCGTTGTTTAAAACTCCACCCAACGTTGCCATCGCCGCGCCCACTATTATTGCTGCGAGGCCCGACGATCCCGTTTTAAAATTGAAAGAAAGGACACCATTGCTCGCACTCCCCTCTGCACCACCTTCATTAAAGCCTAGAACAACAAATAGCATTCCAATGGAAATTACAGCAAAGCCTATTTGGATAACGATTACTTTCATAACTTGTTTGTTTATCATGGTCTTTTGATTAGCGCTTTCTGCACTTAACATTGCCAAAAGCGCATAATCATTTGGAGTTTTTAGGTGGTCTTTCGCTTCCGAAAAGCTCTTTATAGTTGAATCTAGGCTGCCCGCGTAGCTTATTTCCTGGTTAACTGCTGATACGTTAGTAATAACTGAACCCATTAAATACACCGGTATTGCAATACCGAATATAGCTACAGCAAAGTATTGAATATATTTGTTCATATTGTGCCCATTTCTTTTTTACATACCTAAACCACAATAACCCTTCGCTCATCACTGGCATTACTGAGTGTAATCGTAGTTAGAAACAGCTCTTCGTCTTCTCCCACGCTTTCCTGAAGCAATAAAAGGAAGCTCAATAGTCGTAAGTTCACGCTCGACTTTGCCCAGCCGAATTTTGAGTACAGGTCATCAATAGCATTTTTCACTATGCCATCTACTTCTACCCAGTCATCTAGCTCGCGTTGAAATTTCTTGTTCAACCCCTTCAATGTAGCGTTGAGCTTTTCTAAATCAGCTTTCTGCTGTGTCGTCATGATGAAGCTATCTACGGCAGCTTCTATTGCATTTAAAGTGGTTGGTAAGTTTCTAAGCGCGCCCGCCATTTCTGCGTATTTTTCAAGTTTTGAATTAACTCTAAGCCAGAACATTTTTTCTTTTCTATACATTAGCTTCGATTTCCGCTTCATAAGCTTTTTGAAGCTGTCTAAATCTCTTAAATCATTCTTTATTGTGTACAAACTTATATTGGTACTGTTTGGTGAACCAAGTAGAAGCGAAAATAGTTCGTTGTAGTCGGCATATTTGGGGTCAAGCTCTTCATAAATTTCCACAATGTCTTCCATGGCTTCTTGGTAGAAATCGTCTCTTTTTGTTAAGTAAATTAAGTAGGTCATGGCATTGTTAAATAGGTTGTGACCATTCAAGCCCAGCAGCTTTCGATAGGTTTGTTTGCTAGCTCGCAAGCTAATACATATTTCGCTAGTGGTGAATTGGGTAGGGGCTTGCGTAACTATCTTGTTGTATTGTGCAATTGCTATGTTTTTTCGGTATTCAGGTATTAAAGTGGGTACTGACACATCATGTGGCAGGTTGTTAAAGTGTGGGTTGTCGTTAAAATCTAAAGAATGTAAAAATTCAGATATTTCGTTTACAGAGTGAAGCTTAGAATCTCTGTTTGTATAATTAAAACCTAAACTGCCTACAAAGTCGGGGTTTTGCGATGCCTCCGCAATACCATAGGTAAGATTAAGTACGGCTTCTCGCGTTTCGCCAAGTCCACTGGCGGTTGCGGTAACTTTGTATTCTTGTCTAACGTATAAATTACCGCTAGTATCAACTTTAACGTTTAGTTGTGATATCACATCTTTCACAGAGGTGATACTCTTACCAATAATACTCAAACCTAAAGTTGTTGTATTGTTTCGCATTGTTTCGATAGCGGTAGACTCGGCTAAAATTTTAACTTTGCCTTTGTCTACTAGCGAGGGCAGCATGCTAGCCACTTTTTTGTCATCGCCAATTGCTAAGCTTCTATAAAAGGTTAGAACATCAGGAGACTCTGGCGTCTCAAGCAGTAACTCCATGCTATGAGATAGCGACGTAGAACGTTTTCTTAAATCGTCATAGGCAAGCCCCAGCTTAATGTTGGCTGATTTTTCTAGTGCAGAAGTGATTTTTTCTTTGAATTCACGATATTTAGAAATGATCTTATTAAAGTTTTTCTCAATATCGTCATCGAATTGCGTAACAGCTTGTTTTACTTCTTTGCCTAATGCCTCTACTGGCTTAAGCACCTCTTTAGCTTCGCCTTCTATCAACTCCTTAAATTTATCGGCTTGTTGAAGTATGTGTTGTTGAAGCTTTTTCAGCTCAGCTTGGAGTGCCTGCTCAGCCGCCTCTTTATAACTTTCTATAGCAGTGCTGTCACTGGCACCAAATATATCTAATAATTTTGTTACTACTTTGTCGGCCAGTTGTTCTGCATCGTCTTCACTTGAAAGTGGTATGCGGTCAATAATATTCTGAAGTTCGTTGCCGATAAGGCTTTCTACCGCGTCATCAACACTTTCTTGGCCAAGAGCTAAGCTGGCGATAGGCTTGTACCACTTATCCTTATCTGCATTGTTATCTAAACTTTCTAGTAACGTAGCGCCGGGAGAGCTGTTTTCTTCTAACCACTGTACTATTTTGTTACCTTTTGAAAGCAGCATTTCAACGTATTGCCCAGCCAGTTTATCCAGCCCTTTAATTTGTGCCTGCAAGGCCAGGTTGAATGCGTTAGTTCGCTCGTCTGCTTCTTTAATCATTATCTTTAGCAATGGCTTGCCGCTGCTAGCGTGTTTGGTAACAAACACGCTTACATCACCTGTTATAGTGTGTTGGCGAGACGCACCTATTTCGGCAGAAAAGTCGATGTTTATTACATTGCCTTTTAAATCGGTTTGAGTAACCAATGACTTACCGACACCCATTTCACCTTGAATGGTAAAAGACGAGCCGGTTTTTAATGCACATGCTCGATAACCAAGGCCAGTACCGTCATTTGGCACTGTAAGAAGTGCGTTTACAGATTTTAGGCTCCATGGCACGACAGGGGCTTTAAACATTGCCCATAGTGCGCGATATGTGGGCGTGTTGTTTTCTGCTTTGAAATAAGTGTCTAGCTTTAGCTCGCCAGCTTTCGCTAAGCTTGCACTGATATTGATGAAGTTTACCGCGCCAGCTGCCGAAGCATTCACTTCATAGGCCGCGGAAAGTGTTTGGTTTACAAGGCATTCATTGTCAGCTATCTCAAGTTTAAGAAGTGTTTTCGCTTGTTTTTTGGTAAGTACGTTAATGTTATAGATGCCAGTAGCGCCAACCCGAACGCCTATCTGAAAGTCTTTAAGTTCTGTGTCGTAGTCTTTATCAAACTCTATGTTTCTATTAAAACCGTCGGTTTGTGAGCTTATAGGCGCGCTAATTTGCTCCCACTGTTCAAATAGCTTAAGCGTCTTTTTGTAGATTTGTGATTCTGATATTTCTTGTTGTTTTTCGTCGGGGAATAGTGCCACGGCATTTTCAATAATTGTTTTAGCGGCAGTGGGTATATCGTCAATATTGGGGGCATTATCTAGCTGTTTTAGCTCGTGGATAATATTATCAAGGTTTTCTAATTTAGCTTTCTGCTCATTTGAAATACTGCTTTCGATTTCATTTTTTATGTTTTGCAAACTAGTAAATAGTTCGTGCAAAACAGCTGGGGCAAGATACTCTTTGGGTACAGCGCGTTCTAATGAAGGTAGTAGTTTCATGGTTAATTCCCTTTAAGCCAGTGGCAATTGGTAAGTTATGTTTTCATCATCTACTTCTACTTCTACTTCTCTATTGCTTCTTGTATTAAATTTACTTTTTAGCGGTACCAAGCAGGCATTGTTATGCCTAACAGCTTTCTGTTTTCTATTTCGAATGTGTTTTTTAAATATGATTTACTCGCAAGCATTAATGCTTGCGTTTTAATCCAACTCACCTTTTCATCTTTAAGCCATTGCTTCATGCGTTCTCTAACTCTTTTGTAAAGCGCTAGTCGGTTTTCATAATTTACGTTTTTCATTGTGATTTTGGAAAGTTTCATTGCATCGAACTGTGTTTTAGCTTCATTTATACGGTCAGCGCGGCTAGTTACATTAAGCGGTAAGTGGTTTCCCAAAGCACTGACATTATCTTTATGATTTAATATGTGCTCTACAACCTGCATGCCTCTTATTCGGCCTAACAAGTAGTCGTGTTCGCGCAGACGCTTGTCTAAAAAGCCCAAAAAGCCGGCTAGGGGTTCACTTGCTAAATCATCGTCGGTTGTTGTAATGGTATAAACCTTCATGCTCTCGCGGTTTTCCAGCCCGCCAGATTTTTCCATTATCACAATACCTTTAATCCAAGTTTCTTTTAGTAAGGGTGACAGCTGTTGATGTTGTTGTGTTGTGCAGTATGCTTTTTCTAAACGCTGATAATCGTCGTTATACGACGATGAATTACCGTACAGTGCATCTAAAAGCGAGTCATAAGCCGCGTTGCGTATTTGTAGCTGATTGATGTTATTGCTTAATACTTGTAGTAATTCTTCAGCCCACTTATCCAGCTCTTTTATTTTTTCATTTACCGTTTCAACTTGCATCCATTCTTGAAAGCGCCCCTGCCAAAAAATGCTTTTTGCCATTTGCAAAGCGGTATCTTTCATACCAGAGGTGGCATCCACTTTAAAATTTGCGTCGCGCACAGAGTTTTTCGGGTTTGGTGAAATGTAAAAGTAGTATCTATTTTCAAAGTCTTCTGGAGTGCTATCAATTCTCCTAGTCAGTGTTCTAGCCAGCCCTAAGGGGTAGTTGTTGAAAGCGCCTCCGTCCATGTAGTAAAAGTTTTCATCTTTACTGCCGTCATTGAAAGGAGAGGCGCCTCTGCTTGCGTAATCATGCTGATGGCGAATCCAGTTTCTTGCTAACTTCATAGGTGAAAAAGCAAAGGGAAACGCGCCGCAGCCTCTGCATGCTGTAATGATATCTTCCCATTGTTTTGCTTTGTACTCGTTGGTTAGCTCTTCGGTTACTCGGTCTTGAAAGCGTGTTTGTATAAACTCACCTTGGTCCAACCCCTCTTCAGATGTGGAAAATACGTCAAGCTTGTAATCAACGCCATTTAAATTCGACATGGCTAAACCAAGATGGATTTTCTTTGCTGCCGTATTATGTGGGCCAGGTTCTGGTATTTGGTTGTTCTTGTGTCTGTTTGTGATCAAGTCTTCCGCTATTTTGCCTACAAAGTTAGAGGAAAGAAGTGAGGTTTTAGTGAAGTCACCGTCGTGATGGGTTAGTAAGCCCTGGATATCTACTTTCTCGACCCATGCCTTGTATGCTGCATTGTCGGTTTCGCCGTTTAACATTGCAGGGTCGTGCAGCAACTTGTGAGCAATGAGCGCAGCGGTCATTCCGCCAGCCGAAGCGCCGCTAAGTACGTCTATCTCAATGCGTTTGTCTGAATTTTCTGGAAGGTTTT
This sequence comes from Alteromonas sp. ABH4_453, assembly GCF_056160665.1. Classification (NCBI taxonomy): domain Bacteria; kingdom Pseudomonadati; phylum Pseudomonadota; class Gammaproteobacteria; order Alteromonadales; family Alteromonadaceae; genus Alteromonas; species Alteromonas sp. ABH4_453. Next base: position 647,938 of record NZ_JBSWXP010000002.1, read on the forward strand.
TATTGTGCTCTGAAAGCGCACTTATGATTTCATAGATTGTGCCTGCTTCATAAGAACCTAAGCTGACGGCACCTGAAATAGCAAATGCTACGCGGTAAGTCATGGTTTAGCTCCGAATTCGAATCCCTTTGAATCACTTAGCAAGCTAGACTACAGACCCTTTTTTAGAAGAGTTATGTATCACCTAATTGAAAAGATAAAAGCAAATTGATCAAAAATCAAACAGTTTTTTAGGGCTGAGGATTTGCGAAAAAATAGATTAATTAACTTAGCGATGGGGCTAGGACAAAAGCAAAAATTACTACTTTTATGAAGGCAAGGCGTTGTGCAACGCCTTGCCATGGGATTTTTCGACGTTTACTTGTGATCAAATGTTGTTAATGATTTGCTTGTTCGCCTCACTATAGAAAGCTTTTTTACTTGGCGATGAACCAATCTTCATCAATTGTTCTAAACGTACCTTTCGAAGTGATAGTGATACCATTCATCATGTGTACGATGTTTGCACCGGTAACCAAATTTCTCCAGAAGAGGTCATCTTTTCCGTCGCCATTGTAATCTCCAATGTGCGCTAGCCTCCAGTTAATGTTTTCTACTTGATAGAGTTGGTGAGATTCACGTATTTGCCCGTCTTCCAAAAAATAGACCCACACTAACCCACTTTCTTCGTTTCGAACAATCAAGTCTTCCGTGCCATCGCCATCGAGATCTCCCAAGCCAGAAATTTTCCAGTTTTCTTGAAGTACCGTTAAACGCTCTTTATGTACTAATTCGTTTTCTTCCATTTGCCAGATAAATACTGACCCGTTTGTGCTCATCCATAAAATGTCGTCATCTTCATCGCCATCAATGTTTCCAGTAGCAACGATTTGGTAATTTGGGTCAGTGACTCTCAGCAACGGCGTATAGCCTGCAATACGATCGCCGTCCATGCTAAACACCCATGTGTTTTTTCTTTCAATATCGCGCCATAAAACATCATCTTTACCGTCTCCGTTAAAGTCGCCACTCGACACCAACTTCCAGCTTGAAACAGGAGCATAGTTTAAGACTTTTTTCGATTTAATAGCCGACTCATTCATCAGGTAAATAATATTTTTACCTGATACATTGTTTCTCCAGAAAACGTCTGATTTGCCGTCGCCGTCAAAGTCTCCAATTGTCCTTATTTTCCAGCTAGGTTCCGGAACAACGTCAATTGGAATTGCTTGTGCCGTCATGCTATCCATAGTCCACAAGAAATTCCAACCTACTGAATAATTACGCCATAAGATGTCGGAGCGACCATCTCCGTTAAAATCAGTTTTTGCTCTGTAAGCTCTAAATCGCTTGGCATCAAGAGGGTAAAAATCCTCGGCATCCAGAATGCCATCATTATCATCATCTATATCGGCCATCATACCCGCAGCAATACAGGCTTCATCGCACTCATCTGGGGCACCGTCACCATCCGAGTCGAGGTGATTTCTTATAGGGGTAAATGGATAGGTATCAATGGTATCGTCAATGCCGTCATTATCATCATCATTGTCACAAGCATCGCCGTATTTGTCATTATCATTATTTTTTTGAAGGGAGTTAGAAACAAATACGCAGTTGTCTAAACTGTTAACAATGCCATCGTTGTCTTCGTCCCCTTCTGGCAAGTCGTTCCACGATAGATAATTGCTTTTTTTATTATCATGCCCAACTTTGGGCCAAATGCTTCTTGATAAACTTTTGCTACTACTGTTTATTGCGTAAAGTTTACCATCGTTAGAACCGATATAAATTTTTCCGTTATCTATTGCTGGAGAGGATTCGACAGGATTTCCAGTTAGTAAGCGCCATCGCAAACTGCCATCGGCATTTATTGAATAAACGTAGTGATCTTTTGAGCCAAAGTATAAAACGTTATCATCGCCTAGCGCCGGAGAACCCATTATCGGTCCATCTGTGCTAAACGACCATTTTAAGGTGCCGTCGGGATTCAAAGCGTACATTTTGTTGTCAGTTGAACCAACATAGATAACTTCATCGAGCCCAATGATAGGTGATGAGTATATAGCGTTGCCAGTTTCGAATTTCCAAAGAACATTGCCGTGAGTGTTTACAGCATATAGGTAACCGTCTTTGGAACTAACGTAAACTATTTCTTCGCCACCTATAGCTGAATGACCGCCTTCAATAGGTAAAGACCAATTAATAGCGCCATTACTCGTAAGTGAGTAAAAGTTCCCATTGGTGCAACCAATATAAATTGACCCATTCGCGTGAATGGCAATATTGTCAGAAACTGGTTGACAATCTACACGCCAAAGTTCATTTACGTTTGAATCAAATGCGCTAAAACCTTTGCTGGTTGGTAGGTAAAGGTTACCGTAACCATCGTAGCTAACAGAGCTTCTTCTGCTATATGGAGATACAGTGGCTGACCAGAGTTTTTCACCGAAGATATTTAAAATGCTTATATTTTTCCCATCAAAAACGACTACGTCATCTTTATCAGATAGTGCGACTGAAGTATTTTTATCATACGGCCGAGTAAGATAACTCCACCAAAGAGGGTGTGTATCTTTAAAAGCAAACACGTTTTTCCCACTATTGAAATGAAAATTGTCTGCGGATAGAAAAACTAAGCCGTTATCAGATATAACTGGCGACTCTTTAAAAATATGGTTACCGGTAAAGTATGACCACTCAAGTGTGCCTTCAATTCCAGGATAATGTTGGGCATTTATGGGGTCAGATGCTAGCTTGATTTCTTGGCCATCGTCTATGCCGTCGAAGTCTGAATCAGGGTTTTGCGGGTCGGTTTTATAATGAGATACCTCGTTTTCATCGGTCAAACCGTCCCCATCTGAGTCTATTGGGTAGGTTACTTGAACGTTTGCATTATTGTTTTGTGGGCTTCCAAATGTGCTAGTCCAGGCTTCAGACATTGGGCGTTTACTATCTGTGTGAATAGCAATAATGCTACTATAGCTGAGTACGTAAATAGTGCCGTCTTTCCCCATATTTAAAGCCCCGTACGAGGCATGAAATGTGGAGGTGTCCTCAAGCCATTCGGTTTCTCCCTCAGAATTTAGAGCTGCTGTGATGTGTGAGTTGTTAATATATAGAGTTCCGTCATCTCCTAACAAATAGCTGGTACAGTTGCCATTTCTTGTCCATTTTGGTTTTCCGTCAAAGCCAATCGCGAATATCGCACCTTCTCGGGTACAATAAAAAGCAGTGTTGTCTTTGCTAACAACTATTGAGTGCTCTGTTGAGTCCCAAATATGAGGTTGCGACGATAAATAAGTCCACCTGTTTTTCCCACTTGGATCTATGGCATGTAACGAGCCCCCATAGAAGCCTAAGAATATAGTTCCGTCCCGACCGACACTTGGCTTCGAAGACATTTCTGCAAAAGGGAAGTTTTCATCGTAATAAACCCATTTTAATTTCCCTTCTGTAGTTAGAGCATATAAGCGATTGTCGGCTCCTGTAACATAAATGGTGCCTTTATTGGTCACTGTTGGCGTATTTTTAATACCATGATCTAAATGCTTTTCTCCCTGATAGAGTATCTTGGACCATTTAAGTGCCCCCCTATTAGAAATGGCATACATAGTTCCAGTATTATCCAGAACGTATAAAGTATTGTCAGGACCTACAGCTGGTCCACTCAACTTTCCGTATTCTTTATTTACGGCAATATCAAAAGACCAATTTATTGAACCATCAGAAGTAAGAGAGATTAAGCGTCCTTCACCCGTGTAGAAGAGACTGCCGTCGTTACCAAGAGCGATTTGGGATTCTCGTTTAAATGGTAACTCGATAGTCCACAATACTGCCCCCTCGTTATTAAGGGCGAAAGCCTTCGAGAAGGACGTTGTGAATATAATGTCGTCTTTGGAAATGGTGATAGATGGTTCGAGGTATTCATCTAAGTCTACAGTCCACTTACGTGTGCCAGCCTCTATCGCATAGACATTAGAAATCAAACCCACGGCGCAGAATAAGAAAAAAGTTTTTCCAAGCGTTAAAAGCTTCATTTGTATAAATCCCTTTATTAAAAATCTTTTTGTTATTCAGTTGTAAGATATCAAAAGCTGACAAATCAATCTTCATTTTACTAGACAAGCAACTTATTTAATTTGAACAAAAATTAGACTTAATGCCATTTTTTCTTTTTTAGCAAAATTGGTGCTCTCATTGATTGATACATAGGTATTGTTTTCCATACCTATGCGGGCTTTTGAAGTTTTTAGTAATGGTTTATTGTTTTAAATTAGCTAATTTTTTCTAAAAAGTACTCAATAAAGGACTGCAGAGTGTCAACGTTGAAAAATTATATTTGCCTTGCAATATTACTTATCCTTCCGTCAGCTAATCTAAATGCCCAATCTCAAACGGAGTTGAGAATTTCAAGTCAGTCCAACAGCGATGGTAGCAACGCTATGCGCATCCAAAAAGGCGTTTCTCGGCCTAGTGGCGAACCACAATATATTGTTGAGTTTTATAGAGCGCCACTTTTAAAAACTAGCGAGTTTCAGGCCTACCAAAAGCTCCAAGCTACCCGGAATCTAGTTAACCAAGAAACTAATGTTAGCTCTGAAAACTTGACTCAAAGCGCCTATAAACTAGTTAGCAAAGAAATAACTGCGTTAAACACATTCCAGCAGGTGTTTATTCAAAATAACCTACCCACAGGTGTTTCCGTTGCTAGCAAGTTAACGCGTGTAGCGAATGCAATAGTTGTTGAAGGTGATGAATCTAAAATAATAACTTTGTCAAAGTTGCCATCAGTTAAACGTGTAGTAAAAGTTAAGCCAGTAAAAAAGTTTTTATCTGAAAGTGTACCGATGATCAAAGCTGATAAGGTTTGGCAGAAACTTGACTACTCGGGAAATAACATAACGGGAAAGGGGGTAGTTGTTGCAGTTATTGATAGCGGCGTAGACTACACCCATCCCGATTTAGGCGGTTGTATAGGCGATGGTTGTAAGGTAGTAGGTGGTTACGACTTCGTTGATAATGACGATGATCCTATGGATGTTGATGGCCACGGTACCCATGTAGCGGGTATTGTTGCTGCTAATGGTGGGGTTGTTGGTGTTGCACCAGATGCATCAATTCTTGCGGTTAGGGTACTAGATAACGAAGGAAATGGTTTTAATACTCAAACTGTAGAAGGTATCGAGTATGCCGTTGACCCTGATGGCGACCCAAGCACAGATGATGGTGCTGATATTATTAATTTAAGCTTAGGCGGGCCAGGTGACGCCGATGATATCGTTTCGTCAGCAGTTGATGCTGCTACCGCTGCGGGTGTAGTTGTAGTTGCTGCAGCAGGCAATGGGGGGGAGTATCTTGAAATTGGAGGGTTATCTCCATCGTCAGCAAAAAGTGCAATAACAGTTGGCTCAGTGGAGCCTGATGGTACGCTTTCTGACTTCAGCTCTAAAGGCCCATTGTTAAACAGTAATTATGGAAAACCCGAAATTGCCGCGCCAGGAGGCAATATATACTCGCTCGCTATTGGCGAAGGCTACACTACCGAGTCGGGGACGAGTATGGCGGCACCTCACGTAGCAGGTGCAGCGGCACTATTAAAACAAGCAAGGCCTACACTTAATCCTCAGCAAATAAAATCTGTATTGATGTCTTCAGCGCAGTCAGATGCAAATGATAGTTTTCAGCGCGGATTCGGATTATTAGATGTTGCGTCTGCACTTTCTAAAAGCATCGCTGTAGAGCAAGGTCCGCTCTATTTTGGTCGTGTGAATGCAAGTGACTACCAATCGGAAACGGTAGCATTTACGTTAATAAACACGTCAAATACTCAACAAACGGTACGTATCGATTTACCGAGTACATTCCCAACGGGTATAGCGTTGTCGTTAGATAAAAGTGAAGTAACGTTACCGGCTAACCAAGGGGCTTCCATAAATGTAACCCTAAGCGTTAACGATGCCTCGGCACTGGGCAATTCAGCACACGCGATTGGGGGCTATTTTGGTGACGTGATGTTAACGTCAAATACAGGTGAGCAAGTTGCATTACCTCTATCTTTTGTCAATGCTAACGAGTTTAAGTTTGTAAATGAAAGCGCTAGTAGAGTTACTGCAACGTTAGATGGTGAATTTGGTGAAACCTATTTTTGGAAAGAAATGGAGCCAGGTGATTCCAAAACTCTTTTTCTCCCAACAGGAAAATATTATTCAAAGGCTTCTTATTGGGGGTTGTCGAAAAGTGACCTCGCGCACCTTCCAGCGTTACCTAGTACAAGTGCTTCTCAGCGTATTGAAGGGCTAGAGACATTCACGCTTAATTTAAATGGCGACCAAACGTTACGACTAAAACCTACGAACTTACAACATATTATAGGTAACGATGGTGTACCTTCTAATAACGCCGTTTCATTAGACCAGCTCTATAGTGTTAAAACCAAAACACATATAACAATTGCTGATACGGGAATTACCTACGGTTCAGCAGTTGTTTCGAATAGCCGCTATGAATCACTACGTTCAAACAGTTGGTTTGCATTGGGTAATTTATCACCGGATATACCTGTGCAACTTGAACTGCTTGAACGACTAAACAACACAGCAGGGCCTGATACGCTATTTTATTTCAGCCACCCTGAGGCAAGTGGTATTTCGCAAAACGTTTTATATTCCTTGGACGACGTAGCTACAAGCATAGACATTAATATATCCAATGATGTTTCCCCACCTGTATCAGATATTGCCGTTTATAGTGGTGAAAAGCTGTTTGGGGTAGAGCGTGATCTTACCGGTGTACGCGATCAAAACTTTGAATTATCTATTATCAATGGCAGTGACTTAAGTCAGTCGTTTTATGTCGCTTTAGTTGAAGGTGATGATGATAAGAATACGGGTAATTTATTTCAGGAATCTCCGCCTCTAAATTTTGGTTCTGCAAGCGGAATTGATGTTTTAGAAACTGGTGAATATTCGTTTGGACCTACATCGGCGGTATTTTCGCAACCATACTCTTTTGAACCTAACGGTATAATTACAATATTTGGTAGTCATTTTACGAGTCCTTCAGGCGCAGAGATTGTATTTAAAGAGCAAAACTTTGCTTTCTATTGCGATGGAACAGAAACGCACAGTGGTGTATTCGACCACGATGCGTTAGGTGATGTAAGTATGTGTGACAATGCAAGACTTAATATTACTTATGCATCTGGTAATGATGATTTACCTAGTGGAGAGATTAACTATTACCCTTCAGGTATGCTGGCTGAAGTTGCAGGCCTAGTAGTAAGCGCCGTAGATGAAAAGGACGATATTTTTCCTACAAACAGTGTCGGCTTCCAATCGTTTATACTTAAGGCAGGCGGGTCTGTGCTAAAAAGTGTTACGGATATCGCATCAATCCAATGGAAGTTTGCCGGCGAAAGCACATGGCAAAGCCTCGCTCTTGAAGATGAAAACGATAGTAACTTTTCTTCTAAAGTTACATTCCCTGAATTTTTGGTACCACTTACTTCAATAGATGTGAAAATTGAATACTCCACTTACAGTTCTACTGTCGATCAAACCCTGTTTAATATGTTCAATGTTGGCGTGGATTTGTCTTCTAATACCGAAGATTTCGATGGTGATGGTATCGTTAACGCGTTTGATTTAGATAACGATAATGATGGTTTATCAGATGAGGAAGAGCGTCGAATCGGCTCATCTCCTGTAAATGCCGACACAGATGGCGATGGTTTCACTGATGGAGAGGATGTATTTCCAACTGATAGCACTGAATGGGCAGATACAGACGGTGATGGTATAGGTGACAACTCTGAGCTTCCAGTTAGGGCAGACGTTGATGGTGACGGGCGAGCAGATATTGTATGGCGTAACGCGAGCAATATTCGAGGTTGGAACTTCTTATGGACAATGAATGGTGAAGAAGTTCTGCAATCACGTCCCATAAACGTTGTTCAAGGTGAAGATTGGCAGCTAAACCTTGGCGACTTCGATGGTGATGGTAAGTCAGATTTGTTTTGGAGAAACCCTGACCTATTAGGTGGTTATAACCGGGTATTCCTTATGGACGGGTTCGACATCGTTAGTCGCCCTGTGCATGCACGTCTTGATAATGAATTCGAGATTAAGGTTATTGGTGACCTAAACGGTGACGGGAAAGATGACATTGTTTGGCGTAATAACACCACAAATCAACTCGCAATTTGGTTTATGGATGGCGCAGGGAAAGTTAGCCGCTGGTCCGATGCTTTGGGTAATTTGACATTAGAAGGCACTGGCGACTTCAATGGAGACAGAACAAAAGAGCTTATACTTCGAGAAGGTAATCAATTAAAAGTGTGGAGCCTTATTGAGGGTGGCAGTAACTTTGAAGAGTCAGCGTTATCTTCAGTAGCCCCTGCTGACTGGAAGCTAGCTGGCACCGGCGACTTAGACGGAGATGGAACAGAAGACCTGATATGGCGCAACGTTCGTGATGGTCGAAACAGTGTTTACTACATGGAAAACGGCATTGTGAGAGAGCAAAAGCTGTTGCCACAAGTCGGTACAGCATGGTCATTGGCGAAAGTAGAAGACTTTAACGGAGACGGCAAAGTAGACTTCTTATGGCGCAATGAAACGCTAGGAGGCCGAAATATCGTACACCTCATGGATGGTAATAATCGCATTGCTGCAGGTGTTGTAAAAACAGTCGGCGGCACATGGTTTATGGCTGACTAATATTTCTTGGGCGCTGCATTCGCGGCGCCGTTTCTCAAAACAATGTTTACAAAATTAATGCCCTTTTCTTAGGGATTTGATGTTTTTACGTTTTATAGAAAGGAGCTCATCTTGAAGCGGAAAATCTATTTCTTAGCACTTTTCAGCGCGCTATCATTTGGCAGTCATGTGAGTAAAGCCTCTGTTCCAGAAAACCAAAGTGAGATAGACGCAAATATGCGGGTATCGGCATGTGCGACACAGTTTGAACGCGCATGGAACACGTCAGCAAGTAGTCAGCAGAAGGAGATTGTTGAGTACTTTAGAAACATTTGCCCGATGTTGTCTTATCCCCAGGTTGGTCAGCAGATAAAGACTTTTGTTATCAATTCAGATTCGGACACTAACGCCCCAATTCTTAAGCATCTAGATATTAACCCCAAAGTGATAGATGTTACTGAACAGGCGCAAACAGTTGAGGTTACCGTTCACTTCGAGGAAGAAACCGGTATCGATTATGCACACTTTTGGTTTAGAAATCGTGAGTTACAGCAATACGGAAAATCCGATAGAGCTTATGAGCGAGACATAACGAGAGACCCATCCGACGGTCTTCTAAAAACTACTTTTTCCTACACGTTCACTCCTCAAAATGCTCCTGGAAGGTATGGTATTTCTAACGCTCTAAGTTTAGGTGATACTCTAGGAAATCGTACATCTGATTTTGATCATGAAGAAAAAATAGAAGCAATGGGGTTCAACCCTTATCTACAAATAATCAATGCAAACGAAGTAGATACTACACCGCCAGAGGTACTTAATATTGAGATTGAGACCGACCAGATTCTTGAAGGGAGGAACCCTCAAATAATATCTGCCAAAGTTATTGCCTTCGACGAATCTGGCTTCAATTCATATGGTGCAGACTTTTGGATTAGGAAATACGGAGAGTACGTTAGCGCATCCAACGACCCAGAGTGGCTGCTCTCGTTAGAAGAAAACACGTTTGAGCAGAACTTACAGTTTGAGTTTAACGACGAAACCCCAAGTGGTGTTTATGCATTTACTAGCCAGTTATATCTTTCCGATAAAATAGGAAACTATACTGACAAATATGACTCGGGGCAGTCGATGTTTCGGAATGGGTTTTATACATACCTGTCAGTGCTTCCTGAAGATGATAGCTTACATAGTAACAGCAGTATCTTGTTAGAAAGTGTCGCCGTTTCCACTGAACGAGCACAGTTTAGATTGCATATAGATGCTGAGCAGTCCGTGTCTCATGATTTGTCAATAGAGGCGGGGACGACAATAAACAACGTGGCTCTTAATGCTAACTCTGTGGCATCGAGTTGCTACTCCTATACAAACAGTAATAGGTTCTATATCTCTAACTGCGAGTTTAGTTATGCTGACCGAGATGGCTCGCTAGAACTTTCTTTCTCAACGGAGCTTCCTATTAAGGATGACTTCTTTGTGCTCGCAGAACTAAAAAGTGGGTCACAGGGCATTGAAACAACAATGAAAGACAATTTCGTCCGAATTACTTCGGAGTTTGTGGACGGCTTAGGGATAAACGATGCAGATGATGATGGAATTATCAACGGTAATGATAATTGCCCAAGCATACCAAATGCGTCACAAGTCGACACTGATGGAGATGGACAGGGTAATTCCTGTGACCTAGACGACGACAATGATGGAATGCCTGATACGTATGAGCAAGAGGTAGGCCTCGATCCGTTGAGCTTTGACGCAGAAGATGATGCAGACAACGATGGACTAACAAACTTTGAAGAGTATGAGTTAGGTACAGAGCCATTTAATGCAGATAGCGATAACGATGGTTATTCTGACTCTGAAGACGACTTCCCACTAGACAGCACTGAATGGCGAGATTCAGACGGCGATGGAATAGGTGACAATAGTGAGTTACCACAGAGAGCAGATGTAGACGGTGATTTCAGAGCCGACCTAGTCTGGAGAAGACGTAGCAACGTGGTAGGTTGGAACTTCCTGTGGAGTATGTCGGGCAGCGATATCAAACAAAGTAAGCCAATCAACGTAGTTCAAGGCGAACAGTGGGGGCTTCGTTTGGGCGATTTTGATGGTGATGGTAAATCAGACCTATTCTGGCGCGACGAAGTTAACTCATTAGGTATGAACTTTGTATACTTAATGGATGGGACATCGATAAAACAGAAAACGCGCATCCAAAATGTGAGCAGTGATACAAAGTTATTACTCGCTGATGATTTAGACGGCGATGGCAAAGACGATGTGCTATGGCACGTTGAGACTGATGATAGTTTAATGATTTGGTATATGGATGGAGTTCAAGTTGAGGCCCAGAAAGGCGAATCGCTTGGTGCGTCAGTTATTGAGGGCTCAGGTCAGTTCCACTCAAACAATAAAACATCAGTAGTGACTCGCACAGGATGGAAGCTAAGTCTAATGACATTGAATGATGACAGTACGCAGTTTGATGAGCAAAGTATGGATGCTGTGGCATCAGATAATTGGAAACTAGCGGGTACTGGTGATTTGGACGGAGACGGCACCGACGACTTAATTTGGCGCAACACACGTGATGGACGTACATCGGTCTATTACATCGAAGAAGGGAGGCTACGTGACAGTGCGCTCATTACCACGGTAGATGTCTCTTGGGAACTAGCCAAAGTGGAAGACTTTGATGGGGATGGCAAAGTTGACTTCCTATGGCGCAATACCAGCCAAGGCGGCCGTAACATAATTCATCTAATGGATGACATATCACGCAAATCGGCAGCGGTAGTGAAAACCGTTGGTGGAGAGTGGTTTATGGCTGACTAAGAACCTAAGCGTTTAGGCCAGAGTCGTCAATTTGGCTCTGGCGCTATTCATGACGAGTTTTTTGAAGTTTTTCTTAATAGTACTCCGTTTTTTTTGACATTACTTCAGTAAGCATTAAACTTTCGAACAGCCGCTTTGACATGGACGTGATTGCTATTGGCGATGAGTATTACTCTCGCTCTTATCTTTGCTGCCTCTTCCATTTCATAGCTAACTAAAACAAACCACTCACGAGTTAGAACTATGAGCAAAAAACAATTCTCGAAAGTAGCCATTGCGTTAGCAGCGGCAGCATTTTCTAGTAGTTCCTTCTCAGAATCTTGGCTTCCTACAGAAAGTGTCGTTAAGTCAGACACACACTTTAGCCTTGGAGATAGTTACAATGTCTCTCTTTCTGAAGACGGAAAATACGCTGCATTTGTAAGTTGTGCATCTAATATGAGCGCTGAAAGCCAAGGGCGCTGTGATATTTATAGAAAAAATACAGAAACGGGGGAAATCGACCTTGTTTCTAAACATCACCCAGATGTAGAAGCATTTTCAAATAGAACGAGTGATAAGCCCCATATTTCAGCAAATGGTCGGTTTATCGTTTTTGAATCGTACGCCGCGGACCTTATACCAATAGGCGGAACAGTAACTAACGATATTTATCTTTGGGACGCAGCATCAGACTCAATTGAATTAATTTCAATAGCGTCTGACGGCTTAAAAAGTGATGGGCATTCGTATGCACCCACTGTGTCTAATGATGGTAATTACATCGCTTTCGAATCGAGAGGCACCACGCTCGATGTTGATAACATCGACGCCAACGGTAGGATAGACATTTTCGTTCGCGACAGAATTAAAAGTGAAACGAGGCGAATCACTTATACAGAAAACGGTGAATCTAATCACGACTCTAATAACCCCGTAATTAGTGGCAATGGTAAGTATGTTGCGTTTACATCAAGAGCAACGAATTTGTTAAGTTCCACAGATGTCAACGGGACATATGCTGATGTTTATAGATACTCCGTAGAAAATGAAACATTAGAATTGGCAAGTGTCAGCTCAATGGGTTTCCAAGATAGCAATGATGCAAGTTATTCGCCAAATATCAGTGACGAAGGTAACATTGTTGCGTTCATTTCTGATGCAGAATTAGATGGCAGAGACCAAGACAGTCGCGCCGATGTTTATGTTCGTAACATGAACGAGGGTTTAACTGAGATGGCGAGTGTCACGAGCACCGGTTTAAACGATAATGGAAGGGTTGAGTACACTTACAGAATTGGACTTTCTTCTGACGGCACAATCGCTAGCTTCATCTATGACGATGATTACGGAACGTTTGATTCGTACAACGTTTATAACGACGACAACGCTTACACTCACGATCTTACAACGGGTATAACGACTTTAGCTTCTAAACATAAAGATGAAGATGCTGAGAGATATTATGTTAGCCAAGCCGTTGACTTAAGTGGCGACGGAAAGTTCGTAGCATTCCATTCGCAAAGTCAAACATTTGATTTGCTAGATAGAGATAATGCTGACGATGTTTATTTCTACTCAATGGAAGATGATAGTCTAACGACATTAAGCAAACCCAAATCTTTAGGCTCATTCGATGATGTAGACAGCGTGGCAGTTTCTAAATCTGGCCGTTTCATCTTATATAAAACTGATGATAGGCTGCTGTCAGATACAGGTAATTCCGCCTATGACGAGCTGTTTTTATACGACAGGCAGGAAGGCACTACTGAACAAATTCGCTTAGGCAGCCGTGGCGCAGATGCAAACGGTGCCTTTGGTGAGATATTTGATATAAGTGCAGATGGTAATGTAATCACTTTTGCATCGCGCGCGTCGAATATTCACACCGATGATGTCAATTCGCAGTGGGACGTTTTTAGGTATCAACGCGACACAGAAGAGCTGGTTTTAGTTAGTGTTGGGAGTACAGGTGTTGCTGCTAACGATGATTCGTATAACCCAAGTATCTCAGACGACGGACGTTATATTGCGTTCGTTTCTGAAGCGACGAATTTGACCACAGATGAAATCAACTCGTATTACTATCACGTTTTTCTTTACGACAACACGGAAGAGACTATTGAGTTGGTTAGTAAAACTGATGCCTCTTGGGATGGCTCTGATGCGGGTAGCTCTTTGAATCCAACTATTTCTGGTAACGGGAAATACGTTGTATACGAATCGGAAAACGACGCAGTATGGGGCTTTTCAAGCTATTATGAGCAAATAGTTGTCTACGATGTTGCTACCAAAACAAATAGAGTGGTTTCGCAAAACTTAGATAATGCGCTAGGGAACAGAGATTCCTATAACCCTAATATTTCTGCAGATGGAATGACCATTATTTTCGAGACCCAAGCAGACAATTTAGTTGCTGGATTTGGAGGTTACAGCTCACCATTTATAGCTATGTACAATGTAAATGAAGGTGAAGTTTCAGCTGTATCTTCAGACAAAGATGGTACTTTATTTAGCGCTTTTGGTGGAGCGTCTATTTCTGGTAATGGCGAAATTGTAGCGTTCAACTACGTGAATGGCGACTCAATGGGAGTGGTCGTAATTGAAACGGATTCAATGTCTTCGAGTATCATCAATGATAATGTATCTACATATTATCAACGTACCTCTTTATTCAACCCTGCTATAAATAACGATGGAAGTATCATTGTATATAGCTCAAAAACACGAGATTTGGGCGATACTGCGGGTGACTTTACACAGCCGTACGTTGCAACAACTGACGCTGACGGCGATGGTCTGCCTAACGAGTGGGAACTTGCTTATGGCTTAAACCCCTATTATGCGCAAGATCCTTCTACAGATACTGACGGCGATGGCTTGACTGATATAGAGGAATACTACCTAGGTACTTCGCCTATTTCACAAGATACAGATGGCGATGGTGTTGATGACTTCAACGATGCATTCCCAACTGATAGCTCTGAATGGGCAGATACAGATGGCGATGGTATTGGTGATAATTCTGAGTTGCCTGTAAGAGCCGACGTGAATGGCGATGGACGTGCAGATATTGTATGGCGAAATGCAAGTAACGTTCGTGGTTGGAATTTCCTATGGACAATGAATGGTGAAGAAGTGCTTCTGTCTCGCCCAATCAATGTGGTGCAAGGCGAAGACTGGCAGCTAAACCTTGGTGACTTCGACGGCGATGGTAAAACAGACTTGTTCTGGAGAAATCCAGATCTTTTAGGTGGCTACAACCGTGTGTTCCTGATGGATGGGTTTAACATCACTAGTCGTCCAGTACATGCAAGACTCAATAACGAGTTCGAATTACAAGTCATTGGCGATTTAAATGGTGACGAAAAAGACGATATAGTCTGGCGTAAAACAGACACTAACCAGTTAGCAGTTTGGTTTATGGATGGAGCGGGTAAAGTTAGCCGTTGGTCGAATGCTTTAGGTAACTTGGTAATTGAAGGTATTGGCGATTTCAATGGTGATAGAGTGAAAGAGCTAATTCTTCGCAATGGCCAGAGCCTTAAAGTGTGGAGCCTTGAAGAGGGCGGAAGCAACTTTGAAGAAACTTCGCTATCTGCAGTTGCCCCTAGTGATTGGATACTTGCTGGAACTGGCGACTTAGACGGTGACGGGACTGAAGATCTGATTTGGCGCAACATTCAAGATGGCCGCAACAGTGTTTATTACATGGAAGATGGTGTGGTAAGGGAGCAGAAGTTGTTACCTCAAGTTGGAACCGCATGGTCACTGGCTAAGGTAGAAGACTTCAATGGTGATGGAAAAGTTGACTTCCTATGGCGCAATGAAACGCTTGGCGGTCGCAATATTGTCCATCTTATGGATGGTACTAACCGAATTGCTGCTGGCGTTGTAAAAACTGTCGGTGGTACATGGTTTATGGCCGACTAACCACGATTCTTTTGATATAGTAGAACGGCTGTCTATTGACAGCCGTTTTTTTGTTAAGCATCCAATCCAAGATTAGGAAAAATTTATGAAAACGTTTTTGACAGCAATACTCTTTATCTCAATTGCCTTCTCCGTTTTTATATTGAACAAAGACTTTTCTGTAAAATCAGTTAACGACAATACAGCTGTAGATAAGGCTGAAGCATCATTGATACAACGAGACGAAGCTGGCTTCTCTAATCAAACATATGCTGAGGGTATTCCTACCCAATCTAGCGAATTAGAATCGGACAGGACAAAACCTTCGGTCAACAAAGCAAAGAGTGAGGCTGAAGAAGAGGGGATGGATTCATTATCAGAAGAAAAGCTCATCACTTGGGTTAATGATGAAGAAGCTTTGACAGAACTTGATGAAGAAATGGGGCTAGTTGAGCCCACAGAATATGATCAAATGCTATTAGAAAGTGAATTGAATACAGCAAAGCGCAATGCACAGAACACTGAAACAGTGCGTTCGATTGCATTGTCAAAAAGGGAGCCAGTCCCTTCGAACTATCCAGAATTAGACGGTGTAATGTTGGAAGAGGAGCTACCTTCGTCTTCAACAATGGACCAGAATTGAGCTTACATAATAAAGTTTTAAATTTATCTGAGAGAAAACCATGAAAAAAGTATTTGTTGCCGGTCATAGGGGAATGGTCGGTGCTGCTATTGTTCGAAATTTAGAGCAACGAGATGATGTCGAGATTATTACCAGAACGCGTTCTGAGTTGAACCTTACTGATCAAAAAGAAGTGAGTAGCTTCTTTGACGAAAATAATATTGATGAAGTATATCTAGCGGCTGCAAAAGTCGGAGGTATCCACGCGAACAATACCTACCCAGCAGAGTTCATTTATGAAAACTTGATGATAGAAGCGAATATCATCCATGCCGCACATAAAAATGATGTTCAGAAGCTTTTATTCTTAGGCTCTAGTTGTATTTATCCTAAATTGGCCGAGCAGCCAATGACCGAAAGTGCGCTGTTAACTGGAACACTAGAAGAAACGAATGAACCTTATGCGGTAGCTAAAATCGCAGGTATAAAACTTTGTGAAAGCTATAACCGTCAATACGGCAGAGATTATCGTTCTGTCATGCCTACAAATTTATACGGGCCTCACGATAACTTCCACCCTGAAAACTCTCACGTAATACCGGCTCTACTTCGTCGTTTTCACGAGGCAGCACAACGCGGCGATAGTGAAGTAGTGGCATGGGGTAGCGGTAAACCAATGCGCGAATTTTTGCATGTTGATGATATGGCCGCAGCGAGTATTCATGTTATGGAGCTCGACAACGAAACCTATCAGGCCAATACGCAACCTATGTTGAGCCACATTAATGTTGGTACCGGAGAGGATTGCACAATCCGTGAGCTTGTTGAAACCGTTGCTAAAGTTACGGGTTTTAAAGGTGAGATCGTATGGGATACAACCAAGCCAGACGGTGCCCCTAGAAAGCTAATGAATGTTTCTAGACTCCATGATTTAGGATGGAAGCACACTTATGATTTAGAGAGTGGCTTGAAGCACGCCTTCGATTGGTTCTTGGCGAATCAGGATAACTTTAGAGGGTAAATTTTGGCCTTTTTGAACAAACAAGAGTTTTCTGAGGTTATTGATAGGACACCTTTGGTGTCCATCGATTTAGTAGTCGAAAATGAAAAGGGTGAAATACTCTTTGGCCTTAGAACAAACCGTCCAGCGAAAGGCTACTGGTTTGTGCCTGGTGGTCGAATCTTGAAAGATGAATCACTCGACGATGCATTTTTACGGCTAACACAGAATGAGTTAGGTGTTGAGATTAACCGAAGCGACGCTCGACTTCTGGATATCTACGAGCATTTTTATGATGATAGTGTGATGGGCGAGAAGCCTTCGACACATTATGTCGTTGCAGGCTACCACTTAAAAGTTCAGCAAAATAGCTTAGCATTGCCTATAGGCGATCAGCACAATGAATATAAATGGTGCGCAAAAGCAATAGTTAAGAGTGATGCCAGTATTCATAAGCATTCATCAGATTATATGGATGCAGTGCTAAATATTTAAGTATGCGAGGAATTGTAGTTGCTTTCAAAATTATATAAAAAATATAAAAACAGACAGCGCAAAGTTAAATGTGAAAAAGGTTATGCGACATTTCATATTGATGAGCTATCAATTTTCAAGTTTTCTGGATGGGTATTTGAAAACTCAAAAAAAAGCACAGAAAGCTGTCTTGTCTCATTTAAACTCAACAATGCGGTAATTTGTGAAACGCAAGCTTCCGTATTCAGAGAAGATCTCAAAAACTCAGGCATTGGTGACGGTGCATGTGGCTTCAACGTAGAGCCCAATTGGCAAGTCTTCGAAGAAGGTGAAAACGTAGTCGTTATGTACGTTAACGATATGCCAGTTCATGCATTTAATTTGACCGTGACTAATAAACAATTGATGGTTGCCATGACAAGTCAGATTCACAGGCAAATTGAACTGGCCAAAACAGAAATTATTGAATCTATCCGCAGTTGATGAGCTTATGAGAAGTCGCCGCTATTTCGTCATAGATCCTGGGTTTGAGGATTTTGATTCTCACCACAGTGTAGTAGGCGACGCTCTTATAAAGGACGCTGAACGGTTAAAAAAAGAAATATTAGTTTTAGCATCAAATAAATTAGAACTGAGCTTAAAACGTTATGAAGATAAGATCGTTCCTTTCTTTTCAACGCCTTGTTATACCAATAACTTAAAGCCTCTGTCTGCAGATAGAGAGAACGCTCTCGCGAAAAACTTCATGGAAGAGTTAAAAAAGCTCTTTCAGACCTATGATATTAATAATCAAGATATATTGCTTATACATACAGGGTTTAGCCATTTATATTTAGGGTTGGCGCGGTTTATCGCGAGTATAGGAAAACAGGTATCACCAAAACTCATTGTTTGTGGAATGTTTGACCCCGGAAGTCGAAAGATAGAATTTAACGAAGATATTCCGCGCTTCTCGTGGTTTGTGAAAAATAAGTTATCCCTGTCGTACCTAAAGCAGTCAGCCTATCCAGAAAAGATAGTTTTTGCTACAAGCTGCAATGAATACAAAGTGGGTTATCAGGCGTTAATCGATAGTCCGGTTGATGTACACCCAGCGATAAACTATCAGCCTTCAACCGACCAAGACGTTTCTAAAAACGAAAGAAAACGTCTTCTACTATTCGTTGGGAGCGTAAAAAAAGATAAAGGTTTAGATTTTATTTTACAGAATATCGCTTTCCTATTATCAGAGTTTAATGGCATCGATTTTGTTTTTCATTGGAATACAAATTCTCCCGGTATCAGAGACTTTACTGATGTTGAAGCAGAACTAACGGAATTAAGTAACAGGTTTAACAATTTAGACTTGGTTTCTGGAACATTAGATAAAGAAGAATACGAGCGGTTATTTAATTCTGTTCAAGGAGTGGTAGCGTCCTATGCCCCTTCCAGTTACAAACATAAAACTTCAGGTGTTTTTTGGGATGTTTTGCGCCGAGATAGTTGCTCTCTTTTGTGCTCGAATGGTACATGGCTAGCCCGAGAGTCGCTCGCGTTAGGGAAATCGGCATACTTTTTTGACTACGAAGATATAGCCAGTATGATACGTGCTATTAAGGAATGGGAAAGTCATGCTCAGTCTGGTGTAAATAACGATAGTTCATACAAGAAGATGATATGCAAACCGTTCTCTGAATGGGTTTTCTCGCAATTTTAAAAAGTGGAATAATAAATGTTTAAAGCTGGAATGAATCGAATCACCAACAAAGGAGCCAAGTTAGCTGGCTCTATTGATAGTGTCGAGGGTGGTTGCCTTATGGGGTGGGCTGCACTGTTAGGTGATAAATCACCTTTGAGTGTAAACGTTTATACAGAAGAAGGTGAATTGCTTGGTTCGGGTAAAGCAGATATTCAACGTGCCGATTTAGCTGAACACGGTATCAACGATGGCGTTCACGCTTTTGCTATCAATATAAACGAAGATAAACTTATTCCGGGCTCAGTAGTTCAGTTGAGGGTAGCTGAAAGCAATGAAAAGATCCCCACCAATCGCTTTGAAGTTCCGAAACTAAATCAACATTTTCATGCAGACATATTGAATGTAGAAGGCAATAAACTTAGCTTTCGCTTATCTTCGTCTGAAACAATAGGTAGTCAGGTAGTTAGGTTTGCATCGGATAAAGGCGTATTCTCTGAAAAGCCCGTTCATTCAGACAGTAGGGAATTATATGACCATATATGGTTGCCTGCAGAACTATTGAATAATTCCAAGCAGAAGATCACTATAACTGTTATTGGCGCCTCTACGGCTGCCGCAACCGATTACATTATCTCATCGTCTGTATTAACGCCTATAGAGTTCCTTAGCCACAGTGCATCAGAGTCTGAATTGCTTGGTAAGCCAGCACATGCGGGGCATCGCTATCATTCGCTAAAACTCCAGATAGACGCTTGTTCGCATGAGAGTGATTTTGAGCGTTTGGCGAATATCAAAATTGCTCACGACGCTGTAGTCAAAGCGCATGAGGAAATGAAGAAGTTTACGCCTTTTGCTTTACCAGAGGTCAGTGAACCAAAAGTGAGTATCATTGTTCCTGCTTACAACAAATTTGCGCTGACATATCGTTGTATAGCCTCTATTGCGTTGGCCTACAACAAAACAAGCTTCGAAGTAATTTTGGCAGATGACTGCTCGACAGACGATACTGCAAATGCCGAAAACATTATAGAAAACCTAGTCATTTCTAGAAATGAGGAGAACCTTAGGTTCTTAAAAAGCTGTAATAAGGCGTCTAAGCTTGCTAGGGGTCAGTACATTGTATTCTTAAACAATGATACCGAAGTAACGTCAGGCTGGTTAGATGAATTGATTTATCAACATGAAAAAGATAATTCAATAGCGCTGACGGGATCTAAGCTTGTTAATGAAGACGGTACCCTACAAGAAGCTGGTGGTATTGTTTGGGGGAATGGCGAGCCTTGGAACGCCGGTCGCAATGATAACCCTGATGCACCAGAGTGGAATTATGTAAGGGATGTGGACTATCTAACAGGCGCAGCCATGTGTGTCGTGCGCAGTGTATGGGAGCAGGTCGAAGGTTTTAGTGAAGAATTTGCCCCTTGCTATTATGAAGATGCAGACCTAGCTTTTAAAGTGCGAAAAGAAGGCTTTAGAACCGTGTATGTTCCCCATTCGGTCGTTATTCATTTTGAAGGAAAAAGTCATGGCACAGATGTTTCAACAGGGTTGAAGAAATATCAAAAAGTTAACGAATCTACTTTCAGACAGAAATGGTTTAGTGCCTTTAAGCACAAACGTAAGCCCAGCCTAGAAAGCCTTCCATTAGAAAAAGACAATGGCATCGATCAGCGTATTCTCGTTATCGATTATACCGTTCCTATGCCGAATAACGATGCTGGGAGTTATGCTGCTGTAAAAGAGATTGAATTAATGCAATCTCTTGGCTTCAAGGTAACATTTGTGCCCGACAATTTGGCATACATGGGCAAGTTTACAAAGAATCTACAGAGAATGGGCGTAGAGGTTCTAGCAGCGCCGTTCTATACGTCATTGTTCGACGTGATAGAAAGACGCATTGAAGAAATGGACGCCGTTTACATCACTCGCTACACGGTGGCTGAGAAATATATTGATAGAATTAAAGACTACGGTAAGCCGGTTGTATTTAATAATGCTGATTTACACTTTTTAAGAGAATTGAGAGCTGCGCTTCGAACGAATGATGCTGACGCGACCGAAGCCGCTTTGGTTACGCAAGAAAGGGAATTAGATGTTTGCAAAAAAGCAGATGCTATCCTTACCTACAACGCTACAGAACATGCTGTAATTCAGTCTCACACATTACAGCAGCATAATATGCATATCACTCCATGGGTGCTAGAAAGCAAAGAGCCTGGGCCTGACTTCTCCACGCGCACCGGTATCGCGTTTCTAGGTGGGTTCAACCACGTTCCTAACGTTGAGTCGGTCGAATACTTAGTTCACGAGATAATGCCTCAACTATTAGTAAAACGCCCAGATATTATCCTCTATGTATATGGAAGCAGAATGCCAGAATCGTTCAAAGAGATGGAGTGCGAAAACGTAAAAATGGTGGGTTTTGCTGAATCTTTAGATGATGTATTTCATAACCACCGCGTTTTTGTCGCGCCTTTACTTTCTGGTGCTGGTATTAAAGGTAAAGTTCTGGAGTCAATGGCATATGGGCTTCCTTCGGTTTTAACGGAAGTAGCAGCAGAAGGCACTGGGCTGGCGAGTGGTATAAGCACTCAAATCGCCGAGAAACCAGATGAATGGTGCGAGGCGATTCAGTCTCTTTATGATGACGAAGATAAGTGGGTTACTTATTCTACGAACGCAATGGCATTGGTTAAAGAGCGATATTCATTTGAGCACGGCAAGAAAGTATTCAGAGATATTTTCGCTAGTATTAATATCTTCAGTACGAAGTAATTCGTTACAGAAAATTTGGTAAAATTTAAATTTATGACAAAAGCTATTTTTCACTACCATCTGTTTAAAAACGCAGGCACTTCACTTGATGCATCGCTCAAAGAAAACTTTGAAGCGGGAGCCGAGTGGCTAACAGAAGAGTTCCCAGCTAATCCAGCTAAAAATAGAGAACTTGTAAAGCAGTGGGTAGAAAATAATAAAGAAGCAAAGTGCTTTTCTTCGCATACAGCACTTTTGCCCGTGCCAAAAGTACAAGGTGTAGAGTTACTTCCTGTTATTTTTATTCGCCACCCCATTGATAGAATCGCATCTGCCTATGCGTTTGAAAAGAAGCAAGGTGGACAGGGGTTTGGTTCTGTTTTAGCGAGAAATACAACGCTTAAAGGTTATATTGAAACTAGAATATCTCTTGGCTACGACAGGCAGTGCAAGAACTTTCATACAGACCGATTCGCTTACATGTTTGGCGCCCAATATGGCTCAGAGCTAGATAGAGCCAAAATGGCGGTTGAAAAACTTCCATTTGTCGGCTTAGTCGAGAATTTTAATGAGTCACTTCAAAAGCTTGAGTCATGGCTGATTGACGAAGGATTTGAGGGTATAAACATTGCGCCCAAGGTGCAAAACGTATCGCGTGATACTTCCAAGTCAATCGATGACAAAGTGGCGGAAATACGTGATGAAATTGGCGAGGAAGCTTTTGAGTTTTTAGTTCAAAATAACCAAGATGATTTTGAGCTTTATGAGTTGGCAAAGCAAAAATTTAGCGAATAGGTGTAAAACATGAGTACAAGAAAAGGAATAATATTAGCTGGCGGATCTGGCACACGTTTGCACCCGTTAACTAAGGTGGTAAGTAAGCAGCTTATGCCTGTTTACGACAAGCCGATGATTTTTTATCCGTTAACAACGTTAATGATGTCGGGCATCCGTGATGTACTCATTATCACCACGCCTGAAGAGCAGCAGCGATTTATCGACCTTATTGGAGATGGTTCAGCGTTAGGAATGAATATTCAATACGCGGTGCAGCCTTCGCCAGATGGTTTGGCACAGGCATTCCTTATAGGTGAAGAGTTCATTGGAAATGATAGCTGTTCACTGGTTCTTGGCGATAATATTTATTACGGTCACGATTTAAAGCTGTCTTTGCAGAATGCGTTTAAACAAGAGCACGGTGCAACGGTGTTTGGCTACCACGTTAACGACCCTGAACGCTATGGCGTGGTAGAGTTTGACGACGACTGGAACGCACTTTCTATTGAAGAAAAGCCGGCTGTTCCTAAATCAAACTATGCTGTTACAGGTCTTTACTACTACGACAACCGCGTAGTGGATTTCGCTAAAGAAGTGAAGCCGTCACCCCGTGGTGAACTGGAGATTACCGACCTTAACAACCTGTATCTAAAAGATGGCTCGCTTAAAGTAGAGCTAATGGGCCGAGGTTCTGCTTGGCTGGACACGGGTACGCTTGATTCTTTGCTCGATGCTGCGAACTTTGTGGCGGCTATTGAAAAACGTCAAGGGTTGAAAGTTTGCTGTCCTGAAGAGGTGGCTTACAGAATGGGGTATATCAACGCTGAACAACTTGAAAAGCTAGCAGCTCCACTAAAAAAGAGTGGTTATGGCGATTACCTGCTTAAAGTGATTAACGATAGAGTTAAGATCTAGCTTCATATCAAATTCTAAAAGGTGGCATTGCCACCTTTCCTCTTATTTTAAATTGCCAGTTTGTACGGAAAGTAAATGCAAGTAATTAAAACAGATATCCCTGATGTAAAAATCATCGAGCCTAAAGTATTTGGCGATGAGCGCGGCTTCTTCTTAGAAACCTTTCGCACCGACTGGTTTAAGAAAGAATGTGCAGATGTAGATTTTGTTCAGGATAACCATTCTAAATCTAGCCAAGGTATTCTTCGCGGCCTTCATTATCAAATGGAGCAAACCCAAGGCAAATTAGTACGTGTAGTTAGCGGTGAAGTATACGATGTAGCCGTAGACATGCGTAAAGACTCACCTACTTACGGTAAGTGGGTTGGGGTGATTTTATCAGCTGAGAACAAGCGCCAATTATGGGTACCTGCGGGCTTTGCTCACGGCTTTTATGTAACCAGTGATTCTGCTGAGTTTGTGTATAAGTGCACAGACTACTATCACCCAGAATCAGAAATATCAGTTAAGTACGACGACCCAACCTTAAATATCGACTGGCCATTAGTAAATGGTGAGAAGCCTTCTTTATCAGGTAAAGACGAGGCGGGTTTGGCATTTGAAGACGCACCTACGTTTTAACTACTGAGGCTTAGAGGGAAAACAGTGAAAATTATAGTAATTGGAAATGCTGGGCAGTTGTCTTACGAGTTGGTGCGTATATTGGGTGAAGATACTATTTGTCTTGGGCCGGAAGATACAGACATCACTAAATTTGATGTGTTATCAGAAACGCTGTCTAAATTAGCGCCTGACGTCGTTATCAATGCAGCCGCCTACACTGCCGTAGATAAAGCAGAAGAAGAACAAGAGTTGTGCCATACAATTAATGCTACAGCAGTAGAAAACTTAGCTAAGTACTGCAAACAAGCTGGTGCATTTTTTGTGCATGTGTCTACCGACTACGTATTTAATGGGCACAAGGGCTCGCCATACCTGCCTAACGATCCTATAGAACCGCAGGGTGCTTATGGCAAAACAAAAGCAGATGGGGAAAAGGCGTTACTCGATATATTACCTGAAGCAAGTTGCTTGATCCGCACTGCATGGGTGTATTCTGCCCATGGCAATAATTTTGTAAAAACCATGCTTAAGTTAATGGCAGATAAGCCTCAGCTTACGGTGATAGACGACCAAATAGGTACGCCTACCTGGGCGAAAGGGTTGGCAGATGCTTGTGTTAGTGCAGCTAAAAACAAAACAGTAGGTGTGTATCACTGGACTGACGAAGGCGTGGCCAGTTGGTACGACTTTGCACTAGCTATTCAAGAGTTAGGGCTTGAAAAAGGGTTTTTAGAAAGTGCAATTCCTGTATTGCCTATTCCTTCAAGTCAATATCCAACACCTGCAAAACGCCCACATTACAGTGTGCTAGATAAACAATCTGCTCGAGAAGCGTTTGCGTCGTGTAAGCCTACCCACTGGCGTAAGCAGTTGTCGTCCATGATGGACGAGCTTAAAGCGGCACAATAAACCGCAACACAATTCAAGTTTGGTAAATAAAACATGAGTAAAACGATTTTAGTAACAGGTGGCGCGGGCTTTATTGGCTCAGCAGTAGTTCGCCATCTTATAAACGACACTGACCACACTGTGGTTAACTTAGATAAGCTAACTTACGCGGGTAATTTAGAGTCATTAACCCCTGTTTCTGACAGCGATCGCTACAGCTTTGAACAAGTAGATATTTGTGATGCTGAAGAAGTAAAGCGTGTTTTCAACACGCACCAGCCAGATATCATCATGCACTTGGCTGCAGAGTCACACGTAGACCGTTCAATCGATGGCCCAGGTGAGTTTATACAAACCAATGTTGTAGGTACGTACACTTTGCTTGAGCAAGCAAGAGCATATTGGTCTGAACTTGAGGGCGATAAAAAAGCTGGGTTCAAGTTCCATCATATTTCTACCGATGAAGTATATGGTGACCTTCCTCACCCGGATGAAGTTGAACCAGGAACAGAGCTTCCACTCTTTACAGAAACTACACCGTATGCGCCAAGCTCGCCATACTCAGCAAGTAAAGCAAGCTCAGATCAGCTAGTGCGTTCGTGGCTTCGCACCTATAAGTTGCCAACCCTTGTAACTAACTGCTCAAACAACTACGGGCCGTATCACTTCCCGGAAAAGCTTATTCCGTTGGTTATTCTAAATGCACTAGCTGGAAAGCCGCTACCTGTATATGGTAAAGGTAACCAAATTCGTGATTGGTTGTATGTTGAAGACCATGCACGGGCATTGGTAGTAGTTGCGCTTAACGGCGAAATCGGTGAAACCTATAACGTTGGTGGTCATAACGAAAAGCAGAACATTGAAGTAGTGCAAACTATCTGTTCAATTCTGGATGAAGTTAAGCCAAAAGATAGCAAATACGCTGAGCAAATTACCTACGTTCAAGACCGTCCAGGCCACGACATGCGCTATGCCATTGATGCTAGCAAAATTGAGCTTGAGCTAGGATGGAAGCCGCAAGAAACGTTTGAAAGCGGTATTCGTAAAACCGTAGAGTGGTATTTAGCGAATGAAGGCTGGTGGAAAGCGGTTCTTGACGGCAGTTACCAAGGCGAGCGTTTAGGTACAGGAAGCTAGTTAGATAACAATAATTTTTAAGCCTCAGTCTTTTATGTAAGCTGGGGCTTTTTTGTTTTCGGATGCAATATTCTCGTAGTGGTGTGATTGTTGCTTTGTTAGCAATATTGCACTTAGGCTTTGTATTGAAATGATGGTTTTAGACTAAAACGCACTGGCTCACCATGGTTTCTATAAATTAAGCACCTTTATGATGCATTGTTCATGAGATTTTCAAAAAACTCTGGCAATATATAACGAGAATATTTTAGTAATTATTTCTATCGCTGATAGTTAATAGGATTGGAGAAACAGTAAATGGAAAGTACGTTAGCTAAGTACAAAATAGCAGTAGCAGGCACAGGCTACGTAGGGCTTTCAAATGCAGTACTACTTGCACAACACAATGAAGTGAAAGCGGTCGACTTAGTTCCGGAAAAAGTTGAGATGCTTAACAACAAAACGTCTCCAATTGAAGACAAAGAAATTTCAGAATATCTAACAACTAAAGAGCTTAACCTTGAAGCTACGTTAGATGCACAAGTTGCGTATAAAGATGCCGACTACGTTGTCATTGCAACACCAACAGATTACGACCCACAAACAAACTACTTTAATACAGGTAGTGTAGAGGCAGTTATCAAAACAGTGATGGAAATTAACCCTAATGCTGTAATGATTGTAAAATCGACCGTACCAGTAGGGTTTACTAAAGACGCAAAAGCACGTTTTGGTTCTGAAAATATTATTTTCTCTCCAGAGTTCTTGCGTGAAGGCAAAGCGCTTTACGATAACCTTTACCCAAGCCGTATCATTGTGGGTGAGCAAAGTGAACGCGCTGAAATTTTCGCAAAATTACTTCAGCAAGGTGCAATTAAAGAAGAAATTGATGTGTTATTCACCGACAGCACCGAAGCAGAAGCTATCAAGCTCTTCGCGAACACTTACTTGGCAATGCGCGTTGCTTACTTTAACGAACTAGACAGCTACGCAGAACGTAATGGCCTAGACACTAAGCAAATCATTGAAGGTGTTGGTTTGGACCCGCGTATCGGCAATCACTATAACAACCCAAGCTTTGGCTACGGCGGTTACTGCTTACCTAAAGATACCAAGCAGCTTTTAGCAAACTACAGTGAAGTGCCTAACAATATGATTCAGGCTATTGTAGATGCTAACCGTACGCGGAAAGATTTTATCGCCGATTCCATCGTAAGCCGTGGTCCAAAGATTGTAGGCATTTATCGGCTTATCATGAAGTCCGGTTCAGACAACTTCCGTGCAAGTGCGATTCAAGGCATCATGAAGCGTATTAAGGCTAAAGGTATTGAGGTTGTAGTTTACGAGCCAGTACTCAAAGAAGAAGAGTTTTTCCGTTCACGTGTTGTAAACGATCTAGAAGAGTTTAAGAAAATCTCTGACGTTATCGTCGCCAACCGTGTAACGGGTGACATCGAAGACGTACTAGATAAAGTATACAGCCGCGACCTGTTCAACGCTGACTAGTTACGAATTGTGCGGGGTCAGAGTCATTACTCTGACCCCACCATTCATCATACAACAAACGAAATCACTGTACTCTTGTTTGCTACTTTCTCTCACTCTATCTTCCATATTTGCACGTTTTTACGTTAATATAACAATTTATTCTCGCGCCAAAGCGAACTTAAAACTCCAATAAAAAACCAGAATAGGGACGTTCGAAATGAACAAAAGCATAATTGCTATTGCCGTTAGTGCAACTCTTCTTGCCGCCTGTGGCGGTTCCGACGACACCAATGAAGCGCCAGTACTTACCGCCGATTCCGCGGTAACACTTAATGGTGACGCTGTTTCCATTGATGTACTTGCTAATGATACCGACCCAGAAGGTGATGCACTGACTGTGTCTGCGGTTGGCATGCCAGATGTGGGTGAAGTCGCTATTATCAATAATGAAATTGTTTATACGCCTACAGCACTAGCGATGGGCGAAGTCAGTTTTTCTTATGACGTAACTGATGGTGAAAACACAGTAAGTTCAACGGTTACTATCACTAATCAACAATCTGTTTCTATTTCAAGTATTGCAACCGATGCGCCTTTAGCCAACGCAGAAGTAACTGCGCTTGATATGGGCGGAAATGTTATTGCTACTACGCAAGCGGCGGCGGATGGTCGTTTCACGCTTCCTATTACGGTAAGCGCTGCACCCGGTGACTTAACGCTCAGTGCTGTGGGTACAGAAGAACAAGCCCAAGTAACGCTGTCATCGCGAGTAGGTGACTTCACTACAATGCGTAACCTTAGCATCGAAAATAACACTGATGAACTTACCAGCGACCTATTTCCTGCAAGCAAGATAACTCATGTAAGCACGGCAATGGATATACTTTATTCAGAGTA
The DNA here is from genome assembly GCF_056160665.1 of Alteromonas sp. ABH4_453. Lineage (NCBI taxonomy): Bacteria > Pseudomonadati > Pseudomonadota > Gammaproteobacteria > Alteromonadales > Alteromonadaceae > Alteromonas > Alteromonas sp. ABH4_453. Next base: position 676,554 of record NZ_JBSWXP010000002.1, read on the forward strand.
TAAAGAGAACGGCGGAGAGGGAAGCTTTGATACCTTCGCAAACGAAGTAGACTTCGAAAAGGTCTTAGGCTTGGCCAGCTTTATTAAAGTGCTAGCTGATAATAGCGAGTTCCCTGTTCCTGAAGGTATGAGCACATTAACTTTCTTTACTGGAAGCCTTGTCGATGTACTAAGTACCATTCGAGAGTATGTTAATAGCTTAGGTCTGTTAAATGAAGACGGTACATATGACGAGGCTTATATAGAAGCAATTAATGCTGCTCGAGCAGAAACGCTTGAAGATGAAACGTTGCAGCAAGATTACGTAGATGCCGACATTGCGGGAGCAGTTTTTGCGACTTACTACCACTCAGAACAGCAAGCTGGCAAGGGCATGACAGCGTATACGTTCAATGCAGACGGTAGCGGCGCAAAAACATCTGCGGAAAATGCATTCAATATTTATTCAGATGCATTTAAGTGGAGTAGTGTAGACGGAAACTTGCTTATAGAAGAGCTGGATGAATCTTCCAATGCAAACTTTGTGTTTCTCGATGAAGAAATCCTCAGCCGATTTGATGAAGATACAGTCTTTGAGATATATAGCTATGCCAATGATTATGACATTCGATATTGGGAAACGGAGCGAACCGTAACAAACGAGCGTATGGACTTGCTAACACAGTCTGGCGGCCACGCGCTTGCAGTGTTAACAACTACTACTCAGCTTTCCCTCACACCGATGGATGACATTCAAGATAAACCCACGTTTACTACCACGTACGAAACTATCAGTAATGTTAAGTACACCAACACTACTGCATCAACGTTTACCGTAACCGAAGAGGATTTGCTAGCCTCCCCTTGGGTGTTTGCTTTTCAGGGAAGTTATACATTTGATAAAGAGTACTTAAATGACGATGAGCGTACTGAAGTTGGTATTTTAAACGACCAGTTTACATTCAAAGATGATAATACCTTTACGTCTCTTGTTTATGATGCACAGGGAACATGGCAGCTAAATGATGGTGTTATCGAAATTGAATTGGAAGGAATGTCATTTTCAGTTACACCGTTTAAAGCGCAGAATGATTTTGTGCTGGCGCTTTATGAGTTTGATAACGATGGTGTAACTATTAAGTATACTGGTGATATGCACGCCATAAATTATGAATTGACCGAAGACTTCAGCATAGAGAGTTCATTGCCCAACATCTGGATGTTTTCTTATAATGAAGCGCTTTTCGTAGACGGAACTCCACTGTTCGACGACGTATTTGGCTATTACTTTGAACCTGACGGCACCGCAGGCAGAGTATATTCTGCTTTTGAAGAGTCATACTTTGTAGGAGATAGTGAGCTTTATAACTTCCAGTGGACTGAGGATAATAACGAGGTCAACATCGTCGGGTTACGCGAGAATGACGCGTTTGTTTTCAACAGAGAATATACCTGGAAATTATTGGGCTCAAAGCAAGAAGGTGTTGTTGTAACACTCGAAATGCAATCTAACAAAGTTGATTACACAGATGATTTTAACGAAGATCTCGTGTTTAACATTCTTCCTCGTTTAAGTTTTACCTTTAAATTAAATCTAGAAGAGCAATACCCTGAATTTTGGGAAAATACAGACGTAGGTAGCTTAAGTACGCCTGAGATCTCGCTATCGTTTTCTTCAGAAGTGATAACGCGATAGTTCAGTAAATTAATGGCGCTAGCTCACCAGAGCTAGCGCTAACATAGTTCGATTACCAAAACACCCACACAAGCATCACTCACAAAAAACTTCCCAAAACCTAAAAATAAAAATAAAATCCGCGTCAATTCAACCCCTGCCATTAAGCCTCACGCTTACTCATATCAGGCGGGGAAGAAGCATGCTTTAAAATATTGGGGTCAGAGTACATTTCTCTCTCCAATGCAATCTGTGTAATTGGTTGCCAAAACCAGTAACAGAGTAATGCGTTCATGCTACCTACCATATAAATCTGCATGAACATGTTTTTGTTTTAGTTTGCTTTTTAGCGGAGTCATTATGAATAGGCTGCGTGAGCTGTCCAGCCAAGTGATGGATGTTTACCAATCTCTTTCTCAAGAATTTAGTGCGTTTCAATCTAATCAGTCTCTCAACTGTGTAGTAAAATGTGGTGCGTGTTGTAATAAGCCCGACATTGAAGTGTCGCCACTAGAAATGTTGCCTTTTGCGTTGCACCTGTTTGATACGGGGCAGGCAGAGCAAGTATTCGATGAACTTGAAAGCTACAGCGGCTTTGCTTGTAAGCAATATCAGCGCTTAAGTTTAGATGGTTCAGAAGGTTATTGCGGTATTTACGAGTATCGCCCCGGTATTTGTCGTATGTTCGGCGCGGCTGGCTATAAAACAAAGTCCGGCGAGGCCACGCTTTCGGTATGTAAAACTATTAAGCAGGCTGTACCTGAAAAGTACGCGGCTGCCCTAATAGCTATACAACCACAGCATTCAGACGTAATCGAACAACCGTTAATAGGCGATATCGCTGCAAATAATGCAGGTCAATCTACAGCCATTAAGCCGCCTATGATCGCAGAAGGTAGACAGAAGCTCGCACAACTTGACTACGAGCTAGGCGATAAGCTTATGCCGATAAACGATGCGCTACGCTTCATGTTAGAAAAGATTCTGACGCTTAGCTTCTATTCACAAGATATAGATGATGGCGTTGCGGCTTAATAAACGCAGGGAAGAGTGATTATTCCGCTTTTGTTGTTAAAGCGTGTTTCGTATACCCCAATGTTATCCCCTACGATACAAAATGCGATAGAGAGATACTCATGTTTAAAGGTAGATAAACAGCGAATGTCATATTATCCATAAAATGTTGAGGAGAAGGATGTCTTCGAAATGGATAAAAAAGTCGTTGATCGTGAGTGTTTCGAGGTGGTCGAGACGCTCGCTGAAAATGCATACATTGGACGCGGACGTTTCGACTGGTCAAAAGTTCAGCAGGAAGCGCATCGCTTGCTTGACGAGCGCTTCGGTGAATCACAAGTAGAGCTTTGCGTGGAAAAATGTAAAGGCTGAATTAGTTACTGAAAATCTCTTTTGCTGAGCCAATGATGTGCTCACTCAGCGTGTACTCTGCGCGGCTTTTACCTGTAATTGCGTAATATCGTTCACTCAAAGCCTCTGATTTGCCAATACAATGCACATCGTATTGTTTTTCTACATGTTCGGCTATCGCCGAAGGGGCGCAAAATACACCAAAGTTCTCGCTACCAAATAGTTTTAAAAGGGCACTATCGTCGAACTCTGCCACAATTTTGGGGTACAGTTGCTCTGTTGCTAGCCAGCTGGATAGGGCGTGCCTAATACCCGAGGTGTTACCCTGCATTAAAAGTGGCATGTGGTTTAGGCAGTCAGGAAAGCGTTGGTTGGCAGAAAGTGGTTGCTTGGCAAAAAAACTTAGCGAACTTTCACCTAGGAAGTAGCTGTTTGCGTTTACTTGCGTGCCCGGAGCAATTCCTCTGTCAGCCACAATGAAATCGACAGCGTTAATGGCCAGTTCTTTTAGCAGTCCATCAAAGCTATCTTCTCTTATCACAAACCTCACATTGGCAAATTTACGCATGGTGCCGTGAACAAAATCGTAAAAAAGCACTTTTGGAATACCATTTGTAATACCTATTACAAATTCTTTCGTATTCACTTCATCGCTATTGTTAAGTATTTCAGCCAGTTGATTACCCTTGTGAAATATTTCACTGGCATACTGGTATGTCACTTTGCCTTTCGCGTTTAGGTATAGTCGTTTGTTTATTCTATCGAATAAGGAGTAACCAAGCTGACTTTCAAAAGTACTCAGTTGCCCACTCACTGTCTGAGGAGTAACGTGAAGTAATTTTGCTGCTTTTGCGATACTGCCTTCGCGGGCGACAAGATAAAAATAATATAGATGATGATAGTTTAGATGATGCATACTTTTATCAGGCACTCGATTTTAGAAGTATTAGACAGCAGAAATGTACTCTGACCCCATTATGTTCAAACGCAACTATTTTCGATGAAGTATGAAGAATATAACAGATTTATTCTAAGTTACTAATACAATACACTACATATCGTTGCTTTTGATTTGTACAAGCAGCGCGTTTCTCAAGTTTTTAAGCTAGCGGTATTTTGAAGACATAACTATGGCTAAACCAATAGATTTACGTAAAACGCGAAAGACTCTATTTTCTCTACTCAGGCCCGAGGCTGGCTTTTTTTGGGTTGCTATTGCCTATGGCGTTGCAATCAGTTTAATGACACTCGCGGTGCCCATCGCGGTTCAAACCTTAATTAACAGTATCGCGAATATAGGCTCTACCCGCGCGGTGATTATTTTAGCCGTTGTACTATTCCTTACTTTATTTATATCCGGTGTGTTTAGTGCGCTTCGCATGCGGGTTATGGAGTTTTACGAGCGAAAGGTTTACGCACGGCTAACGGCCGACCTCGGCCTTAAAACCATACTAGCACCGCACAGCTTTTTTGAAGGGCGTCAAAACGTGAGTATCACACAGCGTTACTTTGATATTATGACGTTTCAAAAGAACATGCCGTCTTTGATGATAGATGGTTTTGCGCTGGTGCTTCAGATGCTGGTGGGTTTTACTCTGGTGTCGTTTTATCATCCCGCATTGTTTGCATTTAACGTGGTGCTGTTACTTACCATGTATGCCGTATGGAAACTGTGGGGCCGCGGCGCTAAACGCACTGCCATCGAACTTTCTCACGCTAAATATGACTCTGCAAAATGGCTACACGATATTGCCATTGCCCACGAGTTTTTCAAATCGGCCGATCACGTTGAATATGCAGGCCGAAGCACAGAAAGCTATATCAGTAACTATGTGCAAAAGCATAAAAATCATTTCCACTATACCTTCTCTCAGGTAGTGATGTTCTTGCTAATGTACGCCGTAGCGAGCGCCGCTTTGTTGGGTATAGGTGGTGTCCTCGTTGTGCAAGGAGAGCTTTCAATCGGTCAGCTTGTTGCTGCAGAGCTGGTAATGTCTGCTGTATTTTTTGGGCTATCTCGCTTCACTCAATACTTGAAGCTTTATTACGAGCTATACGGCGCTGCTGAAAAGTTAGGCGGGGCTTTGGCTATGCCACAAGAAGAGCTGAATACTTCAGAGCATATCCCTGCCTCTTCAAGGCTTGTGTTTAACGATGTTGATTTAAAACACGGCAACGATCATTGTCTTATTAACGTTGTTTTTGAGCCAAGCACAAAATATTTCGTCACAACCGATAAGAGCTGGGTGCAAAAACAGCTTCTTGGGCTACTCAAACAGTACGACCGCGTTAAGACTGGCGATATATTACTCGGTGAATTAAGCCTAAACGACTACGACACCCATGAGCTTAGACAAGCGGTGACGATATTAGACCGTTCGTTAATTATTGAGGTTTCTATAGAGCGTTATCTGAAACTCGCTAACCCGCAAGCAAGTATTGCTGATATTCGAGCCGCGCTTACAGAAGTAGAGATGACGAAGGTTATCGATAGTCTGCCAGACGGGCTTAAAACCAAAGTGTCTGTATTGGGTGCTCCGTTGCAGCCTCTAGAGTTTTTACTACTTAAACTTGCAGCGGCTATTATTGCTAAACCAAAACTGCTTATACTCAATCAGCATTTTGATGCTATTCCCATCGAGATGCGAGAACGACTACTAAGACGCTTAGATAAATACGACTTTACCGTGATGTATTTTACTAACATACCGATACCTGATTGTTTAGATGGTGTGCTTCATTTACACGACAATGCGACCGAAATGCTTAACGAGTATATTGAAGAGACAGCACCAACGCGCGCAAATGTACAAAGCGACACGAGCAATAACTCGAATAACGATAAGGAGGGTGAGTAAGTGAATAACGCAGAACGTCGCTTTTTAGACAACATAACCTCATTGCCTTCTTTGAAAGTGCCAAAGCTACACAGAATAATAACCGGCATTATTATCTTCTTAGTTATTGCTGCTGGAATGATTTTGTACTTTACGCCTTGGATCCAGACTGCCTATGGTACAGGGATGGTGGACTCTCTTGATCCGAAAGACAGAACCCAGCCAATTAACGCGCTTGTGGATGGGCAGGTAAAGCAATGGCATGTTAGGGAAGGCCAGCAAGTCAAAGCCGGCGAGCCTATCGTCACGCTTATTGATATTGATGCGCAGCGTCTTGAAAAACTGCAATCACAGCTTGCCGCTGCTAACTCGAAGAATGTAGCTAACGAAACCGCAGTTAGAAACGCTGAGAATAACTTGGCGCGTCAGAAGTCTTTGGAAGAGCAGGGGCTGGTATCGCGAAAAGAAGTAGAGAAAGCTGAGATAAAAGTACAAGAACTGCGGGCTAAGGTGGCAGCGTCTGTTTCTGAAATCAATGAAGTGAGTATGACCTTGTCACGTCAATCTACGCAAACTAAGTTTGCGCCGGTGGACGGTACTGTGGTGCGTTTATTGTCGGGTGGCGTTTCTACTTTTGTTAAGTCTGGCGATATTCTTGGGCAATTTATACCAGAAGATGCAAAGCGTAGTGTTCGAGTAACGGTAAGAGGGTTAGACGCACCACTCGTTAAACCTGGTGCGAAGGCGCGCTTGCAATTTGAAGGCTGGCCCGTTTTTCAATTTAGCGGGTGGCCGGGCAGTGCAATTGGTACTTTCGGTGGCGAAGTGGTGTATGTAGAGCCAGTCGCGAACCCTACCGGAGATTTTAATGTGTGGATAAAGCCAGACGAATCAGATATTCCATGGCCAACGGAAAGCTCGGCCCGTTTGGGTAGTCGGGTTAAGGCATGGGTACTGTTAGAAGAAGTGCGCTTGGGCTATGAGATGTGGCGTCAACTCAATAATTTCCCTCCGTTGCCTACGCAAGATTCTGCATCAGGCGGTTCGAAAAACGCAGGAGCGTCTATATGGTAGTGCGAAGGACTTCAGTTATCGCTGCGGCTTTTGCGTTGCTGTCTTCATTATTTTGCTTTACTGCAAATGCGCAGTCGGTGGAAGGAAAGCAAGCGCCATCCATTGAAGTGTTTATCGATAGCATGGTGAATTACCATCCTTATGTGTTAGCGATTAATGAAGGTAATTATCAAGCCGCCGCAGAACTTGAAATAGCAAGAAGCAGTTTCGACCCCTTTATTGAACAGAAAACCAAAAGCCGAGTGTCAGGTTATTACGATGGAACCAACCTCACTCAGCGTTTCACCAACCCAATTGAAGATTTTAACGCATCTGTATTTGGTGAGTATCGAATTGCAGCAGGTGATTTTCCCAGCTATGAAGGGTATTACGATACGCTGTCTGCTGGCGAGGCGAGTGTAGGTATTGCAATGTCTTTGTTACAAAACCGTGAGATAGATAAGCGCAGAACTGAGCTTAGAAATGCTGGTTTAGCTTCATCACAATGGCAAGCACTGGCCACTAGCCTTATCAATGACTTTGTATATAAAGGCGTAAGTGAGTACATAGCATGGTATGAGAGCGCATTACAGATACAGGCGGTTTCTGAGCTATTAGCTACCGCGTCTGAACGTGAAAAAGCGTTGGTTACTCGGGTGGAGAAGGGCGACTTAGCCAGCATTGTGCTTACCGAGTTTAAAGCCAATTTACTCCAGCAGCGTTTAACGTTGGCGGAACTTAAACAAAAACGAGATATGCACGCGCAAATGCTATCTTTTTACTGGCGTTCACCCAGTGGCGATATGTTAGAAATTAATAGTGAGCAGCCGCCTAGTGAAATAAGCTGGCCTTACTGGGTTGGCAACGGTCAGCTGGTTACGCTTCGCAATGCACTGCGTAACCACCCCGAATTAGATGTAATGAAATTAGAGCAGCAGGTGGTGCAAAATAAGGTCGCGCTTGCTGACAACGCGCTACTTCCAAAGCTTGATCTTACCGCATCTATTGCCAGAGATGTGGGAGCAGGGTCGGAAACACTAGAGGGCACAGAAACGAAAGTAGGTTTGTCGTTCTCTTATCCGCTAGGCAACAGAAAGGCAAAAGCAGAGCGCGCTCAACTTCAGTCAAAGCAAAGAGAGCTTGCACATAAGCTAACATCTACACAGCAAGCTATTGTGCAACGATTCGAGCAAGCTTTGATTTATTGGTCGCAAGCAAAAGATATTGTTGCATTGCAAAGCGACAATGCGGCATTAGCAAAAACGTTGTCTAAAGTAGAAAGAACACGCTTTGATGCAGGTGATAGCGATATGTTTGTATTGAATGCGCGAGCTCAGAATGAAATTAAAGCGAAGATCAAAGAGATTAAAGCTAAGGTCGACTTGTTAAAAGCAGAGCTTATGCTTTATAGAGAAGCCGCTATGCTGTATTCATTCGACAGTTAACGGTTGTTGTTACAAACATAGATTTCTAATGAGAAGTGGAGGGAGGAACTCCGCTTACCGTCAGCGGCTACAAAGCTAACAGTCACAAAAGAGGTGGCAGTCGCTTCATAGATAGTGGCCGCTGCAAAGATCATTGCCACGATAGTTACCAGTAAAAAAGTGACTAATAGAGTGATATAAAAAAACGGCGTACTGAGCTGCTCAATACGCCGTTTCTCATAAACTAAATCTTTAGGGCTTATAAATCTTTAGTGCCTAATTGCTCAATGCACTATTAACGTCTTCCTCGCTTAGTCCGGCAGACATAGCGTACTCTTTTAACTTATCTTGAGAGACCCCTGCATGTTGTGCAGTATTTAATATACGCAATACTTGTTCACGCTGTTGGGCCGACTCTCTTACAGCTGTTTCAACTACCGTTTCCGCTTCATTAGGAAATACGGCTAAAAGTGCATCTACTACATATTCGCCAACAAAAGGTACTGCATTTAGCGCACTAGTCATAATATCAACAATTTTGTTTGGATGTTCTTGCGATAATGTCTGAACAATACTATCAGCCGCATCAGGCTGAGTTAATACAGCAACGCGTACAATCTCATCTAATTCTTCAGGCGTTGATACCGCCGCAGCGTGAACAACAAAATCTACATAGGTAGGTTCTGCTTTAATAGCTAACTGTACGATGTTAGGGCAGCTACTTACTTCCTTCTCTATAGCCAGCTGAACAATTTCTTCAGTTGATGAGGGCTGCGCCGAAATGGCTGCAAAGATTATTTCTCGGTATTTGTCAGGATAAGTATCTAGTGCAATATCTACGATAGATACTATTTCCTGCGGGTAGTGACCCGCAATAGACCTAATAGCACGTCCTACAGACATGGTTTGATCAACTTGACGTTTTAGAAAGGCTGTTTGAAAGCGATTCGACTCTTCAACGGATTTTTCTACGCTCGCTGAAGTGGATGACTGGATAACTTCATCAGAAGAAATGTCTTGCGCCATTGCCACGTGACTAACTTGAGAAGCTAGTAGTACTGCTGATAGCAATGTAAGAGTTCGTAACATAAACCCACCTTTATAATTATTGCGTAGTCAATTTCTGACACTACCAGTATTAATACATTTATAAAGAACGCAAAGCATAGGTCATTTACGCTTATATACGTTCTTATACGTATTCCTTTACGCAAGCCTTAATATCTATCGCTAATATTAAGCAGTTATATAATAACGGCAGGATCAAATACTACTTTATAGGATCTGAATCCCCATCCTATTAGTAATTAGTCCATATTGTCTACTAATTATCACATTTGAATGAAAAATAGACGGTTAGTTCAGTTTTTTCATCTTTTTTAAAATAAGTGTTGACGTGAGCGCTCATTTCCCTAAAATGCGCATCCGCTTCGGGGGAAAAGCAAAACAGCAAGCCTCCTGAAGTAAGTCTCTACTACCTACATAGGCCAGTAAAGACGGGAGTTTAGAAGAAATGCTTCAGAAAATAAATTTTCAAAAAGTGTTGACAGCGAAAACTTCCAGCGTATAATGCGCACCTCACTCGAACAGGGTGAGTCACTAAGAAGCAACGGCTTCTGGTGAATTGCGACGAAGTCGCAATGTTCTTTAAAAATTTAGACAAGACAATCTGTGTGGGCACTCGTTAAGAGTGTCACAACGACGATTCATATTTCGATATATTTAATTGAAGAGTTTGATCAT